>CALHGE010000034.1 GCA_938029725.1 uncultured Flavobacteriaceae bacterium
AAAAATAGTTTTAGACTATGCTATAAAAGGGTTTGCAATACCTATTGCTATGCTCACTTTAATCTGTCGTGGGTGGTATACTATGCCCGTTTTTTACAAGTAAGCCTGCCTTTTATACAATCGATTAATTAAGAAGTTACTCTAGGAGCTATACTTGTAACCGCAACTAGCTGGAGATTACAAAAAAACGAAATACTTATACCCAATATATGTGCACACCCTTGTCGTAAACCCCGTACAAACTAACTTTAGAAGACCGCTGTGTATTGCCTAAACACTGTTCGCAATACTAAGGCTTAGATGCTGATTTGACCAGGCATATACTTTTACCTCTAGAGATAGCTATGCCAATTCTATAAATCAGGCTACAGAACTATGTATCAAAAAGAATCAATTCAAATTCCTCAACATAAATAAATTTAGACTTGACTTCTAACTTTCATCAGATTAATTTAGTCTCGCACAAAAATCGTAGTTGACAAAAAAATAACTGTATTACATATATTAAGTTTAGGGTGATTTTAAATTCTACAAAGAACAGCTACCCTAGTTTTACTAGTCTCAGTATTTGTTTCGCCCCTCTCTCTAAATAAAAGGCTTTTTAAATCGCTCGAAATGACAGGTATAGCCATTAGGGTTGCGCAGTAAATAATCTTGATGCTCAGGCTCTGCAGGCCAAAAAGTAGCATGTGGCTCTAAAGTGGTTACTACCTTACCCTCCCATTTATTAGAGGCCTCAACGATCTTAATAACTTCTTCAGAAGTAGATTTTTCGACATCATCTTGAAAAAAGATAGCCGAACGATAGCTTGAACCCCTATCATTACCTTGTTGATCAACCGTCGTGGGGTTATGAATGCGGAAGAAATAATCTAAAATCTCCTTAAAGGAAGTTGCGTCTGAATTGTAGGTCAATTCTATTCCCTCGGCATGCCCAGGGTGATTTCCGTAGGTTGGATTATCATTCTCTCCTCCAATATAACCAACTTCACTATCTAAAATTCCTTTACGTACTCGGAACAAATCTTCCATTCCCCAAAAACAACCGCCTGCTATATATGCTTTTTTTGTGCTCATCTATTTTCTATCTATTTTCGAGTTCTACATTTTTTAAAAACGCTAGTACCTTTTCTACAGGCATTTCACAAGGTTTCAAAAAGTCTTTGTTGCTAGTGCGGTAATAATTAAAACTTATAAAATCACTACCCCCCAATTCCTTTCCAAATACTTTAAAAGACTTTCCACTTGCAAACGTCTATTTGGTAATGCCATACTTTTTGCTCTTATAGCTACCTTCCCAATATCCTTCTGGTAATTTCTGAATTGTTTCAAATACCTTCGCTCTGGGCATATGCTTATAGTCTAAATTTTTATCGTTTCATTACAGTTGCTAAGAGCTACAAGACAACATTGAACAGCCAACCTTGTTCCGTGCCCATTCAGGGCGCTTAGCAAACCATTTCTCGTGATCAGGTTGTTCTTCATACGGCTTCTTCAATATATTGAACAATTCATTTAACAGATCATAATCACCTTTATCAGCAGTATCTATAGCCATTTGAGCCATATAATTTCGTAATACATACTTCGGGTTCACCAAATTCATTTGTTCTGCCCTTTCTGAATCTCGCTTCTTTTCTTTCTGTAAACGTTGCTCATACTTTTTAAACCAAGCCAACCATTGGGTTTCTATACCCCCTTTAATTTCCTCAGGTTTATAAAAAGAAGCCCGTATCACTTCAAGTGCATCAGAAATTGCATCGCGCTTTACTTGCGCTAGCAGTCTAAAGAAAATAGTCATATCAGTTTCAGAAAGTTGCAGTACAGTTTCTAACTCCGCTAGTAAGGTTTTATCATCCGTATCAGTTTCGAATAGCCCTACTTTTGATTTCATCATCTCCAAATAAGCTACTTCAACTTCCTCCTGGTATTCTCTTAAAATATCTTGTAAGATGGCTGCCTCCTCTATTAAAGGATAGATAGCGTTGGCCAACTTAAATAAATTCCACTGTACAATCTCAGGCTGTGTGCCGAAACGGTAGCGTTTATTAGCACTGTCTGTGGTATTGGGAGTCCATCCTAAATCATAATCTTCTAACCAACCATAAGGGCCGTAATCAATTGTCAAGCCCAGAATAGAAAGATTATCTGTATTCATTACCCCGTGAACAAAACCAACACGTTGCCAATGAATGACCATCTCCATACTACGTACAGCAACTTCTTTAAAAAACTTTAGATAGGTGCTTTTTGAAGGTTTACCTAAGTGGGGAAACTGATATTTTATAGTATAATCGACCAAGGCTTTTAAAGTCACATTATCTTCTTGGGCAGCTAATATTTCAAAATTCCCGAAACGGATAAAAGAGGGGGCTACCCTACAAACAATAGCACCTTTTTCATGAGCTGGATTGCCGTCATACATCACATCACGCAATACTTCGTCTCCCGTTAAAACTAAAGATAAAGCTCTCGTGGTAGGCACTCCCAAATGAAACATCGCTTCACTACAAAGGTATTCGCGTATTGACGAACGCAGCACTGCCAAACCATCAGCCGTTCTTGAATAGGGCGTTTCTCCTGCTCCCTTTAATTGAAGGGCCCAAGATTTTCCATTATGCTCGACCTCCATGAGGTTAATAGCTCTGCCATCACCCAATTGCCCTGCCCAATGACCAAACTGGTGTCCGCCATAACACATCGCGTACGGCATTGTATTAGGCAGCACTTCGTTTCCTGAAACAATATCTAAAAATTTTTGTGATTCTGGTGCTTCTAATACACCAATGGTTTCTATCATTTCTGGTGAGAAGTGCACTAAAGACGGATTTGATGGTTTTCTAGGACTTGCATATGAAAAACAAGCATTTAGAACTTTCCGCCTTGTATTTTCGAGTATCGGGTCTGCCGGAAGCTCTTTATTAAACGTATCTTTTATCTGAAGTTTTAAGGACAAATCTTTATATTTTTATAGCATTCAAATTTAGGGCTAAAAAGACAATTTTTCAATAGGGCATCTAGCCCAGTTAGTACTTTAAAAAATAACAGCTATTTAATAATGTCCTATTTTTGTTTGTGGTATTCCGTGTTTAATCTGATTTAAAATACCGTATTCCTATGGCAAATTATCCTGAAAAAGTATATTTAAACGGTGAAATTCTAGATGCATCAGAAGCCAAAATATCAGTTTTCGACCGTGGTTTTTTATTTGGAGATGGTATTTATGAAGTGATGCTACAAATCAATGGTAGCTTTTTCTTTGGCAAAGAACATCTCGATAGGCTCGCTGAATGTCTTCATAAAATTAACATTGATTTTGACGTAGCCACTTTACCAGTAAGCATTGATGCGCTGCTAGAAGCTTCGGGCTTATTAGAAAAAGACTGTTTGCTCTACATGCAAGTAACCCGAGGAATTGCTCCTAGAAAACATTCATTTCCAGCGGAAATTGAACCTACTGTGATGTTGTATGCCTTAGCCTATGTTTTACCAAAAATAAACAACATTCCGATTTCAGTAATTACCCAGAAAGATTTTAGATGGCATCGCTGCGATATAAAAATGACCTCACTACTTGGCAACGTTATGGCAAATGATATGGCTATTCAAAGTGGTAGTTTTGAAACCGTTTTTCATAGAGACGGTATCGTAACCGAAGCCTCTCACTCTAATATCTTTTTTGTAAAAGACAAGATTGTCTATACGCATCCAGCAAATGAAAATATTCTAAATGGCATAACACGAGAGCTTGTAATTCAGCTCTGTAGTGCTAACGGTATTGAAATTCACCAAGAAGCGATAGCGCAAAAAGATATCATTAAAATGGATGAGGCTTTCTTAACCGGAACGTCTACTCAAATAGCTTCTGTTCAAAAAATTGATACCCATTTCTATTATCAGGATAATGCTATTGGGCCTGTAACACAAAAACTACAAGATCTCTTTTTGAACCTGAAGAATACCTACACTACTGCAAAGCGCTAAGTTACCTCCTCTAGTTTTTTGAACTCTTTGAAAATTAATTGCTTTTCTTGCAAGGTAAATTCCTTCGTTTCAAACCAATCATGTGCCGCTATTTTCTCATTCTCAACCTGAGCAATTCGAATAGCTTTGATAGAAACTAAATGCCAATGCACGCCTTTTTTCCTAGAAACGCAATAGCCAATATCATCAATTATATAAGAAGCCCTGGGTTGGTTGTATAACCGAACTCCATTTTTTAAAATTGCTAAAGTTTTCGTGAGTGTAGCCACTTCAGAAAAAGTGTAACGCGCAAAATCTCCAAAGCCATCTTGCTTTACATTATACATTTTATCTCCAACTTCAAGTTCTCTCATAGCTCTCAGAAACGAACAAAAATAGCAGGAGTTACTAGTTAAAAAAAAGAAGTCTTTTGGTAGTTATCAACAAAAGTAATTAGGCCATGCCCTTCATTGTTAAAAGCGTCATTACCCAAACAATCACCGAGGAGAAGAATATACCAATTGTATTGGCGTAAAATGCCTTTTGCTTTTCAATTTTGAACAAATAACTAGCAATGCTACCTGCATAAACACCCGTACCTGGTACCGGAAGCATAACAAAAAACATCAAGCCCCAGAAACCATACTTTTTAATTTTTTCACCCGAGCTTACTTTTGCCCTTCGAGCCACCCAAAGGGCAGCTTTCTTGTAGAGATGCCACTTTAATAAATACCTATTTATAGTATCAAGAAAGAAAAGCATTAACGGAAAAACAAGTACGTTGGCTAAAAAACAAAGTCCAAAAACCAGATAAATATTTCCACCCTGAAGCATTCCATAAGGAATACCAACCTTGGCTTCCCCGAAAGGAGAAACACTCCATAACATGGCAATTAAAATATCTTTTAGCAATACAATTTATTTTTAAAAAATGTAAAGCTAACGCTCATTCTTTGGTTGAAGTGTTAAAAAAGCGTGAAAAAAGTTGAATTGCCCCTTTAATCGTCACCGGTATGCTTTGGGGTGTATTTCTAACTAGTTAATTTTTAAAAAGCTTTGGGTGCACCCACAAATACCCTAAACCAACAAGGCCTAAAAGAAAGAACCATAAAGAAGGAATAGGAGCACTGGAAAGTGTTTTATTTTGCTCCTTTATGGTTCCAGAAAAATACCTTTCATTCTCTTTCTGTACGTTTTTTGCTCGCAGTGTTTGCCAGTGAATACTATCGAGTACAAAGAAATCTAAACTATCTTGAAATTTGGTTTTTAAACGAATTTGGTTCCAACCTTGCCTATCGGGGTAGATTGTTCCACTCCAAAATGATGGCATATCAACATCCTGTTTCAATGCTATTTGACTTTCATGTGTTGTATAAACTTCAGGTTTTTCTATGGCCGTACGCAGTTTAAAATCTAAGGGTTGATTCACCAAGCCAAAGCTATCCTCTATTTCCCATTCCGTAGTCAATTCTTCTTGTTTTGAAAGCCTATTTATAAGTTCAGACCAGAATCGACGATAGGCTTCCATTTTTCCATTTAATTGCAATTGGTATGTGTTTTGAATTAAAGTAGTTCCTACCCTACCCTTCTCCATTCGTTTATACCCTGTACTATGATTTTTAAGGTCTCTGTGTATTTCCTCTAAGCCATGTATAGCTTCAAACTGAAACGGGAATTTTTCTAATGTCAACTTTGGAAATTCAGACCAACTGGCTTTCGTAACTTTATCTCGTTCAAATTTTAATCCTAACCTTTCAGATGCGCTAACAAACAAGTTGGGTTCGGGTTGAACGAATACCCCTAAGCCCATATTCTTTACAGACTTTTCGATGGATGACCAATTAGCTAATGATAAATTCAGAAATGAAGTAGCATCAATTACCAGTAAATCAAAGTTTGACAATTCCTTTTCTCCCAGCCGATACATAGGCCTCTTTTCGGTATTGAAATATTCGAATTTATAGCGCCCTCTTGTAATTTGACTTCTTACCACCACTTCATGGCCCATTTCGGCTAGGTAATTTTTTAAATATTTGGTCTCAAAAGTGGGGAAGCCATTTATCAAAAGAATTTTTAGTTTTCTACGGTCTACAACTTTGAAAGCTACTGGTTCACTTGAAATTTTCTCGCCAAGTGAATCTTTTTCAAGCAGATCAAATACAAATCTACCGGGAGACTTTAGTGCTATCGAAAGTTTAAAAGGCTGTGTTTGTTCTAGATTCAATACTATTGAATCTAATCCTTGCCCATTTCTATCTTGAAGTACAAGACGATGTTTGGCTTTTGCTTTATGATAGCTTCCACTAACAATTAAATCCTCTCCTAAAACACTTTCTTTGGTGTATTTCAAAGCTACTATTCCCTCTGGTAAATCACCGCCTAAATACGTGATGGAACGATTTTTAAATTGCCAGAAATCATATGACTGCACACCATCTCCTAGCACAAACAAGCTACTAATAGCATCTAAGGCTTCTACAAATGGCACATTCTTTTGGTAGTCGATACTCTTAATTCCTTTCATCTTGTTTTTTAAGCTATCAAGACGGTTTTCGCTAAACCCGTTTGTCAGCAAGACCGCCGTATTCTTTTGTACCGCGTTTTCACTTAAAGGTTTAAGCGCCAACATTACAAAAGACAAAACTGTAATCAGAGAAATTAAACTCGTAAGATAGAACCTGTTTTTCAGGGGTTTACTCCATTCCTTCCAAACAAATACCGCCCATACGGCAAGAGCTATCAAAGTAACAGGCCAAACTAAATTGGAATTTTGAAAAAGAATACTATCAATCATTGATTTCCAATTCTTTTAACATCAGGGTATTGATTTCATCTTGAAACATGCGCTCCTTGTTTGGGCTTGTAGCAATTTTAGGCAATGCCTTCATTAAACCTGATTGCACTGCTAACAATTGCTGAACTGAAGTTTGCTTCTTTTCTGACACCCATTTCAAGCCTTGTAAAGTATTGAGATAACTTGCGGGTTTTTCGATTGCTAAAGCGGCCAATTCATTTCCCGCGTTTGCAAAAAGTTTTCTATCAGTCGCTCCTACTGCCCTTTTCTTAGCAATAATTTCAGCAATACGGCGAACTGATTCTCGCATCGCAATAAAATTATCACCCTGGTATCGCTCTTCAATTTTTTGAAGCATTTCTACATCATCAATCGCTCCGGTTAACCGTTTCTCTTCCTTTATTGGTGGTGGGTCAAAACCGATACGGTGTACATAAATTCGAGCACTATTCTTTATCTCTTGAATGAGCTTCAATGCTCTGTATTGATAGGGCAGAGACTTCTCAGGGGTATACAGTCGAAGCTGTAGTTCGGCATCCCACATTTCTGTCATTGCTTGACGCAATTTACTTTTTAAAGATTGTGTAAAAAGTGTCGATTCTTCTGGATCATCATGATTATGCAAGTAGTCATGTAAAGGATCCTTCATTTCTTCGGGAAGACTTTCTTCGTTATGCTCATGGTCTACTAAATTGTGTTCATTATCGCTATCATGGTCATGTGTATATTCTGCTAGCGGGTCATTTTCATCATTTTGGTTCTCTTGTTCAATAAATTCTATTTCTTGAGAAACCTTTATTCCAGAATCAGCCTCGTCACCCATGAATTCTCCATACTTCAATCGGAGTGCTTTTTGGTCATAGCCTAGCGCATTACTAATCGCATTAAATTCATTTTTCAAAAGCGTATTTCTATCTGCAATTAATTTTTCAGTATCGATGATCAGCTGTCTTTGACTCCTAAAATAGTCTGGCATTAAATCAGCACCCATGGTTCCTTCTACTGCGATCTGATTGGAAACGGTATCGCGTATTACGGCAAAAAAAGTTTCGCTACGCCGGCGATTGGCTTTAGGCTTTTTAACATCGTGGGCTTCAATATAAAAATACAACTCGTCACCCACATCCATTTGTAAGGCATCTAAATCTATCGTTTTATGGAGGTTCAACTTTTTACTGCCTGTATCGATAGCTTCAAAAGACAAACGTTCTTCTCTAAACTTTACAGCTTCGCCTGCTCCCTTTGTTACGGTTGCAATAATATAGGCATCAGAAATACCATAATCATCTGAAATTAAAGCATTGAATTTTAATATTTTACGGTCAGTTATGTCAAATGTGCTAAATTGTTTCAATTGCTGTATCTCTATTTTAGGGGCTTCGTCTTTTACGACTTCCAAAGCATAGAGTTCTGATAAATAGGATGCACCTGTGACATCAGTAAACTTAAAATTATAAAAACCAGAGGCTAGCAACTTTGTGTTGCTGAGATATGCGGCATCATTTAATTTCAAAGGAAGATTTTCAGCACCTTTTTCAATAAAAACAGTTTCAACAGGGCTATCAAACTGAATACTCCAATAGATTTGAGAGCCTTCCAAAGCTTTGATATTCATATTTGAAGTCGTCTTTGCTGCTAGTCTGGTGTATGCAGGATAATTGATTCTTAACATTTGCTGTTTAATTCTAGGAGGCCTAATGCCCTCTATAACAGAATCTACCGCTTGAAAAACTATGACCTCTTTGGCTGACGGATTCGAATTAGCCGTATTCGAGTTTTCAAATACATCGAAATAATGAAGTAGAAATGCAGCAGTTAACAACGCTAAAAATACAAGGAAGGCCCGTGTCAAATTAACTTTTGGCTTTAGATTGCTAATACCTGTTTTCAATGCTTGTGCAACTTTATAACGTTGTAGTAATGCCAAATCAGAAAGCTGAGCTTCTGGAACCAAGAAAAGCCCCGTGCTATTTTCCATACTTGTCAATTCTTCATCTAAAAAAACAGAAACCCTATCTGCAGAAAGTTGCCAAGGTTTTTTAAATAAAAGCAAGAGCATACTAACAAGTATTAAACAACACAGTGCAGCACTGCTGCTGTTACTAAGTACGAATACAAGCAATGCGAGACCCAAGCTATACAGAGCTACTTCAGCAACTAGCAGCAGTTGCCAACGTCTTTTAAAACCCATAATTATATCTTGGCCCTGATTGCTCATTGTTTTCTCAATTTTGCTAAAATTCGCTCTACAAGGATTACCAAAATAAAAAATAACCAAAGCCAGGGAGTAAGTTGAAGTGTAGCAATTGTGCTTTTTAATCTTTCTCCGTCGTATGTCAGCGGTTGAAGTTCTTTCTCTGACACCACCCTTCTATCATTTGCATTTATAACATACTCCAAATCAGTATTTAAATCTAGAAGAGACCATAGTTTTACAGGAAGATATTCCTTAATAATATTCTCACTATTCAATAATTCAGTCAGGTGAAAAATATTTTTTGCTGGTCCATTTTCAATCAACTGATTTGCAAACTCATTTGGTTGGTATCGCAACTGGTTTACTTTGGCATGTATTAGTTCCGTGTTCTCGAAGGAAATTATAGTATGATAATCATCAAGTTTGATGCTGTCTAAATTCTCAAAAGAATCTATTTCCAAGGGCCTATCTAAAAACTTAGAAATTCCCCGATACGCCGCTTTAAAATAGCTAATTTGTTCTAGTAAAGAATCTGTATTCACAATACAAATACGTATGGGGTTGTTTTTCTTCAACAGCATCCAATCTTCACTGCCATGAGCTTTTAGACGAATGCTATCCCCTTTGAGATTTATTTCAACTAAGTCACTAGCAGAAGTAATCCGTTTCTTTTTAAAAGATAATGTTCTCTCGTCATTTGAAATAGAAAGAACTTCTACGGAAGCGTCCTTTTGCCGAACCGCGATAGCTTTTTCCGTACCAAGATCAGGTTCAATAACAATCCACCTTGTATTTGCCTGAATAATAGGTCTTGCCCCTTTTATCCCTTTAACTAAGCCCTTCGAAAAAACAACAATACTGTCAGCAGGTAGTGATTTCATTTGTTGGGCAAGCTGCCAGTAGTTTAGAGCTTTAGAAGGCTTTACAACATCATAATCATCCCATTTAGGAAATCTGGTTTCAAGTATACGAACCGCTTCTTTAGGAATCGAATCTAGAATAGAACTCAAACGTTCGTCATTCAATAAACTCGGTTCTATAAGATATTGGATAGTCAAGTTTTCTTTTACGCTCGTTATACGAGGTTCCGCAAGAATAAGAACTAGCAATAGTACCGTAAGAAGTCTTAAAAACAATAACCACAACTCATTTATTCTGATACTGCTGGTTTGTTTTGGTTCAGAAGCTTGTAGTAATTTTATACTACCTACTTTGATGGTCTTCAATTTTTTACGACTCCATAAGTGTATCGCTAGAGGAAGTAGTAGCCCCAATAACCCCCATAAATATGTAGCGTTTGTGAATACCATTTACATCAGATAGGTTCGTTGTTTTAAAAATAAGTTTAAAGCTTCGCTAATCGGATCATTGAGCTTGAACACATGATGTGATATACCATTTGAGAGCAATATATTTTTGGTAACGCCCATCGTTTGCTCAAGTGTCTTCAGGTAGTTACTTTTAGCAGATTTTGCATCTACCTTTACTTTAACACCCGTTTCAAGATCTTCGAAAACTACATCACCACTATAATTGAATTCAAGTTCGTTGGCACCCATAATTTGAAGCACAACAACTTCGTTTCTTGCTGTTTTTAAGTCTTTAATTTTTGAGGTTAATTCTGTTGTATCTTCATATAAATCTGTAACAAAAAATAGGAGTTCTTTGCGACTTCTATCATGTAACTTGTCAAATTTTAGTGTTTTTTTAGGCCATTTACCTTTGCCTTCAACTGCTATTAATTCGTATAAAAATCGTTTGTATTGCTGCTTTTGTAAAACAGGAAGAACTGTTTTTAAACTTTCATCATTCAATGCAAAGAGTCCAATCTTATCCCCTTGGTTTTGAGCTAATGAAGCTAATGAAGCAATGAGTACTTTAGCATATTCTAATTTTGTAAGTCCGTTCTCGCTATGCAACATAGACTTGCTTGCATCCAAAATAAATTTCACGCTTATGTGGGTGTCAATTTCCGATTGCTTGATGTAATACCGACCCGAGCGAGCTAACATTTTCCAATCTAACAAACGAAGGTCATCACCAGATTCATAGCCTCTGTACTGACTAAATTCCAAACCAGCTCCTACGCGCCGGCTGGTATTCAAGCCTGATAAATACCCGTCAACAACTACCCTAGCTATCAATGAAAGTCCGGATAGACTATTGATAATCTTGGGTTGTAGTAGTTCTCGGTAATCTTGTTTCACAGTATGAATTTTATGAGGATAGCGTTATAGAATCTAACAAGTGTTTTGTAACGTCGTCTGAAGTAATTTCCTCCGCTTCGGCTTTGAAATTGATAATGATACGATGTCGAAGTACTGGAAATGCAACATGTTTCAAATCATCTAGAGTAACTGCCAATCGCCCTGCTTGCAACGCTCTTGCTTTGGCAGTAAGAATCATTGCCTGACCCGCTCTTGGCCCTGCTCCCCAATTCACCCATTCTCTCACATAGGCATTCGTTGTAGTATCAGGCCTTGTTGCTCTGACTATTTGGCTTACAAAATCGATCAGCTCGTCACTTATTGGTACTTCTCGCACCAGCTCTTGAAGGCGCTGTATTTCTTTACCCGTCAAAACACTTTTGACTTTTTCTTTTTTTGTACCTGTTGTACTTTTTAGAATCCTATTTTCTTCGGATGCACTTGGGTAACCAATTTTAATATAGAGAAGAAAACGGTCTTGTTGAGCTTCTGGTAAAGGGAAAGTTCCAGACTGCTCGATAGGATTTTGTGTCGCTAGTATAAAGAAAGGTCTATCTAAGGCATATGTTTTTCCTGAATACGTAACCTCAAACTCTTGCATGGCCTCTAAAAGAGCTGCTTGGGTTTTAGGCGGTGTTCTATTAATCTCATCAGCGAGAATAATGTTTGCGAATATGGGCCCCTTATTAAATTCAAAAAACTTCTTACCCGTGGTATGGTCTTCCTCTAAAATTTCAGTGCCTATAATATCTGAAGGCATTAAATCAGGTGTAAACTGTATTCTACTGAATTGTAAATCAATAGTTTGGGCTAATGTTTTTATCATCAAAGTCTTGGCCAGACCTGGTACTCCCTCTAAAAGCGCATGACCGCCTGCTAAGAAAGTTATAAGTAAGTGTTCAATAGTCTCCTCTTGGCCAATAATAACCTTGGCCATTTCTTTTTTTAAATCAACAAGCTTTCCTATTAGGGTTTCAACTTCTTGTTGTATTTCCTTCAAATGTTTATCCATCCAAATCCTTTTTAAGATGTAAGTGCATACATCACAATGTTTACACCAAATCTGGTATTATCTATCTTGTACCAGCGTTTGTTTCTAAAATCATAATCCCATTCACAGCCGTAATCTTTATTGCTGTATAAAACTCCTATTCTACCATTGATTTGAATCGCCTTTAAATATTCGTGCACCAAATCATCGCCCCAGCCATTTAGTTCTTGTGAAGTAGTTGGTGGGCCGTCTTCAAACTTGAAAAAACTGTGGTACACTTCATGAGTATTTGGAATTTTCTGTAGCTCTCCATCTCCAAAAATTTCTTCCATTTGCCTTTCGAAAGACTTTGCAAATAAGCCGTCTATATCATGATTACAATCGTCTACAAAGACAAAACCGCCATTGTTTACATATTTTTCAAAGTTCTCTCTTTCCTTCTTTGTAAACTGTACAAGCTTATGGCCTGAAAGGTAACAAAAGGGAGATTTGAAAATATCATCGCTAGCTAAAGTGATTATTTTTTCTTGCTTATCAACTGCGAGTGTTGTGTATTCAACTAAGGAGTTCAAAAGGTTTGAGGGCATGCGCTGATCCACATCCCAATCACCTGACTCATATTGTAATCTCGTAAAGAAAAATGCGTTGTTCAAATTCTAAATCTAAAATAACTTCAAGGGAATTGTACCGATATAAAAAAGAATCTCCGAGGCAGAAAGCATCGGAGATTCTTTAAGTATTTCGAAACGGATTAAACCGCGTCTGATAAGCTAGTAAAGGTGAAATCTCTGATTTTCATATACGGAATCAAATTACCATCAACACGAACTTGCTGACCTAAAGTCTCCAAATTATTCAACATAATAATCGGGCTCTCATTAAACCTAAAATTCTTAACAGGGTATTTAATAACTCCGTTTTCAATATAAAAAGTTCCATCTCTAGTCAAACCAGTATATAATAATGTTTGTGGATCAACCGAGCGAATGTACCATAAACGGGTTACTAAGATTCCTTTCTTGGTACTCTTGATTAAATCCTCTAGAGAATCATCACCACCCGCCATAATAAAATTACTAGGAAACGGAACGGGTTCAACCCCTTTCTCTTTGGCCCAAAATCGACCATAAGCAAGGTTTTTAACAATACCATCTTCAATCCAAGTTGTTTTCTTCAAAGGCTGACCTGCGCCGTTCCAAGTAGCACCAGGCACCGCAGGATTCAATGGGTCTGACCAAAGTTTTACCCGCTCATCAACAATTTTTTCGCCTATTTTATTGCCTCCCTCCTTTGACATAAAACTTCTTCCCTCATCTGCAGTTCTAGCATTCATCGCTCTGCCTAAACCACTTAAAAGACCTAAACCTGCTGAAGGTTCTAAGATTACCGTATACTTTCCTGGTTCGATGGCTTTTGCTTCTCGAGAGCGTACCGCTTTATCTATAGCAACTTTCGACGCCTCAGCAGAATCAAATTTACTCACATCATTAACATCACGCGTTACCCAACCAGAACCAGTACCATCGTTTGTGCGCATGGTAACGGTGAATTCAAGATTCGTTTCTTTGTTATAGGCGAACAGCCCTTTTGAATTAAGCATCGCACTAAAACTAGCTGAATCATTTAAAAAACCAGCAGCCGTAACATCTTGGCTGGCTGCAGGTGCTATACTACTATTCGCAACCTCAGCACGAAAATCAGGCGTGATATTAGCGGTCTCCTCTACATAATTAATTGCATTGTCATAAACTTGTGGCCCTAAGGGGCCCATAAATTCAGGATTCTCTGGAGAAAGTTTGGCAAGTTCCTCAGATCTTGCTACTACTCTTTTCAATGATTCATCATCGAATTCATCGATGGTTGCCGTACCCGATTGCTTTCCAAAATTAGATTGCACTACCAAGGTCTGATTTGATCGATGCCCTGCTGTAGACACTGAATTACGTGCATAGCGAATATTACCGCTTTCACTACCATCTAAATTTATTTCACAAGCATCAGCTTTGGAAAAGCTCAAGGCTTTCTCCATTACTTTTCTTGCTTCTTCTTCTGTATATATTGCCATTATAATTGTCTTTAAGTGAAACTGGAGATTAAACCGATCTACCCGTATTAATAACATTAATGTCATTAAATCGTGTAGTAGAACTACCATGAGAAACCGCACTCACCTGCGGTGGTTGGCCTTTTCCGTCAAAGAATGACCCCATCAAGCGGTAATCACTCTTATCACAAATCTTAGCACAAGAATTCCAAAATTCCTGTGTGTTCGATTGATAAGCAACGTCATTCAACATACCTACAATCTCTCCATTCTTAATTTCATAGAAAACAGTACCACCAAATTGGAAGTTGTACCGTTGCTGGTCAATCGAATATGAACCTCGTCCCACGATGTAGATTCCCTTTTCAACATCTTTGATCATATCACTTACCGAATATGGCTCATTTCCAGCTTCTAAAGAAATATTAGGCATTCTTTGGAATTGTACATCGTTCCAACTCTGCGCATAACAGCAACCATGAGATTCATCTTGATCAATCATTTTAACTTGATCTCGAATTGCTTGGTAATTCACTAAGACTCCATTTCGAATGATATCCCATTGTTTACAAGGCACACCTTCATCATCATAGCCTACAGCACCTAATGAACCTACTTGCGTTTTATCAGCAACAATGTTCACGATATCGCTGCCGTATTTGAAATTCTTTGATTTCCATTTATCAATTGTTGCAAAGCTTGTACCTGCGTAGTTGGCTTCATAACCCAAGACACGATCAAGTTCAGTTGGGTGACCTACAGATTCATGTATGGTCAAACCTAAATGATTCGGTTCTAAAACAAGATCATATTTACCAGGATCTACTGATTTAGCAGTCAGCATTTCTTTTGCCTGTTGTGCAGCAATAGTTGCATCTTCGACCATATCGTAACTATTACGATACAATTTAAGACCCGCGGCACCTTCTAATTTTTCGGACGCTAATCCGTCCATATATTCATACCCCATTCCCATAGGAGCACTCATTGCTTGTCTTGTCTTGAATTTACCTTCAGCTTGATCAACTGCGGTAACTCCGAAAGTGGGCCAAATACGATGTACATCTTGGTCAATATAAGAGCCATCGGTAGAAGCAAAATACTTTTGCTCATTAACCATGAAGAGAGCGGAGTTTACGAAGTTCGCTCCGTTATCTAGTGCAGCTGCATTGGCATTAAGTAATAAATCTACCTTTTCAGAAACAGGTACATTTTTAAAATCTTTCTGAATCGGTGTTTTCCATGAAACCTCTCCTTGCCCAGAAACTGGTGCCAAGACAACCGGTTCCTTTTGGAACTTAGAATTGGCCTTTGCAATTGCTACCGCTTGTTGTGTAGCTTTTTGTATTCCATCTTCGGAAACGTCGTTGGTTGAAGCGAAGCCCCATGTTCCATTAGCAATTACGCGAATTCCGATTCCGAAAGATTCGGTATTCACTACATTTTGAACCTTGTCTTCACGAGTGAATACATATTGGTTCAAATACCGACCGATGCGAGCATCGGCATAGGTAGCACCCATAGATTTTGCCGTATTAAGGGCAACATCAGCCATGCGTTTTTTTACAATAATATCCATACCAGGGGCTAATAATGCCTCAGCTACAATAGAATTACCCATCATAGATGTGGGCAACAATAATGCACCTGCCCCTAATCCGGACATTTGAACAAAATCTCTTCTTTTCATGTGTGTCTGTTTTTTGATTAATTATTAGCCCTTGTATTTTTTAAGCAATGACCATTTAAAAAAAAACGATTCATCATCACGTAAAAGCTAATGCTACAAGATAAGCAAAAGAGCTAATTCAAGTAAAGAGAAAATTGAGCGTATCTTAAATTTAAAGATAACTTTAACAAAAAAAGATGTTTTAAAATACCCTTTACTTAAGAGAAGTTGTTTTTAAAGAAAAAACCCTGTGAATCTAAATCCACAGGGTTTTCTGTTAACTATGTCTTTGAGCTAATAAAAATATTAATTTTCGAGAACAACTTTTAGGTACAGCGTTTCACTATTTTCAATATGTATTTGTACCACATATATACCGTTTCTAACATTCTGAATAGGCAGCTCAACTCCGTCTCTTGTAACTACAATTTCTGATTTATCAAAGCTAACTACTAGTTTACCTGCAAGATCATATAGCCCCATATATAAGACCTCCTTTGCGGCGTTTGAAAGTCTAAGCCCTATAAAATCACTTGCTGGATTTGGATATAGGTAAGTAGCATCAATTTGATCTTCAGCGTTTTGGATAGCACTACTTGTAGAGCTTTCATTGCCTAAGGCTTCATTGGTATTAGAATCAAACCGCGTATTAGAACTTCTAGCGGAACTTCCTTCATCGAAGACTCTAATATTATCAATGGTATAGAACTCATTAGTTGTGCTCACATCAGATGCAATTATAATTTGTACTGTAGTACCCAAAAGCCCTGAAACCGTGAAGGTCTGGGCTGATATATCATCGTTTACAGATCCAAACAATACCTGAGGTCCGCCATCCAAAACATAATATGCATTCACAAAATCGGCAGGCTCCTTCCGATTATCAGCATCGTCAACATCAACTGAAAGTGTGATCGTTCCGCTAATCGGAATAATCTCAGAGGTCCATTCCCCAGGCGATGCACTGTTGCCACTTGTCAAAAAGATACCATTAGATACTTCAAAGGTACCCGCATCTCTAATTGAGGTCCATGCCGTAGCCCCTGTATCAGAAGTAGCGCCATTGGATAGATCCTCAAAATCTTCGAACCAAACTATACCACCCGTTTGTATATCGCTGTAATTAGCTGTAAGCAAAGTGTTCGAAGCCTGCATTGTTATCGTGGTAGCAGCACTATTCACATCTGAAACTCCGGAAATATCACCAGTCCAAATATCGAATTCCTGACCTTCCGGAGCGGCATCTGCACTAATATTCACAACTGTTCCCGCCTCATATGCTCCATCTCCATTTCCGTTATCGACGGTTAAATCGTATTCCGTGATTCCTGTAGGCGATCCGAATACCGTTATATTATCAATCGTATAGAATTCAGTAGTTGTACTCACATCAGACGCTATTATAATTTGTAAGGTACTGCCCGAAAGACCAGAAACCGTAAAGGTCTGGGCTGATATATCATCGTTTACAGATCCAAACAATACCTGAGGCCCGCCATCCAAAATGTAATATGCCTTCACAAAATCTGCAGGTTCTTTATTATTGTCGGCATCGTCAACATCGACAGCTATAGAAATAGTTCCGTTAATGGGTATCACTTCAGAGGTCCATACTCCAGGGGCCGAACTATTGCCATTCGTTAAAAAGCTGCCGTTCGATACTTCAAACGTACCAGAATCCCTAAATGAAGTCCAAGCAGTAGCACCAGTATCAGAAGTTGCCCCATTGGAAAGGTCTTCGAAGTCTTCTAGCCAGACAACTCCAACCGTCGGTATATCGCGATACGTTGCCGTAACCGCTGTATTAGAAGCAGGTATAGCCATCGTAGTTGATGGCGTATTAACATCAAAAATACCAGAAACATCACCGGTCCAGATATCAAACTCTTGACCAGATGGCGCTACATCTGCACTGATGTTCACAGATGCACCAACTTCATATGAGCCATCTCCACTGCCTTTATTGACTATTAAATCGTATTCCGTGATTGCTATAGATTCACCAAACACGCTTATATTATCAATAGTATAAAATTCATTCGTCGTGCTCACATCAGCGGTTATTATAATCTGTACCGTAGCACCTGAAAGTCCGGATACCGTAAGAGTTTGTGCTGAAATATCATCGCTTACCGATCCAAACAATACCTGAGGCCCGCCATCCAAAACATAATATGCGTTCACAAAATCTGCTGGTTCCTTACGATTATCAGCATCGTCGACATCAACTGAAATAGAAATCGTTCCGCTAACGGCTATCACTTCAGAGGTCCATACCCCAGGCGATGCGCTGTTGCCATTCGTTAAAAAACTACCATTTGACACTTCAAACCTACCGGCATCTCTAACGGCCGCCCAGGCGGTATCACCATTGTCAGAAGTAGCTCCGTTGGGTAAATTCTCAAAATCTTCAAACCAAATAAGACCCGTGGTAGCTTCAGTAACGGTCCATTCAAATTGTAAAGTTGCCCCCTGAGAATCTAATTTATTTGCCGTAATAGTTACGGTATAAATTCCGTCATTGTTCACGCCGGCAGAGGCCGCATTTTGACCTATGGTACCTGAAATAGTACCATTCACTGCATCTATGCTAATACCACTAGGTTGGCCAGATATTTCAAAAGTGTAGATGTCATATGGATTTCCATTATTTGCTGTAAGGGGTATTGAAATAATATCTTCTGCTTCTAAATTAAACTGATTCACTATGGGATCTACTGTAATAGGCAGATACGATTCCTTAGTCGCCAATTGCAACCATCTTGTTGCTAGTGTCAGGTTACTGGTTCCGTTCACACCTCCACTAGAGACTATTAACCTATCACCAAATGGGTGCGCCACCGGTGCCATCAAATTCTCAGGCAAAACGCATAATTCTGTCCATACGTTTAATTGCGGGTCATATTGGGTAATCTCATTAAAAAAGCTACTCCCTTTTCTACCCCCTACAATTAGTATGTCACCATTATGAACTGATGTACCAGGCTCGAAATGAGATCTTTCCTCAGGAAGATCTGAAAGCTTAGTCCATTGATCAGTGGCCGGGTCATAGCCATGCAGCAGTTTGGTATCTTGAGTAGAAGTATCATGACCAAATTGCCCTCCGATAGCATAGACAACACCATTAACGCTCTCAGCGCTATGATGGTTTCTAGGGTTTGGCAATGGTGTAGCCGTTACCCAGCCTGCTTCAATATTCGCCAAATCAAGAACATAATGATCGCCAGTATCTGTCTGCCTGTCGGCTAACAAGCCTCCGAAATAATGGATTTTGTTACCATTCGTTGTCGATGCTCCCGAAGCGATTGCATTGGGCAAATCAGGGCCCGCGCTCCAAGTATCTGTTATCGTATTATAAATTTGTACTGCAGTAACTGCAGGCCCAGGGTTGGCATCGTCTCCAGTGAAACCGCCGATAATCCAAATGTCACTACCAACCACTGCACTACCCATATGGGTCACCGGTATTGGCATGGGCGTACCATAAACCCAAGTATCGTTTAGGGTGTCGTAGATCTCAACTTGTTCGGCAACTAGAATACCTGGAAGCCAGCCCCCAAGAATGTAAAGTTTATCGCCTACCTTTTCGCTTCTTGTCTCAAAACGACCCAGATTAGAATCAGCTATGTCATTCCAAGCGCAGCTCACAGCTGTAGACAAATTAATTTGTAAGCTTGAGCTTGCTCCATATTCAATAGTCAAAACAGCATTTCTACCGCCGCCTGTGCCGGTATCTTGAATACCAAAAGAATTTATCGAATTTGCTTTTAGCAAAATATTTGATATTATACTAGTGGTCATCATAAAATCTGAAGCGTCAGAACCTGTGATAGTGAATGAACGAACCCATATACCAGTATCACCTTCTGATACCTCTAAAGAAATATCTTTAACCGTATTATCTTGAAAAACCAAATTGCTTGGCGCTGAAAGACCACTTAAAGTAACAGCTGACCCAATAGGGTTATCGCTGCCATAATACTCCATATTTTTTTGAATACCTCCACCATAATTTGGTGATCCCGCAATGGCATGGATACCGTTACCTGAAACAATTGCTTGGTGACCATGTCGCGCAAAATTCATATCGTCAAAACGAGACCAGAGGCCTGTACTTGGATCAAATTCCTCTGCGACTTTCAGGGCACCCGTGGTCAGTACACCGTCAACTGTTTCTTGGTAGACTTCGCCTCCGATTATTACAATTTTAGCATTGAAATTTACCGAAGCAGCACCGGCTCTAGGTGTCGGTATATTTTGATTGGTTGGCCGGGTAGACCATTGTGCCGTAGAAAAATTATAAACGTCAACTTCAGCAACCAGAGGCTTACCAAGTTCCGCTGCTGTCTGAGTGGCATCAGTAGGGGCACCAGACTGACGGCCACCTATAGCGAACAATTCATTACCGACCAAAACCGCATGAAAATGATCTCGAGCTCTTGGAGCATCTGTTAAAGCGGTCCAAATACCTGTAGCAGGGTCAAACTCATCGAACCAACTTACATAGCCTCCTGCATGGCCATTGGTATTTCCACCAACAACATAAAATTTATTATTATAAACGAGGGCACCAGCAGCACCACGAACTCTTCCTGACGGAATTTCTGGTCCTTGCGCCCATTCATCAGCCAAGGGATTATAAACCCATATATGATTATCGACAATATCATTCGGATAATTATTTCCATCGACTGCACCGATTACCCATAGTAAGCCTTGGTATTCGAGAGCTTGAAAATGACTGAACGTTTTTGGAGCCGAACCAAGCGCCGTCCATGTATCAGAAGTATAATCATAACGCTCTACCAAATCACTTTCTCTTCCTCCTAATAAGTAAAACTGATTGCCTACTTGTACAAAGTTACATTCGTGACGACCTGTGTAATTTTGATTTTCATCTTTATCGGTCCATGTATTTTGCGATACATCTGGTTCAAGTTGCAGCCATCTAGTACTCTTTGAAAAATTTATAATTCCATCGATTCCTCCGCCTGAAACAATCAATCTATTATTAAAAATTTTTGCCGATGGTGCCAACAACTTTTCTGGCATTTTACAAATTTCAGTCCATGTATTCGTTTGCGGATCATACTGCGTTACTTCATCGAAGAATTGATTTACCTGACGGCCACCTACGATAATAATTTTTCCATTATAAACCGAGGTGCCTGGCTCAAAATGCGAGCGTTCAAAAGGCAAATCCGCTAGTGGTGTCCATTGGTTTGTTGCTGCATCATAAGCATGTAAGAGTTTTGTGTCTTGTACGAACCCGTCATGCCCAAACTGACCTCCAATAGCATAAATTATGCCTTCAATTGAAACACCGCTCAAATGATTTCGAGGGTTGGGCAGTGGCGCAGCTGTGCTCCATCCAACATTGCTATTGGCCAAATCTAAAACATAGTGATTTCCGGTATTGGTTTGGCGGTCAGCTTCTAAACCTCCAAAAAAATGTAATTTATTAGCATTAAGTGTCAAGGCTCCTCCTGCTGCAACTGAAGGCAAGCTCGGTCCGGTTCTCCAGGTATTGGTAAGCGTATTATAGATCTGAACAATATTGGTAGCAGGGCCAGGGTCATTGCCGACAAAACCTCCAACTGACCATATCTCTTCTCCTACGACGGCTCCTCCCATATGAGTTACAGGCGTTGGTATTGGTGCACCAATACTCCAAGTATCTGTAGTAGTATCGTAAATCTCATTCTCAGCAGAAATAGACAAGAAAGGCACACCTTTCTCAAACCCTCCAATAACATATAGTTTATCTCCTACGGCTTGGCTTAGCGTTTCAAAACGACCCAAACTTGAATCTGACAACTCATTCCAAGTACAAGAAGTTAGTGCTGCTACCGTCCAGGTAAAATCGATATTCACCGTGCTTGAATTCGGCTTCGCTACGCTCACAGATACCTGGTGCACACCATCATTGTTAAGCCCTCCAGTTAAAGCACTATTTTCAATAGTACCGTAAATCAAGCCATTGGTTGGCTCCACTAAGATTCCTGCCGGTTGACCAGATATGCTATAGCTGAAATTTGAGTTTGAATCTCCTCCTGAGGCTGCAATACCGAGGTTTCCGATAAGTGCCCCCACTTGATCTGTTTGATCCGCAATCGGTTCTACGGTTATTGGTGAGAATTGACCACCCGTTAAAATTTCTATTGCTGAAATTTTAGGCTGATCAACGCCATCGATTCCTAAAGCATCGAATTCTAAATTTATTTCCCCATCACTTATACTAATTTCAAAAGTTTTCACCACTGGGGTTTCTGAACCTACATCGGCGATGATGTCATAGTCATTTAGTATAATATTTCCTTCTAACGACACATCAAAAACACGACTACCAACTCCACCTGCACCGCCTCCAGTAGCACCGAAGTAAATATCTGCAAAATGTAATTTTACCACATAATTTCCATCGCTTACCGGAATTGCATAGGCAAACTGAGCCGTTGGAGAACTACGTTCTGTTTGATAAAGCTCAGGCACAAGTGCGCTTGTATTATTAAAAACTGCCCCACCTGAAAAATAATCATCTGTTTGGTAAGCTAGCGCTTCATAAACCACGAGTGGCCCTCCAGAATTGATAAAAACTGAAAAATCATTAGTATCTAAAATATCGACAGCCAGTTCGGCTGTGTGGGTCAATCCTTCTTCATCGCTTACTGTTAAACTAGCGCTATAACTGCCTATCGTCGCGTAGCTATGCTCAGGGTTTTGCGCTATTGATGTGTTTCCATCACCGAAATCCCATACATAACTTACGATGCCTTTATCATCGGTAGAATTCGATCCTGTAAAGCTTATTTCCAAGGGGGCATCAGGCGTGAGTGTTGAAGCCTCTGCTATCGCAAAGGGTGCTTCGTTGACTGTAATACCAACAATTTCTATGGCAGCAATTTTAGGCTGATCGACGCCTCCAACGCTTGATAATGCAGAGAAATTTATATTTAAAATGCCGTCGCTAACAGCGACTGGAAACATTTTTAAAACGGGCGTGTCAGCACCAACATCTGCATAAATATCATAATCATTGAGCACTAATGCCTCTTCAATGCTTACATCAAAAATACGTTTTCCAATGCCTCCTATTCCACCCCCATTGGCACCCCAATAAATTTCAGCAAAATGGAGTATGACCGTATAGTTACCATTTGCTAGCGGAAAATCATATTGAAATATTTTGCTACTCGAGCTTCTTTCCGTTTGGTACAAAGCTGGCACTAGCGCATTGGAGTTTTCAAATAGCGCACCCCCTGTAAATGATTGATCTGCTAAAAAAGATGCTTCATTATAAACAATAGAGGCCCCGCCTGCATTTACACGCAATGCGAAATCCGTATTATTTTGCGAGACCTTGAGGAAATCCCAAGTTCCTTCTAGTTCAACACCCGAAGTATTGGAGGTTCCAATAAGACCTACCGCTAAATCTTGATTCATTTGCTGTATAGCCCCTAAAATGCTTCCTTCTGCTTGTACTGTGCCAATGGCATTTCTACTGCCCCCATCAAAGGAATATTCCAAATCTACCTGCCCACTAATAGGGTCTACTACAAAATAGAAGAGCATGCTACTATTGGGTCTGTTTGCAATTGGTATACTAACATTTAAAGGTGTCTGAACTACGTCGTCAATCTCTTGTAAAGCAGTTATTCCTGCAGTTGTCAGCACAATTTTGATATAGTTGCTTTGGCTACCATCACCTATGAAATAACCTAACTCTCCTCCTACGGCAGCTGTATTGCCATAGATGCGCAAGGGGCCAGTTAAGCCTATAAGATTTCCAGTGACTGTAAACTGACCTGTACTGGTGCTGGTTTGAACGCCATACTGGTATCCTTTTTCTTGAGAATTTACACTCCCTAAAGCTGTACCTGAAGTCATATGTGAAGTCATAAGACCTGCTGCACCTCCTAAAACATCATTGGGATTTGGGTCATTAGGATCATCTTTTCTATCGATCCAATCAAGCCAACTAGCTTCTACATCTCCATTATTCATTAGCCCCGTCATACCTAAACCAAAAATACCTCCAAGGCCTTGTTGGTCATTAAAAAGATCATTATTCACTGGCAGTAAAAACGCGTCACTTCCTGAGGTATTTGGATTACCCAATTGAAAAGGATCTTCGAAATCTAAGATACCATCAGCATCATCATCGACATCATTACGGTCAGAAATAAGAGTTCCACCTACTGATTTATCGAAATCCTCTGGTTGCGACCCGGCATTACAAGGGTCAGATCCATTGTCTTCTTCATCTTGGTTGGTATAACCGTCATTGTCGTAATCTGCACTAGCATCATAACCAACTTGTTCTGGATGTATACAGAGCACAGCATCACTTGGCTCAAAAACTACAATTTTACCATTCAAGGTACCGGCCCAAATTGTGCCCGGAAATATATCAGAATCACTATTACAGGTAATACCCAAAGCATTTCCTCCAATACCTGATAAAAAGCTCTGATTTAAATTTTGAAGATCTCCATCTATAGTTAATTGTACTCTTCGAATATTACCGCCACTATGGCCCGCTAGAAGGTCACCCTGCATCACTCCGTCAAAATTGCTGGCCGTATATTCATCTATGCCGTTTGTATTGGTTCCCCAAATAGCAATGGGCTCATCATTTGGCCCATCTGGGTTTAAAGTTCCAGGTCCTCGCCAATCACCTTCAATACTATTGGCTACAGCAACAGGTGGCCAATTCGCCGGTAGACCGATAGTAGAATCAGTGGTATAGCCAGCTCCTTTTGAACCATCAGGATCATAAATTAAAGTTCTAAATTCAGCGCCTATATTTCCACTGAGCGCCGAGGCGGTATAGAGCCCCGCTCCAAAAGGGTTTGCTCTTGTTGGATTTGGATGCCCACCGTAAAAACTACCGGGCACGTAATTTTGAAGATTCGTAGTTACCAATTCTAAATGATCAAGATTGTCAACCATTTCATTGCCTGACATGGACTGACTACCAGGTTCATTTGGGTCATAATTATTTGTAACCGAGCCTCCACCTTCATTTACAGGAAAACCACCCCATCCGCCATTCGCGCCATTATCGGTAACATAAAGTGCATTATTTTCAGTAACCACGAGGTCATAGGCATTTCTATAGCCCGGGGAAAAAATCTGAACTGGACCTCCAGAAACGATCATGGCTTGATTGAGCCCATCGTTACCTCCAAAAGGGTCGTTTACATCTACCCCATCATAATCAGCATGGTCAGAATCTACAATACCATTGGTATTTGCTCTGGTTGGATCGTCAAGAGTAGGAAGGTCATAGATATAGCTTCTGCCGTTATCTGACAAAACAGGCAAGGCATTTATAGCATCAAGATCTATTGATAAGACAGCACCCGAAAGAGCATACTCATTGGTATAGACAAAGTTAGTTGAAGGGCCACCTGCATTGGTAAACCCACCCGTAGCCAAAATGAGATAATCCGTACCGTTAATTGAAGTAAATTCTAGTCCGTTGGTGGCGTGATTTTCTTCTGACCTTGGTAAACCCCTCACTAAATCGACAACGTCCCATAAAGCCCCATTCCAAGTAAAGCGGGTGATGACTCCTGAATTGGTATCAAGATTGACATCGCCGTTACCTCCGCCAGAACCGGCTCCGATGCGCACATCACTAGAAGAGACATAAACTACTGGATTCCAGTCAGTTCCTGTAATCGTTAAGCCAGTAACCTGTCTATTTATTGCCGTATGGAGTGTACCATCGTCATTATGGTCTTGTATGGTTGTAATACCATCTAGTGTTTCAATGCTACTTACTTCGTAATCGATTTCACTATTTCTTTGAACCGTAATTGCCTTTATTGCGCCGCTTGGATACTCAGCAGCATACAAACGCCCATCAGGCCCGTACATCAAAGAAGTTAGGCCAAAATTAAAATTCACCCCATTCAATTCGCTTTGTGTGAAGCTAGGTGTTTGCGCCTGTAAAAGAGTTAGTTTGAAAAGAAATAACACTACGAATTGTAGCGCGATCAAGGTGAATTTTTGCATTATTCTATAGTCTTATGCCTAATTGGCATTGGTTTGAAAAAGTAAAAATTCTTTTTTGGGGGAAAGATATCAGCCTACTAAATTATGCATTTATCGCTTTGGCTACGAATTGTAGTACATTTCTTCGGTTAAAATGCCATACTTATCGGTGAATGACGAAGTCGGACTAGGAACGGATACAAATGCCCTATAGGTGGGCTTATTTTAATTTAAATGAGGGCTTTTAGTACGGTCCCAATTAAAATAATTGATGGTTGCAAATTTATTTCTCACAGCCAGCGCTCCTATATAGCTATCACCTGGAAGAAATGAAAATAGACGCCAATTTTCTTTCTCAGCACTATCCCAATGGGTTTCTAATAAAGAGGCCTCATAATCGGTATTCAAGGATACCGTAAACTTGTTTAGTGGAAAAGAGAGTCCGCTACCCTCTGCTTTGATGAATGATTCTTTGCGGGTCCAGCAGCGGTAAAAAGCTTTTACCTGTTCTTCTTTCGGTTGTTTTTCTAGGGCTATAATTTCGTTCTTAGAGAAGAAATTTTGAGCGAGTTCTAAAACATCAAAATTAGTTTTGATCTTTTCAATGTCTATGCCTACTTCTGTTTCATGACAGAAAGCGAATGCTGCCAAGTCTCCTGAATGAGACACGTTGAATTTTAATTGACTCTCCATAGCCAATAATGGTTTTCCAAAAGAAGTGTATTTGAATGCGATCTCTTTTACTTCTACTTTCAAATAACTTGCTAGAAGTAATCGTAAAATTCCGCGTGTTATGATATAACAGTCTTCGTCTTTTTTAAATTTAAATCTACTCGCCTTTTGCTGTTCATCTTTTGAAAGTAAGGCACTATATTTCGTAATTTTGTCTCGGTTGTAATCAAAATTACAATGCCAAATATGGATTGTTTTTTCAGGAAGGACTCGAGGCTTCAATTCCATATTGGATATTAATTATAATAACGGTGTTAGTTCTCGATCTTGGTAGGACTTATAAACCGTGTTCATTTCAATCATTTTTGACTTGAACGAAGGTTCATTTAAAATACGATATATATTTTTATTAATTGTTTTACTATCATCAATATCTTTATCTCCACGAATACCTAAACCGTGGTAAGCAACTCGTGCAGCATTGCCATTTTGATCAAAATACTTACCTGAATAAGCTAACATAGGTACTGCGAAATGTATGCACTCGTTAATGCTATTTATACCGGCGTGATTGATGCTACAATCAGCATGTGCTAAAACTTTTAATTGCGGTAGCCAACTAAACAAAAATACATTTGAAGGAACTGGCTCCAATTCATCTTGCTTTAGCTTAGCTCCTAAAGACATTACTAAAAACCAATCTTTCTCATTTTTGACCGCGCTAATGACATTTTTCAAAAAAGTCATATCACCTTTCACAAAGCTACTGACCGAGCAATAAATCAACTTTTTATTTAAACATTTTTTTTCTTCTAGAATTGCACTTATTTTATAATTCAAAGTATTTTCAATTTTAACATCTACTCTTTTTTCGTACACCATTGGCCCCACATATGTTAAGTTCTTTGCTGGGGTATGTGGAAATTCCATTTCTTGCATGGCCATTGTTAATATTGGAAGTTTGGTGAAACTGTATAAAGGGGGAAGAGTGCTTACCCTCATATTGCTTCTTGGAAAACCATTCTCTATGGCATATTTTCGAAAAACTTCTCTTCGGTAATTATTGAACTTTAATTTATTAATATAAAGTCTAATGTAAACCAGCCCCCTCAGTTTAACCCAATTTAATACAATTCCAAGCTTAGTTCCTCTAAAGCCAACTCCTGGTATTATAGTCGAACGTAGCGATGGTAGGTTGATGCTGGTTTTATCTGAAAACCAGGTATGAAAAAGTACAACAGGAATTTTTGCAGCGATAGCAGCAAAAATTAAATCGTGTAATTCGACATCTGCTAATACCTTATCAGGCATAAGTTTTGTAATAATGTTTTTATACTCCTCCAGATGTAATATTCGTTTTCCGTACGTATAATGATTGTTTAAATTTTTGAAATAGTATTTACATTTCGCAGACCAAGTACTTAGCGCCTCACGTTTTGGATCTTCAAAATAAAAATTAATTTCCGGTATTTCAACAAAAGAAAAACCCTGGTTTTTAATCTTTTCCGATATCAATTTTGAGCAAAGACAGGTTACAGTATGCCCTTCTTTTTCCAATCTTGAAATTAATTCAAATGTGGAATGAAGCCGACCTAAGAGGTAGGGTACCGCTACTGCTATATGCATATTACTTGATTAGTGATTTTTTATTATGACTAAATTTATAATGCAAACTCATCAATTTTATTTGATACACCTTTGATATCTGGTTCTTCAAACAGATTCCGATGAATACCTTTGGTACGTGTTATTTTTATTTCACCTCGAATAAGTTCTTTCCATGAATCAATAATTTCAGTATTGATACTTTCTTCAGCCTTCTCGGTAAGCACAATTGATACCTGACCGTCTACAGGATACCATTCATATGCTTTACATATTTTAGCCAAATTCTTATTCATTTCAAGCAATGCTGTTTCCTCAGGAGATACCACGATTTTTACAAAGTTTGATTTAAAATGTACCCATCGATCACTTACCATATTAGAAACCGTCTTTATTGGATTCTTTAAAGATCTTTTTGCAAAACCTTTTAGACGCATTTTCAGTCGCTTCGGAGTATTTAAATTCCATGGATCGGCCATCGTATCCATAATAATTAAGTTTGCTACTTGATTTTTCCTGCTTAATTGATCTGCTATTTGATGGCCCACGGCAACACTAAAACAATACACGACAATGTTATAGGGCCCTTCTGGTTGAACAGAACGCATTGCGTTTAGATAATCCGTTGCCATCTGCTCGATGTTCTCGTGCATGTTCTGATTAGCATAAACACCAGACGCTTGTAATGCATAAATTGGTCTGTCTTTAGCGATATGCTTTGTTAAAACATTGTAGAAAAAAATATGCCCACCACCAGCATGAATACAAAAAAGTGGTTTTTTTGAACCCTCTTTTCGCAAGGCGACAAGGTAATCCCAATCTTCAATTTCGGTCTCTTTAGTAGCTAAAAAAGTAGCAAGTGTTGAAATTGTTTGATAATCAAATATTTGATTAGGAGAAAGTATCAAACCAGACTTTTTAGCCTTTGCAATAAATTGTATACTTAAGAGCGAATCACCCCCTAAATCAAAAAAATTATCGGTAACACTTATCACCTCTAATTGAAGTACCTCTTTCCAAAGTGATAGCAATTCAATTTCTAAATCATTTGATGGAGCGACAATTTCAATACTATGATTTTCAGCTTCCTTTTCACCTGACTTTTGCAATAAAACTTTATCAATTTTTCCGTTTGGTAAGGTTGGAATCTGAACTACCGGCACAATCACCGAAGGAACCATGTAATCCGGTAACTGCTCTTTAAGGCTTGTTCTAAGATGAGAAATGACCACGCCACTTTCAGAAGTCACATATGCCACTAATCGCTTCGCTTTATTTTTTCCAAAAGATTCAACTATTACAACACACCTTTGTACATTTTGTGTCGCTAAAATTACTTTTTCAATTTCATCAATTTCGATGCGATAACCCCGTATTTTAACCTGTTGATCAGACCTGCCCAAAAAATCAATACTGCCATCTGATCGATATCTTCCTAAATCTCCTGTTCTATAGAGTTTTGCTTCTTTTAAATTTTCGAACGGGTTGTTAATATACCCTTTCGCGGTTAAATCAGGTCTCTTAAAATAACTGCCTGATAAGCTTTTTCCTCCAACATAAATCTCTCCTATTGCTCCAAATGGCACCCTATTTTGGAATTGATCTAATAAATAGATTTCAGCATTTGCAACTGGTTTTCCTAATGGTATAATGTCAGTGGCTTGTGATTTTTCAACTTTGTGAGCGAGGCACCATACCGTAGCTTCAGTTGGGCCATATTCGTTATACAATGCAACATCATCAAATTTCTCAAAATGTTTGCCGCACAAATACGGTGGACAAGCCTCTCCTGCCACCATAACAGTATTTAAACTTTCCAATTTTGTAGTTTCACCATGCTCCAAAATCAATGCGTACAAAGATGGAAGCATTAAGGTATGACTTACCTTATTCCTATTGATGACTTCTGTAATTCTACTAATATCTTGTTCAATTCGATTTTCTGCAATGATTAAATTTCCTCCTGTACAAAGTGTCCAAAAAATACCAGCTTTTGAGCTATCGAAGGAAATCGACGACATTAGTAAGAAGGCATCTGGGTTTTTAGTATAGAAATCTAATCTTCCAGCGGTCGAATTAATAATGTTCTTATGCGTAATTGGTACGCCTTTCGGTTGACCTGTACTTCCGGAAGTATAAATCATGTAAGCCAGATCATTTTCCTGGGCTCTTGCAAGCTCAATATCCGCTTTTGGACTTCCCATATCAATAGAATCAACAGATATCATTTGATTATCTCGTTTATCAAATAATGGTAGTAGTTTTGATTGCGTCAACACTACCCCAACTTCTGCATCATTCAACATGAAATCAATTCTTTGAGCAGGGTAAGCAGGGTCAATAGGCACATATGCGCAACCCGCCTTTAAAATGGCGAATAAGCCTACGATCATGTCAATAGATCTATCAATACAAAGCGCTACTAATTCATTTCTCTTTTTAGTTTTACTTAAGATTTGTTCTGCCAAGACACTTGCTCTACGATCTAATTCGCTATAATTTATTGAACTATCCTCAAAACTAACGGCTTTCTTATTTGGGTGTTTTTTTGCTACATCTTGAATGATATCATGAATTCCTTGATATTCCGAAAAAGGGTTTTTCCTTACAGGTTTTTGGGTTGCAAAGAACTGATGTTCTTTTTCGGTTAGTAATGGTATTTCAGAGATTGATTGGTTCTCTTTTGCAAGTATTCCTTCCAATAAATTTTTAAAATGTGCTTGAAATCTTTCGATCGATTCTGCTTTAAATAAATCACTTGTATATTCAAAAGTAGAAGACAAAATACCATCTTCTTCAGAGATATATAAAGTAAGGTCAAATTTAGAAACTCCCGCATCAAAAAATTGATGCTGTAACGACAACTCGGCACCAAAAGAAGGCGTCTCTGGTACTGCGTGGTATAAGAACATTACTTGAAAAAACGGATTTATCGAAAGTGATCGCTCCTGTTTTAATTCTTTCACCAAAGCGTCAAATGGCACATCTTTATTAGAAAAAGCTTCAAGAGTAGTTTGTTTTACTTTCGAAACTAATTCAACAAATGACATTTCTGGTGCAAGTTCACTTCGCAAAACTACCGTATCATTAAAAAAACCAATAAGGTTTTCCAAAACGTGTTGATCACGACTTGCGACAGGTGAACCAATCAGAATATCTTTTTGCCCACTATACCTAAAAAGCAAAACATAATAGACTGACAGAAACAAAACATAGGGCGTAACCTCAAGCTTTTTAGCTAAAGCTAAAATTTTGGATGAAAGTTCTTTTGAAAAATATTGGGTAGGACTAGCTCCTCCTTGAAAACTTGGAACACTTGGCTTTTGAAAATCTGTTGGAAGATTTATAAAAGGTATATCTCCAGATAGCTTATTTGTCCAGTATTTTAATTGTGAAACATCAATATTTTGATTTTGTTGCCAAAAGGTAAAATCTGAGTACTGAATCGTATTTAAAGGGCTAGATATGGGTTGGTCATCACATAAAGTTTTGTAGTATCTCGCCCATTCAGATCGCAATACACCCATTGACCATTTATCTGTCGAAATATGATGTAATGTTAATAACAGTATATGTTTTGCGTCATTTATTTTAATTACCGAAACTAATACTATTGGGTGTTCTGACAGATCAAAAGCAGTTTTCGCTTCAGTCAACATAATACGCTGCGCATCGCGTTCTGCAGTAGCTTTTGACTGACTACTTAGATCATGCTTCGAAATACGAATGTTTGCGATTTGAGCAGTCTTGATGAACAATTCACCATCATTCATATGATATGTAGAACGAAGAATATCATGATCATTGCAAACCAATTCTAAAGCTTTAGTTAGTTTTTCTGTATCTAATTTTCCTTGAAAAACATAAGACTCTGAATAATTATAAAACGGACTTTGAGGATATAATTGTTGTAAGAACCAGAGTCGTTTTTGCCCATGTGACAAGGGTATAACAACATCCTCTGGAGCTTTTGTAATCTTTGAAGATACCGCTCCAGATTTATTTTTAGACTTCCATTGCTTCAGCAAAGAACTCTGACTCGTGTTTTTCTCTTTTTCCAATAACAAATACTTTTTTAATTGATAGGTCGACGTAATCCTAGCCATCTTAAAAGATCTCCACCTAGTGTACGTATGTGTTCATCTAATGGTAAATCCACATCAAATGCACGCTCAAACAACCAGTATAACGAAATAATTATCAACAGAACAGACAAGTAAACCAAAAGCTTTGGGTATGATTTTAAATTTCTCAAAAAGTACAATACTGGAAAAATCATAGCAATAATCAAAAGTTGACCTATTTCTACGCCTATATTAAAACCTAATAGCGTAAGCGTAAGAAATTCACCTTTAAAGCCCAACTCACCCATCACACTTGCAAAACCAAACCCATGAAAAAGTCCAAAAACAAAGGCGATCAGCCAATCTTTTCCTTTGAAAATAGGTCTTATATTATGAAAAGCAGCAAGACCAATTGACAATGCAATAATTGCTTCAACAAAGCGCGAAGGCAATACAACAATGTTTAGCGCAGCTAAGCTTAAGGTAATGGTATGTGCAATTGTAAAGAAGGTGATTATTTTTACGATATATAAAAATGCCGGTTTAAAACGTTCAACAGGTTTCCAACCCCAAATATTAAATTTAGTTTTACTTTCCTCTTGATTATCACCTGCAATAACTGGTCTAATTCTTCGAACAACAGATGGTAGAATTAATGCCAATAGAAAAAGAATATGATCTAAACCAATCCAAATATGCCATACGCCCTGTTTTACCATGGCGACAAAACCTTTCCACATAGATGTTTCTGTTAAATCTAAAGTTTTAGTTACTTCACCCTCTGTAAAATCTAACGCAAACATAGTCTCGTTGTTGACCAATCCTGCTTTCCAATTGTACTCCATAGTAAGGAGATTTCTAGTGTTCGGAATCTCGTTAATGAACGCAGCGTAGGTAACCACCAAATCGTCTGGCAAAGTTTCTGAATTTTCAAGATGAAAAGGGATTTTTACAAAATAACCAAAACTTGTCCAAACCATTGAATCATCAACCTCAGTGAAATTAATTTTGTGACTACCATACTTAGAAGAAAATGCAGTATTTTTTAAAAGGTATGCTTTGATTATATCAATATGTGGAGCTACATCCTCCCATTTTGGGTATTTAGGAAGTTCAAGTCCAAGTACTTGATTTAATTGATTTACATTAATTTCAAATCGAGCATCAATACCTAATTCCTCATAAACCCTCATATAAATTATACTCTGATTGGGTTGGTGTGCAGCAGACAAAATAGGAAACAGCAAGAAAGCCCATAAAATGAGCAGTAGAAGTTTTTTCATAGTTTATTATTTGAAGCAATAAATAAATAGGCTCCGACTAAATTTTTTATTTTAAAATTAGGCATAAAACCAACACACTTCAAACGGTTTGGAAAATTCATCAAAAAAAACATATTAATATTTCCAGATCAAGGTGTCTGATTTTGAACTTATTTACTTAGAATACCGCAGTAAATATGAGATTATTTTGAAATAAACGCAGAAAAAATGCTAATTTTTCGACAACTGAACAGAAATCTTAGCTTATTAACGCTCCATTTTTAATTGGGTTTCATATCGTTATATTAACTTTACAAAAAAAAAATCTGATTTCATTTGCTCCCTTATTGCGTGCTAAAGTGACCGTATAATAATGGTAGTAATGAGACCAAAAAATGCTCCAAATAGGCTATGAATGAAAAAATAATAGCGTACATCAAGAATGAAATTATTGCAGAACCAACACTTAAAATTAATTCGCAAGATGAACTTTTACAAGAAGGCGTATTAGACTCGTTGGGAATGATGAAACTCATTCTATTTCTTGAAAAACAGTATATGAGGCGTGTTCCATCTGAGGATATGACCTTAGAGAACTTTAGAACTGTTGAAAAAATCGCTACTTACTTTTCAGCATAGTTAAACCAACTAATGCTATGGAAGAAAACGAGAAGGGTTTCCCTCTAACTCAAAGTCAATTACAGCTTTGGGCAGGTCAAAAATTAAACCCAAATAAACCTTTACACAACACCACACACTCTTTTGAAATAGAAGGAAACGTTAATGAATTGGTCTTCATTTCGGCCTTTCAAGAACTTATACATCGAATTGATGCATTACGTACCATATTTAATGAAGAAGATGGTATACCCAGCCAAACTATACTCCCCAAATTAGCACATCAGCTTGAAATTGTTGATTGTACTACTTCGACTAAGTCTACTGAAATTAAGGAATGGCTACACTCAAGATCTCAAATAAAACTTGACTTATCGACAAAGTCTTTTGATTCGGCATTACTTAAGGTTGAAGATCAAAAATATGTTTGGTATTTAAATATGCACCACCTTATAACTGATGCTGTTTCTGCAACTCTTGTGTTCAAGTATCAGTCTGAAATCTATTCAAGAACAAAAGCGGGAACATTGAGTGAAATGAAAGAGGCACCTACATTTCAAAATTATATTGGTTATGAAAACGAAGAACGTGGCCATAGTAAAAATGAAGAAATCAAAGCCTATTGGAAAGATAAAATTGAACCCATTAAAGAATTACCTGCGTTATACGGAGCTCGTTCTACAAATAAGGTAACAGAATCTACTAGGATACCAATAAAATTGGGACTTAAACGCTCAGATAAATTACGAAATCTTGCAGAAAGACCTGAAATTAAGGGATGGACCCAGAACCTAACCTTATTCAATATAATAGCTGCGGTATTTTCAACATTTATATATCGGGTCAGTGGGCAAAATAAATTTGCTTTTGGAGCACCGATGCACAACCGAACCAACAAGGGCTTTAGAGATACAGTCGGGATGTTTATTGAAATATTTCCTATTGTAGTTGAATTTAAAAAAGATGATAGTTTCACCGATGTACTAAATCGTATAAAGTTAGAAAGCAACGACTATCTGCGTTATGCTCAAACCGGTATGGTAACCCCTGAAATTAGCAGTAGTTTTAATACTATCATAAACTTCATAAATGCTAGTTTTTCAGATTTTGCGGGGCTAAAAGTAAAATCGACTTGGTTACACCCTGGTCATATTGACATCTCTCATCAATTGCGATGCCATGTGGTTGATTTTGATGACACTGGTGAATTGGAACTACTTTTAGATTTAAACCATGGCGTTTTTAACCAAAGTCAAATTGATGACGTATCTAAACATTTTTTAAATCTTTTTGATGCTTTTATTGAAGATAGCACCACCCTAATTGCTACTCCTAGTTTACGAGCAATAACTGATCAAGATTCTTATGCTCCTTTAAAAAGCATGGAACAACCATTAGTACTAGATCAGTTTCAAAATATAGTAAGTACAACGCCAGCTAAAATTGCTTTACAACATAAATCAGATACCATAAACTATGGTGATTTAGACAAAAAATCTAACCAATTAGCAGCGTTTTTACAAAAACGCGGTGTTAAAAAAGGACAACACGTTGGTCTTTATATGCAGCGTTCTTTTGATTACATAATTAGTGTGCTTGCTGTTTTAAAAACGGGAGCCACCTTCATACCCATTGCTTCAGATCAGCCAGCAGAACGTATAAAATTTATCATTTCAGATGCAAATTGCGCAGTGGTGCTAAGTCATGAGGCTCTTGATAAAAATATAACGGAAAATACAATTCCTATTATTACACTCGATAAGAATCGCCAAGAAATTGATTCGCTAAAAACAGAGGGATTAAAGATTTCAATTAAAAAAGAAGATCATGCGTATATTCTGTACACATCTGGTTCTACAGGCAATCCGAAGGGGGTTTTAATTTCTCATGAAGCCTTAGCTAACTATTTAAACTGGGCTAAAACAGATTACAAGAGTGACCATTCTTTTGTTTTTCCATTGTTCACTTCCATCGGTTTTGATTTAACCATAACAGCAACTTTTTTACCGTTAATTACAGGAGGTGAATTAATAATCTACAAAGAAAGTAATATAGGTCCTGATATTTCTTTAATGGAGGTATTGGAAGAAAATAGGGTGAATAGCATAAAACTTACTCCTTCTCATTTAGCACTCATAAAAGGAAATGATAATTCTCTATCAAAGATTAAAACAATGATTGTTGGTGGTGAAGATTTCAAAACAAAAATCGCGGCAGCAGTTCAGCAAAGTTTTGGTGACCAACTTCGTATTTTTAATGAATATGGACCAACAGAAGCAACCGTCGGATGTATTGTATGTCAATTTAATATTGGTGAACATCAAGATGCTTCTGTACCAATAGGAAATGTAATTTCTGGCACTAAGGCCTATGTTTTGGACGACTCAATGAACCAAGTTCCAGACGGCGTAATAGGTTCTCTTTACATGGGTGGAAATGGTCTGGCAAAGGGGTATCTCAATTTACCAGAGTTGACGGCTAAAAAATTCATTTCTAATCCTTTTAATCCTAGCGAAAGACTGTATCATACCGGCGATTTAGTTCGCGTAAATACAAGTGGTGAATTTGAGTATTTGGGTCGCGTAGATGAGCAAGTAAAACTTCGTGGTTTTAGAATAGAATTAGCTGATATTGAATCAAATCTGTTGAAACACGCTAGTGTTGAAAATACAGCGGTCGTGCTTATTGAAAACGAAAAATCCATTCCAGAAAACGAGGTTATTAATTGTTCAAAATGTGGATTACCATCGAATTATCCGAATACTGATTTTGATGCCAATGGAGTATGTCATGTATGCACAGCTTTTCACGGTTATAAAGATCAAGCACAGCGTTATTTCAAAACAGAAGACCAGTTACGAGATATCCTAATGTCTAAACGGGGCGTTAGTCCAAATTACGACTGTATTTCCTTATTAAGTGGCGGAAAAGATAGCACCTATATCTTAGCTCAACTTATTAATATGGGACTAAAGGTTCTAGCATTCACTCTAGATAATGGCTACATTTCTGATCAAGCAAAAGGCAATATAGATAGAATCGTATCTAAACTAGATGTTGATCATATTTATGGAACCACCGAGTATATGAACAAAATATTTGTTGACAGTTTACATCGTCATCAAAATGTGTGTAACGGTTGTTTCAAAACCATTTATACTTTGAGCACAACAATCGCATTAGAGAAACAAATACCTTTTGTAGTAACCGGACTCTCAAGAGGTCAGTTTTTCGAAACAAGATTAACTGAAGAATTATTTTGGGATGAAAATGTAGATGTAACCAAGATAGATGATACCATACTTGAAGCTCGAAAATTATACCATCAAGAAGAAGATGCAGTAAAAGATCTCATGGATGTCTCTGCTTTCAATGATGATAAAACTTTTGACAAAGTTCAATTCATAGATTTCTATAGATATAGTGACGTAAGTCTTGAAGAGATGCTCATTTATCTCAAAGAAAAGGTAGATTGGATTCGACCAACCGATACTGGGCGATCTACTAATTGTACTATAAATCAGTTAGGTATTTATGTACACAAAAAAGAGAAAGGGTATAGTAACTATTCTTTTCCATACAGTTGGGATGTGCGAATGGGTCATAAAACTAGAACCGAAACTTTAGAGGAAATCAATGAAATTATTGATGAAAAAGAAGTGAAACGGATCATGACCGAAATAGGATATACCGAGACAAGCGAAAGTGAACAAGAACAAAAAAAACTTGTAGGCTATTACACCGGAAAAGAAAAAATTAGCTCTAAAGATTTGGCAAATCACTTAAAAAAAGACTTGCCTGATTATATGATACCAACCTACTTCAAATACATAGATGAACTACCACTCACCACTAACGGAAAAGTAGACAAGTCTGCCTTAAAGGCTTTAAACAATTCGCAATTAGACATGGACACTCCTTTTGTGGCACCTGATGGCGAAATAGAAGAACTGCTAGCATCGGTTTGGAAAGAAGTACTTCGATTAAAACAGGTTGGTGTTCATGATGATTTCATTGCTTTAGGGGGGCATTCGTTAGCCGCTATTCGAGTGACAGCGCGTATCAACGAAGAGGTAGAGATGAAATTTCCGTTGAATAAAATATTTGAACTGCCCACAATAGCAGAATATTCAAAATATATTGAAGAAACTTTAATTTCGCTTTTAGAAGATTAATGCCAATAGCATTCATAAAAGGCTTAAAGCCAATCCTTATGACACAAGTAGCAATGCTAATGGGCATTTGTTATTTGATTAATCCGCTACAGCAACAAATCAAAACAGTTTTTCATTCCGTTTCTCATGCCATTGAAACTCCCAATTATGTAATGTCTCATAAATCTAATAGTAATTATTTAGAATCACACGAGCATTATGAGCATCCTGCAGATGTAATTCATCATGATCACTCTTTGATTGCGTTTATCGATGCTATTTTTGAAGCCGTTAACGACAAAGAGCATTCTGAAGATTCATGGTTAACTATAGATAAGCACATTCGCAAATATCAATCTGAGCTGCATGTGGGGTTTTGTTTTGAAAAAGATCAAAGCTTCTGGATAACTGAAAAAAAATTCAAAAAAGGATATTTCGAAAATCCGAAAGAACCGCCGCAATACTTCCAAGGCTAAAGCAAAAAAAATCAGTCAGATATTTTGCTCTTGCCGGCCTAACCCGGCAAATTACATACATAAATTTAGAACTTCTGAAATTGAGAAATGGTTGAAACCTGCCTTGGTTTTGTGATGCGCAGTATTGTTAAAAAAAAATCATGAGAAATTATATCACATATCTTTTATTGCTAGTTATAATGGGGTCGGCTAGCGCCCATGAATTATCAGGAACAGTAGTCGATGAAGACAATGTGCCCATCGATGGTGTTGGTGTTTTTAATAAAACTACAGGTGGCTATAGCTACACCAATATTGCTGGTTATTTTGAATTAGATGACATCTCTGTTGGAGACCTTATCCTTATCAATAGCTTGGGGTTTAAAACTCAAGAAATTATTATTGCAGAAAACCAACTTGATGCGACCATTGCTATCACTCTTTTAGAATCGGCGGTATCCTTAGATCAAGTGGTTATTGTTTCAAAAGTAAATGCCCTTAGTCAATTGGTAAATATTGATGTAAAAACAAGTCCCGTAAAATCATCACAAGAGATTCTTAGAAAAGTACCCGGGTTAATTATCGGTCAACACGCTGGTGGCGGCAAGGCAGAACAAATTTTCTTAAGAGGATTCGATATCGACCACGGAACAGATATTACAATAGACGTCGACGGGTTGCCCGTAAACATGGTATCTCATGCTCACGGCCAAGGCTATGCTGATATGCACTTTATTATTCCTGAGACTATTGATAATATAGATTTTGGAAAAGGTGCCTACTATGCCAATAAAGGAAACTTCAATACAGCTGGTTATGTTGCCTTAAAAACAAAATCACGCATCGATGATAATATGTTATCTCTTGAAGCAGGAGTGTTTAATACCATCCGCACCGTGGGTATGTTTAAAATAGCTGAAGGAGATAATAGCAATGCCTTTGTGGCATCAGAGTTAGTACTTACCGACGGTGCTTTTGAATCACCTCAAAATTTTAACCGATTGAACCTTATGGGAACGTATAACTTCAACAACCATGAAGATCAAGAACTGAGTCTGTCGATTTCGCACTTTCAAAGCAAATGGGATGCTTCAGGGCAAGTACCAAATCGGGCCATAACACAAGGCCTAATTACAAGATTTGGTGCCATTGATGATACCGAAGGTGGCAATACCAGTCGATCTAATTTCTGGGTAAATCACAGCAAGCAATTGGATGAACATTCACAGGTTAAATCGAAAGCTTATATCTCAAAATATGATTTTGAGCTATTTTCGAATTTCACCTTTTTTTTAGAAGACCCTGTGAATGCAGATCAAATTCGTCAAAAAGAAGACCGTACTATACTTGGAGTAGAAACCGTTTATGAACATTCAGTGCATATCGGTGACCATGATACTCAGCTACGTTATGAAACGGGTATTGGTTTTAGGTATGATGATATTAATGAGGTTCAACTATCGAGAACTAAAAATCGCCAAGAGTTGTTAGAAAGACTATCCTATGGTAATGTGGACGAGTTGAATGGCTTCGGATATTTTGATCTGAGCTATAAAAAAGACAAATGGACCATCAACCCAGGTCTTAGAATAGATTATTTCAAATTTGACTATGTAGATCTACTTTCCGAAACCTATGATAGTAAAAGCGAAAACAAAATATTTGTCGGACCAAAATTAAATGTTCTTTATGCTGCCTCCCCTAATTTTCAAATCTTTGCAAAAACCGGAATTGGGTACCACTCGAACGATACGAGAGTCGTTGTAGCAAATAGCGGAGAAGATATTCTACCAGCAGCATACGCTGCTGATTTAGGAGTACTTATCAAACCTTCAAAAAAAATAGTGTTGAATGCTGCGCTTTGGAGTCTCTTGCTAGAACAAGAATTTGTTTATGTAGGTGATGCTGCTATTGTAGAACCGAGTGGTAAAACGAGGCGTTACGGTGTTGATTTTGGCGTTCGCTACCAATTGACACCTTGGTTATACGCAAATGGAGATATTAACTACACCTATGCTCGAAGTACTGAAGAGCCCGAAGGGCAAGATTTCATTCCTTTATCGCCCGACCTAACCTCATCTGGTGGGCTAGCATTTAGGGAATTAGGGAATTTTTCAGGCGGAATTAGTTATCGCTTTATAAAAGATAGGCCAGCAAATGAGGACAATTCAATTATTGCTGAAGGATATTTCATAACTGACTTAAATTTAAATTATGCAAAAAATAATTGGACATTTGGAATCATCGTAGAAAACTTACTCGATCAAGAATGGAACGAAACCCAATTCGCAACTGAAAGCAGGTTATTTAATGAAACTAGTTCCTTCGAAGAAATTCATTTTACCCCAGGTACTCCGTTTTACCTTAGAGGAAAGATATCCGTTTCTTTTTAAACGAAACAGACTATAGTTATCGAAACCGTTCGTGTTAGTTACGAACGGTTTTTTTTATAAAAAATAAGATTTCGAAACTAACAACGAAGTAAACTTTTTCAATACTATTTTTTCCACATAAAAAATATAAGATTTATCTTACGGTATTAGCGATTTTCAGAAAACCCTTTTCTCCACAAAAACAGACTAAATAGTCTGTTTTTGTGCATTTCATCGATTATTTTAAATAAAACGGTATTTCGTAGTCTAAAACATTAATTTCATCGTAATAATACCGGAACGCTAACCAGTTTTCCTAAAAGCAATTAACTGTAAATTATATAATTTCTTGTTTTTTAACAAAGAAAAACAAAGCCGCATTCCATGATTTCTAACGCACAAAATGAATACTCACTCCACAAAATTTGAATTTACTATGAGATTAAAAACTACCCTATTTTTATTTATTAATCTTCTATATTTCGGTCATATCGAAGCACAATCGTGTGCTGATGCTGATTTTGAAGAAAGAAACGGACTTGCCGTTGTAGAATTAGACTCTAAAACCGCTGGTGATTGGGTTAAACGTTCTGAAAGTGGATCTTCTGAAGGTCAAGCACTATATTATAATGGGGCCAATTTTTTTAATAGCCCCCCAGGTAATTCTGTTGTAACCTATAAGGTTAAAATAAATTCACCCGGCACCTATCGCGTTATTATACGTAATAAAATTGGTATCATTTCTACTGGACCAGATCCTGCAACTTCTGAGCATAATGATTTATGGTTAAAAATAAATGGTTCTGAGTTTTTCGGCCAAAACGGTTCTAGCAAACTATATCCAAAAGGTTCTGGGCGTACTCCAAATCCTGCCGGAGCGAGTGGCAACGGTTATTTGAAAGTGTATACCAACAAATTAAATTGGAACTGGACGAGTTTCACCAATGATGGGCCTGGGCATAACATTTATGTGACCTTTAGCAGCGCTGGAGTCTACAATGTTCAAATGGGCGGCAGATCTAATGGTTATTTTGCTGATAAATTAGCTTTATATAAGGAAGCAACGGTAAGTGCATCTACAGCTCAAAACACCGCTGCAACAACCTGTGATGGTGATACAACACCTCCTCCTCCTCCACCGGCTAGCAATGTACCTCCTTCGGTAAGTTTTAGCAATATCAGTAATGGTGATACTTTTGAGAATGGTAGTGATATTTCTATAGGTTTATCATCGAGCGATTCAGATGGTAGTGTGGTACAACATAAAGTTTCTGTCAATAATGTATTAGTAGACACTGACGGTTCTTCGTATACTGCTCATAAAATTACTAACGCAACAACAGGAACCTATGTTCTTAGTGCTACCGTTACTGATAATAGCGGAGCAACTGCAACAGCAAGCATAACCGTAAGTGTTGCTGACGAGGCAACTCCTCCTCCGACACCTCCAACACCTCCTACTCCACCGACGACTGGTAATTCAGATCCAACCGTTAGTTTTTCAAACTTGAGTAATGGTCAAGAAGTAGCTGTTGGAAGTACCGTTTCGGTAGGCCTTTCAGCCAATGATTCAGATGGTAGTGTTGTTAAATACCAAATCTTCGTTAATGGTATTTTGGTAGATACAGACGGATCATCTTATACGCCGCACCCAATTACAGCAATTAGAGCAGGTAACTATAGCATTAAAGCGGTTGTAACTGACAACGAAGGTGCTACAGGCGAAGCTACGGTAAGCATCAGTGCAGGCGAGGAAACAACTCCTCCACCTACACCTCCAACAACGGGCAACACTGCCCCTACTGTAGCATTCAGTAATTTGAGTGATGGGCAGCAAGTAAGTGCTGGAAGTACTGTTGCTATTGGTCTTTCTGCAAGTGATTCAGATGGTAGCGTTGTAAAGTATCAGATTTTTGTGAATGGCACCTTAGTAGATACTGATGGTTCTAATTACACTCCTCACCCAATTGTCAATATACGTAATGGTAATTATGCTATTACAGCAACGGTAACTGATAATGATGGCGCGACTACTTCTGCAACTGTGAATATAACCGTAGGTTCAGCTACACCTCCTCCAACTTCAGGCGGCAATGAAGCACCTACAGTTCGCTTTACTGATTTGACCAATGGTCAACAAGTAGCTGCTGGAAGCACTGTTTTTGTCAGACTTTCTGCAAATGATTCAGATGGTAGTGTAGTACAATATAAAATTTTTGTGAACGGTACTTTAGTAGATACCGATGGTTCTAATTACACGCCTCACCCAATTGTTAGCATCAGAACTGGTAGTTATGCTATTAGGGCTACGGTAACTGATAATGACGGCGCAACTACTTCAGCAACCGTGAATATTACGGTAGGCAGTTCTACTTCAGGAAAAACTGTATTTGCATATCCTAATCCAGTGAAATCAGATGGTAAGGTTTCTTTGAAACTGACTGCTGGTGGTTCAGGTGATTATCAGTATTCCATAAGCAATTCCTTAGGGGTTACGCTTGAAAAGGGTAAATTTAATGCTGACAAGTCAAAAACAGATGTTGATTTGCAACTTTCAACTATTGGAAATCAAAGTGAAGGAGTTTTCTATATGACGCTTATTTCTAAAGAATCGAAACAGGTGATTCCTATTATTAAAGAATAAGTACCATCCTTTAAATAGTTATAAATCAGCTTCTAATTTTTAGAAGCTGATTTTTTTTGGACTAAAATCATATCTAAAACCAGCACCATTAAAACGAGGCGGGGTATCAATTCAATACCGTAATTTTAAAGCGCTCTGGCGATACTAAAACCATTCATTTGATGTTAACCTAATGTAGTATTTTTACAATAATATTAAAAGTATGATAAACTTCTTTAGCAGAAAAAAACATTTAGTAGACCTTTTGGAAGGTTTTACTGATATTCATAATCATATTTTACCTGGCATAGATGATGGGGCGAAAACTGTTAAGGATTCTATTGAACTAATTAGGCAGTTTTCAGAATTTGGGGTAAACAAATTTATTATGACCCCCCATATTATGCATAATTACTATGATAACACGCCTGACACTATAAATAATGCCCAGAAGCTATTACAAAGTGAACTCGTAAAAAAAGAAATGCATGCGGTCAAGTTTGCTTCTGCAGCAGAACATATGATTGATAGTAATTTTGAAAGTATTCTAGAAGAGAAGCGTACCATGCCTTTAGGCCCTGACCACATCCTTATTGAAATGAGTTATCTGCAACCTCCTATCAATTTTGACGAGGCTATCACAGCGGTCACGCATCATCGTTTTTTTCCTGTTCTAGCGCATCCTGAGCGCTACAACTTTTTGCTAAACCGAACCCACAGATATGCCGAACTTAAGGAACAAGGTATTCTTTTTCAATTGAACATGTTGTCTTTGAGTGATTATTATGGGAAAGAGGTTTCAAAAGTAGCCTACAAATTATTAGAAGGAGGAATGATTGATTTTATCGGATCTGATGTTCACAACCTCAACCATTTAAACGCCCTCAAAAATATAGCCCTTTCAAAGAAAGCAGTACAACTCGTACTACCAATTATCGAAAAGACGAAGGAAACCTTTGGTAGTTAAAAGTAGTCTAAGTGCAGCTAAAAATTTAAATTATACGGTGAGTTTGAATACTTCAAAAGCACATAAAATAACACCAATAAAAAAAGGGCTACTTCTAAGTAGCCCTTTTTTTTTATTATTTAAAACTTTAAATCTAATTGTGAACCATAAGTTTTATAAGTGTTGATTCACCTTGGCTCATTACCACTCTAATAAAATACAAACCATCTCTTAAATTCGAAATCGGCAGTGCATATCTAGCAGAACCTGAAGCAATCTCTAGCGGTAAATGACCACTTATATAGCGACCACCAACGTCATGTAGAGTAATAAATAACACCTCAGTATCTAACGGCTTATTAACCACTAGTACGTTAGCAAAACCATCGGTAGCGCTTGCAGGGTTACTTTCAAGAATAATATTCATCTTTTCTCCTGGGTTAACCGTGATAGTTACACTGTCTGTAGTAGTAAGGCCATCTGCATCTACTACCGTTAAAGTGGCCGTATAAATTCCGGGTATGCGATAAATATGCTGAGGTGCTTCCGCTGAAGAAAGACTGGTGTCATCTCCGAAATCCCAAGAATAGGATGTAACCGCTACATCACCAGAAGAACCGCTGCCATCAAATTGAACCAATAATGGAGCTTCACCCTCCGTAAAGTCAACTAGTATTTGTGCTGTCGTTTGATTTATGCCGTCTCCAACAACTATTGCTACTGTGGCTGTATTTGTAAGCCCTTCTCCATCGGTTACTGTAAGTGTGACAAGATAACTGCCATCAACTGTAAAGGTATGAACTGGGTCAGCATCAGAAGAGGTCGTTCCATCCATGAAATCCCATGCATAGCTCACTATAGCAAGGTCATCTGTAGAAGTACTTCCTGTAAAAATAACCTCTAAAGGTGCAGCGCCACTTGTTAAGTTAGCCGTTATTGCTGCCGTCGGTGCTTGATTCATAAGAGTTTCAACAACTATAGTAACTGTTGCTGTATTCGTAAGCCCTTCTCCATCGGTTACTGTAAGCGCGACAATATAAGTGCCATCAACGACAAACGTATGAACTGGGTCAGCATCAGAAGAGGTAGTTCCGTCACGGAAATCCCAGGCATAGCTAACGATAGCAACATCATCTGTAGAAGTACTACCGGTGAAAATAACCTCTAAAGGTGCAGCGCCACTGGTTAGGTTTGCTGTCAAAATAGCTGTTGGTGGTAGATTCATTCCGTTTCCAACCACTATAGATACTATTGCCGTATCTGTAAGCCCCTCGCCATCAGTAACTGTAAGCGCTACATTATAAGTGCCATCAGCTGTAAACGTATGAACTGGGTCAGCATCAGAAGAGGTAGTTCCATCCATGAAATCCCAGGCATAGGTAACAACAGCTACATCGTCTGTAGAAGTACTACCGGTAAAGTTCACCTCTAAAGGTGCAATACCACTGGTTACATCAGCCGTTAGTACTGCGGTAGGAGCAAGGTTGATAATGGCGGGCAAAACTGTAATACTTTGCTCATCAAAACCTGTAGCATTTTCATCATCGGTAGCGGTAAGTCTAAATACATAGTCTCCAGCAATCAAATCATTTACAACAAGATCTGCTGTAGTTTCACCAGTTAAAGTCGCAGTGCTTGGGCCACTTTCTTGTGTCCATTGATATACTACAATAGCACCACCATCAGGGTCTGTTGCAACACCAGTTAGGCTAGCAGTATTCGTTGGTAAAGTGATCGTTTGATTCAAACCTGCATTCACCTCTGGCGGGCGTGTTTCATATACTCCGATTCCAGAAATTTTTGGGTTCTCAGTTACTGCGGTTAACGTGATCGTTAAATTACCGTCATTTACGGTGATGGCCTTTAGCTGCTCTACTACTGCCGTAAGGGCAGCACCACCAGCTGCAACAAAAATATCATAATTGTCTATTTGAACTTGAGCATTTTCTACACTGATATTAAACACCCTTGATCCAACACCACCATCAGAGCCAAAGCCTGCAGCACCAAAATACAGTTCAGCAAAGTGTAAATCAACATTATAATCTCCAGCTGCTATAACAGGTATTTCGTAAACTATAGTGCTTCCGTTATTGCCAAAACGCTCCGTTTGATACAACTCATCATTCAATGTGTTTTCTATTGGTCTTGGGTCTACAAAGATACCGCCTCCATTAAAATAATCATCAGCCGTCCATTCCTCAGTATTAAAAGTAAAGCTTGGTCCTCCTGAATTAATTAGAAGTGACCCCGGTTCTAACGCTACCGTTATGGTAACGGCGTCAAAAGCTGTATCATTTTCATCATCAGTAGCAGTCAATTGAAACACATAATCTCCTTCAATCAAATCACTAACTGTAGGGTCTTCAATTGAAGTTGAGTCAAAAGTAGCAGCGCTAGGTCCGCTAAGCTGCACCCACGCATAGGATACAATAGCTCCTCCGTCAGGGTCTGTTGCAGAACCATCTAAAGTAAGTGATGTATTCGGAAATGTAATCGTTCGATCATCTCCAGCAAAGACATCAGGCTCCGTACTATTGCCCGGCAAGAGTACTTCGATACCTGAAATTTTCGGAAACTCAACAACTGAAGTTAAGGTAATCGTCAAATTACCATCAGTAACCGTAATATTTTCAAAATTTTCAATTACGGCTGTAGCACTGCCCCCTGCTTCTAAAACAATATCATAATTAGTAATCACTTCTTGACCATTTTCAATATTGATATTGAAAACGCGAGACCCGATGCCCCCTGGAACACCTGAACCGGCAACACCAAAAAACAATTCAGCAAAATGAAGGTTTACATTATAAGCACCAGCAACCACCGGTATTTGGTAAATTAGTGTTCCCGAATTACTGTAGCGTTCACTCTGAAACAAGGCGTCATTGGCCGTATTAGCTATTGGTTTATCATTTTCAAAGGTAAGCCCACCATTAAAATATTGATCTGCTGACCAATTAATTCCATTAAAGCTCAAATTAGGCCCTCCGGCATTGATTCGAATATCACCCGCAGTAGCCGGATCATTTGCAGTAACCGTTACTGTAGTGGTACTTTGGTTTCCATCGGCATCACTAACTGTTAGCTCTACCTCATACACACCAGCAGTGGTAAAGGTATGCACCGGGTTATCAGTTGTAACTGTTGGGCTCCCATCTTTGAAATCCCAAACATAAGTGGTAATTCCAAGGTCATCTGTTGAGTTGCTACCCGTAAAGCTTACTTCCAAAGGAATAAAACCAGATATAGGTGTCGCCTCTGCATTCGCAACCGGGTCTCCTACTTGCCCTATGTACCAGGTAAACTGTGTATTGGCTGTTGAAGGTGGGTTTCCACCATCGGCTACAGATACGGTTACCGTATACGGGCTATTGTCAGCAGCACTGGGGCCACTGGCTCTTTGCGATTCGGGTTCCGCTGTCAATTGGGCATCTGAAAAATCAGGGCCGTCTAATTTATACAGTGCTATTTTATCAATAGCGTGACCGGCTGAACGTTCAGACAGTTCCATAGTATAGGTACCCGGATTCACAAACCAAACATAGATGTCATTTGAACCATTCGAATTTAAAGGATCGAAATCACTGGTTAGTGCCTGCCAATCATACACTTCAGCAGCACCTCCAGATCTAAACACTTTAAAGTACCCCTGACTACCAGCTCCATTTGGTGTGGTAGCAGGTGTAATTCTGCTACTTCCTTTTGGAAATACAATATTAGTTGGTGTCGCAGAGCTCACATTTGCAATTAAGGTAGATTCATCGACTGGGTCTCCTTTGAAACCAAAAAACCAAACATCAGTAGTATTCGGAAAACGCAACCAGTTATCATTTTCATCTGTTGGAGATGCCCCACTATAAAAGCTTCTCCAATTAAAGCGGTATACACCTGGGGTAGTGACCGTAACTTCGTAAGGTATTGTACCGCCATTGATATTTGACAAATGATTTGATCCTGCAATGATGCCCGAAGCACCACCTAGTGCAGTCTGCGCCCAAGTTGGTTCTGTAGTACCTGATTCGGCTTCAATGACGAGTAACCCATTATTTTCAAGAAAAGCACCATCATTTCCACCACCGGAAGATACCGTTCCAGAAATCAAACCTGTACTGGCATCAATACTAAGTGTTGGCGGTAGGCCTGTTGCACTATAGGTACTTGCGCCATTTGATTGAATCTGTAAAGACACTACATCTCCCTCATTATTATTCTGAGTACCTGGATTCGTAACATTTAGGTTATTATCGAAATTGGCCAGATTAACGGAAGTAGTTTGCCCATTTCCATAATTGATGATCAAGGTTGCACTCCTATTAGCTCCTGCACCGCTTAAGCCAACCGTTACTGGTTGAGACGAATTCACAGATAACAGCTGGTTGGTAAGTTCGCCAGATATGATGTTAAAATCCGCAGCATTCGGACCCGTAATTTCCATTGAGGTGACAAAAACACCTACATTTCCATTCCCAACATTTAAGGGAATATTTTCAGAGGCGCCATCGGCTATAGTCACATTCGTTGGTGCAGAAAGTACACTTGATGCACTAGGTATCCCGACAGGGTTGTCGAGTCCTAGATATTCCATATTTTTTTGATTACCCTGTCCTAAAGCATTCGACCCAGCCATTACGAATATTCCTGATCCAGAAACAATCGCTTGTGTACCGTGTCTTTGAAAGTTTAAATCAGACAATCTCGTCCAAGTTTGCGTAATTGGGTCATATTCTTCCGTGACTTTTAGCGCATCAGAAGTATTGACTCCGTAAACCAATTCATTCTGTACTTCACCACCGATGACTACTAATTTTTCATTAAAATTAACAGCCATTGCTCCGCCTCTAGGTGTTGGAATATTCTGAGCAGCTGGAAGCGTAGTCCACGTATTTGAAACAAAATCATATACATCGACCTCAGCTATAACTGGCTTGAATACAGATGCTGAGGAAGCATCAGAAGTACGTCCGCCCGCTGCATAGAGCTTCGAACCAATAACTACACTGTGAAAGTGATCTCTTGCTCTTGGTGCGTCTGCTAATTGCGTCCAAACACCAGTTGCCGGATCATATTCATCAAACCAAGCAACAGCGCCGCCATTATGACCATTGGTGTTTCCTGCAACTAAGTAAAATTTATTATTAAAAACAGATAAGCCAGCAGAACCTCGGCTTCTTCCAGCCGGTATCTGCGGCCCTTGAATCCAATCGTTCGTTGCCGGATCAAAAGCCCAAATAAATTCTTCAGCTACTTCATTAGGATAGTTATTGGTGTTAAAAGCCCCAATCACCCAAATCAGCCCTTGATACTCGGTAGCCTGAAAATGGTTAAAATCAAATGGGGTAGCAACTGCGCTAGTCCACGTATCGGTAGTGTAATCATACACATCCATGGTTTGGGTTTCGCGGCCTCCCAAAACAAAAAACTTATCACCTGCCTGAACTGCTGAGCACTCATGTCTCGCTGAATAATTCTCGTTTTCATTTTTATCTACCCAGTTACTAGAACCAATATTCCAGACAAAGGAGACCGCACCTGTTTCTGCATTAGATGGGTCACTATCATTAACCGTAACCGTTACCACATAAGGGCTTCCTGCTAAAGCACCAGCACCTATGGTACCTCCTATTTGCCCATTGGTCTGTTCTATAAATAAGCCTGGCGGAAGACCAGAAGCTGAATATTGAAAAGGAAGCGTAGCACCACCAACGGCACTCACCACTAAACTACCGTCTAATGCCTCACCAGGGTTACTAAATTGATCAGCTACATCATACACATAAATGGGTGTCTGATCATTTCGTACATCTAAGATTTCGATTGCATTTAATAGCGGGTTTTCAAATGCATCATGCAAAAAAGAGACGTCTAAAGAACCATCCGTAACTTTCACAATATGAGAAATAACTGTTCCTATCTCATTGCCGTAGGTATCGACAATATCAAGATCACTCAGCAAAGGTAAAACCAAGCCTTCTATCTCTGTATCAAAAATACGGTCTCCGGGTTGCCCTGTTCCTGAAAAACTATTTGCGAAATATAGTCGTACTTCATAATTTCCTACTTCAGTGACAGGAAATGAATAGGTCATATTGGGTGCACCTGCAACGCGATCAAAACGTTCTGATGCAAAAATCGCTAAAGGCGTACTTGACTGATCTACCGAAGCATCTACAGGAATATTCGTGGATGGAAAAACTTCATTTGTACCTGCGATAGTAAGGTATTGAGAATTTACAAGATCGGTATCTGCTTCCCAATTCAATCCACCATCAATGGCGGCTATCTCGTCACCTCCGCTGTTTACGCGATACAATACTACAGGACCGTCAATTACGGTAACTGTAAAGGTGTTGTCTATAGATGATGAAGTTGCATCAGTTGCTCGAATCGTAATATTCGAAACCGCAGGAGCTGCTGGATATGTTAGGCTTAGATCAGCACCTGATATCGCAGTACCTATAGCAGGGTTCGTATTTAGAAATACGGTGTAGGTCAAGTTACCTGTTCCGTCATTATCACTAAAATAGTCGTTCAAATTGATACTCTCAGTAGGCGTGCTGACTGGGCGAGTAATGTTCGGTAATGGCAATGCTATTATTGGTGTTTCTTCAACAACATTTAGAAAATCCCATGTTCCTTCCAATTCTACACCAGGGGTACCAGAGGTTCCAATAAAACCAACTGCTAAATCTTGATTTGCCTGCTGTATAGCAGCTAAGATACTTCCTTGCGCGGTAATAGTACCTATAGAATTTTTAAGGCCTCCGTCAATTGAATAACTCAAATCTACTTGCCCATTGCTAGGGTTTACACCAAAATAAAATACAATATCTGAAGTAGGACGATTCGCTTCTAAAATCTCAACATTGATTGCTGGTTGCGGTATATCATCAATTTCTTGAAGTGCGGTAATTCCAGTGCTTGTAAGTACTATTTTAATATAATTACTTTGGGTACCATCACCTATAAAATGACCTAATTCTCCGCCAACAGCTGCAGAATTACCGTAGAGCCGTAAGGGCCCCGTCAGACCAATTAGGTTCCCTAGAACCGTAAATTCACCTGAAGTAGTGCTTGTTTGCACCCCGTATTGATATCCTTTTTCTTGTGTATTTGTAGTTCCAAAGGCCGTACCTGAAGTCATATGAGAAGTCATGAGACCTGGTGCACCACCCAAAACATCATCTGGGTTTGGGCCAGCTCCTCTATCGTCTATCCATTCTAACCAGTTAAGTCCGGTATCTCCATTGTTCATTAAACCTGTCATTCCCAAACCAAAAATACCTCCAATACCCTGTTGGTTACTAAACAAGCCGTTGCTAATCGGTAAAGTAAATGCATCACTGCCTGTTGAATTGATATTTCCTAATTGAAAAGGATCAAGAGCATCAGGTATATCATCTGCGTCATCGTCCAAGTCAGTTATGTCTGAACTTAAGGGTGCTCCAGCATCTTTATCAAAATCGGTTGGTTGTGACCCCCCATTACAGGCGTCTGTTCCATTGAGGTTCTCATCTCCATTGGTATATCCATCAAGATCATAATCTGTAGTTTCGTCATAACCAGCATCTCCGGGGTTAAAACAAATAACCGCCTCAGCAGGCTCAAAAACAACGATTTTACCGCCATTAGTTAAGTCAAAAACTCCTGCCCAAACTGTACCCGGAAAGATATCAGTATCGCTATTACAGGTTATGCCTAGTACATTACCACCAATTCCAGATAGAAAATTCTGTTCTAGACCTTGCGAAGTTCCATCAACATCCAGTTGTACTCGTCTTACGTTTCCTCCACTATGCCCTGCAAGCAAGTTGCCTTTCAGAGCACCTCCAAAGGCTGTCGCGGTATATTCGTCTATACCGTTTGTATTTGTGCCCCAAACCACAATTGGATTATCTAAATCACCGTCAGGGTTCGGCAAGTTCGGCCCTCTCCAATCACCTTCTATAGGGTTTGCCGTTTGAACTGGAGGCCAGTTCGCTGGCAGCGCTAGTGCAGGGTCTGCTGTAGAATTAGGACTTGAAACGTCTGGGTCGTATGTCAGTGTTCTAAAGACCGCACCAACGGTGCCATTTGCAGCAGGCGCTGTAAACAGCCCCGCTCCATTCGGATTTGCCCTTACCGGGTTTGGATGCCCTCCATAAAAACTTCCAGGCGCATAGGTTTGTAAATTGGTTGTAATTAACTCTAAATGGTCTAAGTTATTTACCAATTCACCACCAGATGCTACTTGACTACCCGGCTCAGCAACGTCATAAGCGTTGGTCGCTAACCCACCGCCTTCGCTTGCAGGAAAACCACCCCAACCTGAATTGGCGCCATTATCAGTCACATACAAAGCGCCACTTTCTGTAACAGTCAAATCATAGGCGTTTCTGTATCCTGGCGAAAATATTTGTACCGGGCCACCCGCGACTTCAATCGCTTGATTTAAACCATCATTACCACCAAAGGGATCCAATAGATCCACACCGTCATAACCTGCAGCATTCGGGTCAGTTATACCATTAACATTAGCTCTTGTAGGGTCATCTAGTGTTGGTAAGTCGTAAAAGTAATTTCTGCCATTATCTGAAGAAAGAGCTAAGGCATTTATCGCATCCAAGTCTATTGACAAGACAGCACCAGACAAAGCATATTCACAGGTGTACACAAAATTTGCAGAAGGCGAACCAGCATTTGTAAAACCTCCTGAGGTGACAATTAAATAGTCGGTGCCATTAATAGTTGTAAATTCTAGCCCATTGGTCGCATGGTTCTCTTCAGACCGAGGTAGCCCTCTAACTAAATCTACGACATCCCAAGTACCCCCGTTTAGAGTAAACCGGGTAATAACACCTGAGTTCGTATCAAGATCTACATCACCGTTACTCTGATTATTTGCAACGCTTCCGGCTCCGATACGCACATCGCTAGAGCTCACATAGAGTACGGGGTTTGCGGCAGTACCTGTTACGGTCAAACCAGTCACTTGTCGATTTGCACTTGCAAACAAGCTACCGTCATCATTATGATCTGCCATGGTACGGATACCATCTATATTTTCGACATTTGTAACCACATAATCCGTAGAGCTATTTTTTAAAATTGTTAGCCTCTTGATCATGCCTGATGGGTACTCTGCTACATATAGCTTTCCGTCAGGACCATACATCACAGAGGTAATACCCGCTATGATATTGCCATTCAGATTTAAGGTACTTTGATCCCAGTTAATGTCATTTTGCGCCTGTAGCTTTGAGCCAAAAGCAACAAGAAGTAAAAACGTTAGTAAAAAATATTTTGCAAAACCTGAGTAAAGTGTATTCATATTAGAATTTTAAAGCATTTTTTATCAATAGGAGGTCTTTCTATCAACGAATAGCAAAGATAAACTAATAACAACTTGAGCTTTAAATACCCTAATGGTTTTCGTCTAAAATTGGGAGTTTATCGACGTACTACAAAATCAATCGACAAGTGTGCATTTCATCGACTAAGCCATCTAGTTAGCAGCAAAGAAAGACAGTCGTAAAAAAACGAATCACAGCCGCGTATGGTAAACTAGAACTGATGTGCCATAAGCTAATTTAGGTATTGAGAATCAAAAATTTAGAAGCAGCAACTATTTAAAAACACAATTCGGTAGGTACAAACACAAATAAGGCTGCTTAATTTTGTTGGGTTTGCACTAAAGAGAAAGTTATAGAACCTGATTTTAGCGCAATAAAAAAGCCTTAAAAACTGATGTTTTCAAGGCTTTTTCTCGTTCTAGAAACTAGTTAAAATTTCCACCATTTTTTCTGTGATGTACCGTAACCATAACCGTATTTTCCTCCATAACCAAGATCAGAGTTCTTCACATCGTTTACCACGAATGAGAGTCCTTTGATTTTTCCTTCTTCTTGTAATTTTAGCGGATAGCCAACGGCATTGCTTTCTGTGATACCTGCTCTGGTAACATAAATAAGATGATTTGCATATTGCGCTATTAGCAAGGTATCGGTGACCACCATTAAGGGAGCGGTATCAACGATTACGTAGTCATAACGCTCAGAAGCCTCCTCAATTAACTCTTTCATACGCTCGCTCATGAGCAGCTCAGCGGGGTTAGGTGGTATTCTTCCTGAATAGATGAGATCAATTGTATTGTGATGCACTAACATCGGATTGATAATATCTTTGGTCGTCAAGGTATTATCATATAAATATTCGGTAAGACCAGCATCTTTGTTTCTGCTAGGCTTGGCCATTTTATCAATATCAGGCCCCGTGAAAAAAGTATAAATTTTTGGATTTCTAATATCTGCTCCTATCAAGAGTACTTTTTTATTGGTACTCGCTAAAATCATCGAAAGATTCGTGGATAAGAACGTTTTACCTTCTCCAGGCACACTTGAAGTTACAAAAACAACATTATTTTTACCTTCCTTTTCGCGCTTGGTTTTTATTAGATAATCTAAATTCGTACGCACAATTCGCAAGGATTCTGCCAATACCGAACGATCTTCTTTTATTACCAATTTGGCATCCTTACTAGAAAGTTTTGGTATTTCACCTAAAACGGGTATGTCTTTTGTGATTTTTTCTAGACTATTCATATTATGAATTTTATCGTCTAATAAATCATGCGCATAGATCACTGAAAAAGGCAGCAATAGCCCTAGAATCAACGAAGCTAAATAAACAATATTCTTTTTAGGGGATACTGGAAATGCACTAATCAAGTAAGCCCTATCTACTGTTTTTGATTTTGGAGCCTGAGAGGCTACTTGTATTTGAGCTTCTTCACGCTTGGTCAGTAAATACAAATACAGCTCTTCAGTGGTTTGCTGCTTTCGGGTGATATCTCTTAAGGCCCGCTCATTCTTGGGTGAAGCATATATCTTCGAATTGAACCGTGCCTGTTGACCGCTTAGCGAGTTGACCGTTAAACTTAAATTATCAACAGAACCTTTCAAGCTAGAAGACAAGCTTTGCTTTAAACCATTCAGTTGTTGATCTAAATTTACAATAATTGGATTCTTCTCATTTGAACTTTTTAATAAGCGTTTTCGTTCCGAAACCAATTGGTTGTATTGCGCTATTGTACTATTGGTTGAAGGATCTCCTAAATTCGAGGGCAAGACCTCAAAGCCATTTTGCGATTCAACTAAATTGCTCATCGAAGCCGCCATATTAAGCTGATTTCTAGCCGACGCCAGCTCTGATTGATTTGCCACTCCTGCATTTAAATTAATACTGGTTTCCACAGGAATATTTGCAACCCCGCGTTCCGTTTTAAAATCTTGCGCATCTTGATCCACATTTGCTAAACTACCATAAATTGCCGTAATTCGGTCATCAATAAATTCAGAGGTCTTATCAGCAATAACCTGCTTGTCTTCTATTGCATTCTCGTTATAAACTCTAACCAAAGCATTCACAATATTTATCGCTTTTTCTTTTATGGGGTCTTTTAAACTAATATCAACGATATTAGACTTGTCGTCATAATTAGAAATAATAGTTTTATCCTTGTAACTCAAGGCCGCGGCTTCAACCGGTCGAATCGAAACTTTGAGCTTCTTGCTCTTATACTTTTCAAACGCACCTACGTTAGGGGTAATTACAATATCACCAACAGGGGTCGCTATATTCTTACCAAAAGCATAGACCTTTGCGGGCTTATCCTCTTCTTCACTATAGCCAAATGTTGTAGACGAAGCTAAGGTGACAAAAAAGCTAAAGTTGGCGTTGTTTACAGTAGAATCTTCAGCGATAAAACTGAGATTAATAGGGGGGTTGTTATAAAGTTCGGTACTGATTACATTACCCACCACTTGAATTTTAGTGTTGAGCTTCAATTCTTTAACCACATCGATAAAATTAGAGCGAGAGCCAATAAGCTCTATTTCGTCAATAACCTTATTCTTTCCGCCACCAAGCACATCTGAAAAAAC
>CALHGE010000035.1 GCA_938029725.1 uncultured Flavobacteriaceae bacterium
CAGTTTATGATCGGCTTGGCCTATGATAAAGAAACTACCGAATTGGGTAACACCTCTTTTAACGATGGTTCATTCGAATTCATGCTCAGGTATGAATTTAGAACAAGATATAAAAACGTAATAGCTCCTAGATTCTTTTAATATGACAACTATGAATATAAAACTGAAACATATAGCCTTAGGAGCTTTGATGTGCGTAACATTTACAAACGCCCAAGAGAAGCAAATTAAAAAGGCAAGCGATACGTTTAATAATTATGCTTTTATGGATGCTATAGGCTCCTATGAAAGTCTGGTAAAGAAGGGGTATACCGAGCAGCAGATTTACCAGAACCTTGGAAATGCGAATTACTTGAATGCAGCTTATGAAGCTGCTTCGGATTGGTACGGAAAATTACATCAATTAACGGACTATCAGATGAGTTCGAATGAACTATACCAGTATGCACAAAGCTTAAAGTCTTTAGAACGTTATGCGGAGTCAGATGCTTTAATGGAACAGTTAGAAGCGGATGGTCGTGGTACAAAATTCACAGATGCTAGAGATTATTTAGCACAGATTGAAAAACAATCAGGTAGATATGAAATCAAGAATCTTAGTGTGAACTCAAAAGAGTCAGATTACGGGCCTTCATTTTTAGCAGAGCAGTTGATTTTTGTGACCGCAAGAGATACGGGTTTGGTTCAAAACAACATTCATAAGTGGAATAATAAGTCGTTCTCGAATATCTATAAGGCGCGCTTGAATTCAACTGATCAATATGTTGAAGCCACTAGTTTTTCAAAAGAGCTGAACACCAAAGCACATGAATCATCAATGGTGTTTACCAAAGATGGTAAGACGGTTTATTTTACACGAAATAATGATACTAAGGGTGATTTTACAAGAGATAAGTCTGGGGTCACTAGGCTAAAGTTATATCGCGCAGAACTAGAGAATGGCAGCTGGAGCAATACTACGGTATTGCCTTTTAATAATGACGCCTATTCTGTTGCGCACCCGGCATTAAGTCCTGATGAAGATCTACTTTATTTTGCTTCAGATATGGAAGGTAGCTTAGGGGCATCTGATATTTTTGTGGTTGACATCAATGCCGATGGCAGCTATGGTACGCCAAAAAACTTAGGCAGTAGCATCAATACAGAAGGTAGAGAGACCTTTCCATTTGTTTCTGAAGATAACGTACTTTATTTTGCTTCAGATGGCCACCCTGGTTTGGGCGGATTGGATGTATTTGCAACGGACTTGTCGATTGAAAATGATGCATATGAGATCGTAAATGTTGGCAAGCCTGTGAATGGTAAGATGGATGATTTTTCATATATCATAAATAGTACTAGTCAAAAGGGCTTTTTTGCTTCCAACCGAGAAGGTGGTGTAGGAGATGATGATATTTACCGTTTTGAGCAAACAAAGCCGCTTAAATTCAAATGTAACTCAAGCCTTAGCGGAATTGTAAAAAATACAGAGAACGGTAGCGTGCTACCCAATGCGCTAGTGCAGTTATTTGATTCAGATGGTAAAGAGATTGCGCAGATGCTGGCTGATAGTGAAGGTAAGTTTAGCCTTCCTTTTGATTGTGCTCAGAGCGAACTTACTGCGGTTGCCACCTTAGATGAATTTGCAGAAGGGCGCAAGATTTTTGTTCCAACCAAAGAAGTCATGAGTATAACATTGCAATTAGAGCCTGAGAAAAGATTGGTAGCAGCGGGCGAAGATGTAGGCAAGTATTTAAACCTGCCTATGATCTATTTCAACTTTGACAAATCAGATATTCGATCAGATGCGCAATTAGAATTGGATAAGGTGGTTGCTTTTATGAACCAATACCCTGATGTTAAAATCGAGGTTGGTTCACATACCGATAGCCGCAGTACAGATGCGTACAACTTAAGTTTGTCAGAAAGAAGGGCTCAAGCTACGCGCAAGTATTTAATACAAATGGGTGTAGACGGCGCGAGAATACTAGCCAAAGGTTATGGTGAAACCCAATTGACAAACGATTGTGGTAATGTGATAGAAATCGCAATCGAATGCGGAGAAGCACAACATGAATTAAATAGAAGATCAGAGTTTATTATTGTGGAATAGCACAGCTTCGATTTGTTTTCTACGATGGTAATTTTAGCGAACGCCTTATACAAGCCAACACGGAGAAATTCAATTAAATATTGAATTTCTCCGTGTTGGCTTTTTTACGGTAAAGCAATTAGCAGTGCGCTTTTGATATCGGCAACAGTTGCTTTTTTTTATAGAGCCGTGCTATTCTCGCACTTTGTTGTATCAAATACGGCTGTAAAAAACTTGTTACAGAGGCATTCTAACAAGGAATTGGGTACCCTTGTTTACAACAGAACTAACTTCGATACTCCCTTTAAGTTGGTCTATAATTTTTTTTACGATGGCCAGACCTATACCAGTACTTTCAAAATCTTCCTCCACATTTAAAGCCTGAAAAGCAATAAATATCTTTTCGAAATACTTCTTCTCAATTCCTACACCGTTATCTCTAAAAGAAAATAAATGTCCTTCGGCATCAGTGCAATAATCAATTTCTATAGTTCCATTTTGCTTATTGTTAAATTTAATGGCATTACTAATTAAATTACCAAATAACTGTTCCATATGAATCCGCACTCCTTGTATCGTTGGTAATTTTGTTTTAACCGTCACAATGAAGTTTTTAGGGCGATCGCTTAAATCTATTAGCTCTTGCAAGGTTTTATTGAGATCAATTTCCTCAATGACCAAGCTGTCAATTCCTATTTTGGAATATTCAAGTATACCATTTAGCAAATTATGCATTCTAGCTGCACGGTTCTTCAGGGCGTTTATATGTTCTTTTATACGCTTGTAGTTCTCCTCTTTTAGATCAGCTTCGATGAAACTAGCCAAAGTATGAATGCCCAGTAGTGGCGTCTTTAGATCATGCGAAGCGATATATACAAACTGTTGCAGTTCCTCATTGAGTGCTTCTAATTTATTTCGAGATTCTTCTAGGTTTATAGATTTAGTAAATAATTGTTCTCTTTGTTCGAGAAGTCGCTGTTCGTGTTCCTTTCGAGCTTTGTCTTTCTCAACCAATTCCTCCTTCATCAAAACATTGTCTTGATGAACATACAAAAGACCAATAAGTATGTGTTTAAAGTTTTCGTCTTTTTCTGCAGAAATCATTTCGAGAGTGATTGAACAGTATCCCTCATTAATTTCCATGAGATGTTGAACTATAATGGCAGCTATCTTTGAACTATCTACCATGTTATTGCAGTCTTGCTATTGCAGTCTCGAATGTCTTATCTACTGATATTTTGGTCTGACCAAAAGCCCGGCTTAAGACAAACTTTGCTGCGATATTTAATAGAAAATTTTTCTCTGTGAATACAGCTATTTTGCGTAAACTGCTGTCGAAAGTATTAAAACCTTGACTTAACTGTTTCCTGATTTTTGCATCTGGAGGCGCAGCTTCCACAAGATCAATAATGAGATAAAGGCTATCCAAACCCGATGATAATTCAGCCATTTTGTCAAAATAGACCTCAACCTGAAACTTACTCATTATAGGAACTTCCTTCCAGTAGATGGTGTGTTCATCATATTTGTATACCCTAGCGCGAAGCAATTGAATTTCCTCCGGAGTAGCATCTGACCCATATGCCTTTTTTTCTATTTCAATTGATGCCATATTTTTAGTTTATGTCGGTATCGATTCAAAATCAATGCTTTACCATAGCAATTTAATTTGTACTGCGTATCGTATTTGGCAGAATCCTTTGCCTTCTATGGGTATGGCGCTGATGTTTACCGAGACTTCAGTGATTCGTAGTCGGTAAATCAAATGTAGTCTATTTCTTACAAAATGTATATAAATCGTTTTGACTTTTCTACTTTAGAACCAAATCTTCAGGTTTGGTAGATTCACTAGAAATTCTAGAAGTTTAGATGAAGTACTACAATCAATACTACCATAGCCAAGTTTTCATACACAGCGAACAAGGCAGTCTATAGCGGTGTAACCTAGCTTTAGGGAATGGGTTTTGCACTTTTGTAGGGGTTAGTCTTGGGGTAAATGCTAGTTAAAATAATGTAATTAAACTTGTGTTAAAACACCATAGTGCTATGAAGAGGTGCTAGATTTTAATACACGAAACACTGCTTATGTCTGATTTTCAACTTAGTTCTAGTATATTTTTGAATTTAGTAGTATTCCATCCTTATTGATTGCAAAAGTGTTGTATCATGGAAAATACTTTCTTCTTTGTAAGCGGTTTTGAAAGATGCTCATTGCAACCTGCAGCCATAGCTTTTTCTCTATCATCTGTAAGCCCATACGCGGTCTGCGCAATGATAATTACATCGCTATTAAATTCGCGTATTTGTCGCGTAGCTTCATAGCCGTTCAGTACAGGTATTTTAATATCCATTAATATCAAATCGATATCAGGGTTATTGCGACAAAGTTCAATGGCTTCAGGGCCGCTTTTTGCATGAAGTATTTCTCTACTTGCTTCTTTGAGTATTAACTTTATGAGTATAAACGATATTTCATCGTCTTCAACGATTAATATTTTTAGACCCTTAGGGTCTGAATCGACATTTTCAGCGCTATTTGTTATTTCTATTTCTGCTGTAATAGCAACATTGTAGGGTAGGGTAAAGTGAAAAATAGAGCCTTTGCCTTTTTTACTCGTTACCCACAATGTACCTCCAAGCATTTCAACATAAGCTTTTGAAATTGATAAGCCTAAACCGGCACCTTGTAAGGCCTTTTTGTCGCTAATGTCAGCTTGTATAAAACGTTCAAAAATTGCTTCTTGTCTGTCATCGTCAATACCTACTCCGGTATCCGCTACATAAAATTCAAGGTATTTGTCTTTTTTGGTATAGCCCAATTCTATAGTACCACTTTCGGTATATTTAATCGCATTTTTTACAAGATTTGTTAAAACAGCAAATAATTTTTCTCTGTCAGTATGTATAAAGCTGTCTTCAAAAGCTAAGGCATTTTTGAATAATAACTGAAAGCCTTTACTTTCAGCCTCTGGTTTAAAAAAGGTGTGAATGTATTCGATTTGTTCATTAATGTTGGATTCTTTTATGTCAAGTTCCATTGAGCCCGATTCTATTTTTGAAATGCTGACAATACTATTGATAATATTGAGCATACGGGTGCCACTTTTTTCAATGATTCTGATATAATCTTGTTGCTGCGTATCTGTAAGATTAGGTTTTTTAAGTAAGTCAGCAAAACCAAGAATACCATTCATAGGTGTTCTAATTTCATGACTCATATTGGCAAGAAACGCAGATTTTAAGCGGTCGCTTTCTACAGCTTTTTCTTTCGCCTCAATTAATTCTGACTCTGCTTTTTTACGTTCAGAAAGGTCAACATCGATGCAATACAGCTCAGGCTCACAACCAGGAGTTTGCACGAATGTATGACTTGAAAATACAGGTATTGAAGAACCATCTTTTCGCTTAAGCATCAACTCGCTAGCAGGAATAGGTTTTTTCTTTGTAAACATTTCAGCAATAGCTGCACGAACAAACGGTTGTGCTTCTTCAGGAACGATTAAGTCTGTAAGCTTTTTGCCAATAGCTTCTTCGGCTAAATAGCCATAAAAGGTTTCAGAAGTTTTATTCCAATAGCTTATTTTTTCATTTATATCATATCCTTTTACAGCTACATTGGGTATATCTTGCAACAGCATCCTCCACCTGCTGTTACTATCTTTTAAAGCTTGCTCAGTTTCTTTCAGTTTGCTGATATCTGTATTAATACCAACATAACCCGATACGTCACCATCTTTATTATACATAGATGAGGCAGTGCCATAGACCCAGCTTACTGCTCCTTCATTATTTTTCATTCTGTATTCTTGACCCCATTTTCCGTTGGCCGCTACCATTGTTTGCCAATTTCGAAAAACTTCTTCTATATCATCTTGATGTAGGGCTTTGGTCCAACCATCACCCATCGCCTCTTCTTGAGTTAAACCTGCCATTTTACACCAATTTCGGTTAGTGAAAATGCATTTGCCATCCTTATCTGTTTGATACACACCAACTGGCGAGTCTTCTACAAGAATACGATACCTTTCTTTAGCTTCAAATAGTTCTAATTCTGTCTGTTTACGTTCACTGATATCAACAACCGACAAAAGAATTTTTTGTTCATTCTCTGCAAAAAAACCTTCAATATGTACAAAAACTGCAGGTTTTTCAGGTATATCTAGGGGTAGTTCACAGTTTTGTTTGTTTTTTGTGTGTGAGAGTTTCTCTAAAAAATCGACAAAAATGATACGGCTATCTTGTTGGATAAATAAATTGAAATAACAATTTATCAATTTTGAACGATCTTGACCAAGTATTTTTTCGGCGTTAAAATTTAGGTCACAGATTTTACCATCGTTGTTTATTGTAAAATACCCTGAAGGGGCAAAATCATAAAGTTTTGTATATTTTTCGGCATTGGTTTCTGCTCTTTTTTTTGCCAATTGTAGTTCTTCGTTTTGCATTTCTAATTCTAGCTCATGCACTTCAAGCTCATGCAGCAGCTTAAGAGTTTCTATTTCTGTTAAAGAAATTGAGTTTTCGAGCTGCTTTTCTTTTAAAAGCGCTTCGGCTTTTCTGCGAAGCAAGGCGGTGGCGGTCGATTTTTTAGTTTCGTTTTTCATAGCTTAGTAATATTTTCGCCGATAGTAATAATACCTGTTGCCTTTCCTTTTTTATCAAACAGTTTATGAGCTGTCCATTCAATTTTTAGTTGCTCGCCAGTTGCTGATTTTACAAGATTATCAAACTGGTTTGGCAAGGCGCCAGCCAATATCTGTTTCATACTCAATTCCACTTTTTCTCGATGGCCTTCAGGAATAAACAGATCAAAATAATTCCTGTGAATTACATCTGTACGTTTACGTCCAAAAACTATTTCAGCTTCTGGATTAAACTCTATAATTTCTCCGTCGGCAGACAAACCAATAATAACACTCGGTACTTTTTGTATGAATTTTTGAAGTAAAATACCAGTCTCTTGTAAGCTGTTTTCTGAACGTTTACGTGCTGTAATATCACTAAAAGTGACGGCGACTCTGTTCTCAGAGGCGTTCCAAGCAGTTATTTCGTAATATTTATCAAGTTCAGCCCCATAATTTTCAAAAACGACGGATTTTCCCGTTTTCATTACCTTATCATAGGCTTTTAACCAGTAATCTTCAATAATTCCAAAAATATCTTTTGCTTGTTTATCAATCAGTTGCTTTCTGGTTTTTCCGACCAATTTTTCAAAAGCAGGATTAACATCTCTATAATAATAGTCATAAGCTTGTCCATCAGTATCATAAATTAGCTCAATGACTTGAAACATTTCAGACATAGAGTTAAAAAGCTCTTGGTATTGTTTTTTAATCTTCAACAATTGAATCTCTTGCAATTTAGATTCGGTTATATTAATAAACGTTATAACCAGACCTTCAATTTTATCATCACTAGTACGATACGGCATAATACGAATAGTGTAATACACCCCGTCTGTACTTAAAATAATTTTCTCCACAAAGATTAGCGTGCGCAACACTTCTTTGGCGTCGTTGTTTAATTTTTTATAATTCAGACTGTGAGATAAATCGGTAAAATGACGACCGATATCACTAGGTATTAGTTTAAAAATTTCTGTTGCATGAAATGTATACTGCGTTATTTTTAGTTCTTTGTCTAAAAATAAAGTTGCTATTTGGCTACTATCGAGCAAATTATTCATGTCATTATTCGCCCGTATAGAATCTTGAACTTTACCTTGAAGTTCAGCGTTTACAGTATGTAACTCTTCGTTTAGGCTTTGCATTTCTTCTTTCGAGGTGGTTAGCTCTTCGTTGGTTGACTGCAATTCTTCATTTGATGACTGTAGTTCTTCATTGGTTGATTTTTGTTCTTCTTGCGAAGTCTGCATTTCTTCGCGTGTGGTTTGCAAATCTTCAGTTAACCGTTGTATTTCTAGTTCAAATTCTGGTTGCAAAACAGAAGCGTTAGGTGCTGTTTTTTTATTTTTTGCCGCTTTTTGTTTGTCAAGAGGCACATCTGTAAATAACACTATTATTTTACCCTTTAATGCCGAAGGTTTTTCTATTTGCTGTACCGTAACATTTACTACTACTGAACCCCCGTTAGTTCCTACTTTTATGTTATGCAAAAAGGTTTTTTCGTAATTTCGCATTGCTTTTCTAAAGGCAATAGGTAATTCGTTTTGCAGGCCTTCGCGTGCCATAGTAAAAATATTCATACTTGCTTTACCTGCTGCTGGTGTAAGGTATTTACCGGTATTACCTGTTAAATAAAGTATGTCGCCTAAACTATTAACTAAGAGGCTGGCAGGCGAAAATTCTTGTAAAAGCAAATCGTCGGTAAGAGCTTGAATATTATCTATTTTTTTTTGGCTAGTCTTTTCTTTTTTCAAAGTTGTTTTAGTTGTTGAAAATGAGCTGGGAAAATTAAAAAGCTCTTCTTTTTTTGGCGAACCTATACTTTGATAAATTCGCAGTTTTGCATCAAGCGTGGAAAAAAAATCTTTCTTATCGTTATTTGTTTCTGCACTACCCAATATGAGAATGCCTTTTTTATTCAAACTATAATGAAAGAGCGACATTATTTTTTTCTGTAAATCGGCATTCATATAAATAAGCATATTACGGCAAGAAAGAATATCGAGCTTTGTAAACGGTGGCTCTTTAATGACGTTATGTGGGGCAAACACCACCATTTCCCGTATTTCGGCGTTTACTCGGTATTGCCCCTCGGTCTTTATAAAAAAGCGACTCAACCTGCTTGGCGATACATCTGAAACAATATTTGTTTGATAAATTCCTTTTCGAGCTTGTTCTATGGCCCCTGTATCAAGGTCTGTGGCAAATATTTGTAGGGTAAAATTCGTATCAAGATTTGTTTTTTCAATAGCTTCCTTAAAAATAATAGCTAATGAATAGGCTTCTTCGCCAGTAGAACAGCCCGGTACCCAGGCCCTGAGTATTTGACCTGGCTGTAATGCTGTGAACATCGTAGGCAAAACAGCATTTTTTAAGTGTTCCCAAACCTCAGGATCACGAAAAAAATTGGTCACACCAATGAGTAATTCTTTGAAAAGAATTTCAATTTCTGCTGGATTTGTTTGCAAATAACTAACATATGAAGCTATTTTACTAATAGCATGAATACTCATACGCCTTTCGATTCGGCGATAAAGCGTATTGCTTTTGTATTGCGAAAAATCATTGCCGGTTTGTATTCGTAAAAGAATAATTATCTTTTCTAGCGCGCTATTGTCTTTTTCGGTTTTAGGGGTCTCTTTTTCTGGTAGCATCGTGTTGCCAATGTTTAATAGTTTCGAAGGTAATTCGTTGGCGTGAGCAATAATATCAATAGTTGCCGCTTTAATGGCATGGCGTGGCATACTATCAAATCTTGCTGTTTTAGGTTCTTGAACCAATGAAATTCCGCCGTTTTCTTTTATTGCTTTTATACCCAAGCTACCGTCAGAGCCCATGCCTGAAAGAATGATACCAATACTTTGGTCTTTTGAGTCAAGGGCAAGCGATCGGAAAAAGAAATCTATAGGCAATCGAAGACCATGTGTTTCAAGTGGCTCAAATAAATGCAAGGCACCATTTAATATCGACATGCTTTTATTTGGTGGAATTATATAGACACAATTTCGGCTAATTTGAAGTCGGTCAGTAACCGTAATTACGGGTATTTCAGTAGTACGCTGTAATATTTCGGGCATCATGCCTTTGCGCTTGGGGTCTAGATGCTGAATAACAACAAAAGCCATTCCGCTGTCTTTTGGCATATTTTCAAAAAACTGTTCCAAAGCCTCCAACCCACCAGCAGAGGTACCAATACCAACAATTGGAAACGCAGCGCTTTCTAGACTAAGGGCCTTGTCTACGGCGGAAGCAGCTGTTTCAGTTTTCGTAATTTTTTTTTTAGTTGGCTTTTTCATAATCTTTGTTCTGAAGTAAGAGCAATCAATATAGGCTTGTTTTAATCAATTATGTACAGTGGCCTAAATATAAATGACTGCTACTGCATTGGCAGACATTCGCGATTTTTCTCTAGGTATGCTCATTCGAAAGTACCCCGGCGCAGAGTGTTCCTATTAGGTTTCCTGATTTGTCTAACACGGCTGTGTTCTTCCAAGCAACAGCTTGTAAACTGCCGTCTTTGTTCAGTATATCACACTCGTAATTCGGTGTCAATAGAAATTTTTTATTTTCAAAATCGATATGAACCGTATTGGCTTTATCAGCATAGGGCATAAAGTGGTCAAACCAATTTTTTTTTAGTATTTCTACCCGGTCATAACCTAATATTTCACAGCCCTTTTGATTGATCATTTCTACTTTATGCTCGCTGTCGATGAGCAGAAATATAATCGGAGCAAGATCAAGATACTGCTGAATATTTTCTTTTTCTTTTTGCAAGTTTTCATATTGCTGTTGCAAGGTTTCCGCTTTTCTGAGTTTTGTTACATTCTGCATTGATAAGCGGCAAAGTGATTTGGTATGATCTTCATTTATATTTAAGCTACTTTGAAAAAGAGCCGTAAAGCTGTATCTATCATTGGGCTTTATCTGAAGTTCGAATGATGAATTAATTTTATCATGAAAAATTTTTCTTAGGGCCAAGTATAATTTGTCTGATTCGCCACTAGACAGATAGGTGTAAAAATCGCTGTCTTGAATGTCAGTACGTTCGGTTCCTAAAAGTATGCAAGCTGTAAGATTGATGTTCTTGACAATGCCCGCTTCATTCAATAATAGGTAGCCTACCGGAGCAAAGTCAAACAAGTCAGTGTATTGGTCGTTTGCTTTTTCAAGACGCAGTTGAGTTTCGCGCAGTTCTACGTTCTGCATCTCTAACTCTACCTGATGCACCTCTAGCTCATGAAAGAGTTTCTTGGCCTTTATAGGGGTTAGATCATCTAGCGAGCCAAAGACCTTTCTTGCCTTGGCCTCCGCTAAATGACGTAATTTATTAGCGGTAACTTTTTTTAGCATTATCCTTTTTTTTTAAACTATTTTACCTGGCTTAGATCAGTATAAATAGGGCTTGAAGATGAATTTTAGTATTGATTATTTATAGGGATCACGCCTATTCTAGTTAAAATCAATCGCGTATTGAAGCGTTCAAGCCAAGTAGTTAAAATACGTAAAAAAAATGGAATCTAGTATAAGTGCATTCTTAATTCGTTCTTTTATGGTAGGCTTGTTGATTTGCCGCTTATGAGTAGGGAGTACTATATTTTGATTACTCCTAGAAGCAAATGAATTCACTTTTTTCAAAAGTGGAATTAGGAACATATTTATAATTGATTTGTCAATTGAACCGAGTTAGTGGTAGTTTGACTAATAATTTACCGGATGAGAACACCTTGAATTATATTTGGAGAACCATAGCATAAGTAGGTTAAGTTCATGGTAAGATTTGGGGAAAAGACAGGGGAGACCCTGTCTTTTTATTTTTAAGTTATTTGAGAAAAACCCGATATCTCAAACAATAAGAGGTGTGGGAAACACTTTTTAGGGTGTATTGAATGGAGAGACGAAGTAGGGTTGTCAACTTTTCGATTTGTAGCAATTTGCCCCAAAAAAACAACCGAAATATAGAACTTTTCAGCACCACAGTATACCTGGCCTTGTTTTTTATGTACTCTTATTAGTTGCAAATTGTGCAGCGCATGCCATTACAGAAGTAGTTATTGTAGTCAAAGGATGTTTCACTTTTACGAAGTGATTTGAGAAAAAAAAATTTAAATATAGGAACAGAAATTTTTAAAAATCCAATTTCTTTTTACGGAGCTCAAAGTTTTGACCCAAGTATACTTTACGAACCATTTCATCTGCAGCCAAATCTTCTGGATGCCCTGATTTTAGAATGCCACCTTCGAACATTAAATACGAACGTTCTGTAATAGCTAAGGTTTCTTGTACGTTGTGATCGGTGATTAGAATACCGATGTTTTTATCTTTTAACTGTGCCACAATGCGCTGAATGTCTTCTACGGCAACAGGGTCGACCCCTGCGAAAGGTTCATCTAGTAAAATAAACTTGGGGTCTGTAGCAAGAGCGCGAGCAATTTCTGTTCTTCTGCGTTCTCCACCAGATAACAAATCACCACGACTTTTACGAATATGGCCAAGACTAAACTCATCTATCAATGACTCCATCTTCATTTCTTGCTCCTTTTTACTGAGTTTAGTCAGCTGAAGTACGCTCATGATATTCTTCTCAATACTCAGTTTGCGAAAAACAGAAGCTTCTTGCGCCAAATAGCCAATGCCATTTTGTGCTCTTTTGTACATGGGGAAATTGGTAATCTCCATATCATCTAAATAGATGTTTCCGCCATTGGGTTTTACAAGGCCCACTATCATATAGAAAGAAGTGGTTTTTCCGGCACCATTAGGTCCTAAGAGTCCAACGATTTCTCCTTGGTTAACTTCCAAAGAAATTCCTTTGACCACTTTTCGACCTCTATAGGCCTTCATGATGTTTTCTGCTCTAAGCTTCATTTTTTCAAATCTAAAACATATAAATTTCCTCAGGAGTAAAAAGCCTTATTTTTTAACTTTTTTTGGCACGGACTGCAACTAGTTTTGCTTCTTTTTTAGCCTGGCGTTTTAATACCCTTTTTGAAATATAAATACTGATTTGGTATAATATTAAGATAGGTAAGGCTACTACAACTTGACTAGCGATGTCTGGAGGCGTAATTACGGCCGCCAAAATCAAGACAACTACCAACGATATTTTACGGTATTTTCTGAGTATCTCAGGAGTCACCAAACCAACTTTGGTTAGGAAATAAACAATGATCGGTAGCTCGAAAATAAGTCCACATGCGATCACTGAGGTCCGCACCGTGGCCACGTATGAGGCTAAATCGAATTCATTGGTTACTTCGGCACTTACTTGATAGGTTCCTAAAAAGTTTATAGATAGTGGCGCAACAACATAATAACCGAATAAAGCTCCGGTAAAAAACAATAGTGAAGCTACGAAAATAAAACCTCTAGAATGTTTGCGTTCTTTATCATGTAGGCCCGGGCTAATGAATTTCCAAAGTTCAAACAATACATAGGGAAAGCCAATGATGAATCCGGCCCAAATAGAGGTCCATATATGTGCAGAAAATTGCCCAGCCATCAAACGACTTTGAATAGTAAAGGGGAGCTCATCAGCACAGAAGTCAGAATCTATACCTAGAAAAGTGCCTATTTTGCAAAAGAACTTATAGGTAGGGAAGTCCATTTTTTTTGGCCCAAAAAGTACCGTATCAAAAATAAAATCCTTCATCAAGAAAGCGACACTTCCGATAATAACGATAGCCAAAACGGAGCGTATCAAATGCCATCTTAATACTTCAAGGTGGTCAAGAAAAGACATTTCATCAAGTGACTTGGTTGCTGCTTTTGCCATTATTATAGAATACCTTCTTTGATTAAGTTATGCAAATGTACAATACCCATATATTTTTCACCATCGACGGCTAATAATTGTGAGATGCTTTTTTCTTGCATCACTTCAAGTGCTTTAATTGCAAGTACTTCGGTCGCTATGGTTTTTGGATTGCTGCTCATAATGTCTTTAGCGGTTAATCCGTTTATCGTGTCATAGGTATTGAGCATTCTACGTATATCGCCGTCAGTTATTATGCCTACAACCTTGTCATGTTCTAAAACTGCGGTAACCCCTAACATTTTTTCAGAAATCTCAACAATTACTTGTTTGATATCGGTAGTAAGATCTACTGCTGGTTTTTGATTCGCAGCAACGATATCCGCTACCCTTAGGTAGAGGCGTTTTCCTAAAGCGCCACCCGGGTGGTACTTTGCAAAATCACTACTACTAAAACCTTTTAAATCTAGCAGGCAAATGGCTAAGGCATCACCCATTACCATTTGCGCGGTGGTACTCGTAGTTGGCGCTAAATTGTTAGGGCAGGCTTCTTTTTCTACAAAAGTGTTTAGAATAAAATCTGATTGTTGGGCTAGAAAAGACGCTGTATTACCCGTCATTGCGATGAGCTTATTTTTTCCTCTTTTGATAAGGGGCACTAACATTTTTATTTCAGGCGTATTGCCGCTTTTAGAAATACAAATGACCACATCATTTTCTTGTACCGTTCCTAAATCACCATGAATCGCATCTGCTGCGTGCATAAAAATGGCAGGTGTTCCCGTAGAATTTAAGGTAGCTACAATCTTTGAAGCGATAATAGCACTTTTTCCAATTCCTGAAATGATTACCCTTCCTTTTGAGGAGATGATACAAGAAACCGCATTCGCAAAATCATTGGTCAAAAACGAGTTCAAGTTTTGAATTGCATCGCTCTCGGTTTGTATGGTTTTCTTTGCTAGATCGAGTATAGCTTTGGTATCGCTCAAGGTATAAATTGAATTATCGGTTGCTTTCTATTGAGAAAGTATTATATTTAAGATTGCAAATTTACGTAAAGTTAAGGATATCAAATTCTTTTGAAATAAAACGAAGTTTATTCTGCATTGTAGCGATTTAAAGGCTTATAAATCCGTATATTACAAAGACTAAGATTTGCAAATTTGTTAAAGAAATTAGTATTCAATGAAAAACAAGGGTTTAGTTTTGAGTGAACTCGATTTACATGCTTCCTTAAAAAAACATTTCGGATTTTCCGAATTTAAAGGTCTTCAAGAACAAGTTATTAGCCATATAGTTCAGGGTAATAACACCTTTGTTATTATGCCAACAGGCGGAGGAAAATCACTTTGTTATCAGTTGCCCGCATTAATGCAAGAGGGTACTGCTATAATCGTTTCCCCACTTATCGCATTAATGAAGAATCAGGTAGATGCCATTCGGGGCATTTCCTCAGATCATGGTATCGCACATGTTTTAAACTCTAGTTTAAATAAAACGGAGATTAAGCAGGTTAAGGAAGATATATCAAGCGGAATTACCAAGCTACTATATGTTGCGCCAGAATCTTTAACAAAGGCGGAATATGTTGAGTTTTTACAAGGGCAGACCATATCTTTTATGGCTGTTGATGAAGCGCATTGTATCTCAGAATGGGGCCATGATTTCAGACCAGAATATCGTAATTTGAAATCGATTTCTGATCGCTTGGGAGATAATATTCCGATCATTGGTCTAACGGCTACGGCAACGCCAAAGGTACAAGAAGACATCATAAAGAACTTAGGTATCACAGATGCAAAATTGTTTAAAGCATCATTTAACCGCCCTAACTTGTATTATGAAGTGCGAACCAAGACCGAAAATGTCGATGCCGATATTATTCGTTTCGTAAAACAAAATTCAGGAAAATCGGGTATCATCTATTGTTTGAGTAGAAAACGTGTGCAACAATTAGCGCAAGTTTTGCAGGTGAATGGTGTGAGTGCTGTTCCTTACCACGCTGGTTTTGATGCAAAAACACGATCGAAGCATCAAGATATGTTTTTGATGCAAGATGTTGATGTGGTGGTCGCTACTATTGCTTTCGGAATGGGTATCGATAAGCCCGATGTTCGTTTTGTAATTCATCATGATATTCCTAAAAGTATAGAGAGTTATTATCAAGAGACTGGTCGTGCTGGAAGAGATGGTGGAGAAGGGCACTGTTTGGCATTCTATTCCTATAAGGATATAGAGAAGCTAGAAAAGTTTATGTCAGGAAAACCTGTTGCAGAGCAGGAAATCGGTAATGCCCTTTTACAGGAAGTTGTTGCTTACGCAGAAACTTCGATGTCTCGTAGAAAATTTATGTTGCATTATTTCGGCGAATCTTTTGATGATAAGACTGGAGATGGTGCCGATATGGATGACAATACTAGAAATCCAAAAAGTAAGCAAGAAGCTCAAGATTCGGTTGTTAAAATATTGAAAGTAGTTCAAGGAACGGTTGAAAAATTCAAATCAAAAGAAATTGTCAAGGCGCTTCGCGGGGAATTAAATGCGCTTATTTCGTCGCATAAAACAAATGAAAAACCCTTTTTCGGAATAGGTTCTGATAGAGATAGCGGCTATTGGATGGCTTTGATTCGTCAATCTTTGGTTGCGGGACTCTTGAAAAAGGAGATTGAGCAGTACGGTATTTTAAGGCTTACAAAAAAAGGTGAGGCGTATTTAAAGGAGCCCGTCTCTTTTATGATGACTACTGACCACGTATATACAAAAGAATCTACAGATGCTATCGTAAGTGCCTCTAAAGCCGGGGTTGCCGATGAGAAATTGCTGAAGCAATTGGAAAATCTAAGAAAGGCGCAATCAAAGAAAATGGATGTACCGCCGTATGTAGTATTTCAAGATTTTTCTCTTGATGATATGGCCTTAAAATATCCTAGCTCCATGGAGGAGATGCTCAATATTCATGGAGTAGGCGAGGGGAAAGCAAAGAAATATGGAAAGCCTTTTGTAGAATTTATAAAGAATTATGTAGAAGAGAATGATATTCTGCGCCCTGATGATTTGGTGGTGAAAAGTACGGGTGCTAACTCAGCACTAAAATTATATATTATTCAGAATGTAGATCGAAAATTACCCTTAAGTGATATTGCTTCTGCGAAAGGCTTGGAAATTCCTGAACTTATTAAGGCGATGGAGCAGATTGTTTTTAGTGGAACAAAATTAAACTTGGGCTATTGGATTGATGAAATCTTAGATGAGGACCAACAAGAAGAAATTCACGAATACTTTTTAGAAGCGGAAACAGATAATTTAGAAACCGCAATGGAAGAGTTTGATGGTGACTATGAAGATGAAGAACTCCGTTTATATCGTTTGAAGTTTTTTAGTGAGGTAGCGAATTAATACATCATCACAGCTACTAAAAGCCGCTATCCAAACATTGGATAGCGGCTTTTTTGCTGGTTTTTTCTTAGATTTTACTCATTAGGTGCCTATTATCGAATGTTTGCAAGCATTTTTAGCTCTACAGCAGCTGTTTCAATAAAAAGCCATAGCTCTGCATTGATTTGCAGCACCTATTACATTTGAGTTTTTTCTAAACCAGTATCGATTTAAGCGTTGAACTGGGCGCCGATGGCGCTGTAAGAAGTTTTGATCACCTGATGACTTTTGTTAGAATGATGGCTTTAGAAAATGGAAGTATGATTATTTTTTATTTTGTTTATCGTTTTTAATAAAACTTTAAACAAAAATTAAGAATAAGGTAAGATCAATCATTTAATTTTGATGAAACAAAAAAAATAAATAGTTATGAAAATGATTAAAATTACTCTAGTATCTGCCTTGATGTTATTCACGGCGAGTTCAATTGCGCAGTCTGAAAATATTATTGGTGTTGCTGCAGGAAACGAAAATTTTTCAACTTTGGTTGCAGCTGTAAAAGCTGCTGATTTAGTCGCTACTCTAAGTAGTGATGGCCCTTTTACGGTTTTTGCGCCAACGAATGATGCTTTTGGTAAATTGCCAGAAGGTGCCGTTGCAGGTCTTCTAAAGCCAGAAAGTAAGACAGCATTAACCGGTGTTTTGACTTATCATGTTGTTGCAGGTAAGTTCGAGGCCGCTGCAGTTATTGATGCAATTAAGGCAAATAACGGAATGTTCAAAGTGACTACGGTTCAAGGCGGAGAAATTATACTTTCTCTTGAAGGAGCTAAAGTAATACTTACCGATTCAAATGGCGCTAAGGCTACGGTTGTGATTGCTGATGTTGCTGCAAGTAACGGAGTTATTCATGCGATTGATTCAGTGGTCATGCCTGCTTCGAAATAGAAAAAATACGCTTAAAAAAAAGCCGCTATCCAAGTATTGGATAGCGGCTTTTTAAGTCTTAGATTCAATTTCAATCAGCCGAAGCGCCGCCGTCTGTTTTAGTTTTTCGCAACTGACGTTGTATTTTTTTAATGGCAGATTCTATAGATTTTTCAGGTTCGATAATATTGTACTCGCCCCAAAAATCTGGGTCAGCGAAACCCAGGGCTTCATCGTTTAAAATAATGGAGGATTTCATTCTATCTTTAGCCTTAGGTAACAGGCTCTCGTTATTGTTTGTCCAATCTGTTACAGCCATTTCACAGGTCATACTGTAGACCGAGTTAAATAGTTTTTTATCCCAATTCACTTTAAACTCTAATAAAACATTGCTGTAGCCATAGTACCATTTTCCATTCTTTTCGCGGTAATCAACGCGGTAGGCTACTTCAGTTGGCCAAACACTAGCGTTTCGAGGTTTTTTGCGAACGAACATTTTTGATGCTTTTTCTTTATCTGTGATATTCAAAGAATAGATAGCGCTTGTCAAAATTTTGTTACCAGCCTCAATATAGAGCTTGCCTTCATAAAGTGGGTATTGAATGTGTTGCTTCTGTTTAAAGTCAACAACATAAATGAGTTGGTCATTTACTCGAATAGACCTATCAAAGCTAAAAACATAATCATCGATTGATTCTTCGGTGAAAACATATTTAGGGTATTTCATAATATCCACGAATAAGGCATTGAAAGGGCCACCTTGGAGTTTGAGAGCTACCGTATCTAATTTGCTATAATCCGTGCTTTTTCTAACCTTGTATAATTCAACAGCGTCTTTTCTATCTGAAGTATAGGGCGTTTTGTAGATGTTAACTACCGCTTCTGATAGGGATACATTCTTTCTCCTTTTCTTAATAGTTTCTCTATAAAAAGCAGTCATTAATGTAGGATTGTCAAAATAATTATCCCCTCTTTTTGCGATCGTTTCAGCAACCAATTTTTTTGCATTTTTGGGTATACTCAACGCAACACCTGAAAGTTCTGTAATAGAAACGTTCATAAGAATTTTACTTTTACTATCAGATAGTCGTGCCAACGGAATTGTTTTGGTCTTATAGCCCAAGAACGAAATCATAACTTTTCGGGAATTAAAACCTTGAGGCACCTTCAAATTGAATTCACCTTCAGTATTGGTTATGGTACTAATATTTGAATTTTCAATAGATAAGGTTGCAAAAATTAGTGGTTTTTTGCTATCGGCATCTAAAACCTCCCCTTTGTATTGGATGAAAGCACTTGTTTTTTGTTCTTTATCTTGAAAGAAGGCAGCTGCTTTTTGTGTTCCTGTTACCCCAACTAACACTACTACTAGTAGCATTGTAATCAAGGATTTTTTGGGTAAACCTGTGTTTTTTTGAATCATTTTTGAATCATTAAAAAAGCAATAAATTGTATGCGATTCACTACTTTACCCTAAGTTACTAATTTGTAGGTATATAAATTGTTAAAAGCAGTTTTAATGTCATCAGGCAGATGCCTCATAGGGCTTAGGTTATTTTTGTAGAATCGGAAACCAATCGATTGACCTCTTTAAGTTCTTCTGAGGTCAAATCACGCCATTTACCTACGGGTATATCTAATTTTACATTCATAATACGAGTCCGCCTTAGTTTCTTTACACGATACTCCAAAAACTCGCACATGCGGCGAATTTGCCGATTCAGGCCTTGTGTTAATATGATTTTGAACTGATACCTGCTGATTTCTTCAACGTTACATTCACGTGTGGTAGTTTCAAGGATGGGAACACCATTTCTCATTTTTTGTAAAAAATCAGCAGTGATAGGCTTGTCTACCGTGACAATATATTCTTTTTCGTGACCATTACGAGCACGTAATATTTTATTTACAATATCTCCATCATCTGTTAAAAAGATGAGGCCCTCACTCGGTTTATCTAATCTGCCAATAGGAAAAATACGTTTTGGGTAATTAATAAAATCAATGATATTGTCTTTTTCAACACGGGTATCTGTTGTACACACAATGCCTACAGGTTTGTTAAAAGCGAGGTATACTGGTTTTTCCTCTGATTTTGAAACCTGTTCTCCATTTACCCGAACATCGTCACCGGCAACGATTTTTGTACCCATTTCTGGAACTTTACCGTTGATGGTAACTCTGCCTTGCTCAATTAGTTTGTCTGCACCTCTTCTTGAGCAATAGCCCACTTCGCTCAGGTATTTGTTGATTCGGGTTTGTTTAGGTTCACTCATAATTTTACCACAGCCAAATTAGTATGTAAATAATAACAATTGCCAAAATTACAATTTGATAGATGTAATTTTTATACCAAGGTACATCCTCGAAGCCTTCCATCAACAATTCTTTGCGATAAGTGAGTAGTTTTATTTTCTCTGCATCTGGTGCAGGGGTCATTAGGCTGACTCCAATGAAAATAACGGCTGAAAGTAGAATCATTAAACCCACGTTTATAGTGTAGTGCAAATGCCACATATCAAATTGTTCGAGTACAAAAAGACCAATACCAGCTAAAGTTCCGATTATTAAGGTCCAAAATGCACCATCGCCGTTTCCTCTTTTGTAAAATACGCCAATAAGAAAAATAACAGCTATTGGCGGCACAATAATAGAAAACATCTGCTGTAGATAATCCCAAAGACCGGTAAAATTTTGAATTTGTGGAGCCCACAGGGCCGCAATCACCATAAAAACCAAGGTGCTTAGTCGACCATATTTTAGAATTTCTTTTTCAGTGATGTTTTTCTTTGCAGGTTTGATAAAGTCAATCACTAAAAGAGTAGAGGAAGAATTTAAAGCAGAATCAACACTTGACATAATCGCAGAGATTACCCCAGCTAAAACTAAGCCCACAAGCCCTACAGGAAGTACTTTGGTCACCAAGGTTGGAAATACTTGATCGCCATTCGCAATATCAGGATATAAACTAATCGCCATCGCCCCAGGAAAAACCATTATAAACAGTGGAATGACTTTTAAGAATCCGGCAAGTACTACGCCCCATCTGGCTTGTTGAATATCTCTTGCTCCTAAAACACGTTGAATAATATATTGATTGGTAGACCAATACCAAAACCCTAAAAAGGGCACCCCCATTAAAAGACCTGGCCATGGCAGGCCTTCATCGTCCATAGGTCGTACCACTGAAAAATGACCTTCAGGTGCAGCGGCAAGTACTTTGCTCCAATCGTAATCTAGTTTTCCAAAGAGAATCCAAGAAATAACACCGCAACCTATAATCAATATTACAGCCTGTATCGCATCGGTATAAACTACTGCTTTCAAGCCACCTCCAGCAGTATATATACCTGCAACAACCGCCAACACCAATGAAGTTTGCCACATTATTAAATCTGGAAAAAAAGTTTGCAATATCAAACTACCTGCGTATAAAGCTCCTGCAGTTTCGATCATGATGGTGCTAAAAATGGTAACTATAGAGAAAAATTTCTGTGACCTTCTATCAAATCTAAGTTGTAAAAACTCGGGTATGGTTGTGATTTGACTTTTTAAATAGAGGGGTATAAAAATTAATGCAGCGATAATTAATGGGATACCTGACATCCACTCATAAACAGAATTTGAAATACCCGTTGTATAAGCGGCCCCGGCTAAACCTACAATAGTAGAGCCAGAAATATTTGAGGCAAATAGTGATAGTCCTATAATGCCCCATCCAAAAGTACGCCCGCCTAAAAAGAGATCTTCGCCGGTTTTGGTTTTTCGAGAAATCCAAAGACCTATACATAAAACGATTAAAAAATAGGAGATGACAATGCCAATGTCAATGTTAGAAATGGTAGTTTCCATGGGTTTGTTGTTTGAGTTTAGTCGATTTCGATAAATATAACAAAAGAATAGTTCTTAGCTTCAATATGATATTTTTCCATGGGTGCGGAGAGCCAAGAGTCAATGCCGCCAATACCCATATGTTTATGGTCTATGCATAAATGAACACCTTTATTTTTGACTAGTTCATAGTCACGCCCATGATCTCTTTCAGTTCGGTTCAGTTGTTCAGGGCTGTAGTCTAATGCGCTAAAAGAAAAGGAATTGTTAGAACTGATTTTTACCTTATTGTTGTTTTTGTCTACAAGTTCCATCCACTTACAATCTTGTTTTGCGCCATTTTCTTGCTTGGAGATATAGGGTACATATTGATCAGAAACGGTCGATTGATACCGGTCAATATGTGCTGCATATTTTCTGTCGGGGTAATTTTCAAAAGGGCCCCGACCATACCAATTTAAGTTTGAAAATTCATCTTGAATATTTAGATAGAGTCCGAAACGTGGTAAAATCGGAAGTGGATTGAAAATGTTCAATTCAGCGCTAATACGTAGTTTTCCTTTGCTGACGAGTTGGTAGGTTAAATGAATTTCTGCGTCCTTCTCGCCGAAAGTAAACTTAGCCCTAAGTGCGTTAAATTCTTCAGTTAAAGCGATCAATTTTAAGTCTTGGCGAGCAGTTTTCCAATAAGCACATTTTTCAGGCATCTCCCAACCAAAATCATTGTCTACCGGTGGTCTCCAAAAATTGGGTACTATAGGCGCTACAAGTAGTTCTTTTCCTTTTGAAACAAGCGAGGATAGAAGGCCAGTCTTAGTATCTATTTTAGCGATAATTTGCGCATCTTTTAATAGCTGATGACTCTTGGTTTTTGAAAGGCAGTTTTTTCTTTTGTTGCTATGTATTGAATGCTCTATTTTGCTTTCGATAAGTTGAAACTGCGCTTTGACTAGTTCGTGGCCTTTTACTGTGCGTTTTTTTTCAACATCCGATAGTACAATTATATTTAGGTATTGATCAACTTGGCGATCTAAATTAGAAAAGGAGTAGGGTAGCTGTATGATTTCTTCTGAATCTGCAGAGGTGTTTAAAGCGATACTTCCGCCATCACTTTTTCCATTCTCGCAGGTAATACTCCATTCCAAATGATACTCGCTTAAGGAGCTAAAAAGCCACTCATTTTTAATTTTCAGTTGCCCATTTTTTATAGCATTTAAAGTGATTTTTACGGGGGCGTATATTTTTTTAACTTCCTCCATTGCTGGTTTAGGGCTGCGGTCTGGCCAAAGTAATCCGTTGTTGCAGAAGTTACCATCACTTGGAGTGCCTTTTGGGCCATAATCACCACCAAAAGCCCAATACTTCTTTCCCTTTTTTTGAGTGACTAAACCTTGGTCCATCCAGTCCCAAATAAAGCCACCTTGCAAACAGTCGTATTGGTTGATGATATCCCAATATTCCTTAAGGTTGCCGTTACTATTCCCCATAGCATGTGAATATTCACACATGATAAAGGGTCGATCGCCTCTCGTTTTAGCATAGGCTTCCATATGTTCAGGAGTCGGATACATAGGGCATACAATATCAGTATTTGCTTCCTCCATTGACTGCTCATATTGTATGGGGCGAGAAGCATCTTGTTCTTTTAGCCATTCGTAAGCGACCTCGAAATTGATGCCATTTCCTGCTTCGTTACCCATTGACCAAATGATAATAGCGCAGTGGTTTTTACTCCGATGATACATTCGTTTTACGCGGTCTAAATGTGCCTCTTGCCAACGGCTATCTTTTGCTAGGCTTTCTTCCTCGTAGCCCATGCCATGACTTTCAATATTAGCTTCATCGACCATGTAGAGTCCGTATTGATCACAAAGGTTGTACCATTCTGAGTGGTTAGGGTAGTGGCTATTTCGAACTGCATTGATGTTATATTTTTTCATCAGCAGAATATCTTGAACCATGCTTTCGGTTGTAATTAAATGCCCGGTATGTTCATCATGTTCATGTCGATTGACTCCTTTTAAAGTTAGCGGCTTGCCATTAATACACAGTTGGTTTTTTTGAATTTCAACACTTCGAAAGCCAATCTTGTTCTCAATCTGATCTATGATGCCTCCATTTTCTCGAAGTGCTATCGATAGCTCATAGAGGTTTGGGTGTTCTCCGCTCCATGCTTCTATCTGGGGTAGTATAAAGTCAAGCTTAATAGTAGTTTCGGTGTTGCCTTTACAGGTGTAAGAACTTGTAGAAGTAGCCGTTTTGTTGCCGTCAGCATCGATAATAGAAACCAAAAGTTCGCCTTCGGAAGTTTTTTCGGAGGTATTCTTAAGCCTGGTATTTAAAATGAACCTTCCGTCTTTATATTCATTTTCTAAAGTAGCCAGCGTATGATGGTCTGCTATATGTACTTTGTTTCTCGCTACGAGATAAACATCACGCTCAATACCACTTAATCTCCAAAAATCTTGGCATTCCAAATAACTACCATCACACCAGCGGAAGGCTTGAATGCATATCTCTATTTCTGAATTAGCGTATGCAGTGACATCAAAAACCACTTCGGTTTTACTGTCTTGGTTATAGCCAATGAATTCGCCATTAATCCAAAAATAAGCAGCCGATTTGATCGCGCCCACGACCAAAGAAATTTGTTTATTTTTCCAATTCTGAGGAATCTGAACTTTCCGTTTATAAACTCCCGTTGGATTGTTATCAGGTACAAAAGGTGGATTCTTCTCAAAAGGATACCGGTCATTTACGTAAATGGGAATGCCATAGCCATTGATTTCCCAATTGGAAGGCACCTGAATAGTACTCCACTTAGTGGTGTCAAAACCAATCTTTTCGAAATCTTTGGGTAGGTTCTTTTTGTTTTCCGTCCATAGAAAATGCCATGCACCGTTCAGAAGAATTATGTTTTCGTTATCGAAGTCTTGATGTCTGAATGAAGTCGGCTTTTCTTGACCTAAATTGAAAATAGATGGGTCGGTAAGCCAGTTGTAGCTAGGTGTCAAGGTTGTATTATTTTTTAATTTTTAGAGTGCCACAAACAGAATAGCCTATGTTTCTATTTATGCGGAGCAAGATAAACATTTTAACGGAATAGATGTAGCATAGAGTAGTATAGAAATGTGTTAAATAGATTTTTAAATTTAGCGAGTTAACAAATCGCAGATTGATCTTAAGAAATTCAACGAAATAAACAGCTCTTAAATAAAATTGAATTTCAAAATTATAACCATTAGACGCGATTGAAATTATTTTTCGCGGTTCAATTCATAGCTGTAAAGTGCTCTGCCCAATTCTGCTAAAAATGGGAGGCCAATTTCGTCATATTCATAGTTGTTATCATTGAAAATAGCATTTTTATTAACGAGTATCGTTGCGGTTAAAAGAAATTCTACCTTGTTTTTGGTATCTTGAACGTACGCACAATCGCTAAGCGTTCCGTACCCATCGCCTACTTTGTTATAGATGTTTATATACTCAGGAATGTCTTCTTTCGTATCTCCGTACATAAAAAATTTACCGTATCCGTCGTAGTAGGTTTCTGCATCATAACCCATATTTTTAGGAAGCATACGCATAGCGGTATGCACAAATTCAAGCTGTTCTTTGTTAAGGTTTATCTTTTCATTCGGCTGATACTTCTCAGAAAACATAAGCGTTTTCAATAGTTGATGTTGTGTTGCAATAGGGTAGTAATTTTTTAAACTAAAATCAAAAGCGCCTAGCATTAAGGAGTCTTCTTCTATATACCCTAAACCTTTTTTAATGGCCGTCATCACCAAAGGCTGAGCAGAAGTGTTGATCGTATTTTCTAAAGTTATTGTAGTAGTATCGTTTTGATATACAATTAAAGGTTTTGTCGTTATTTCATCTGAATCAGCAGTAGATAGACGGTGAGAAATACGAACAGGGCCGAGCGGTATTTTTGTTAATTTACGGTTGATATAATCCTGGCCTAAAAACTCAAAAAGGCGGTTGTAAGATTGGTTATCACTAAGGGTAAAAATTTTTTCAATTTCATGTGCAAATGTGGTTTCTAAGGTATCACCTTCTATATAAAACCGAGTATGCCTGTCTATGTTTTCGAGGTCATTCAATTTTGATAATGCTAATAAAGCGATAGGTAATTTAACTGTACTTGCCGGATAGAAGTAGCGCATTGAATCTACCTGAAAATCATAATCTTGAAAAGAAACTTTTCCGTCGTTTCTATTGATTTGGGTGAATTTAATTTGAATAGCATGTTGCTGTAAACTGTCGATAACCCTTTTTATATTAGGGTGTTGAGAAGCAAGCACAATTTCTAAAGGGTTTCTGGTGTCCACTTTCTCTTGATTTTCACAAGAAATACATAGTGATAGTAGCGCTAAGACGAGGTGTTTTTTAAACATAATTACTATTCTTGGTAAACTTCTGCGCGGTGTGGTTTTAAAGCATCACGAAGGCGAATCATATTTGTTTCTTCAGTTACCATAAACGCGTAACTATAGACCTCGCTGATATTTTGAAACCCTGTTATATTTAAAGGAAGTTCTTCAATGGCAATATATTCTTTGAGATGTTTTTCGTGGTGCTCTGCTGTTTTAGCCGCTGACGGACCTCTGAAATCCCAAATAAGTTTTATTTTTCGGTTCATGTTCTGATTTTACTTGTGATTTGTAACGAATTTAACAAATTCCTCATAAGCACTATACAAAACTGTTAATGATTCTATCAACTGCTTGTTAAGCAGACGATAATTGTTATTTTTGCGTCATGTTTTTAAAGAAAAGTAAAACACTAAGCCTAAGCTTTACTTTTGCCCTTGTTATCGTTGTTTTTAATTCGTGCGGTTCTTTTTTAAAAGATGCAGATGAAAATGCCCCCTTAGCAAGAGTTGGAGAGCGCTATCTTTATAAGGAAGATATTGCTTCTTTGTTATACGATGGTATGACCAAAGGTGATAGTGCTACTGTGGTTACCAATTTCATTAATAACTGGGCTTCCAAGCAGCTATTGCTTGCGAAAGCAAAAATCAACCTTCCTGAAGATAAACTGGCTGAATTCGAGGCTCTTGTTTCTGAATATCGAACAGATTTATATACACGTGCCTATAAGGATGCACTAGTACAACAGGCTGCTGATTCAATGGTAACCGAAACCCAAATGAAGCGCTTTTATGAGAAGGAAAAGGAGAACTTCAGACTTCAAGAGCGTTTGGTTAAAATTCGATTTATTCAATTGCCTAAGCGTTTTCTAAATAAAGAGGAGGTAACAAAAAGATTAAAGAGCTTTAGTAAAAATGATGTTGCCTATTTAGATTCAATAGGCGTGCAATTTAATAAGTTGAATTTTAATGATTCTATTTGGGTTAGTGCCTCTAGGGTCATCTCTGAAATACCTCCCTTAAGCCCTGAAAATCAGGATAAATACTTAAAAAAATCCCAATTTTTTGAATTGGAGGATGCAATAGGGGTATATTTGGCGAAGGTGACAGGGGTACTTCAGATTAATGATGTTGCTCCTTTGTCTTTTATAGAGCCAACCATAAAACAAGTGCTTAGAAACAGACGAAAATTAAATTATATTAGGTATTTAGAAACCGAAGTAATTGATGAAGCTATTAAAAAAAATGAATTTGAAGTTTATGGACAAGAGGATTAAAATTATTGCAGGTCTAGTTTTTATGGGGATTTGCGTTTCCGGATTTGCACAAACAGATTCGATACAAATACCAGACACCAATTTAGAGCCGCCAAATATGGTGGTAGAAAACAGTGCCATTAAAAAAGATACCACCAACAATTTCAAGAGAGTTAAATTAGACGGAATTGCTGCGGTAATCGGTGACTACGTTATTTTAGATTCTGATATTGAAAAGACCTTAATTGATCTTCGTAATCAAGGCGCTTCAACTGAAGATGTAACGCATTGTGGCTTATTGGGTAAACTTATGGAAGATCGCCTTTATGCGCATCAAGCCGTTCAGGATAGTATTTTAGTTTCCGATGATGAGGTCAACCTAACAGGAGATAGACAACTACAATCGCTTGTGCAGCAGATTGGTTCTATGGAAAAAGTCTTAAAGTATTACAAGAAGGAGAATGAAGCTGATTTTCGTGAAGAATTATATAAAATCAACAAGCTTCGCATGCTTTCTGAAAAAATGCAGCAAAAAATTGTTTCTGAAATTGAAATTACTCCAGAAGAAACCCGTCAATTTTTCAATAAAATACCAGAGAGTGAGCGCCCGAGAATAGGTGCTGAAATGGAAATTGCACAGATCGTGAAGGAGCCAAAACCTTCAGAAGAAGAGAAACAAAAAGTAGTTGATAAATTAAATGCTATTCGGGCCGATGTTTTAGATAATGATGCCAGCTTTAATGTAAAAGCGATTTTGTACTCACAAGACCCAGGTTCAAAGTCAAAAGGTGGCTTTTATAGTATTACAAAAGACACTGGTTTTGATAAGACTTTTAAAGATGTAGCCTTTAGTTTGCAAGAAGGTCAAGTTTCAGAGCCTTTTGAAACGCAATTTGGATATCATATCATATATATCGAGAAGATCAGAGGTCAAGAATTGGATTTGCGTCATATTCTAATCGTACCTGAGATTTCAGAGGCTACCCTCGGAGAGTTAAAAACAGAACTAGATAGTATTCGTCAGCAAATTATAGATGGTAAATATACTTTCGGAGAAGCAGCTCGAAATTTCTCTGATCAAAAGGAGACAGCTAATGATGATGGGAAGCTTAGAAACCCACAAGATTTTGGTCCACGTTTTGAACTTACAAAAATGGATCCGGAGTTATACAATCAAGTGCGTAATTTGAAAGATGATGAAATTTCAATGCCAATCTTTGAGCAAGACCCAAGAGGTGGAGGCCCGAAATATAAAATCATGAAGATTACAAATCGTTATGATGAGCATACGGCTGATTTTGCGCAAGATTATATTAAAATTCAACAATTAGCAAAAACCGAGAAGCAATTTAAGGCCATTAAAAAGTGGATGAACCAACACATAGAAGATACCTATGTTACCGTGAATGAAAGCAATCGTAGCTGTGAATTTGCTAACAATTGGGTAAAAGAGTAGTTTATGTCAGATGTTAGCGCAATACATAATCTAGTAGACAAACACCAAGCCCTTAAGCAAGAAATTGCAAAGATTATTATTGGTCAGCATGAGGTGATTGATCAAATTCTACTTTCGATATACACCGGCGGGCATTCTTTGTTAATTGGCGTTCCGGGTTTGGCAAAAACCTTAATGGTAAATACGATTGCCCAAACCTTGGGTCTTGATTTTAAAAGAATACAATTTACGCCTGATTTAATGCCTAGTGATATATTGGGTAGTGAGGTTTTAGATCAAAGCCGCAATTTTAAATTTATTAAGGGCCCCATATTTTCGAATATTATTCTGGCGGATGAGATCAACAGAACTCCACCAAAAACGCAAGCAGCGCTTTTAGAAGCGATGCAAGAAAAGTCGGTCACTATTGCCGGGCAACAGCATAAATTAGAACTTCCTTTTTTCGTTTTAGCGACACAAAACCCGATAGAGCAGGAAGGAACTTACCCTTTGCCAGAAGCACAATTAGACCGTTTCATGTTCGCTATAGAATTGAAATACCCTTCTATAGCAGAAGAAATTCAAGTAGTAAAAGCGACAACTTCTGATAAAACTCCAAGCGTTGATGTTTTGTTTAATGCTAAGGAAATATTGGAAGTACAGAAGTTGATACGCCGCATTCCTGTACCAGATAATGTAGTGGAATATGCTGTGAATTTGGTAAATAGTACTAGGCCAAATTTAGAAACTGCTTCTGATTTTGTAAAAAAATATATTGATTGGGGTGCTGGCCCTCGTGCCTCTCAGAACCTAGTATTGGGCGCAAAGGCACATGCAGCAATACAAGGTAAATTTTCTCCTGATATTGAAGATGTCAAAGCAGTGGCTATGGGTATTCTTAGGCATCGTATTATAAAGAATTACAAGGCAGAAGCCGAAGGTATTTCTGAAGAAAATTTGATTAGCAAACTGCTCTAATCATCTGGTTAGTAATCTTCTATATTTTGTAGTGAAAAGTTGGTGATTCTGTAATTGCGCAATGCGCGAACAATGAATTCGCTAAGAGACAACTAATCATGGTCAAAAAATTTTATTTGCCCCTAGTATTTTCTTAATTTAGCAAGATTGCAATTAACTAAAATACAGATAGAATGGCATTTGATATAGATATGATCAAGGGCGTTTACGCTAAAATGGCTGAAAGAGTTGATAAGGCTCGTGAAATCGTCGGCAAACCACTAACACTCTCAGAGAAGATTTTATATTCTCACCTATGGGATGGTACACCTTCAAAAGTACTAACCCGTGGAAAAGACTATGTAGATTTTGCACCTGATCGTATTGCTTGCCAAGATGCTACTGCTCAAATGGCTTTGTTACAATTTATGCAGGCAGGAAAACCAAAGGTTGCTGTACCCACAACGGTACACTGTGATCACTTGATTCAGGCGAAAAACGGAGCTTCTGCAGATTTGAAATCTGCAAACAATACAAGTGCTGAGGTTTTTAATTTTTTAGAATCTGTTTCAAATAAGTACGGAATTGGTTTCTGGAAACCTGGTGCGGGAATTATACACCAAGTTGTTTTAGAAAATTATGCTTTTCCTGGTGGAATGATGATCGGAACTGATTCACATACCGTGAACGCGGGTGGTTTAGGAATGGTTGCTATTGGAGTAGGTGGTGCTGATGCTGTAGATGTTATGGCCGGAATGGCTTGGGAACTAAAATTTCCAAAACTCATAGGGGTCAAACTTACTGGTACGATTTCAGGGTGGACGGCCCCTAAAGATGTAATTTTAAAAGTTGCTGAAATTCTTACTGCAAAAGGTGGAACAGGAGCAATTGTAGAATATTTCGGCCCTGGCGCGAAGTCTTTATCATGTACTGGTAAAGGAACCATTTGTAATATGGGCGCTGAAATAGGCGCTACAACTTCTACTTTTGGTTATGATGAATCAATGGAGCGGTACTTAAGAGCTACCGAAAGAGGTGATGTAGCCGATGCTGCAAACCAAGTAAAAGAGCATTTAACTGCCGATGCAGATGTGTATGAAAACCCTGAGAACTATTTTGATCAGTTAATTGAAATTGATTTGACGGCCTTGACACCTTTATTAAATGGTCCTTTTACGCCTGATTTGTCTACCACTGTTGGTGCAGCAATGACTGAAAAAGCTACGAAAAACGAATGGCCTCTACAAGTTGAATGGGGCCTAATAGGTTCTTGTACGAACTCTTCATATGAAGATTTGTCACGTGCATCATCTATTGCGCAACAAGCTATTGATAAAGGATTGAAAATGAAATCAGAGCTTGGTATTAACCCTGGGTCTGAGCAAGTTCGCTTTACTGCCGAAAGAGATGGTATTTTAAATATATTCGAGCAATTGGATGCAAAAATCTTCACTAACGCTTGCGGACCTTGTATAGGGCAATGGGCACGCTATAGTGATCCGAAAAATGCACCGAAGAATAGTATTGTACACTCCTTTAATAGAAACTTCGCCAAAAGAGCGGATGGTAACCCCAATACACATGCTTTTGTAGCTTCTCCTGAGATAACTGCTGCAATTGCGATTGCGGGTCGTTTAGATTTCAATCCGATGACGGATGCCTTGATAAACGAAAATGGAGAGGAAGTAAGATTCGACGAACCAACAGGATGGGAATTACCTCCAAAAGGTTTTGAAGTAGAAGATGCTGGTTTCTTAGCGCCTGATGAAGATGGCTCAGGAGTCGTAGTTAAAGTAGCTGAAGATTCTGAGCGTTTGCAGTTATTAGAACCTTTTGTGCCTATTGAAGACGCAGAACTTCAAGGAGCAAAATTATTAATCAAAGCATTTGGTAAGTGTACAACAGATCATATTTCGATGGCAGGCCCATGGTTGCGTTACAGAGGTCACTTAGACAATATTTCAAACAACTGCTTAATTGGTGCTGTGAATGCTTTTGGTAAAAAGACCAATTTCATTAAGAACCAACTAACAGGTGAGTTTTCAGGCGTTCCTGATGCGGCACGAGCTTATAAAGCAGCAAAGGTTAGAACACTTGTTATTGGTGATCATAACTACGGTGAAGGCTCTTCACGTGAACATGCTGCAATGGAACCGCGTCATTTAGGAGTTGCTGCGGTAATCGTAAAATCTTTTGCTCGTATTCATGAGACAAACTTGAAAAAGCAAGGTATGTTAGGTTTAACATTTGCTACGGAAAGCGATTATGATTTGATTCTAGAAGATGATACGTTCAACTTTATTGATATTGCTGATTTTTCTCCAGGAAAACCTTTAACAATAGAAGTGGTTCATGCTGATGGAAGTAAAGATACAATTCTAGCAAACCACACCTACAATGAAGCTCAAATAGGGTGGTATAGAGAAGGTTCGGCACTTAATGTAATAAAGAGAGAGAACGGAGCATAAAATATAAGTTCAAAAAGTTTATAAAAACTCCCGATAATCTTCGGGAGTTTTTTAGTTTAAGAAACGTCTATTACATAAAGCTCCTCTATGAAGAAACAAACGGTTTTTACCCTTTTAATAATAGCCTTAATTTTATCCTTTTTTGTAACCCCTTTAGGGTACCACTCTAAGGTTTGGTTAAACTCTTTGTTTTCTTTTAGTCCGATTGAAGTGGTAGCAGAAGAACAGCAAACGCTTGCCAATTACGAATGGAAGCTCAAGGGGTCTAATTGGGAGTATTTTAATTTCAATCGTTCTAGAAATAATGTTGTTTTCATCAATTTTTGGGCTTCATGGCATTTGCCATGCGCCGCTGAACTTGATGATATACAAGAACTTTATAATACCTATGGTGATCAAATAGATTTCTATATGGTTACCAATGAAGAAAGGGAGCCCGTAGAGGCTTTTATGGCGGAAAAGAAGTTTACTTTTCCTGTCACATATTTACTTATTGGGTCGCCATCACCCGTAGATACATCGGTTGTTCCTTCTTCCTATGTCATTGATAAAAAAGGAATGGTAGTAGTTCGTACAGATGAAATCAAGGATTGGGATAATAAAAAGGTACGCAAATTACTTGACCGTCTTATTGCCGAATAATGAGAATTAAAAAGGAAAATCTATCGAGTTTTGCTTTTATCATCTTAGCGGCAGTACTACTCTTCACACCAGTTGGTTTTTATGCTAGAGTTTTTGTTTCGAAAATACTTGCGTTTAGCCCATCAGTGGTGCCTGAGGAGGATCAATTCATACTATCTGATTACCATTGGAAATTATTGAATTCTAAAGAAGAGATAATTGATTTTCATAGCCTTAAAGGAAAGATTGTATTGGTTAATGTTTGGGCAACTTGGTGCCCACCGTGTGTCGCTGAAATGCCGAGTTTACAAGAATTATATACCGATTATGGTGATCGAATAGAATTTCTTTTTATAGCTCATGACGAGCGAAAAAAAGTTTTAGATTTTATGATAAAAAATCAATTTAATCTGCCGATTTATTATGAGATTAGCCAGCTCCCAAGCAACTAGAGGCTACTTCAATTCCGACAACATTTGTGCTCGATAGTGATGGAAAAATTATACTATATGAAGTTGGCGCTGCCGATTGGAACAGCGAGAAAACGAGAAGCTTATTAGACCGTTTATTGTCTAAATTAAATTGATAAGATAGATGTCGCAGATTACAACACTTACATTTTTTAAGTATCCGAATTTCAAAGGAAAGTTGTGGGCGTTTTGGATGATGCAGTTTGCACATAAACCCCTTTCTAGAATAAAAGGCTTGCAGGTTTATAAGCTTATGGGAAGTGGTAAAGCAGGTTTTAACCCCTTACCAGATTGGACCGTTTACAGCTTGTTACAAGTTTGGGATAGCGAAGCAGATGCGTTGGTATTTTTTAGCAGGTCTGAACTAATGAGTCGGTACCGAAAAAAGAGCAGTGAGCAATGGACGATTTATATGAAAGGAATTATGGCGAAAGGCGCGTGGTCAGGAAAAAAGCCTTTTGATAAAAGTGATGCTTTAGATGCTGAGAATCCGCTTATATCTGTAATCACACGGGCGACTATAAAACCAAATTACTTTTTCAAATTTTGGAAATATGTGCCTACATCGCAGGCGCCCCTTGCAGGAAATAAAGGTCTGATTTACACTAAAGGCATCGGAGAAGTACCTTTTCTTCAAATGGCAACTTTTAGTATTTGGAAGGATAAAGCTTCGTTAATGGACTTTGCTTATAACAGTAAGGAACACCAAACGGCTATTAAAAAAACGCGTGATTTAGATTGGTATAAAGAGGAGCTTTTTTCGCGATTTCAGCCCTATAAATCGGTTGGAAGATGGGGCGGTAAAAACCCGCTTCCTGAATTGAATTCTTAGAAATAGAAAAACATAAAGAAGAACAATTGCGCTAAGTATACGTGCAAAGAGAATGGCTGATTCCCCTTAATTTTTAATGAGCGCAGTATACCTTGAAAGAGTAGTGCTATAATAAACCAGCTAATATAATTCTGCAAGGGCGCAAGGTTTCCTTCGAAGGTCCAAAAATCAAATGTGGGTGCACTATGCTCCATAAAAAAATCAATTAGCACCATAAGTAGGGCTCCTAAGAATACTTTAATACCTACATTTAATTTGGTGTAATCTAAGATGCTAGCTGTGGCAAAAGTTAGTAAGGCCCAATAGCAACCTATTAACAAAGGTACTCCGTCAATTTTAAAGCCAAAATTATTGCCATACGAATAGGTTCCGAATAAGAGACTATACGTTACGCCAAGCCACTCAGCGAACATGCCCCCGATAAAGAATATACTAAAAGCGATAATCTGATTCCTTTGGTTTATAGGATAAACAAGTAAGAACAACAATAGGCATAAGCCGAGGTTTAATGGAGTTTTTTCAATAAACCAGTCCATATGACCCAGTTGTATTCCTACAAGCGCTGAGATGTGGAATAGCCATACGGTAGCGATTGCAATCGGCACTTTAAATTTTAGAATATGATTAAGCATTTTTTTTTGGTTTTGGAACTAAATCACTAACAATTTTAGCAGATAACAAACAAAGGGGTATGCCGCCTCCAGGGTGTACTGAGCCCCCGCAGAAGTATAAATTTTTAATCCTATTTGAGAAATTAGGATGTCTTAAAAAAGCAGCGAATTTATCATTGCTGGCAGCGCCATATAGCGCTCCACGATACGAACTTGTATTTTTTTCTATGCCTTGCGGGTCAAGAACGAACTCCGTTGTGATCAAAGGTGCTATATCCATTTTTAGAACGCGATTGATTTTAGCGATAATTTGCTTGCGGGCTTGGCTTTTTAATTGATTCCAATCTTGCCCATAATTGCTGGGCGTATTAATCATAACAAACCAATTTTCATGGCCTTTAGGAGCATCTTGCGGTTGTTCTTTACTAGTTATATTAATATAGATTGTAGGATCTTCGTATACCGTTTTGTCTTTAAAAATCGCTTGAAATTCTTTTTCATAAGAATCTGTAAATAAGATGTTGTGCAAATCCAATTCTGGAGATTGTGTGGCAAGGCCCCAGTAAAATATTAAAGCAGAGCTTGATCGTTCTTGTTCTAATACCTTTTCGGGATGTTTCTGACGTTTTAATAAGTGCTTATAGGTTGGAAAAATATCCATATTTGAAACCACGATATCCGCGTCGTATAGCTGTTTTTCAGAGCGTACGCCGATAGCTTTTTTATCTTTTATCCTTATCGCTTCGACTTTTTCATTAAATTTAAACTGAACGCCTTCGGCTTCGGCTAGCGCATACAAGCTTTTACTAATGCTATGCATTCCGCCTTTTGGAAAAAAAGTGCCATAGTGCATTTCTAGGTGAGGAATCATTGACATAATTCCTGGAGTCTTATAGGGCGAGGAACCGTTATAGGTTGCATAGCGGTTGAATAGTTGAATTAGTTTTTCACTTTTGAAGCTATTTTGATTAATGCTATGTAAAGAACGATTTACATCTAGTTTTTGCAATTGTAAGATGGCTGTAATCGTGTCTTTTGAAAGAAAAGTACGTGCTTTATGTAGTGACTTTTCAAGGAATATGCTAGCGGTTAAATCAAACTTTTTCTTATTTCGATTGATATAGTTATGAATGTTTTGAGCAGGCTCATTAAAGGTGTTTGAAGCTTGGTTAACAAAAGTTTGAGCATCTGATTTTGCCGAGAACCTTATACCATCTTCCCAAAAATAATTACAGATGGTAGCCTTTTCTTTGTATTCAAAATATGCGTTGCTTTCTAATCCGAAGAGCTCAAAAAGTTCAGTAACCAGATGCGGCATTGTAAAAAGTGAAGGGCCTAGATCAAAACGATACCCGTCTAAATTAAGCACGTGCAACTTACCGCCAGGGTAAGTGTTGGCTTCTAGCACAGTGACTTCATAACCAGCTTTCTTTAGGCGTAATGCGGTAGCTATGCCGCCTATGCCTGCACCGACGATAATAGCATTTGATGACATCGCTTGCTATTTTTTAAAATACTTGAATGGAACGAATAACATTCCGAAGCATTCGCCATCTCCTTTACCGAGATGTTTGTGATGCATTTTATGGGCTCGACGAACTCCTTTTGCATACCAGTGATTTGCCTTTCTGAAAATCTTAAATCTTTGATGGATAAAAATGTCATGTACTAGAAAATAAGCAATTCCATAGGCAAGGATGCCGAAGCCTAAGGCATAGCCATACCACCAGCCATGTGCGCCTGCGTAAAACAGAGACATACTAACAATGGCATAGAAAATAAAAAAGGTATCGTTTCTTTCAAACCAAGAATTATGTTCTTTATGGTGATGGTCTTTATGCAAATTCCATAAGAACCCGTGCATAACATATTTATGTGTGAACCAGGCCATAAATTCCATTGCGGAAAATGTACCAAAAAATATAAGGATCCAAAAAAAAATTTTCATCTAAACTAAATGTAATTTGTAGTTAACATATGATTTTGCCAAGAGCCCGAATTTTTGATAATTTGGAACTCGAATTCTCGTATTCTTTATCTCTTTCGAAGGTGTGTTTTGAAGCTTCTGTAATAATTTGTAGTAATATTTGTATGCGGTATAAACGCCAAATTTAGCCTCGTTAGGTAGCTGTATAATGCCCGTATAGCCTGAGGCAAAATCAGCTTTAATTTCTTCTACTATTTTGGTTTTAGAAATTTCATCTAATTCCTTCAGGTTTGCGTGTGGAAAATAAGCCCTGTTCAATTCTTCAAAATCTGCTTTGAGGTCGCGAAGAAAATTTACTTTTTGAAAGGCAGAGCCAAGTGACATTGCAGAATCTTTCAGTTTTTCATACGCTGCGGTATCTCCTTTTACAAAGACTTTTAAACACATCAGGCCTACAACGTCTGCGGAGCCATAGATGTATTCTTTATATTCAGCATCCGTTTTGTATTCGCTCTTCGTTAAATCCATTCTCATGCTCTTCATAAAGGAAGCGACCAAATGATAGGGAATATCATATTTGTGGTAGGTGTGCTGAAAAGAATTGAGTATCGGGTTGAGGCTTATTTTCGCATCAATAGCTGCCTTTAATTCAGTTTCAAAATTGTTGAATAAAACATCTTTATTGTACGCGTGGAATGTATCAACGATCTCATCAGCGAAGCGAACAAAACCGTAAATGTTATAGATATCAGGACGAATCGTTGGAGCAAGCATTTTGGTTGCTAACGAAAAGGAGGTACTATAAGATTCAGTTACAATCTTACTACACTCATACGATACTTTGTCAAAAATACTCTTCATGTTACTTTTCTGCTTTTACTATTAATTCAGAGACTAATTTTCCAGATATCAACGAAGGTGGTACTCCGGGCCCTGGCACAGTAAGTTGGCCTGTGAAAAATAGATTTTTAACCTTCTTGCTTTGTAAGTTGGGCCTTAAGAATGCGGTCTGTAGCAAGGTGTTAGCCATTCCATATGCATTGCCTTTGTATGAATTGTATTCTTCGATAAAATCGTTTACACAAAAGGACTCTTTAAATATAATATTATTTTTAATCTGTTGGCCAGTTCGTTCTTGAAACCTTGCCATTATTAGGTCAAAATAATGTTCTCTGAGTTGTGGTGTATCTTCTAACGCAGTTGCTATTGGGACTAGGAAAAAACCAGTTTCACAGCCTTCTGGAGCCATACTTGTATCGGTTACCGATGGAAAGTTGGCGTAAAATAAAGGATCAGTAGGCCACTTTGGATCATCATAAATTTCTTCAGCATGTTTTTCGAAATCGGTATCAAAAAACAAATTATGATGTTCAATATTTTTTAACTTTTTATCAAAACCAATATAAAATAGTAGCGAAGAGGGTGCAAATATTTTTTTTGCCCAGTAACTTTCAGAGTACTGTCGATGTTTTGTGTCTAACAAAGTTTCCGAATGATGATAATCAGCACCACTAAGTACATAGTCACTGTCGAAAGCAGTACCGTTACTTATAAGTCCTACTGATTTTCCGTTTTCAACGCTGATTTTTTCTACAGGGTGATTCGTGTTAATAGTCACTCCTAGCTCAATTGCGAGAGATTGCATGGCTTTTATCACTTCATACATACCGCCTTTAGGGTGCCAAGTACCTAAGCCAAAGTCAGCAAAATTCATAAAACTATAAAAGGAGGGTGTTTTACTAGGTTTGGCACCAAGAAATAAAACCGGAAATTCTAGAGTGGAAACTAATTTTGGGTTTTTGAATTTTTTTCGAACTTGACCACTAATTGTTTTGAAAAACTGATCAACCTTTAAAATGGTTTCTTTAGTTACCAACTCAAATGGTGATATACCGGGTCTAAGTACAACTTTATCAATAGCTATACTATAGTTTTCCTGCGCATCAGCAATGAATTCCCTTAAGTGTTTAGAGCTTCCAGGTTCTATGCGTTCAAATTCGACACAGATTTTATCCATAGAATCACCGATGGTTATCGTGTCGTCAGAAAAAAAGATTTTGTAAGCCGGACTAAGCTTATCTAGTTGATAGAAGTCAGCGGTTTTCTTGCCGAAGTCAGCAAAGAATTTATCAAAGATATCTGGCATCCAATACCAACTGGGCCCTATGTCAAAAGTAAACCCCTCTTTTATGATTTGTCTTGCCCTGCCACCAACAGTTTTATTTTTTTCGAATACACGAACTTCGTAGCCTGACTTTGCTAAATAGCAAGCCGCGGACAACGAAGAAAAACCTGAACCTATAATGCTAACAGTCTTGCTCATACTACGAATACGAATAGTGTTTAAAGTTGTTCAACAACCTTCTCAATTGAATTGAAAGTTTTTATGTAATCAGGTAGACTATCTTTGTCTAAATGTTTGGTTTGATACCCCAAAAGCCAAATTTCGGCAGCACCATATTCCTTGATTAGGGCTGTGAAATCAGTCATGTATTTATCAATTTTTTCTTTTGTTGGAGTTACTGTAAAATAGGATATAAAGCAGAGGTTGTCAAAGTACTTCATGACATCTTTTAAAGTATCTAAAGGTACTGTTTGACCTAAGTAAATTGATTTATAACCTCTTAGAACTATTTCGTAATTCAGATATAAAAGGCCTATTTCGTGTATTTCATTCTCTGGTAAGAATGGTACAAAAATCTTTGACTTTTTAATAGGCTCTTTATGTTGTAATTTTTCGGTGTTAATTAGAATTTTTTGCTTGATAAGGCTTGTAATAAAATGCTCGTGAGCCATACTTATCGTATCAGTCTGCCAGAGCAAACCAATCTCATTGAGCAAAGGAATAAAGACATCTTTAAAAACTTCACGAAACGTTTTGTCAGCCAAAATGCTACTGTAGGTACTCATGAAGAGTGACTGATCGAAATTTACCATGGCCAATTTAAAGGCATTGATCGCATGGTTTTTTATACTATTCTTTGCAACTATTTCTCTGACTAGTAAAGGAATATTTGCTTCGGGAATTTTAGAAATTTTCGATATTTTGTAACCGCTATTGTACAGTAAAGTAACGTTCAGTAATTTTTGAAGGCTTCCTAAACTATAGGTTCTAATGTTTGTAGCAGTTCTTTCCGGAGCTAATAGACTATATCTTTTTTCCCAAATACGTATCGTGTGGGCTTTTATTCCAGATAGATTTTCTAAATCACGTATGCTGAAATTTTTTTTTACATTGTTCATGCTTTGGTACAAATGGTTAAACAAATGTACAATTTAATGCATGAACTAGTGAAATTTTTAAAGTTAAGTTCTTCAAAAAAATATGGAGTATCAATGCGCGTAGGTGTTGCTGTGTTTCAAAGACGCTATTTTGAAAACAGAAAAATATACTTGTCTTTGAAAGTACAAAAATGAATAGGAGCTATGCTTACACAGAATAATTTGAATGATGAACTCGGTTATTCCAAAAAACATAATAAAAAAAGACCGTTTTTTCAAACGATCTTTTTAGTGCGCACGAGAAGACTCGAACTTCCACGGCCTAATGGCCACCAGCCCCTCAAGCTGGCACGTCTACCAATTCCGCCACGTGCGCGCATTGATATCGAACGCAAAGATAGAGCCCTATGCGCTAACAGAAAACTTATTTGTAGATTTTAGTGTTTAATTTTTAAAGAATTGATTTTTTGGTAAACTTCAACAAAATTTCATTGTTTATTGCAAAAGCATTGGCTTCAGCTCTTTAGAGCCAATATAATTCTTGCGATTACGCCGTTTTACTTTTCATATCAGTTGGTTGGTTAGTGGTATCAAATACGAGTTTGTTTTCTCTGCATTAGTTCTCAGAAACTATCGCATAGATGGCTTATGATATTGAATTGGAAGATAGGTTTGATGCCAATTTTGCCATCACATTTCGATATGATTTTGAGAAGGGCAATCGCTGCTTAATGGGTTTTAGGTGACACTCTGATTTTCCTAAATGTATGCGAGAGATATAGTTTTGATTGATAATAAAACTTTGGTGAATGCGGCTAAAAGATTCTGGTAAAACTGATTCGAAATGTTTCAAGGTTTTATAAGCAACTATTTTAGTGTTATCTAACATAAAGAATTCGCTAGTATTGTTGTCGGCTTTTAGAAAAAGAATATCAGCGATTTCAATAAACCTATAATCGCTGTAGGTTTGCAAACATATTTTTTTTGGAAGATTAGCAATAGCTATAGAAGTTGAACGTAATTTGTAGTTTAACTTTTGTACTTGCAATTCAGTGATAGGTCGCAATAGGTAGTAGAAAAAGTTATTTTTAATACAGTCATAAGCTTGTTCCTCTGTAGACGCTAAGGCTACTAAAAGGGGTTTTTGAATAAATGACCGATATAGATCGTTTATAATATTCATAAGGTCGGTGAAATTTTGATCCTGATAATTATCTACATTAATGAAAATGAGATTGGGGGTTACAGAGAGAATAATGTCTAATAATTCTTGAGGGTTTTCCACGCTACCTACCTCTTGATAACCATCTAATTGAGATAGCTGCGAGTTCAACAGTGACATAGATTTGGCATCAAGCCCGATTATCGAATATTTAAATTTCATTGAAATAGGTGTAAAGAAATATACTTTTAACTAGTTATAAATATACGTTTTTACAATACACAAGTAAGTTTTTTCCTACTTTTTAAAGAATTTTTTAATTTTTAGGTACTTCTGTTTGTTGCTTGATGAGCTAGTATGATGCTAATTCAGTTCAGTATCGTATTCAATACAAGAGAATAGTTTACTTTTTTCACCTCTTCAAATAAATTGATACTTAGCGATTTATGATTAGCATATCACTTCAGTTGATACAGTCAGAATAACTTTTATGGTAGGTCAGTTTTTATTTGATGGTTTTTTGAACTTTTTACTGAAGACTTGGATGCTCTTTTTTTTAGCGCTAATCCTCTTAGCTTATATAATTGAAAGGTCACGTATATTTTCAATGAAACCTGACCAATATCATAGTAGTCTTTAAGGTATTGATATACCTTGATATAACAAAATGCTAAGGTTATGAAACCCAAGAAGTATACAAAAGCTGATTTGAATCGAAACAGTGGACTCTATTTTTTAATTGGGTTAACACTGGTGCTCTTTTTGATATGGAGGGCATTAGAATACAAAAATTATAATACGAGCACAAATGATGTAGTTCTTGCGCATATGTTAGAGCCCGATCTTCAGAGCGAAGTTGCACTAACGGAAAATATTAAAATTCCGCCACCACCAGCTCCACCGGCTGCCCCAGTTCTTATAGAAGTAGTCGAAAACACAGAGGAAATCGAGGAAACCTTTATTCAGAGCACAGAAACTGACCAAGACGCTAAAATTGATGCTCCTATAATTTCAGTCGATGATATACTGGTCGCAGAGCTTGATGAAGAAATTACGGTGCCGTTTTCGGTTATTGAAGAGATACCTGTTTTTCCAGGTTGCGAGAAAGGCACTGATTTGGAAAAAAGAGCATGCTTTCAGAAAAAAATACAGGAGCATGTTAAAAAGAACTTCAAGTACCCAGATATTGCATTGGAGATGGGTGTTCAAGGAAGAGTCTATGTACAGTTTATAATTGATAATAGCGGGTACATAACCAATATAAGAGCTAGAGGCCCAGATCTGATTTTAGAGAATGAGGCCGAGCGTTTAATAGCGTCTTTGCCTAAAATGATTCCGGGCAAACAAAGAGGGAGGTCGGTGAAAGTACCCTATAGTATTCCCGTTAATTTTAAATTGATGTAGGTTTCATAGTAAAGTATCAATAGTCTTGAACTAATCTTAAGAAAAATTCTGTGTGGACAATCATTTTTGTTTCTCTTTATATCTTTCTAGCGCTATTTATCGTACTAAGTATTCTTTTACACGGGGCTAAACCTACAAAGACCTTAGCATGGCTTTTGACTATATTTACTATTCCTGTTGGGGGTATACTGCTGTATATTCTTTTAGGTAGAAATCGGCGAAAGAATACCTTATTGAAACTCAAAAATACGGTTGTTGTTAATCCTCTATTAAAGGAGAGCGCAAGCCTGAACAACAAATATGAGAAATTGAGATCACTCATTCATAAGAATTGTAATTCACCTCTTACAGACGATAATCTTCTTCAAGCACTTAAAAATGGAAAAATAACCTTCGAATCTATATTTGAAGCCTTGCGTAAAGCAGAACATCAAATACATTTACAATATTATATTTTTGAGGAGGGTGAATTAGCAGACAGCTTGCTGCGCTTGTTTCAGAATAAGATTAGTCAAGGCGTTCAAATACGGATGATTTATGATGGTGTGGGTAGTTTTTCATTGCGTAAAGCCTACTTGAAAAAGTTAGAGTCCATTGGCGTAGAAGTCTATCCTTTTCTTCCTTTTAAATTAGGCCGTTTTCTTCGTTCTGTAAACTATCGGAATCATCGTAAAATAATTGTCATTGATGGTATAGTTGCTTTTACCGGTGGCATCAATATTTCTGATAAATATTTGAAAGGAGACCCTAACTTGGGAAATTGGCATGATATGCACTTAAGAATTGAAGGACAAGCAGCATGTCATCTCGATGCTGTGTTTTCTTCGGATTGGTATTTGGTCAGTCAAAAAGCGATTTTACCAGTGTCTCCAGCAGCTGTAACTGATCGTTCTGGTGCTGGAAAATTGGTGCAAATTGTTTCCGGGGGGCCAGATGATGATTTTCCTGTTCTTGAGCAGGCGTATTTTACAATGATCAATCAGGCGAAAGACTATCTCTATATTACCAATCCGTATATCATTCCTGGGCCGGCTATCATTCAAGCACTCCAGACGACAGCCCTAAGCGGAGTTGATGTGCGTTTAATGATTTCCGAAAAAGTAGATAGTAAAATTGTAGGCTGGTGTGTGCGCTCGTATTTTGAGGCACTTCTAAAATCAGGTATCTCGATATATCTTTTTCCTGATGGATTTTTACATAGTAAAATTATTGTAAGTGATGATGCGATTTCTACCATAGGTACGGCCAATCTTGATGACCGTAGTTTTGAGCAGAATTATGAGGTAAATGCCATTATTTACGACGCAGATTTTGCTAGATTATTGAAAGAAGATTTTTTAAAGGATAGTACTATATGCCGACGATTGTCTTATGAAGAGCACTTAAAACGATCTTGGGGCGAGAAATTAAAAGAAGGATTTGGAAAGGTATTCAGTCCGGTATTATAGGATTAAAGTTTTACAAGATATTTCGTTTTCACAAGGCTGTCCCTTTTCAAAGTCACTTAGGTTTTGAATGGTTATTCTTGCTATATTTTCAAGGGCTTCCGTTGTTAGGTATGCTTGATGCGGCGTAAGCAACACATTAGAAAAGGAGAGTAATTTTTTAAGCTGTTCATCTGTTATGCCAGTATCAGAATTATCCTTAAAGAAAACACCTTTTTCCTTTTCATATACATCTGCTCCGTAAGCAGCTAATTGTTTTGTCTCTAAGGCCTGAATCAATGCTTTGTGTTCAACGATTGCCCCTCTTGAGGTATTGATTAGTAAAGTGTTTTTTTTCATCCATCCAAGCTGTTCTTTATTAATCAGTTGATGATTTTCGTAAGATAAAGGTATGTGCAGGCTGATAATATCTGACCTTCTGCAAAGGTCTTCCAAGGTGGTATAGTGTACATTACATAATTCTACCAAATTAATATTTGGTTCCAAATCATGAGCTAAAATAGTACAACCAAAACCATTCATGATTTTGACCATGACAGCGCCAATATTTCCGGTGCCTATAATACCTACGGTCTTTCCGTGTAGATTAAACCCTATTAAATCATCTAACAAAAAATTGTACGCATGTACTTGATGGTCGGCCAAAATCAATTTTCTATTTAGGGCTAAAAGAAGTCCGGTAGCATGTTCAGCTATAGCATGAGATGAATAATCAGGCGCATTGGCAACTTTAAAACCAAGTTGATACGCTGTTTTTATAGGTACGTTATTAAACCCTGTGGCTCGTATGATAATATATTGCACGCCCGAATTCCACAACTTTTCTAAAACGTGCTTAGCTGCATCATCACCTGAGAATATAGAAATTGCCTTAAAACCACTGGCTTGAAAGGCTGTCTTAGAATCTAAGGCATCTGAGGTATATGTTATCTGATGGTGGCCATTATTTGCGCCACTCAAAAAAGGAATTTCGAATTTTTTGGCACTATAAACCAGTAACTTCATCTTTCTCTGTTTTATGAAAAATTAAATTTTGTTCCTCCATAGCTAAGATTACCAATTTCACATAATCATCAACCGATTTTTTGAAGTTTTGCGGATCTGTTATATCTATGCCGGCTCTCCAGATGGTTTGGCGTTCTTTACCAACACAGATGCAGTATAGTGCAGTTTCTGCGTGAAATACGGTGAAGGTTTCATAATAATCTTCTTCATAATAAATGCCTTGATGTCTTAGGTAATCGTCTTGAAATGTCTGTAAATACCCTTCGACATTCGATAGTTTTGAACGCAGCGTTTTTATATCTTCAGAACCGATGACCTTTGTGAAAAGTATGGCATCAAAGCCTTTGTCTAGTAATTGTAACTCTACTTCTGATAATTCTTTTTCAGATTGTTTTGCTGAGGTGAATTTCACATCAAAAAGATCAAGGCTTCGTACAGCCTCTATATTTCGTTTCTCGAAAGCCGCTTTTAGCTTGTTCTCAAAATCTTCGCGTACCGTTTCATTTTCGGTCATACCAACGATGAGCACTTTATACGCATGGAATAAAACCGTATCGGGATCTTTCCAATTATCTACCAATTGTGTGGATGAACAACTGTACAGTACCGTTGTGAGAAATATAACTGCGAATAAATTTTTCATAATATTGGTTTTAAGCCCTAAGCTTGTATTCAGGATTGCCAATAGCGATCTTTTTGTTTTCTTTAAGGAGCTGTGTAAGATTTGAAAAGCCCGCCTGCTTTATATTTCTAAAGACTACTTGGTATTCGTTCACTATCATAAATAGTTTTTTATGAGCCTTTCTATAGGCTTTTTCCATTTCAGGCTGGTTCACATCATCCAATAGTATTTCTAATTGGTTCATATGTTTCTGAACCTGCTTAAAAAGTAAAATCAATCTAATATGGTTTTCGCTAATAGACTTTTTGAAATCAGTCAGTAGCTTAAGTGCATTTTTGTCTAAAGGTTTTATAGCGAAAGATTGAATGAGCTGGTCTAAAAATTTTTGCTCATATTTTATAAAGGATAGTTCTGAAAACCATTCTTTCGAATGTTCGTGCATCTCGCTTGCGTCGAACCATTCTATCTTTTTATGTGCTTTCATATGCTTTGTTTTCTCTAGATTAGATGTCAAAAAGATGCAGTTCTAAGATTACATTTTTATTGGTATTTAGTCTTTTTGATTCTAGTATAAATGTAAGTCAGTTCAACAGGGTTTAAAATGATAAAAATCAGTTTTGTACCATTTTCTTAAGGGTGAATTGCTGGTTTTCGCTTTTTTAAAATAGCGCTGGCATAGTTGAATATTTCTGATTTAAGGGTGCTAAAATTTGTACTAAAGTTGCGTACTTGAGCTTTGATGGTATTATGCTTCTGATAGTACTGTAGATCACAGTATGCATCAGTACAGTCCATCATGCCACTGAGCTGATTTTCGTGTTGTGCTATCGATTTTTGAAAATTCGTTTTACTATGTTTTAGTTGTTTTAAGCGATAGTTATAATCTTCTAATCGTTCAAAAAGATTTTGGGTATTGGGCTGAAAAACATAAGAATTTAAAAGGTGGTCAATGAAGATGATCTCGTCTTCAATAAAATGAAGACTTGATTTCCACCCCTGTAACTCAAAGTGTAGTTCTTCTGTTTTTTTACCTTGCTTCTTTGTGTTGTGCGCATCTTTCATAATCGAAAAGATTAGAGGTTTTAAGGCTGTAAGGCAGCTGCTCATTTTTCTTGCTTGGGTCTAATATAAGTTTAGACTAATTAGAATAAAATGATATAAATCATATTTCAGCTATGGAATTGTGATTTCCAATGCTTCAGATAAACTAGGAATATGGGCATCCCAACCAAAAGCATCTTTTATTTTTACACGGAAGCTATTTAGGGAAGTTGGTTCACCATGAATTAGAAAAATACGTTCAGGAATGTTTTGTATGCCACCCATCCAAGCAATTAGCTCTACTTGGTCAGCGTGTGCTGACAGACTTTCTAGCTGGTGTATTTTTGCTTTTACGGGAATATGTTTGCCAAATATTTTGAGTTCATGTGCCCCTTCTACTAATAATCGACCTCGAGTTCCTTCCGCTTGATAGCCAACTAATAGTACATTGGTTGTGGTGACTTCTAAGAGTTGTTTCAAATAGGTCAAAACCCTTCCTCCGGTAACCATACCGCTTCCGGCAATAACAATTTTTGGTCGCGGATCATCAATCGTTTTCCAGGTATCTGAGTAGGAACTGATGCTAGTGATATGCTTACACATAGCATCGTATTCATCCATTGGTAACTTATGCCAATTGGGAAATTTTTTAAAGACAGACAAAACCCTATTTCCCATAGGGCTATCAACAAAAATCGGAATATTTGGAATCTGATTTTTTCGATATAATTTCCAAAGAAGGTACATCAGAGATTGCAATCGTTCAACGGCAAAAGAGGGAATGATTAGATTTCCTCTTTGATGTATAGTTTCGTTTATAAGTTTGACTAAAACAGTTTCAACATTTTCTTGAGCATGCAGTTTGTGTCCGTAGGTGCTTTCTATAAAAAGATAGTCTGCCCATTTCGGATGTTTTGGGGCTGCTAAGAGGTAATCTTTTTGTCTTCCGATATCTCCAGAAAAAATGAATAATTTTTCAAAAATCTCAAGTTCTATAAAACAAGATCCAATAATATGGGCGTTATATACCAAACGAAACTTTATATTCTCAGAAAGTTGATTCCATTGTTCTGGCTCCTGTGATTGAAAATAACGAAGTATTTTTTCTACATCCTTTAGGGTATAAAATGCTAGTGCAGGGCTATGCTTGGAAAAGCCCTCTGCGTTTGCTTTTTCGGCCTCTTCTTCATGTATCTTGGCGCTATCTCTTAGAATGATTTCGGTTATTGCCAATGTAGGAGCGGTTGCTATAATCTTACCTGTAAACCCTTCCTTGCCTAATCTGGGTAGATATCCGGTATGGTCTAGGTGGCCATGTGTTAGCAAAACAGCATCGATTTTTGATGCATCTATAGCGAGTGCTTGCCAATTCTTTTCTCGAAGCTCTTTGACTCCTTGAAACATACCGCAATCAATCATGATATTCAGTTCGGCGGTTTCCAGATAAAACTTTGATCCGGTGACTGTTCCTGCAGCTCCTAAAAAATGAATTTTAACTTTTTTCATGGCTTAAAGATTACATAATTGGCTTAGCTCTTGAAGTATCTTATGCTTGCGTTTTTCGGAAATATGCAAATGATCAAGAAAAAACTTGTCATCTAATAATTGCCTGCAGAGTACTACATTTCTACTTAGTAAAAAGTGCTTTTCTTTATTGCTCAATAAGGTTGAAACGGTGATAGGGTAGAGCCCCAACCTATCAATTCGTTCTTTTAGTCCATTATTTTCAGGATAATCCCAACTCAATAGATACAAACCAATACATGTACCATATTGAATAGCATCTTTTGTGAATCGCGTATTGGTAACCAGCCATCCGCTTTCTAGTGGTCTCTTTTCATTTTTTTCCTCCCAATGCGCTTTCACATCTCTATAACGCGAATAGATATACAAGGGAATTTTCACATTACAATTGCGCCCTTCCTCACCGTGAAATTTGCATTCTATAATATGTATACTACCTTTTTTTTCGGCAAATATATCTATTTCATGAGCTACACAAATACCTTGCATGTGTTTACCCACTTCAGTAGTATAGCCTGAAAAATCAAGAATTGACGCTATAAATCTTTCAAATGGAAAACCTGTAGGCCCCAATTCGTAGATGGCTCTTTTTAATTTGTACTTGGAGGCAAAGACCGATTTTTTTTTCTTTAAAAGCGTAAAGGCACGGTTGTAGATTTCTTTGGTAGAGATACCTTGATACAATTCGTCACGAACGGCAGCTACAATTTGATCGATTAAAATAGTGTTTGCACCACTATGTTTTAGTGAACCTCGAAGTTTTTCTATGGAAAAGTTCACCTTTTCTCCTGATGATTTTACAATTTGTTGATTTTTAGTCATAACGATTGTCAATATTGGCTTTTTGCCAAATAAGTTAATCGATTTTATAAAATTCTCGCACCAATGCCTTAACCTGATTATCAGTCATGCTATCTGCTTTAACCATGGTTTTAATTTTAGATGCTAGTTGCGGGTACGATCGTTCGAGTTCTTTTCTAAGTTTTTCGTTTGCCTGGGCTGGGCCAAAAATCACCAACATATCAGCATCCATTACTTTTTCGGCAATAGCGTGAAAGTATTTTTTAAGCTGGTGGTTTTCTCGCTCCAAGTAACTGCTATCTTGAACTACATCTTGCGGGCCTCCTTTTTGTTTTGTACCCGAACCTCCTTTAGGATGAAAAAAGTCTAGCTCAGAAAATATCGTTTCGAATTTCTCAGTATCATTTTTTAAGCTAACGAGGTGAGCTTTTTCCTTATCAAGCCATATTCCTAATTTTTTCATAAGGTATTATTTAATTGGATGCTTGCCCTTTGTCTTCGCTTTGAATACACACTGGCGAGAATCTGTTTCTAGTTTTTAGAGTTGTCTTTTAGTACTAAAATTGGAATACTACTGTCATATCCAATTTCTTTTATCAAAGGCTTGGATAGTATGCTGCTAAAAAAACGATGTTTTCGATTTAGAAAAGCTATCATATCGCTTTTGCGACTTTCTATAAAGGCCTCAATTCCTTGACTGACACTAATTTTTGTGAGCGTTTGAAAACTATGATCGATACCTTCCATCATATCAGCGATTAAAGCTTTGTTGTTTTCTTGCCCTGTATCTAGTTTGGCTTCTTTTTCTATATGAAGCACACGAATACTTGAATGATACATTTTGGCTATTTCGAACATATATTGGAGTTCCTTTCTTCTAAAAGGAGTCTTGTAATCGGTTGGAAACACTATTTCTTTAGGTGGTGAAAAACTAAAATTAGCAGGTACAGCAACTACCGGGCATGTAGTGATTTTTTCCATAATACCCACTGTATTGGTTCCTAGAATGGTGTTTGAAGAATTGGTAATGCCTTTGGTGCCCATGACAATAATATCGATATCCTTGGCCTTTAAAACTTCTTCCACAGCAATCAAGAGGGAGTTTAAAGTACAAACCGTATGAAAGGTATGCTTGTCATTTTTAGGATGTAGGCGCAAGACTTCCATCAAACGCTCCATTCCCTTGTGAGACTTCAATTTGGCTGCTTCATAATACCGTTCTCCAGGTTCGACAACTAGTAAACTATCTACAGAATAGCCAGAAGCATGAAAGGCGTTTAAAAAATAAAAGTCACACGTTAGGTTTTTATAGAGATCCAGAGCATATCTAATGGCATTAAGTGCATTTTTTGAATAGTCAGTAGGTATTAATACTCTTTTATCCATGGCTAAATTATTTCGATTATTGGATAAAAGTAGGACAGGAAATTATCTTATAAAATGATAATTATCATTCTTGAGAGGGGAGTACCAATAGCGGTATTTCTGTATATATGCTGAGGTCAAGTACTACAGGTTCACGAAATAATTTATCCAAGAAATAATGGGGGTAATAACACATAGCCAATACATCTAGCTTCTCTGATTTGGCAAATTTGCCAAGCGTTTTTGCTTTTGATTTTTCAAATGGAATAGTATGAAAATGAACAGCAATAGCTTTAAAATAGCGGCTTAATTCTGCTTTGTTTTTTTCTTGTGATGCGACAACTGTATCCGTGTCACAAATATGAATGATATGTAACGAAGCTGCGTGATAAGATGCCAAAGATTTTAAGATGGACAAAGAAACTTGTTCATGGGAATGCTTAAAGCTGGTGATATACCCTAGATGGAAAATAGGACGATAGTCTAGTTGCTTAGGAATACACAATATCGGACAATGAAGTTTTCTTTTAACCATTTGAATCGTGTTGCCACCCACGAAGATATCTGCGGCTCCGGTTTCTCCTTTTGTACCCATTACAACAAGGTCTATTTTGTGATGAGCCATGTAGTCTTTAACTGCTTTATCAAAAGAATCGTTTTTAGAAACCGTTGCAAATTGATGAAATGAATTCTTCTCGGTATCTGCTATAATTTTGTGGTAGGTTTCAAGCAGGCATTCGTTCGTTCTATCATTTAAAAAATTTTCTAAGTTTTTAGTTGTTCCGCTAGTTCTAAAATCTTCTTTAAAATGTGATTGGTGGTCATAGGCATGCAAAATATGAAAGACACATTTTTGATGCTTATACAATTGGGTGGCGTAATGCAAGGCATTATATGCATCGTTTGAAAAATCAGTTGGAACAAGTATATTGAGTGTCATATGAACTATTTAGCATGCGGAATAACCATAAACGGAATCCTAATATGAAAGCCTATTTTTTTAATGACCGGTTCAATGAAAAGGCGCTCAAAAAAGTTGTGCTTGTTCTGCACCATAACCAAAAAGTTCATCTTATATTTTAGCTGAAAATTATCAATGGCTTGTATGACTTCTTGATTGGGCGTGGTATGAAAAAGATGAGCAACATCTTCTAAATAGTAATCTAAGTTTTCCTTGTTTTCCTGCTGTTGTTTAGAAAGGTCGTAGCCATATGATACATGCAGCACCTCAATACTAGAAAGGTGTTGTTTGGCAATTTTTAAAAGTATATCGAGTGATTTAGATTTAAAATCTACTTCATAATCTGTTGGAAAGAGAATTTCTTTAGGCACCTCGTACACAAAATTTGGCGGTATGGCGATGACTGGGCATTTTGCTTTTTTGATGATATGAACGGTATGCGTGCCAAATAAAACTTCTTGTGCACCAGTGGCCCCTTTGGTGCCCATTACAATAAGATCTATTTTTTTATCTTCCACCATTTCGTTTACCTGATTGGGTAAGGTATTCAGGTAAGCATTTGAATCAAAAGTATGCTTTTTGTTGCTGTATTGGTCTTCTAAGCGTTTTTGTAATTTCTCAAGGTCGGTGATCGCAGTTTCTCGAATCACATCACCTAAACCAATTAGGCCAGGGCTACCCACCAAATATTCTGCTTGATATACTGGGGGCATATAGGTGTGTAATAACGAAAATTGACAAGCAATATCTTTAAATAATAACAAAGCATATCGGATAGCTTCAAATGAATTATCTGAAAAGTCTGTTGGTATGAGTATTCTTAGCATAAATGTTAGGTTTTAAGTTTTTATAAAACTAGTGTTAAGCAACACATCAAACCATGATATTTGTCAGTTTTGGAATGTCAGTATTTTGTAATTTGCAACTCTAAATAGAAGTACGATGAAAGGAAAATTTGACAAGCTAATTGACTCTGAATTCCCTGTTTTAGTAGATTTTTTTGCTGAATGGTGTGGCCCATGTAAAGCCTTGGCTCCCATTTTAAAACAAGTAAAAGATGAATTGGGCGATGGCGTCCGAATTGTGAAAATAGACATAGATAAAAATCAGCCTCTGGCCACTACATATCAAGTTAGGGGTGTACCTACCATGCTTCTCTTTAAAAACGGAAAGCAGCTATGGCGAAAGTCTGGGGCCTTACCGAAACATGAGATTGTAGAGGCGATTATAGCTGTTTCTTAAGGCTTTAAGTAGTGTTCAAACCTTGCCAAGCTAGTGCTGCAGGTCCTAAAACAGCCTCTTTACTAGAGGCCTCAGATAGTAGAATCTTGACCTTACCTCTATAAGCAGTGAATAATGCTGCTTCCATATAACGATTCAGAGGGTTTAGAAAGAGCGCTCCTGCTTGGCTTAGGCCACCTGTCAAAATAAAAGCTTCGGGTTCTAAGTGGGCAACGGTATCTGCCATTTTGCTGCCTAAAATTTTTGCGGTTTGTTCAAAAGCCTGTAAAGCAATCGCATCGCCATGATGTGCCGCTTCTGATATTTTTTCTCCAGAAAGCTTTTCAAAGCTATAGTTACGTAAAATAGATTTCGTAGTACGATCTGCTAAGAGTTGAAAAACGCTGCGTTTGATTCCTGTGACCGAGGCATAGGTTTCTAGGCAGCCTTGAAGTCCGCAATTGCATTGTCTTCCATCTGAAAATACGTTTACATGCCCTAGCTCACCAGCCATACCATAGTTGCCATAGAGTAACTGTCTTTCGTTGATGATACCGCTACCGAGACCGGTACCCAGTGTGAGCACTACAAAATTCTTCATATTTGTTCCTAGGCCAAAATACAATTCCCCCAATGCGGCGGCGTTGGCGTCATTTGTTATATAACTAGGTCGGTCAAGGATATCTTGTACTGTTTTTTTTATTGGGATGCTTTTTCCCCATATAAAATTGGGTGGGTTTATCATTTCTCCCGTTTTGTAATTGGCATTTGGTGCGCCGATACCAATAGCTAGGATGGTGTCCGAACTATCTATAGTTGAAAGGAGCTGATTAACTTCTTTAGTCAGTTTTTTTGTGAATTCACCAAACGGCTGTTTCGCACCAGTTTTAAAGACGTTATTAGAAAGAACTATACCGGCACGATTTACGAGACCTAGTTTTGTAAAGGTGCCACCAATGTCTATGGCGAGGACCATTTCTGAGTTTTTAGCCATTAAAATTTATTTTAACTACAAATCAATATTCATAAATTTTTTTAATCCCTCAACTGATGCCTATCATTTCGTTTAAAAATGGCAGTGGTTAACTTTAGTTAATAGGATTAGCATGTGAACTTTCACAACATTAAAAATTCTCACATCTTTAGAAGAAAAAGCTATTATCACAAAGAATTTGAAGCGCATTTTAGCTATTGTTATACTAGATATGGAGCATAATAGCATTTGCTTTTTACATTCTAGCCTAACCGTTTTAGATAGCACTAAAAGAGAATTGAATGGCATCGACTTTGCTGAAACGAGCACCTACAGTCAAAACAATAAAGATACCAATGAAGATATCACTAGAACCTTGCCTTCTGATTTTTAAGAAAATTACTTCTTAAAATCTTAGGCTGGTAGATGCATTACTAGTAAAGGTATTTTTGTTTTAAATGCGATATTCTTCACCACCGATTCGCGAGTTAATTTTTCTATAAAGCTATGCCAGTAGTCAATAATTGCTAGCATTCCAATTTCTTTATTTTGTTCAACTTGGCTTATAATCTCGGTTGCGACTTTAGCGGTTTTCGCTAGCTCTATGATTTCATATGACACTTCTTTAAGTCGCTTTGCAATCACCTTTTTAGCCGTTTCTTGATGAGCCGCTTTCTTTTCTTTGTCGACTAAATGTAAAACACGAATTTTAGAATCCCAAAGTTTGGCCAATAAGAGCATGGGGTGTAATTCATATTTGTCGTATACATGTTCAAAACCAGTTGCAAAAAGAATGGTGTCGGGCGTATCAAAACTATAATCTGCCGGTACAGCCACTATTGGACAAAAATCTATTTTACTGATGATTTTCAGGGTATTACTACCCATAAATACACCTTTTAATCCACTTGCGCCTTGTGTACCCATAAAAATGAAATAGCTATTAAGGTCAATAGCAGACTTGCCTATAGCATTTAATAAGGAGCCAGCAATAGCTAAGGTTTTAAAGACATGCTTCGGGTTGTCATTTTCTAGTTTCACAGTTTCGAAAACTTCGGCTAAACCTCTTTCTGAAGTTTCCTTTGAAAGTTGAAATAATCGGGTATTTCGTTCTTTGTTTCGTCTACTATCAAGGTTCGAAGCCCCGGTTTGATAGGCATTTAGAATATAGAATGTACATTCTTCTTTTTCAAATAAATAAATCGCATAACGCAAGGCATGATATGCATTGTCTGAAAAATCTGTAGGTACTAGTACGTTTATCATAGTCGTATGTCTTTACTCTGGTAATATTAGAAGTGGTACATCGGTATGAAATCCAAGCCTTTTTACCACCGGTTCTTGGGTTAATTTTTCCATGAAGGTATGCCCATAGTGAATCAGACAGATCATATCTGCGAATTGTTCATTAGCGAATTCGCTTATAGCTGTAGCTATGGTATTTTTAATCGTCACCTTATAGAACGAATGCTTTATGGGGGCTAATCGCTCTTCTAGTATTTTTTTATTCGCCAACTGCGATTCTGAAAGTTTGAATTCTTGAGCTACGTGAAATACAAGAATTTGTGACCTCGAAGCTTCGGCTAGTACGGTTAATGTTTTTAATTGTCCTTTAGAAAAGAAATTGGCATATTCTGTGGGGAAAACAATATTTCTCAAGGATTGAAAATTAAAGTTCTCAGGTATTACTAAAATAGCACAATTGCGAACTTTTTTCAGAACGCGTACAGCATTGCTTCCTAAAAAGATTTGCTTGGCGCCTGTGGCTCCTTTTGTTCCCATAACAATCAAGTCTAAATCGTGTTTTGGAACGAGTTCGCTTATCACCTTAGCCAAGTCGCCACGTGTTGCCTTTATTGAAAACGTATGCTGAGTGTCATCTGAAACTTTTGCTATCGTAGCGAGGGTCTCTTCTAATTTGTTTAATGCATCTTTATGCATGGCGTCATAGACTAGGCCTGTTATAGTTGAGTTTTGACGGCTTGATTTGTTTCGGGTGTCAGGTTCGTAAGCATGCAACAAAATAAAATGACAAGAGTTCTTATGCTGTAATTTGATAGCCGTAAAAATAGCATTCAGTGCGTAGTCTGAGAAGTCTGTGGGCAAGAGTATTTCTTTCATAATAGTTGATTTATATTATCGAGGTAAATTTTGCATGACCAAAAATGGAGTTTTAATGGTCAAACCAATTTCATCAATCGTTGAGCGATAAAGCATATCTTCTAAAAAAGAATGTCTAGAATTGACCATAACTAGAAAATCAATATGTTTTGACGCTATGTACTCTTGTATCGCTTGGGCTTTGTTTTTCACAGCAGTACGCTCAAAAAATAAATAGGAATCAGGAAGACTTTCGCTTAAAAAACGTTTGTTATCTATTTGGCGTGAACTGAGAATTTCAAAATCTGAAATGTAAAGACAATGGATTTCCGATTTATATTCTCCGCTTAGGCTGTTTAATAATTTGAGTTCTCTTCTTTTATAGGGCAACATATAGTGGGTAGGAAACAGTATTTTTTTTGGCTGTTTAAATACAGCCTCTTGGGGTACAGCCAGAACAGGGCATTGTACATATTTGAATATTTGAACGGTATAGCTGCCAAAGATTATATTTTTATCGTTCGTCTGCCCCTTGGTACCCATAATAACCATATCGATGTTGAGTTCGTTTACAAAATCATTTACCGCATCTGTAAGTGAATCAAAAGCGCTTATGCTTTCGTAGCTATGTTTAGGATTAGGAGGAACTTTGGTTATCTCCTGAATCAAGGCATCTAATTTTTGCTGTGTTTCTTTTTTTATTTTTTCCTTTTCTACTTGAGCATCAATTTCCGCAGTAGATCGAAAAGGGCCGTATACTTCATCGGCATAGGCATGAAGAAAGTAGAACCGGGTTCTTTCACATTTAAAAAGTGCTATTGCATATTGAACGGCATGCAATGCATTTTTTGAAAAGTCAGTAGGAATTAATATCGTTCTCATACGCTCTATTTTGTTCAAAAATAAAAGGGATGATACTCTTAAACTATGATATTGGTCAGTTGCGTAACTGGCGGCTAGAAACGATAGGAATGGAATTAGTACTGTATTCTCTAAGGAGTTTCAAGTTCAATTTTTATCAAATTACGAATCACTTCAATCTGGTTTATGGTCTCATGACACACCGTGTCTTTTTCTGCCATAATTGATAGCATTGCTATCACCAGATTTTGAAATACATGGGTATCTACTAGTTCTGGTTTTTGAACCTTTCTCTTGGAGAGCTTTATAACAGTACTGATAGCTATTCGCCATGTTCTCATAAATATTTCTTTGATAGCTATTTGAATTAAAAAGCATAAAAAAAAGGGAGTTAAAGAGTAACTGTAGCTAGTAAACAATTTGTTTCTACACACAGGTACAGAAGAAGAATATGGATGAATATGTTTTAAATGAATCGAAATGTGTACCTACCTGAAGAGGGGCTGCTAATTTTAAATGTTCTTTGGCGCCAATGATTAGAACTGGTCTGAAAATTTGCTAGGGTATTTAAAAAGAAAACTAAGATGAGTAATAGGCTTCTTCAATACGTTGAATAGTTTTTTGATTTAAGGGTTTTTCGAAAAAAGTTTTGACGTACTTATTTTGCTCAGCTTTAGTTTTGTCATTAGGGTTTAATGATGAAGAGAGCAGGTATACCGAGCACTTGTTTTTAATTTCTTGGGGTAGCAGCTTAAATTCGTCTAAAAACTCAAAACCATTCATTAGTGGCATGTTTATATCTAAAAGCAAAATATTAGGAATTTCAGTATTATTTTTAAAATATGCTAAGGCCTTAGAAGCTTCTGTAAAGGTTAAAATTTTAAAACCTTTACTGTACATCTCTATGATTTTTTGATTCAGGTATAAATCGATATCAGAATCATCTACAATCATTACAAATGGAGGTTTTTTGTCCTTAGATAACTTCATTAATCATGTTTTTTAAGTTTACAACAAATGTAGTTCCTTCACCAGCTGTACTTTTTACTGTTATTTCGCCCTTGATATTCTCAAGTATTTCTTTAACCATATACAAGCCTAGGCCACTGCCGGTTTGGCTTGTTGTGGCTCTGTAGAACATGTCAAAAATTTTAGGGAGATATGCTTCTTTAATTCCAACACCATTGTCTTCTATAGTAATGATAGCACCGTCTATATTGGTTAAGGCTGAAATTTTTATAAACGAATTTTGAAGCGTGGTATTCCTATATTTTATAGCATTGCTAATCAAGTTGTTCAAAACGGCGTACACCCTTTCATAGCTTGAATAAAATGGTATGACATCTTCTATTTCAATACGTATATTTATTTGTGCTACTTCGATCGGTAGAACAGCATCTAGTATTTCATTGATTGCTTTTTTGAATTTTATTTTTTCTGTAAGGACCGGGTTTTTCTTATTTTTTGAATAGGAGAGAATATCTTGAATGAAATCATCTAAGTTGGTAATTCTTTTTTCAATTAAATCTAAGTGATATAATTTCTCTTTATCCGCTTCGCTCATCTTCATTATGCCCAAAAGCCCAAGTATAGAAGTTAATGGAGAACGTAAATCATGCGTCACGCTATATACAAAACGGTCTAACTCTTCGTTCAATTTGCTAAGCTCCTCATTCTGTTTTTTGAGAGCAAGCTTATCATTGACTTGTTCTGTTACATCGCGTTCTATTGCAATCCAATGGGTGTACCAACCGTTTTCATCTGTAACTGGCGTAACGGTAAAATTAATCCAAAATTCGTCGCCATTTTTTCTGTAATTAACCGTAGTTATTTCATGGCTATCCCATTTTCTTAGTGCTATGCCTAGTTTTTTTAGGCCTTCTTTGTCAGATTTAGGTCCCTGTAAAATTCGAGGAGTTTTGCCAATTACCTCTGCTTTACTGTAGCCAGTCATGCGGCAAAAAGCATCATTTACATAAAGTATACGAGGACCAGGTTCATCAAAAGGCTCCGCTTCTGTAATTAGAACGGCATCCATAGTATTGGTAATAACAGAACTTAGCAGTTTAAGCTCATGTTTTTCTAGTTTTTCTTTAGTGATATCAGTAGCGCTTATAGCATATTTTTCTTCTGTAGCATTGTAGCTACCTTCTAAAGATAAAAACTGAGTAGGACTTGAATTGCTATTGAGTTTTAACTCAATATCGGAAGTATTTTCTCCTGCAGTAATTGATTTTATAAATTCTTGAAATGTTCCTTTTGAAATTAGATGTACAAAATGCTCAAACTGTATGTTCGCAAGATCTTCATTAGCGCCATTAAGCATTTTTGAACCGGTTTGGTTCGTCTCTAATATTTTTCCGTCAGCAGCTAGTGTAAAGTAACCGGTTGGAGCGTTTTCATAAAGTTCTTCATAGGCTTTTAAAAGCTTTTCGGCTTCTAAATTCGCAATTTCTACAGCTTCTTTTTGTTTAAGAATTATGGCTTGAGACTCTTTTAATAGCGCAATAGCATCACTATGTTTTCCAGATACTAGAGAAGCAGCAGTAGATTTAGTAGTTGACTTTTTACTGTTCTGAGAATTTAAATCCCACGGTATTGAACTATCGCTAAATTCATCATTTTTATTAGTCATACTATAAAGGCCTGTTTTTGTTAAGGGGGGTAAAACAAAAGACTGCTAAAAAACTATTGCGAATTTAGGTATTGGATATAGTATGTTAGCGGGTTGTTTGATATTCGGGGGTTTAAAATAGTGGTGAAGTGTTTATTATCGACTGTCAAGTTATGAAAATTAGCCGCAATAAGCGGTTTAATTTGCGTTATAATTGATTCGATTAAAATATGATGACTAGCATCCTAAACCTTTTGGATTCCTGAGTTTTAATGAAGCTATAACTTTTGGAGTATCTTCTTCTTCTTCTTCTTCTTCCGGAAGCAATTCATTCAACTTATAGGCTTCATTCGAGTAGAAGCCTCGCCCTTCAAAATAATCAGATTATAGTTTATTCTAATATACACCGTGATACTTTTCGAAATAGAAACTTTAAAAGAATAGCTGTTATTTCAGAAACTGGTGGTTTTATGGATAGTGACCAATGTCATTTTATTTCATGAAACAAAGACTCACTTTTGAACAATACGATACTAAAAAGGTTTAAAACATGGACATCTTAACATATTACAAGGGCAAAAAGGAATTTAATGTATTCGTAGCGAGTACGTTTTTAGATTTGGCACAGTTCAAGAAAAAAGAGAATAAGGAAGCATTCAATAGCTTACTCTTAAAAACCTTTTATCAGGTTAAACGCTATATTGCTAAAAGAGTGAGCACTGCCTTGGCAAAGGGAAATCTTCCGAAAGGGAAATACAAAACCGATGATTTTGTCGATCAACTTTTTATTGAGGTCTATGACCATTTTGATAGGGTCACGAGTAAAGAGAAGCTGCATCCTTGGTTATTCAAGAAAGCAGATGAACTTTTGGAAAATGCCATCATCGATGAAAAATTTGACGATTATTTTCTTAAAAATATTGATGATTATGCTAAACCTGAATGGGATGAGATGGAGGAAAAATTCAGTACAGATGGCGATGGTGACTATGTAATGATTGAAGAACTAGACGATATTTCATACCCTAAAAATGACTATGTGCTTAACCATGTGTTTGTGGAGGACCACAAAAAGAAAATTATGGATCAGCTTGATGAGGATTTAGGAGCTGAGAAAATCAAAAAACATGTGGCAATGGTATTACACAATTTACCATTACCCATGCGTACGGTCTTTCAACTGGCCACGGAGTACCAATTTACCCTTGAGGAAATCACCGTTATACGTAACCAAAGCTTAGAAGAGGTTCGCCTACTCATAGAAAAGGCCCGTAAGGTGCTTGAAGCCAGTTTTTTCAATAGATATACTTCAGAAAAATAAGAAGGTATTAGCGTGATGTATAAAGATCAGTAGGTTGTTAGGTATTCATCAAGGTGCTTTCCAAAACATGAATTATTATTTAAGGTATTAGAGGTGTAAAATTTTACAAATGAAATCAAAAACACAGTTGTTTCTAGAATTATGGCAAGAGGCTCGAACGCGATTTTCAAATCAGTTACTAGGGCTTAGGGAGGAAGATTTAGTAAAGAAACTTCCTCCTTCAGCCAATAGCCTAGGGTTTTTAATTCGACATATCGGTGAGGTTGAACTGCTCTTTGCAAAGAATGTTTTTGGTGAAAAAGAAATTAGGGTCATTGCAAAAACGGTGATTTCTAAACAGGATTCAGGTGAATGGACTGACTTAAACGAGCTACAAAAGTATGTTGACCAATCATTTCATTATTTGAAATCAAGCATTGAAAAACAAGTAGACCTTGATTGGGAAACAACAATTGAGACCAAAGAATTTGGTGTGAAGACCAAGGCAGAAGCATTCGGAAGAGTAGTTTCACACACCAATCACCATGCCGGGCAAATGGCGATTATAATTAAATACGGTGTTTGAATAGCGGTATGATTGTCGAGGACTACTGAACATAGATTTGGAGTGACAAAATACAGGAGAGCAGAAAAGCCAATCAAAATTAAATATAAACATCGTCACAGGTTTTGGGCTACTGTTCGTGCATATTCTCATAGAATTTACATCGAAAAATTACGTACTTTCATTTGAAAGGGTTCATAGGTATAGAAAAGCTTAGAAAAAAATGAAAAAAAACGCAGCGGAGACCACAGGAGATTTGGAAGGTTATTTAGACAACCATTACATACACCGCAGTAATTGGTTACGCGCGGCAGTTCTTGGGGCGAATGATGGAATTTTATCTACCGCAAGTATTGCGATTGGTGTTGCAGCGGCAAGTGCTATGAAAGAGCCAGTGATATTGGCAACAGTGGCGGGTTTGGTTGCTGGTGCTCTATCAATGGCAGCTGGTGAATATGTTTCGGTAAGTTCACAGACTGATGTTGAAAATGCCGATATAGAAAGAGAGAAAATAGAGCTAGAAGAAATGCCCGAAATCGAATTGCAACGGTTGGCTCAAATTTATGAAGGAAGGGGTCTAAAAAAAGAAACAGCGCAACTGGTTGCAGAAGAATTGACTGAGCACGATGTACTAGGCGCCCATGTTAGAGATGAATTGGGTATCAACGAAATAAGTCAAGCGAACCCCATACAGGCAGCTTTCGCATCTGGTGCTGCCTTTACCGTTGGTGGTGCCTTACCGTTATTGGTAGTTGTTTTTTTGCCTCTTGAAAATTTAGAATATTACCTCTACGGTTTTGCTCTAATTTTTCTAATTCTCTTAGGTGCATTAGCTGCTAAAACCGGCGGTTCGAGCATTGCTAAAGCCATATTGAGAATTACCTTTTGGGGAACTGTCGCTATGGGTTTAACAGCATTAGTTGGTTATATGTTCAATGTGAACGTCTGATAAATAAGCGAAAAAATGGCTACAGTTGTACGCACTTAGTTAAGCACTTCACTGCAAAATCATTCAGAAGGCGAGAAAGTAGATAAATAATAGTAACATGATTGAATTAAGATCTCTTAATTATCTCTCGGTACATCTCGATCGCCTTATACAGGGTCGTTTATGGCTCAAAGTTAGTATCGGCCTCGTTTTGGGTGCTGCAATAGGAGTACTACTTAACCCATCTATTGGCTTGGTTACAGAGCATATTAGTTTGCGTCTTGCCGATTGGCTTGACCTACCAGGTCAAATATTTATGAGGCTGGTACAGATGATCATGATTCCATTGATATTTACATCAATAATTACCGGAATTGTAGGCAATACATCAGATAACCTTAAAACCTTCGGTCTTCGTCTCTTGCTTTACTTTATTTTCACAACTACTATCGCTATACTAATAGGCTTGGTTGTAACACTTGTTTTTAAACCAGGTCAATATATTTTTGAGCTAGGCGGGTTTCCAAATAGCGGTGAAAGTCAATTAAGGCCAGATGAGAATACCGACCTTTTGGAGAATATTCCGAATGCCATTTCGAATCTTATCCCTAATAATCCGATGGAGTCTATTTTGACAGGCGAAATGTTGGGCGTGGTTATTTTTACTATTATTATTGGCGTAGCAATAACCCAGTTACGCCAGGAAACGGCAAAACCAATCATTCGTTTTTCAGAAGCTATTCAGAAAATATGTATGATTGTAGTCTCTTGGGCTATGCTGCTTGTGCCCTATGCCGTATTTGGCCTAATCGCAGCCTTGCTTTCTAGAACGAGTATTGAGATATTCTTTGGTCTGGGCTACTATATGCTTGTAGTTATACTAGGCTTGATTATATTATTGCTATTCTATTTGGTGCTGGCATTGGTGGTCACTAAGAAAAACCCTTTCCGGTTCTTACGGGCGATAAAAGAACCACAACTATTGGCCTTTTCTACCGCCAGTTCGGCAGCTGTTATGCCTCTTTCCATGAAAACGGCAGATGAAAAACTAGGCGTATCGTCTCATATCAGTGATTTTGTCATACCGGTTGGCGCTACCATTAATATGGATGGTACGGCATTGTTTCAATGCGTAACAACTTTATTCATGGCTCAAGCTTACGGAATTGAATTGTCAGTACTGAGTCTTTTACTAATTACGTTTACTGTTGTGGCTGCTTCTATAGGAACACCTGCTATTCCTGGAGGAGGGGTTATTATTCTCGCATCGGTACTACAGAGCGCAGGAATTCCAATTGATGGTCTGATTGTCATTATTGGTATAGACCGTATTTTAGGGATGTTTAGAACTGCAGTTAACGTAACAGGAGATTTGACAGCGTGTATCGTATTCGATAAATTTTATGGAGATAAAGCTATTAGTGAAACACTTGTTACTGATGGCTAAACTGTGGGGCATGTTTTAAAAGTGTAAAGCATGCTAGGTTTAAATGTGATGGTGTAATAAAGTGCTTTGAATTTAGCGAACATATTAAACGTCAGATTACCTTCCATTGCATTCGTGTTATTCGCCTAAAATGTTAAATGCTCCTTTGGTTAAGATCTTATTCGTTTCTTTTCTGGCGTCGAGATTTACAATCTTTGTGTATCCTCCATGACTATTCTTTATGCTAACTTCTTGTTTATTGAAGTAATAAGTATCCCCTTCCTTTTTGTCTAAAACCAATATATATGAGATTTCATCTACTACAACTATAGCTTCATTGGGCAAAGCTTTCGCGGTATCGGAATCAGTGACAATATTAGCCTCTACAAACATTCCAGTTAAGAAATTATTTCCCGATTCATTCTCTAGGTGTCCGTGTACTTTTATGGTTCGGTTTTCTTCTATAGCCGTTCCAACAAGGTGTACTTCAGCTTTGAAACGATCTGCAGATGCTTCGGGTATTTTAAATTCGATTTTCTGACCTTTTTTCACTTTCATAATATCCTTTTCAAAAACGGAAAGCTCTAAGTGGATGTGTTCATTATCAATAATCTCCAAAATGGAAGTCGCGGGAGAAACGTAGGTTCCCTTGTTTACATTTACTTTGGTGATACTACCAGAAATAGGAGCGTAAATGGTAGCTACCGAACTTATAGTGCCTTGCTCAACATTTGAAGGTGAAATATTAAGCATGCGTAATTGCTTTCCTAAACCCGTATGTCTGGCTACGGCTATTTTATGATCACTTTCAGCCTTTAGATAGCTTTTTTCGGAGGTGATGTTTTCCTCCGTCATAGTTTTCTGTCTTTCGTATTCAGCTTTTAAATAGGTAAGTTGCTCATGAACTTCCATATATTCTTGTTGTAAGTCCACAAATTTAGGATTTTCAATAGTGACCAGAACCTGCCCTTTACGAACTTTATTTCCTGTTAACAAGGGAGTTGTTTTGATATAACCACCCATTGATGCATTTACTACAGCCCTGTTCTCTGGCGGTACATCTATCATTCCGTTTACAGTAATGATTTTCGGAAATGACTTTTCTTCCAAACTTCCCAAAATCATATTGCTTTTTTCAAACTGGGCTTGGGTAATTTGGATACGGCCATCCATCATCTCTTTTTTTACCGACTCAGTATCGGTGGTAGGTTTATTTTTATCACCGCAATTCCATAGCAGGAAACTAAGGCTTAGAATTACTATTTTATAAAGATTATGTATCATTTTTGATGTGTTTATAGTGTTAGGTAATTGATGTAAATAACGGTTTGATTGTACTGCCGGAGTTTTTCTAGATAATCTAACTTTATCTCATAAGAGCTCTCCAAGCTTTGGATGTATTGATAAAAATCAATCTCTCCATTTCTGAAACTACCGTTTGCCGTTTTTAAAATTTCATCTGAAAGTGCCGTGCCTTCATCTTCATAATAGTCTAGTGTTTTTTGAAGTTGTATGAGCTCCATTTTGAGTGCTTCCCATTTTGAATTTAGTTGAATTTCATATTCTCTAGATTCGGCAATTGCAGCATCTTCGGCAATTCGTGCTGCTTTTATACGTGATGATTGGCCTCCAAAAAGGAGAGGTATTTTTATTCCTAATTGATAGCCGGATAAACTTTCATTAAGCTGTGAATTCGTTCCTTGAAAATACTCTAGACCGATATCAGGCAACAACCGCTGCCTTTCAAAACGCTTTTCTGCTTTTAATAAAGAAACTTTACCTTGATAGAAATCTATTTCAGGACTAATGCCTATGTCAATGGAGTTCAAAGGAATTTTGAGCGTAATCGCATCCGCTACTTGAATGCTATCTTCTGTTTGAATGGTTTTAAGCAAATTGATGTATGCGATGCCAACATCTTTCTGTGTTTGAGTGTATTTAAGATGAATTTGTTTTTGCTTAGATGCGGCTGTTAGTTTTTCCAGATAATTAGTTTCTCCAAGCTCAAATCGTCTGGCAGCCACTTTTGAAAAGTTCGCGTATAAACTATCCAACCTTTGATAAACGCGCTTCTTTTCTTTGGCGATTTGATATTCATAATACAGGGTGGTTAGCTTTCTCACCAAGCCCTTTTTCTGAATGTCATAGGTACTTGAAGTAATATTGTAACGCGCCTTATTTACTTTCTTTTCCGAAAAGTACACGGTAGGAAAACGAAAATCCTGTTGAACACCGAATACCCTAAGCGGTTCATTATTAAAAGCCAAATTATTCTCATCAAATTGATAGTATACGTGGGTTTTATCAAAGTGAAATACACTATTGATTAGGGCATCTGATTTTGCTACATTCAATTCACTTGCTTTGAGCCCTTCATTGTTCTCAATGGCGATTGGAATGAGTTCTTGTAGGCTTTTAGGGCGTTGCTGCGCAGTTGTGCCCATGGAAAATAATAGCGCAATAACACTTAATCCAGCTATGGTACCCTTACTTGAAGTTTTTCTTTCTTTCTTATCATCAGTATTCAAATAGGCATAGAGTACAGGCAAAACAACCAAAGTCAATAATGTGGCTGTTATTAGACCACCTATTACAACTGTTGCTAAAGGACGCTGTACTTCGGCGCCAGCATTGGTAGAAATTGCCATTGGTAAAAAACCTAGAGCAGCTGCCGAGGCTGTTAGTAGTACCGCCCGCAACCTGTCTTTTGTTCCTTGTTTAATTAAGTCCTCAATATTTTCAAATCCTTGGTCTTTTAATTCTTTGAAGTGTTCTATTAACACAATTCCGTTAAGCACGGCAATACCGAACAAGGCAATAAAACCGACACCCGCCGAAATGCTAAAGGGCAAATCACGAATCCATAATAATAAAACTCCTCCCACAGCTGCCAGCGGAATCGCTGAATAAATCATTAAAGCTTCCTTAACAGATTTAAATGCAAAATATAGTAATATGAATATTAAGATTAAGGCAATGGGTACAGCGACCATCAAACGAGACTTTGCACTTTGAAGATTTTCAAACTGACCACCATAGGTAATAGAATAACCCACGGGTAGTTTTACGTTTTTGTCTATTAGTCGTTGTACGTCATCTACTACTGATTGTAAATCACGGTTACGAACATTGATACCCACTACAATTCTACGTCTCGTATCATCGCGGGAAATTTTTGCAGCCCCCTTTTTATAACTGATATCTGCTAATTCGCTCAACGGAATCTTTCCGCCAGCTGGTATATCGACATACAGATTTTTAAGGTTGACGATATCTTTTCGTTTCTGTTTATTTAGTCGGACAACCAAATCAAATCTCTTTTCCCCTTCAAAAACACTTCCTACGGTTCTTCCTGCAAATCCCATAGCAACCATGTCATTAAGTTCTTGAATATTGAGTCCGTATCGGGCAATCTTTGCGCGATTATATTGTACGCTCATTTCTGGTAATCCTACTATTTTTTCTACTGAAATATCCGCTGCTCCCTCTACATTTGATATCAAAGCGCTTATCTCCCTTCCTTTCTTTGCAAGAACATCTAAATCTTCCCCAAAAATCTTAATTGCTATATCTGCTCTTACTCCCGTAATAAGTTCGTTAAATCGCATTTCAATAGGTTGTGTAAACTCTACTTCCATTCCTGGAATAATCGCTAGCGCTTCTTTAAACTTATCTGCTAACTCGTCTTTTGAAGATGCAGATGTCCATTCATCTTTTGGATTCAAAATGATAATGACATCGCTCTCTTCCATAGACATAGGGTCTGTAGGGACCTCTGCAGCCCCAATACGTGTAACGACTTGTTTAACTTCTGGAAATTCGTTTAACAAGATTTTTTCGATTTCGGTAGTGATTTCTACCGTATTACTTAATGATGTGCCTGTTTTTAATATCGGTTGAATTACGAAATCGCCCTCATCCAAGGTCGGAATAAATTCGCCTCCCATTGAATCATATAGGTATACTGAAATAGCCAAAAGACTTAGGGCAATACCCAATACTAATTTCTTGTTTTGTAGTGCCCAATGGATAAGAGGTTCATAGCTGTTATTGAGCCATTTCATTAATCGTACAGAAATATTTTTATCTGTAGCATTTGATGGTTTTAAGAAGATCGAAGCAACTACGGGAACATAGGTGAAACAAAGTATCATTGCTCCTATTAGTGCAAAACTGAAGGTCAGGGCCATAGGCGCGAACATCTTGCCTTCGACTCCACTTAAAGAGAGAATAGGAATGAAAACGATTAAAATTATGAGCTGACCAAAAATTGCAGAGTTCATCATTTTTGAAGCCCCTGAAAATGTAATCTTATCTTTAAGCTCTTGTTGCTCTTTTTTATCTAAACCGCTAATTTCGCTTTTCTTTCCTGTGATTTGAAAGGCTATAAATTCTACAATAATTACAGCTCCATCGATGATAATACCGAAGTCAATAGCACCTAAGCTCATTAAATTTGCATCTACGCCGAAAATGTACATTAATGACAAAGCAAAAAGTAAGCACAATGGAATAACAGATGCAACAACTAGTCCTGAACGAAAATTACCCAAGAGCAATACCACTACAAAAATCACAATCAAACAACCTAAAATTAGATTTTCGGTTACCGTATAGGTTGTTTTAGCAATCAATTCACTGCGGTCGAGAAAGGCATTGATATAAACGCCCTCTGGTAATGATTTTGATATTTCGACTACTCTTTCCTTTACTGCTTCAATTACTTTCTTCGAATTGGCATCTTTGAGCATCATTACCTGCCCTAAGACCTTTTCTCCTTCACCATTTCCAGTAATGGCACCAAAGCGAGTTGCATTTCCAAAGCCTACATTTGCAACATCTTTTATATAAATAGGTATACCATCCTCATTTTTCACAACAATAGTATTGATGTCATCTAAGGATGAAATAAGGCCTTCTCCACGTATGAAAAAAGCCTGATTGATTTTCTCGATATAACCGCCACCAGCAACACTATTGTTCATTTCTAAAGCTGTAAAAACATCGCGTGCGGTAATGTTCATGGCATTTAGTTTCTCGGTATTGATAGCTACTTCATACTGCTTTAAGAAACCACCCCAAGTATTAACTTCAACAACACCAGGTATACCTGAAAGTTGTCGCTTTACAATCCAATCTTGTATAGTGCGCAGGTCTTCGGCCTTGTACTGCTCTTTAAAGCCTGGTTTGACATCAAGAATATATTGATAAATTTCTCCTAGACCAGTTGTAATTGGCCCCATTTCTGGCGTGCCAAACCCGCTCGGGATTTTCTCAGATGCAGATTTGATTTTTTCAGCGATAAGTTGCCTTGGTAGATAGGTTCCCATTTCGTCTTCGAAGACAATGGTAACAACCGAAAGACCAAATTTAGAAATAGAACGAATTTCCATAACACCTGGCAAGTTGGCCATCTCTAGCTCTACCGGATAGGTTATGAATTGCTCCATATCTTGTGTTGAAAGATTGTGGGATGTAGTGATAACTTGCACCTGGTTATTTGTAACATCAGGTACCGCTCCAATAGGTATTTGTGATAAAGAATACAACCCAAATCCTACAATAAATGTTGTGAATAATAGAACAATAAACTTGTTCTTTATACTGAAATTAATAATGTATAATAGCATGTTTTCATAATATAATCAATGTGAATAGCGCTAGATCAATGAGTTGAAAAAGTGCTAGAATGAATACTTCTGATTAGTTTAAGAAAACCGTGGTGGCTGAAAAAGGCCTTCTGAGTGAAGCGAAGATAAAGGTGCTTGGTAATAAAAGTTAGTCGTCCTAAATTCAGATAATTCAGGTGTCTTAAAACCTATAATGGATGTATGTAAGGTGAAAGCAGTACTAGAAGTGGTATGAGATTGATGTTGAAAAGGGAGCTGTTCATGATCTTCCTTTTCTTCTTGATGTTCCCTGTCGTGGTCCGCTTTTAATTCGCCATAATGCTTAGAAATGAATACCAAAACATTATCTCCATACTGCTCACTATGAAATTGTGCATGCTCGACAAACTCATCGATTTGAACGATATCATCAAAGTGCAACCCAAAGCTTTGCAGTAGAATTAAACTCGATACAAAAATGGAAAACAGCTTAACCATCATAGGTTTAAAGTTATAAAAAATAATTTAGATCTAGCAGTAACATGAACAACATAACTCTTGAGTTTAATAATTCTCCGTTTTTTTAGTTAATTATCAGGAGTTTAGCACTGAATATTTTACATAAAAAGACTTTTTGTTTAGTAACTCTTTTAAAGATATTTAAAGTACTTTTCTTTTGAATTATCTCTTAATAATTAGGCAAGTTAAAACTCTTAACAAAAGAACATACGCTAAAGAGTCAGCTAAAAATAAGTGTTTTGTGAAAAGGAAATCAGACTTTTTAAATACATAATTATAATTTGTACTAGTTAGTTTTATTCATGAATAACAAAAAAGGGAACCGTAGTATGAAAGCTTATTTTTTCAACGAGAGAATCAAAAAGTACTTGTTGTAAAAAATTAAGATTTTTAGCCACCATAACGATCATATCAATTTCTCTACTTTCGACAAAGCACTGTATAGCTGCATTTACGCTTTTATTGGTGACGGTGTGAAAACTATTGTTCTTTGGAAAGGTTTCATTTAAGTAATCGAGAAGGTATTCTCGATTTTTTTCTTGTGCCTTGCTTAGCTTTCGATCTAATTTAGAAACGTTCATTACACGAATGTAGCCTTTACTAAGTTTTAAGATTTCTGTTACCGCCTCTAGAATTTTGTACGAGTAAAAAATAGTATAGTCTGTAGGAAAGGCCGCTTCTTGCGGCAGTGAAAAGTTAACCCCCTTTGGTATAATTAGGGTATTGCATTTAACTTTGGTAATGACATCACCTGCATTACTACCTATAATATGTTTGCGCATACCCGTTACACCTTTTGTACCCATGATGATGAGGTCTATGTTGTTTTCGATAATATGCTTTTTGATAGCTTCTAAGAAAAGTCCATGTTCGTGTAAACCAAAGTAGGTGTGATTTGCATTTGTGAAGCTAGTTTCTACTTGCTGTAATACAGCACTTAGTTGCTCTTTTGAGCGTAGTTTAAATGCCTCAATATCAGTCCCTTCATTATTTTCTATGGAAATAGCACTTAGGGGGTAATTTATAAAATCACTGACATGTAAAAGGTAGAAATTACAGGCGGTAGCTGTGAAAAGTTGCTCGGCATACTTTAGAGCATTCCAAGCATTTTCAGAAAAATCAGTTAGAATTAATATATGCTTCATTATCAGTTAATCACTACACTAGCAAATCTAAGCTGCTTGAATGCAATAAAAAATGATAAATATCAGTCTGTAGAAATCACAGTCAGTCGCGCATAGAATTACATCACGTGTTGTAAGGCGTCTAGTTTTAAAATACGAATGTTTCGCCCCTCAATGGCAATCAAACCTTCTTTTTTAAAACCAGATAAAGTACGAATTAGACTTTCAGTAGCGATACCAGCTACACTAGATAAATCGCTTCTTGAGATACGAATAGGTTCATCGGGTTTTTTATTTAAAACTTCTGAAAACTGTAAAAGTGTTTGTGCTGTTTTTTTTCGAACAGAACTATAGGCCATTTGCAATAGTTGCTCTTTAATATCAGTAATATTCTCACTTAGTAGTTCCATAAGTTCCAAAGAAACATTTTGATTCTTTTGCAAGATGTTTTTCAATGCAGACTTTGATATTCCGGTAACCTGAGTATCCTCAACCGCAGTGGCTGTTTCCTGATAGGGTATATGGTCTACAAAAGAAGTAAAGCCCAAGAAATCGTCGGCACGGTATAAGGCGGTAATCAATTCTTTGCCATCGGCATCCATTTTATAACATTTAACCACCCCTTTTAGTAGAAGATAAATGGTGCTGGAGCGAACGCCTTCACGAAATATTTCCTCTCCTTTTTTAAAACTTTCTAAGCTACCATTATCATCAAAGAAATTTTTCAATTCATGTAGGGTGCGCATTTGCGCTCCTGCTGCTTCTGAATTTTTGGTGGGAGTAGCGCTGATTCTTGAAAGTAGTTCTGCCTTAGCCAATCGACTTTCCAACGCACTCAAGAGCTCTTCTTCTTCAAAGGGTTTGGTCAGATAATCGTCAGCGCCTAAATCCATTCCTTTTCTGATTTCTGAACGCTCTGTTTTTGCAGACAAGAATATAAAGGGAATATGTGTAGTGGCATCATCGGCAGAAAGTACTTCTAAGACGCCATACCCATCCATTTCAGGCATCATAATATCGCATACGATAATGTTCGGCATAGACGATTTGGCATAGGCTACGCCTATTTTTCCGTTTGGTGCCATGACAACTTCGTAACCTGCAAGTTCTAAAAGTTCCGCAGTATTTTCACGTAAAGAAAGATCGTCTTCGATTAAAAGTACTTTTTTCATATTTCAGTTTTAGGAGCTTGAATAGGAACCTTAATTCTAAACTCTGTTCCTTTTTTTTCGATACTTGTAAAAGTAATATCGCCTCCCAAATTCCTCAAATGGCGTTTGGCAATATTAAGACCGATACCAGTACCTTGGCTCAATAAGGCATTGCCAGCCCTAAAATAACGTTCAAATATAAATTTTTGTTCCGCTTGGGGTATACCCATACCTTCATCTATTACATCAAGTAAGAAGAAGTTTTTATTTTCACTAACCCTAATATCAATATTCGTTTGTTCAGGAGAATACTTTAACGCATTATGAACAAGATTAGAAAGTGCTAGTTCTAATATTTTTTCATCAAAATTTACAATAATATCATCAATATCGTGTGGATATAATATTCTCTGCCCTTCTTTTAAAAGCATGTTAGAGTTATAGACCACTTCGTTGACCACTTTGCTTAGTGGAAAAGTGGTGTAATTATAGTTTACTTTTCCAGACTCAAGCCGTTCTACAGATAGAAAATCATTTAAAATATTATCTAAATATTTCACCTTGCTTTTGATGGTATTCAAATGCTTGTCTCTTTTTTCTTGCTGCTCGGTTTGGGTATATTTCGTCAAAAGAGTAGTGGAGGTCAAAATGCTACTTAGCGGCGTCTTGAACTCGTGCGATACCAATGAAAGAAATTTTGTTTTAAGATCGCCAAGCTCTTTTTCTGCTGCTAGGGCTTCCTCTAGCTGTTCTGTGCGTTTGGTAACCGTTTTTTCTAAATTCTCGGTATATGCTTTTCGCTCAGTAATATCAAGAATAATAGCTACATATACCCTTCGGTTTCCAATATTAGAACGTTGTAAATGCACTTCAACTGGGTACAAAGTGCCGTCTTTTCGTTGATGAGTTATTTCAAATTCCATTTTAACTTCTTTCCCGGTAGAAAGTGGTGCTAACAATTTTTTAAAAGCAGCTTCGTCAAAATCAGGTTTAATATCCACAGGAGTTAGACTTTGCAACTCCTTTAAGGTGTAGCCTATATTTAACTGTGCACCATTATTTACATTGATAAACTTAAAAGTTATTGCATCAAAAACATAAATTTCATTTAAAGATTCATTAAATATTTGGAACCAATGGCTCAGTTCTTCTTCTGCTTTTTTTCGTTCCGTAATGTCGGTAACTAAAGCCATAATATAGCTGTTGTCATAAAGAGTTAAAGGGTTTAAGCCAGCTTCTACAGGAAACTCTTCTCCATTTTTTTTACAGCCATATAGCGTTCGTCCTTTGCCCATTTGGCGTTTTTCGGCTCCTTTGACAAAGCCTTTGAAATGACCAGAATGTGCCTTGCGATAAGTACGAGGTATTAAGAGATCTAAGGGTTGACCAACAAGCTCTTTTTTTGCGTAGCCGAACATACCATGGGCAGAACCATTGGCTGCAACGATAACCTGTTTGTCGTTTACAACCAAGATACCCTCCGAGACCGACTCTGAAAGCAACTGAAATATGTTGCTATTTTTTTCAAACACTTCCATACACTAAAGATAAGAGAATAACTGATTTTTATCATTTTTGAAGTGAAAATCATTTGGTATTTTCAGTTATACAAAATAGAAATTATGCAACAATCGCATTCAAATAAACTTAGCGATACCTTGTATCAAAAAGTAGGGGGTCTTTTTTTTGCCGTTGCCATGGCTGATGGTACAGTACATATCAAAGAAGTTGATCAATTAAAAAGTTTGGTTCGAGAAAAATGGTTGCCCCTATACGATAGAGAAGATGAGTACGGTAGCGATGCCGCATTTCAAATTGAAATTGTATTCGATTGGCTTTTAGAAAATGAAAAAACAAGTGCCGAATGCTTTGCTAGCTTTGTAACTTTTTATAAAGAACACAAGGCTGTTTTTTCTCAACAAGTCAAAGCTTTGATTTATGAGACTTGCAACGCTATAGCCTACTCTTTTTCAGGAAAGAATAAAGCCGAACTTATACTTTTAGCTAATTTACAATTGCTTTTTCAATCAGCAGATACTTGATCATAGCGCATAAAAAAACCAATGAATAAAACTCAAAGATGCGAGTTGATTTTTTACTTAATAATCGCTAGGTGTTTAGTGATTAGAAAGTGTCTGCTTTCTTTTTTTTAATTGATGTTCCAGTTCTTTTATTGTTGAAACAACAGCCTTTTCAAAATTAGCTGTCGTAGAAGTTGCAAATAACTTTGGGCCAGGTGCACTTAATTCAATTTCGCAACTTTGATTTTCTCCTGAGTTCGTATTATCTAATTTTAGAAATACTTCGGCCTTTATAATCCATCTGAACTTATGATGTAGTTTTTCTAGTTTTTCAGTGATAATACGGCTTAGCGATTCGCTCGTTGGCATGTGTACATATTGAATATTGATGGTCATGATTTTAAGAATTTTAATAGTTAATATGCTAAAGGTAAGCTTCACTTTTTTCAAGATTTATGACAAATATCATTTTAGAAAACAAGATCTAGTAGTAGCTTGAAGTTCACTTTAAAAAATAGTATCATGAGAAAAAGTATAGGAAGTTTTCTGCTTGTTTTTTTACCGCTACTTCTAGTAGGGCAACTCTCAGAATTAGATGAAATAGCGCCTTTTAGTGAAGGGTTAGCAGCGGTAAGACAAGGAAATCAATGGGGGTTTATTGACAAAGAAGGTACTTTGGTTATTGATTTCAGAGATGACTTGGTTTGGAGTGAAACTGCAGATGTTTTAGCCTACGATGTCAAAAGTATTCGTCAACCAAGCTTTCATAATGGAAGGTGTATCGTAAAAATGGTAATTGAAGAAATACCCGTCTACGGATTTATAGATACTACTGGAAAAACGGTTATCGAGTATAAGTTTTTGAATGTTTATCCTTTTAATGATGGCTACACTACAGGTATTATTTATAAAAAGGTATTCTTAGGAAAGAATGAGATTAAATTGGAGGTCTACAAGTACAAATTTCATGAAGTTGTTATGGATGCTGCAGGTAAGATTCATGAATATGTATTACAACCCGAAAATATTCAAATGCGTAAAGCAAGGTATGAACGCCCTTGGTTACGTACCAAGTTGATTTCAAAAAACCTTATCGCTATTCGAGGAAATGATAACCGATTAGAGATTCGAAAGCTAGATTTATAAAAAAAATAGAAGCGTAAATCAAAACTTAAACTAAGCTAAAAAGCTGCGATGAAGATCATCGATTAACCTTTTTAGTTTTTCACTTACTTCATTAGCGATTTCCATTAAATCTAGATTGATAACCGCCTGCATTGATGCCATCGGGTCTACGGCAGATACTTCGATAAAGCCGCCTTCTTTTTCTTGTATTATAACATTGCACGGTAACATGGTTCCTATTTTGTCTTCCGTGAGTAAAGCTTTGTATGCAAAATTTGGATTACAGGCACCCAAAATTTTATAGTTATGAAAATCAACGTCCAGTTTCTTTTTTAAAGTTGCTTTGATATCAATTTCGCTCAATACACCAAAGCCTTCTTTTTTTAAGGCTTCAGTAGTTTTGTAAACAGCTTGTTCAAATGTAAGATTGCTTAATATAGTACTGTGGTAGTATGACATAATAGAAAGAATTTAACTAGAGATTAAAAAATAATAGCAGGTATACTTAGCGTATACCTGCTACCTTTTGGTGCTAAACTAAATTGATATCTAACCAAAACACAAAGAAGGCCAATGTTGTTTAACACCATAGTTAGAGATTTCTAGTAGTCCCCACCAACTAAAAATCTAGCTACTATTTTAAATTCTTTAAAAGAACAGCTTGAACTCACTTTGACTTTTTCTTATATAAATTTAATACGGCTAAGGTAAGCTAGGTCTTTCTTTCGAAATATGATATTTATCAGCTTCTCGAAAATCTAGGCTAGGCTATATTCTTTTGGTCATCATTCTGAAAAGGTGTTTCGTGTTTTTGAACCTATGAAGTAAAAGGGTTGTCTTTATTGGTTGATAGTCATGATCAAGATTTCGCAAAGCGTAGCGATAGGATTATATATGTAAGGTCGTGAGACCTTGAATCAAGTGGAAAATGAACTATACCTTTCTGTTGTTAAAACTTATGATAGGAATAGTAATATTTGATTCCATTTTTTTGATGAGATCTTTATGAAAAAGGCTTTTGAGATAACCACGGTCCTCTCGCTCTAATAATGCAACTAAATCTGCTTGGTTCATGTCGATATAGTCAATTAACCCATCGTATGGCGAATCGTCATTTGTGGTTTTAAAATCAATATTCCAATAGGAAATTTCTTGACTTACCATTTCTTTAAACCACTCCATCTGCACTTTTCCGGAGTACTCCTTTTTATTTGGTATGTGTACAATCTTTATTTGAGCATTAAAAGGTTCTATAATGTCAACCAGTTTTTGGAGAGCAAAAATATCGTTTTCCTCGAAGTCTGACCCATAAACAACTGTTTTGAATGGCTCAAAGGATAGGGTGTTGGGAACAATTAGTAGTGGACAATTCACTTTTTCTATCAATGCCTTGGCAATGCTTCCAGAGAATAATCCACGCGCTGTATGCTCATCTTTCATACCAACAAGTAAGAGGTCAGGCGACAATTCTTTTATTTTCGTCAGTACCCCTTCTGAAACAGAAATATTTTCTTGCACTTCAAATCTTATGACTGTTTTTTTTGCTGTGTCTTTTAAGTGTTTAGAACAATACTGTTTTAGCACCTCCAAGTTTTCTTCATGGGCAGCGTTTTGCAATAGTTTTCTAGGGCGTATGGTAGAAACACGAATAGGAGGAATATCATATACATGCAAGACAATCAGAGTTGAGTCTAGGCTAGTACTTAACTCATAGGCATATCTCAAAGTTTCGGTATCATGTTTCGAGCAATTAGTAGCATAAAGAAGCGTTTTCATAAAGAATTGATTTTCAATGAAATTAGAACATTTACAAGGCGATAAAAATGATATTGGTCATGTCTATATGAATCCAAATACGCTTACACCTGGCCTTTTAAAATATATTTTCAGAATTACATTGATAAAACTGTTTTGCATCTTGAACCTAAAGAGCAGTTCTTCGAATTTTGACAGCGACTCCCTTAGAAATATCGATTTTTCTGTCTGTAAACGCGCGTTATTCTTGTTTTTTATTAGCTAACTTTCTTATAATTCAATACCACCAAACCGTTCCTTGCTAATACATAGGATAATGTTTTTGAAAATTGTAGGTATATATCGGTTAGACCACCCCCTTTAAACATGACCATACGCATGACCTAAACAAAATATGTAACAGGATTGAACTCCGTAAATACCTGCGCTCATTTCGGCATACTTTCGATAGGAGTAAAACGACCACTCATTAACATCAAAAGGACTACAAAAAACCATGTAATGAACATTGCATGTTGCTTTGTATTAGTATAGTTTATACCATATTTCCAACAATGAGAATATGTAAAAGTAATTTGGCTATGATGAGCCCAATCGTCAAAAGTACTAGCCCCAGAATCAAAAACGGAAATAATTTTCCGATAATGAATTCGTATTTTTTTAAAGGTGTATGGGCCTCAGTGTTTTGAAAAAAACACAGGCAGGCTACATAGACTTGCTTGTTTTTTATGACGGAGCGCTGAAGAATTAAAAATGATGCAAGATATTGATGCTTAGAATTTATACCACTTTTGTAGTCTAGATATCCATAAGAAAAAAGCAGATTAAATGATCAATCTTCAAATCGGTTTAATCTTCTTTTTAACACAGTAACCTCTTCTTGAAGGGTATTTACTTTTTCCAAAAGATGATAAATCGCCTGTAAGCCTTGTGGATTGATTTCTAGTTCTTGATGCATGCGTATCATTTTTTCCAGAAGAGGTAATTCTTGCTCTGCTAGATGGGGCTCATCGCCAATGAGTATGAGTTGAATAACTTCGTATTCTTGTAAATCAAAAACGAAAGATTCGGTGATGCCGTACGTGATGCAAAACTCCCTAATCTTAATAAAATTTGTTGCTCCCATACTATTTAATTTAGATTGGTTTCTTCCAATTTCTTAAAAAGATCTCGTTGTTCTTCGCTTAGGTTTGTGGGAATTTTAACTCGATAGCTAATATATAAATCTCCAAATTCTTTTTCTTGTTTATACGCAGGGAACCCTTTGCCTTTCAGTTTTATCTTTGTCCCGTTTTGAGTTTCTGGCTTCACTTGGAGCTTTACTTTTCCGTTGAGCGTACCTATGGTAATTTCACCACCTAAGACGGATTTGGTCAACGGAATATCTACTGTTTTATATAAGTTGGCACCTTCCCTTTTAAATGATGTATTGTTTGCCAAGGAGAACCTAATAAATAAGTCTCCTTTAGGGCCACCGTTGAGCCCTTTTCCACCGTAGCCTTTGATTTTTATTGTTTGGCCTTCTTCAATACCAGCAGGTATAGTGATGCGAATATTTTTTCCATTAACCGTAAGTGTTCTTTTATGGCTTTCAATGACATCGGTAAGATTCAAATGTAGTTCGGTATTAAAATCTTGCCCCTTGAATTTGATTTGTCTTTCTTGTCTTCCAAAACCTGAACCACCAAACATCGATTCAAAGTAATCTGAATAATCACTTTCTTGCCTACCAGAGTTCGTATGTGGCCTTGAGCGACCTGCAGATTGACCTTGTGACCTTGCTTTTTCAAATTCTTCTGCATGCTTCCAATCTTTACCATATTGGTCATATTTTTTTCGTTTTTCAGGGTCGCTTAGTACCTCATTGGCTTCGTTGATTTGTTTGAATTTCTTCTCCGCTTCCGTGTCCTTAGGGTTCAAATCTGGATGGTATTTTCGAGCCAATTTACGATAGGCCGATTTCACATCTTTAGCAGATGCTTTTTTGGTCAACCCAAGTAACTTGTAGTAATCTATAAATTCCATAAAATTAATCTATCTAATAATCTGTAACAGTATAATTAAAGTACTCAAAATTCATCTCTTTGACTTTACATAAGGGCCTAATTTTTATGAAGCATATGTAATATTCAAGGCTGTTTTTGGCAAAATTTGAAAATGATACAGTTCTAAATGGGTTTCATAAGTATTGCTATCAATTCTCACCTAATTCGTGCACTATTTGGTTTCAATGACACTTTTATTTGCAGGGTAGTTTGCTTTAGAATCCTTTTTTGAAAAGAGGTGTCTATTCGATTATAAGCCTTAACTGATGTTGTAAAGCCAAGAGTTGTTGTCATTGCTATTTTACTTTAAGTTGAATATAATGGTCAGCACTCCAATACCTACTAACAAGAATAAGACAAAGCGTTTGAATTGTGTCTGTGTAATCGTATCTAAAATCTTTTTACCCAAGTACGTACCAACAATACTCACCCCTATTAAAATAGGAATAAGGTATAGGTCTTTTTGATGAACATAACCATTATAGGTATAGATGATACTTCGACTTAAATCGATACCTAAATCTATAATGGCGGAGGTAGCTATAAATTTTTCTTTGTTGAGGTTGAAAGCGGTCATAGTCGCCCCTCTAATCGCCCCACCTGTTCCTAATAAACCAGCAAAGAGGCCTGACAAAGAGCCGCCTACAAAGGCATTTTTCTTGTTGGCTGGTATCTTCAGTGTTTTATTTATTAGAAAAAGTAGACCAAAGCCTACTAGGAATATACCTAGTATCAAGGTGAGTATTTTTGGGTCGGCATATTTACTTAAAAAAGCACCAATGGAAACAAATATAATGGCTGGTATTCCTAAATATAGCATTAAGGTTTTATCAAAACCTTTTCTAAAAAAACCCAGTTTGGTAATGTTGCTTGATAGATGGAATAAGGCGGTGATACCCAATACCGTTTGAAAATCCATAAAATAGCTAGCCATGGGAACAAAGAATACTGAAGAGCCAAAGCCACCAACTGTACCTAGAATTTCAGCAATTATTGATAGAATTATGAAAACAGGTAGATAACGGCCTAACATTATTTTTTAAGTGAAACTAAGCTTAGTTAACTTTTTATAAAATGATATTTGTCATGCCTATTGCAATACCTAGGTGCTCTCAATGTATAAATGTAGTATCGCAAATGTAGCCAGATATAGAAAACATAACCGAATTTATGGTTTTTAGAATTGGTTATATCAAATGATAGGGGTAGCTTCTAAGTGCAAAAAAAAGGTCAAAGTGAAGCACTGAAAACGGATTTTTTTGAAGCACTTAAAAAACCGTTTCAGACTATGTTATAAAAGGGCTGTAATAAATAGGGCTATGCTCACTTTAATCCGGCGCGGGTGGTATGCAATGTCCTTCCTTTCCACATTGATAGCAGTTGCTAACAAACTACTCAAACAGTCTTTTGCTATTGCAAAATCTAGTAGACCATATGATGAAACTTACGTTTCCATACTGCCAAGATAAATAGAAGATAGATTGAATAAAAAAAACTCAAAGAATCAAGTTATTGAACCTATGAGCGTGGAATAATAATGTCTCAAATTAAGGAAGAATTTGTTTGTTTTTTACTTCAGTTCTTTGTTGGCAAATCGTTATTGAGTTTTTTGAGATTGTTTTATCTGTTCCCATCGTTTTGGGTCAACTGTTTTCCAGTAAATTTCATAAAAATCTCTTTTCTTAGAATTATTGGTTTTAATCATTTCTGAAAAGTATTCTATCAATTTAGTTTTGTATTCAGATTCGTCAGATAATAAATCTTTGTTTTTTTTATCAAAAACCAAAACTGAAGCATAGATAGTTTCTACGCTTTCTAAACCGTTTGTAGCAACAATGAATTCAGTTGTGTCGTTCGGAAAGAGTTTTACATTATTCCACAATAAAATTGGATGATTTCGTCCATTTGGATAAATTTCTTGATTCCATTTTCCAAACCTGTCATACATTCCTTTTTTTGTATACATCGCAGTATGAACACATTCATATTTTACTTCGTTCAGAAATATTGTGTCATTATGCACTAGTGACTCAAATTTTTCTTTAATTATAGTTTTGTAATCATTTTTCATTATCGTCTTGCACCGCTTTTCAGTTTTTATTTTTGTTGAAGAGCAAGAAATCAAGATTAACGCTGTGATTATTGTAAATATGCTGTTTTTCATAATGTTTGCCAACGTTTTAGCTAAGTGTAGTGCGGAAGCAAGGAAACTTTTCGTTTCCGTCTGCGCACGAAGCTAAAGCTTATTGTTTAGTTTTACTTTTTCTTATCCAAAGCTAAATCCCAAAGATTTTGCGGACATTATAAAAATACACAAATCTTTCGATTAAGCCCGAACCCCGTATTGTTTATAGGTTGTGTGCCTGTTGCGCAAGTCCTTGTTAAAAATAGTGTTTTTGCTTAACTTTAGTTATGCAGGGAAAAAAGGATTATCAGGAGAAGCTTTTCAATAATTTTCAATTAAGTAATCGTGTACCCAAGACGAATTTCTACCGTCGCTTAAAGGGAGTGCTTGATTTAAATTTTCTCTATAAGCAGACCAAGGAATATTATGGAGAAAGTGGTCAAAAGAGTATTGATCCCGTAGTGTTCTTTAAGCTTTGTTTAGTGGGCTATCTAGAGAACCTTATTAGTGATCGTAAGCTGATTTCACATTGTTCAATGCGCTTGGACATTCTTTATTTCATAGGCTATGATATTGATGAAGAGTTACCATGGCATAGTACAATCAGTAGAACACGCCAACTGTTTCCCGAATCTATTTTTGAAGAAGTGTTCACCAAAGTTCTACAGATGTGTATAGCGACGGGCATGGTCAGTGGTCACACGCAAGCGATTGATTCCGCTCCTGTAAAGGCCAATGCGAGCATGGATACTTTGGAGCTGAAAGTACCTGAAGAAGATTTAGAAGACCATCTGAAAAAGATACGTGCCATTAGCGCCATGGACAAAGAAGTACCCTATCGCAAGAGCAAAGATAATAAGTCAGATAAAGATCAGCGCAGTATCACTGCGAGCAAGAAAGAACTTGATGCGATAAAGGGCCGTAACAAGAAATGGGCAAAAGACCAAGATCAGCGCCCTGGCGCAGGAAACAAAGGTGCCAAGTATACCAGTAACAAGACCCATTATAGTCCAACAGATCCTGATGCTAGAATAAGTGTCAAACCGGGTAAAGCTAGAAAGCTGAACTACCTGAGTCAATTAAGTGTAGATACAGCGCATCATGTGATCACAGATATTAGAGCTTACCACGCAGATGGCAAAGACAATCAACAACTACCCGATATCGTAAAGCGACTGCAGCGCAGGTTATGGAAAAATGGTTTGGTCTGGGAAAACTGTGTTGCTGATACTGGCTATAGTAGCGGAGAGAACTATGCGTTTTTAGAACAACAGGGACTGAAGAGTTTCATTCCTCCCCATGGTACTTATAAGGGTGGTCCTTCGAACATGTTCTATGTGAAGGAACACGATCATTATTTGTGCCCACGAGGAGAGATAATACCTTTCAAGAAAGTATTTCTGGACAGCCGCACCAAGACCAAGAAGAAGTCCTATCGCGCATCGAGCAAGATTTGTAAGGGTTGTCCATTACGCTCTACATGTTTGGGGAAAGTGAATGAGAAACAGTTCTCGGTCACCTATTTCAGGGCCGAGTACCAGCGTAATATAGAAAGGGTAAATAGTCCACAGGGCAGGTATATGAAAGGCAAACGTCAGAGTACCGTAGAGCCTGTTTTTGGTACATTAACTCAGTTTATGGGCATGCGCAAAATAAATACTCTCGGACTTAAACAGGCCAACAAAGTGATGCACCTCTCAGCAATGGCCTACAATCTTAAGAAATACTTGAAATTTGAACAAAAACGCTCCAATAGTGGGCTAGGAAAGCGTGCTTTTAAGGTCTTTGTGAAAAGTGTCGTTCAACATCTATTTTTAGCATTGCTAAGGCATCAAAAACTGACCTTCCAATACTAAGTTGGTAATAAAAAAGCCTCTTAAAGAGGCTTATATTGAACTGTTTTTTTCTTGATTAGGGGCTTGTGCCACGGTTACCATTATTAGCCACAGGTTTTTTATTCAGCATCAGAATATTCCATTAAATCGGCAGGCTGACAATCAAGAGCTTTGCATATAGATTCTAAAGTCGAAAAACGAATAGCTTTAGCTTTTCCCGATTTTAAAATTGAAATATTCGCTGTTGTAATTCCAATTATTTTTGCGAGTTCTTTACTTTTCATTTTTCGTTTGGCTAGCATAACATCAAGGTTTATTATTATAGCCATAAATTAAACTGTTAGTTCATTTTCTTCTTTTATGTTTTTTGCCAAATTGAGCGTGTTACTTTGGATAATAAAAAACATTCCAATAATCGTTAAAAAGAGAGGAACTAATAAGTTGGTGTCATAAATTAGTTCAAATTTACCTCCATAGAGTTTATTTAGCCACAGAATAGTATAAAGTGCGAATGAAATAATTCCAGTAAGCAAAAAATGATTTCCCGATTTTTTTAGATTACCAATAATTTTTTCTGAGAAATATTTATTTGATAGTAAGAACCTTGCCATTTTTCTTAGAAAATATAATCCTCTTAGAAATATTATGTAAGTAATAAAAGTCAAAATAGTAATTGCCCAGTATAACATACTCCAATCTTCAATATTTATATTGACTTGATTGATATTTACAATGCCGAAGGGTATGATAACTACTATTCCAATTAATCCAATAAAATGAAGGATATAAAGAATGTCGACTAGCGATTTGAATAAAATGGTGTTTTTCATGTTTGAAAAAATTATAATTCAAATATAATAAAATTATTGATAAACAATAATATAATTATGAAAAACGATATTTTTCAAGTTGTGGCTAACGTCTGGGCTATTATTAGTGTGGGGCTCTTATTTACGATTTCCATCGCGTCACAGCTCGTAGCCAAATCTTTTTGTTTTGTTTTAATTTTTCCTGTCCTAAGCAAAATCCCAAAGATTTTGCGACCTCATAAATATATACAGTCCTTGGCGTAAAAACCTAAACCCCGCATTAATTATAGCCATTGTGCCTGTTGCGCAAGTCCTTGTTAAAAATAGTGTTTTTGCTTAACTTTAGTTATGCAGGGAAAAAAGGATTATCAGGAGAAGCTTTTCAATAATTTTCAATTAAGTAATCGTGTACCCAAGACGAATTTCTACCGT
>CALHGE010000036.1 GCA_938029725.1 uncultured Flavobacteriaceae bacterium
TTGTATCAATTGTTTTTTTGCGATGAAATCGACTTTAAGTAATCAAGCCAATAAGTACAATTTGGAATTTGGTCTTGTACCGACTTTTAAAGCGGGAATTCACTTGGGGATGGTAACTACAGGTGAAATTGGAGTGATAAAAAAAGATATTATTTTCTCAGGAGATGTTTTAAATACAACAGCACGAATTCAAGGACTTTGTAATAAGTATGCCGTTGACCTACTCATCTCTGAACAATTGATTCGAGCAATGGATCTCGAAAACGAGTTTCAACCCCGTTCAATAGAGGAAGTAGTAGCTTTAAGAGGTAGAAATGAAAAAATAAAACTTTTTACAATTGAAAAAAATGAGTACATCAAGATGTAAAATGAATCAAAACACATTGTACCTTAAACGTCGTAATTAATTAGACAACAGAAAATATAAATTTTGAATTTATCTGACTACGTAAAAAAAAGAAACGGTGTGCCCTTAGGCAACAGCAACTCCCTTCGCAATATGTTAATTCGTTCTCTGGGAGCCGGAAAGTTTTCGATATTTTGGCAATACTGGAATCCCATCTGGGGATACTATCTGGGGAAATATATTTTCAAACCGCTTAAATTCATCTTTCCCCCAGCATTATCCTTGATAATCACTTTCGTTGTCTGTGGATTTATACATGACCTAGCGATCATGTTATTAAAATGGGAATTTACCTTACTCCTAACTCCATGGTTTTTATGCATGGGTCTCTGTGTGATTATAGGTGACTATGCGAAAATTGATTACTCAAAATTTTCATGGATTGCGCGAGCGGCAATCAACATTTTAGTCATATCAAGTTGTTTGTTAATAGCGTATCAAGTAAAAATCTGAATGCAGACATGTTTTATTAAAACTAAATACAACACTATGTAAAAATGCATTAAAACTCATTTTACATTTAACGTTACCCACAATATGACAAAACAAAAATTACGAAGAATGACCTCTAGATTTTTTGCAGTAATATCACTTACTCTGATTCTGTCCTGTAAGACCTACACAATTCCTGTAGATAGTTTTCTTGAGCAAATGAAAAAAGCTAACTCAGAAAACACAAAGGATGTGGAAATAAATAATCCTTTAACGTTTGGGAAAATTAAGTATTCTTCTAACAACATAGACCGAATTATTGTTTCGGATAAAACTGGACTAGAAATGTACCTTAATAATTCACCAGCCCTAGAAATGCGTGTTACGCACAAAAACGGAAAAAAGTTTATTATCTATTTCGATACAGCGATTATTGAAAACAATATACTCAAAGGCGGACGTTCTAGATTTGTACAAGGACTTAATAGAGAAATCCCAATGGACAGTATTGTTAAAATTGAAATTCAAGATGGAGGAAAGAAATTTGACTATCAGAACTAAAAATACTGTGGGTAGCAAAACCTAAACCTAATGCGGACTTTAGGGCAAACCTGCCGGCAGGCAGGTTTATGAAGTCGCTAAATCTTATGGGTTTAGCTTTGAACAAGAAAAATAAAACTAAACAATAAGCTTTAGCTTCGTGCGCAGACGGAAACGAAAAGTTTCCTTGCCTCCGCAATACCCATAGATCAAACGCTATCCAACATTAAAAAAAATAATTACTCAATTTTGGGCTAAAACAAAGGTGGTTGCAAATTTACTGTGTCTGATTTTTCTGTGGAAAATACTCGCACGTAAACCCACAACTATTCTGATACGAGATATTAAGAAAGTTCAAATAACCCTACTTTCAATTAATTGAACTATTGCATTTAATACCACCTTTATCTAGACTTTTAAAGATTTGGATATCGTTTACAGTATGAAGCATAAAAAAAGGGATACAGTGATGAAGTGTATCCTCTTTGATAGGGGGTGTTCAAGCCAATTCGTTATAAGAGGCAGTAATTTTGTTCTAGAGAACGGAATCGCTTGCTTTCTATAAGTCTTTTAAGAAGTGCGAACTTTTTCGATGCTGTTGGCGAATTGACCTGCCTGCTGTACTGTCAAATCGTGATTAGCGATTAAAGTTCCTAGACTGTGCCCATTGTGCTCTTTTGCTGCTGCTAAAAGTTGAAAAGTACTGTCCTGTTCTTGATTCTGTTGCTGTTCTTCTACTTGATGCTTTCATGATTGTTTGTTTTTTGATTTTGTTGATGATTGCTGTACTGCCAAATCGTGATTAGCGACTAAAGTTTCTCGACTGAGCCCATTGTGCTCTTTTGCTATTGCTAAAAGTTGAAAAGTACTGTCCTGTTCTTGATTCTGTTGCTGTTCTTCTGCTTGATGCTTTCATAATTTCTATGTTTTAAGATTGTTTGTTGTTTAATGATGGTACAAATATGCTTTGATTTGGCTTAGAGAGAAAATTGATTTAACCGAGCTGTATTTTTTATAGACTCAATTGTAATTATCTATTTCCAGACGCATTCTTAGCGATTAAAGTTTCTTGACTGAGCCCATTGTGCTCTTTTACTATTTTTAAAAGCTGAAAAGTATTGTCCTGTTTTAGATTCTGTTGTTGTTCTGTTTCTAGATGCTTTCATAATTTCTATATTTTTAGTTGTTGTTTTTAAATTGACTTACACTTACTAGACGACGCTATTTTTGTTTTGTTACAGTACTATGCATAAAAAGGTACTATTTTATGGATTATTTAACACTTCAAACGAAGGTAAAAATGCTGAATATACAGTAACTATTTGTTTATAAGCATGTTAGTAAGACGTATAAATGTATCGCCTACTAACTAAAAAATTCTATTTTTTTAGAAATTTGCTTTTCTTCAATAGTTTTCACGAGTCTTTAGGGTGCTGAAATGAAATTATTAGTACTAATTAAGTTCTAATAAAAGCTCAGCTGCCTTATCGAGAATCGAAGTCCCCAGTTCTTTAAAGATTAAATTAAGGAATACTATTCTTATTTTACTTAGCTAAACCAAAGGTTCTACAGGATGTCCGCTCAACTCTTGAAATCTAAAAATGGAGATATAACTCATTTTGAATGGTTAGGAAAAAAAATAGAACAGCCTGTCGAGATGCTCCAAAAGATGCAAGATTTTACAGGTTTAACAGGCACTTTCATTTCTTGGAATGCACCTTTTGAGGTTGGTAGAAATAAAAATATAATGTCTTGGATGTCTCAATACATCAATTATCTGAACTATATGAATGAACACATGTTTGACCTAGAAGTTGTTTTTAAGAAAGACTATATAGATTATAGGTTTCATGGTAGAAGCTCAATTAAAAAGGTGTTACCAGTTTTGTTTCCTCAATGTTCTTATTCAGATTTGGAGGTGCAAGATGGCACAATGGCTCTGGATACTTGGGGCAGAATGGTATCTTACCCTAATTTTATTGAGGATGTTGAACAGATTAGAATACTGTAAATTAGATACTTTAGCAATGGTTGAAATCTATAATTTCCTGAAAAAATTTTAATACCTGATCTTAATTTTTCTATTAATTAAGTTTAACTCTTTACAGATTGCACCTTCTGTAAAGAGTTTAAACCGCTGCTATCCCATTTTTAGGCAGCATAAAGCCATAATCATTTTTTACTGTTTCCCCTTCTAATTTTTGATTTGTATCTCTCCCATCGTATATGAATAATTAGTATTTTGCTAGTTTGAATTTATCTTACGATGCTATACACCATTGAATATTAAAACACATGGAAATTACACCAAAAACAGGCCTTAAAGGCTTACTAGAAAATTGGAAAAGTGACTTAATCGCAGCGGTCAGTGTATCACTCATTGCTTTACCACTTTCATTGGGTATTGCTTTGGCAGCTGGTGCACCTGCGATGGCAGGTATCTTTTCAGCTATTGTCGGCGGTGTGGTAACCACCCTGTATCGTGGGGGCCATATATCAGTCAACGGGCCTGCCAAAGGCGTTATCGCGGTCATTCTTTTGGGTATTGCAATGATGGATGATGGTTCAGGGCAAGCCTTTAATTATGTATTGGCAGCAGTCGTTGTTTCAGGGGCTATTCAAGTTTTATTAGGCGTATTGAAATTAGGGCGGTTAGCAGATATCTTCCACTCTTCAGTCATTCATGGTCTTTTGGCAGCCATCGGCATTATCATTTTTGCCAAACAAATTCATGTGGCTATGGGCACGTATTCTGATAGCCCCAGCATTGTACAAAACCTCATTGATGCGTTAGTATACTTACCGCAAGCCAACCCTTTTGTGGTGATCATTGCTTTGGCAGGCCTACTTTTATTATTGTTTAGTTCCAAAATCACGAATCGTTTTTTCCATATTTTACCAGCGCCCATGTGGGTCATTGGCCTTTCTATTCCGTTTGTTTATTTTTTCAATTTCTTTGACCAACATACCCTTTCATTCTTTGGAAAAGCCTATGAGGTTGGCCCTACGTTACTTTTAGACATTCCTGATAATATTATGGATTCCGTCATGCATCCTAATTTCGGTAAAATTAATACCATTGAATTCTGGACCACCGTATTATCCATCTTAATCATCACAAGTATTGAATCATTAGCTATTGCAAAAGCAGTTGACAAAATTGATCCGTATAAACGAAAGACCGATTTGAATAAAGATTTGATAGGTATTGGCATGAGTACGATGGTCGCTGGTGCTATTGGCGGCTTACCCATTATTGCTGTGATTATTCGAAGTACGGTCAATATTCATAATGGCGCGAAGACCAAGTGGTCTAATATGTATCAAGGCCTATTGCTGTTACTATTTATTGTGCTATTGAGTCCTATAATGCGACAAGTACCGCTATGTGCATTTGCTATTTTACTAGTATATACAGGCTTTAAATTGGCTTCGCCTGCGGTCTTTAAACAAGTCTATAGTCAAGGCACCGAACAATTAATATTCTTTGTCGCTACCATGGTATTAACCCTATACACGAATCTACTAATAGGCTTATTGGGCGGTTTAGTATTGGCCATGGTCAGTCATATGCTTTTGGCGCGAGTGTCTATTCCTCAATTCTTTAAAATGATTTATAAATCGGGCTCCAATTTGGTGACGAACTCAGATGGCAGTTATGATTTAAATATCAAAGGAATCGCGAACTTTTTAGGCATTTTGAAAGTAGATAAACTAGTAGCTCAAATTCCTTTTGGTGCAGATGTTAATATTGATTTATCGGAAACAAAATTGGTAGGTATCACCTACATGGATTTTCTGGTGGATTACTTAAAAACACAAAACGATACGGGCGGTAAAGTCATCATAAAAGGATTGGATTCACATGTTTCATCATCGACGTATAATAGAGCCTTAAAAATTTCATTGAACAATGCTTCGGCCAAATTATCACCGCGGCAAACACGCTTACAAAATTTAGCCAATGAAAGAGATTATGAGTATATCAATCAAGTAAATTGGAATACCACCTATCTAAAGAATTTTCATTTCTTTGAAATTCGACCTATTGAACGCAAATCAAATTGTCTTAAAGGAACGTTTAAAGATTCGGGGGTTTCTTGGGAAATTGCGGATGTGATTTTCAATGAAGGTGCAGCTTTTACGGCTGAGACCTTTAATACGACCTTAATGACCTTGAAATTGAATGAAAAAATACCCGTTTTCACCATGGAAAAAGAAGGCGTGTTAGAAAAAATATTTGATCGCGTGATGGCCTTTTCCGGGTATAAAGACATTGATTTTGAGATGTACCCAGATTTTTCTAAAAAATTCTTACTGATGGGAAATGAGGAGTCTGAAATTCGGTCATTTTTCACCCCTGAAATGATAAGCTTTTTCGAAAATCATCAGATTTATCACATAGAAAGTAATGGTGAGGCACTCGTCATTTTTGATAAAATCAAATTGGCACGGACGGATGAAACCATGACATTTATAGACTATGGCAAAGAATTGGCCACGCTTTTAAATGGAAAGTCTTAGTCTAGTTCTTTAAAGTTCAAATAAAGGATTCTTATTTTAGACCTAATCTGCTCAAATCATAGAAGTAAAAGTTCTTTTCGTCATTCATCGCGACAAAAAGACCGTAGGGAAATTGTTCATTCAATGCGACGGTAACTACTTCACAACCATCGGTTTGAAGTATACTTAGGTTAACGGATTTAATAAATGAATTGTCCTTTCGCGATAACATATTGAATTCGCCTTTCTGTTGGTTTGAAACAATAAGATATCTTTAAGTTCAGATGTAAATGAAAGAGAAATAGTGCAATATATTATTAAGTGTCTAGCAGAAAAAATAGCAATTGAGTTCATGAAGGGAGGGAGTCAACAACTTAAATAGAAGATTTGATTAAGAGAATTGTGTGCAAACTCGGGTAATAATACCTTTCCCGCGCCGGATTAAAGTGAGCATAGTAATAGGTATAACAAACCCTTTTATAGCATAGTCTGAAATGATTTTTTTTGGCTCAAAAAAATCCGTTTTCCGTGGTTCACTTTGACCGTTTTTTGCAGTATTAGTTTTCTAATTTCTCATTTCAGTAACCAATTTTTGTGTAGCATTTTTTATGAAAATTTCTAATTCATCTCTTTCAACGCCTTCATATCCTTTTTTGTCCTCTTCCATTTTCTTTTTCCTTTCTCTTTGTATTTCGGTTAAAGATTTAGAGATGACACAACCATCTAAGCAAGGAGTATAATTGAATTTGTAAACACCCGCAAATTCATTCGAATTAATTAGGACAACTTTAAATTCGACAGACGCTCCATATCTTTGATAAGAATATGTTGTTGATGCTATTCTTTCTCTGTCTTTATGGTCATAGTATTTATTTGTTTCGTAAATAACTTGATAATCTAACTTGGTTAATTCTATAATTAAATCCGTATCAGATTTCTCCTTTAATTGTTTATAATCTATATTATTTTCATCGTTCCCAATAATTTGATTGAATAGTTGTCTATCTCTTACTACAAATCCACTCGCTAATAATTGATTTTCAATAGCATTGAATAAATAGTTGTTGTCTTCTCCTTCCGTTACGCTCATTGAAGATTCATTAACTCTTAAGACAACTTTTGGTTTTTTGTTTTCATCTAGAAAATTTTTAAGCGATTCTGTTCGTACTATATCATCGTCTTTTTGAGAGAATTTGAGGGTTTTGGTGCTGACACAACTTGTGAATACTAAGCAAGAGAGTAATACTTTGTAGCAATAGTTTTTCATTTCTTTAATTTTGTTTCATCAAACCTAAACCCATTAAAAATAAAACCCTTACAGATATCTATAAGGGTTTTAAATTTGTTTGGTATCAAAAAAAATGAAAGATTAGATGCTATAGCTTTCCTTGCTTGATAAGCTTCGCAATCAGATGGTGTGTATTTTTAGCACCAAATTCATCAAATAGTTTGCTCACCTTTTTATCTATGGTGCTTTCACTATTGGGAGAGATATTTTGCTTTTTAAGATTTTCAGAAATTTCTTTTTTGGTATACCCATCAGCCAGATCTTTTAAAATCATGAGGTCATATTTATCCATCTCAAATACACTATTGGCCGTATTTAAATTCAATTGAGGAGAAACAAAAGTTCTGTTTTGATATGCTTCTTGTATGGCGTTAATTAAGTCATTTAAACTATTGCGCCCTTTACATACATAGCCGTTTATTTTCTGCTCCGCAAACAGCGGGTTTATTTCTGGCGGATTCTCTATCATAGAATTTACAATCACTTTGATGTCTTTATCAATACTTCTTACAGCATCTATTAATTCCTTACCTGAGGTAAGTCTTCTGGCGACATGATCTTCATTAAAGGTTAAATCGGTAATCAACAAATCGTACGGTTGCCCTTTTTTATACGCCACTTTAAACCTATTATAAGCCTTGTCACAGTAGAGTTCTTCTTGTATAAAGTCGATTTGCAATCTGCTTTCAAGTGCATTAACAATACCTTTATTGGTGTCTTGAAAATCTTCGGCAATTAGTATTTTTTTAAACATTATGGGTACTATTTAATTCGGGATTCCTATTTGAACTTCAAATCCACTCCCTTTCTCAGAATCAAAAATAATAGTTCCACCAATGGCTTCAATACGCTTTTCTGTATTCCATAACCCATTTTTAAGATTTAACTCCTCAATTGAAGCTCCAGCCCCATCATCAGCATAAGTTACTTTAAGGGTATTCTTTGTTTGCTCAAAGGCAAAAGAAACCAAGTTGGCATTGCTGTGCTTCTGCATATTAATCATTAATTCTTGAAGTACTTTAAATAGTGTTTTCTTTGATAAAGATGATATTTTTGACCAGTCTACATCAGTACTACCGGAAACTATAAGCTTTGTATTTTTAGAATAATTACCCATCATTCCTAAGAGAAAATCCTTGAAGTTTGGCCCTGTATCAACATCATTAATTTTCCTTGAAAAATCTCGACTTTGGTTGTAGAGTCCGTCTACTATGTTAAGTACCTCTTCGTTATTTGCCTCACTTTGCAGTAATAACATTGCATGATTCAATTTTCCACCAAAATCATCGTGCAGCTTTCTAGATAACTCTGCTTCGGTTTCATAGGTAGCTTCTAATTTTGCCGTTTTATTCTGTTCCTTTAATTGTTTAGAACGTTGTATGAAAAAGTAACTGATAAAACCTAACCCCAATACTAGAAAACCGCCAAACCCATATAAGCGTATTTTTTGATTTCGTTGTTTGGCTACTTTTAATTCTTGCTCTGCATTCTCTTTTTCTAGCCTTAGAATATCTTCCTGCTTGAGCTTATCATCATATTTGTATTTGGCAAATTGAGTTTTGACTTTTGTCTCCTGTTTATAAAGACTATCCTGTAAAAACACATAACGATCACGGATTGAAATGCTTTTAGGTTTTAGCTTCATCAAAAATTTAAGAGCATCTTTTTCTGCTCTAGGTATTTTTATAGTTTTTGATAATTGGATTACTGAATCAAAATAAGATTCTGCTTTTATAGGATTGGTTTTGCTATAAAATTCTCCTAAATGAGTGTAACTGGCTATTTGTCCTCTTTGGTCTTTATTTTTGCCCCTTATTTTTAAAGGTTCTTGAAAATCATTCCCTGCAACAGGAATACTAGACAGCCAATTTACATATGCTAGATTGTCTAATACTCTTGCGTATTCCTTTTTATTCTTAATTAAGAAAGTGTCTACTCGAATATTTTTTAAGAGCGTAATGGCATCTTTATATTGTTTATTATCAATATATACTACAGCTATATTATTTTGATAGATTAACATTTCTTCTTTAGAGTTGGAAGTTTCAATAGCTTTGAAATAGTATTTTAAGGCTTCTTTATGGTTTAGCAGTTTTCTATGATTAGTGGCTAAAGTATTGTAGATTGAAGAAATTTCTGTTTTATCTTTTTCAAGGTTTAAGTATTGGATTGCTTCTGTAACCGTCTCTTTACTTCCAAAAAAATCATTTTGATTTTTTTGAATAATACTCATATTTAAAAGATTCTTGACTACCCAACTGCTATCATTAATTCGCTTATAATAATCTTTTGAAAGGTTGTAATTACGAAAGGCGCTATCAGGGCTATCTTCTATTTGATCAAAATAATATCCCATTAAATAATATTGCTTTCCTAAAATGACATTATCCTGAATGATTAAGGCATGCGAGAGTAATTGCTTGTTGACTATATGGAGGCTATCATATTTTTTTAAAGACAATAGAAGGTAATTTTTATGATAGAGAATCCGGTTATAAAGCGTATCTTTTTTAATCCTCCTTGAAAAGGATAAAGATTTGTTTATAGCCTCGTATTTTTGGTTTAAAGAATGGCCTTGATTTCTAGAAATTTCGTAGTAATATATTATACTATCGTTGCTTACAGTAGTTTTTTGGGCAGTATTGTCTTGAATGATATCGCACGAAGCGAATAAGCATAAAAAAATGAAAGTCATTAAATGTTTCAAAGCGAATACTTTTTTTAAAAGTATCTAAAAAAGGGCTATACCTTACGATATAGCCCAATTAATTAAAAACATTCGTACAAACTATTGGCCAGGTGGTGGTGGTGTTGGAGGCACATCCCCATCATCTCCTTCTGTTGCCTGTGTTTCATAGAGGGCATCAGTTTCAGCTATTGATTCCGTAGTGCAAGAAAATAAGAACATATTAAAAACTATTGCCATTACGGCTATCATTACTTTTTTCATAATTATTGATTTAAAAATTTGACATAGGAGTGGCTATCCGGGATTTTCCCAGCTTTATTTTTACCAATCCATTAGAGTTTGGAGTACTCCGATTTTTGGAAAGTGGAAATCTTATGCGGCAGCTTTCAGCTACTTTCCAATTTGGCCAAATACTGGCCGCATTATAGATTCCCGTAAGAATGATTTTTCTAGAAATACTATGTTAGCAATGCATAGTGAATCATTCCTGAGAACAAATTTATATGAGGTAAAGTGTTATTTTTATAAGTGATTCCAAGAATTCCAATAGTTTCTAAGAATTCCATAGAAATTCCAAAAATTCCAACCAAACCATGGAGGTAAAGACAAGTCAGGGCTATCAAAAAGAGGTCTTAGAGAAGTATAGAAGGGAAAAAGTAGGTGATGAGAGCTTATCTTGCGGAGCCTACGCGGCGGCAAATTAGAGAAGCTTGTATTACGTTATTAGGGAAAAGGAATACAAAATATGACGAGCACACTCTAAATAGATTTTTTCAATTTGAGGAGGGGAAAGATAAGACCATATATAATTCAAACGTATGTTTCGATGCATATGGATACTCAAGAATCCTTTCTGCCAGAATGATGATATTCAGAATAATCAAGTAATGAAGCAGGCATTGTTTTGCATCTTTTTCCTCAACTCTTTACATTACACCTCTCAAACCTAGTATAAGAATATGGTTTGAGCCCGCTGTGATAGGTTTAAAAAAACAGTGCTCTTTATAAAAGTGGATTTTGTATAGCCTTGTTTAGGTAGTTCAATAGTTTAAATATAGATCAAGATAGAGGCCTAATCCATTGTTAACATACATAAAATTTAGTGCTTCGAAAAAATCTAAGTTGAGGAAAATTAACGAAAGTATAATCGGTTACAATCTATTTTTTAAACATAGATCGTTTTTTTTCTAAAAGGCTTTTTTATTCGTTTTTTTTGTTTTCATTTGCCCCGTCAAAAAGAACAAATATTTTCACAATATTTTGAGCTTTTAGCTGAACATCATGCAACGTGTTTTTATGTTCGGGTTATGGGAGAATAGGAAGTCAATACCCATAGCAGTCCATCAGATGGGTCGCCGAATTTTAAAGCTAACTTATGTTAGTACTACTTCAATTGTGCAAAGTCAGCACAACTATTTCTTCATTCCTACTACTCGGGAACAGATTCTTATTTGATATTTCTTGACATGTCTATATTTTGGATTCACCTGATACCGCTTGGGAAGACGAAACACCAACCACGGCATAATGAAAAAATTTGATTTAAAAAGATCGTTATCAAATTAAAAGCGAACAGGTCAACATTGTAAAAGTAAACCTGAAACTCTTTAAGGGTATTATGTTTCAAAAAGAGAGCAGCAAATTAGAGTGGGTTATTAGTATTCTAATCGTAATAATATTTGTCGATTTATTCACATTTATAAAATAAAATTTTGGAAAATTTAAAAATCATTGGAAGTGAAGAGTGGTGTGTATTTGAAAACTTGGGCATACCAGCAATAAAGGCTCGCGTCGATTCGGGTGCGAAAACCTCGTCTATTCAGGCAACCAATATCAAAATATTTAGTAAAAGTGCCCAGGAATGGGTGAAATTTGAGGTAAACCCCCTACAAGAAAATAGAAGTATAGCTATTGAGTGTGAAGCATTATTAGTAGACCGGCGAATGATAAAAAGTTCTTCAGGAATTTCAGAAGAACGCTTTGTGGTAAAAACCCCTGTCACGCTAGGTAACGAAATCTTCGATATCGAATTAACCTTGGCGAACAGAGATACCATGGAGTTTCGTATGCTTTTGGGGCGTGAGGCACTAAACGATCGCTACATGGTTAACCCCTCATTAAACTATCAGCTACAGGATTTTTCAGATACTGATATCAACAAGAAATACGCACCTTACTATAAAGAAAAAACAGGTCTCAAAATAGCCTTACTGGCCAGTAATCCTCTGCTATATAGTAACAAGCGTTTGATAGAGGCTGCAGAAGCCCGAGGTCACGAAATACAGTTTCTTAATGTGGAATTGGCATATATGAAGTTGGATGCCCAATCCCCAGAAATACGCTATAGAGGTGGGAATATTTTGAAAGATTTCGATGCCGTTATCCCTAGAATTAAACCTTCCATCACTTTTTACGGTTGCGCCCTGATACGCCAATTCGATAATTTGGGCGTGTATTGCCAGAATTCTGCGGAAGCGATAACACAATCTCGCGATAAACTGTTCGCATCGCAGTTGTTCTCTAAAAATGATATTCATATTCCGATTACGGGTTTTGCAAAATCTCCGATGGATACCAAAGACCTCATAAAGATGGTTAACGGAGCACCTTTAATCATCAAGTTATTGGAAAGTACCCAAGGGAAAGGTGTAGTGTTAGCGGAAACCGATAAAGCTGCCGAAAGTGTTATCAATGCTTTTAAAAGTGTCAACACGAATATCTTGGTGCAAGAATTTATCAAGGAAGCTAACGGACAAGACATACGCTGTTTTGTAGTAAAAGGCAAAGTAGTAGCGTCAATGCAACGTCAAGCACAAAAAGGAGAGTTTAGAGCGAACATTCATCAAGGCGGCGTAGCTTCCATCATCAAGATAACTGCTGAGGAGAAAAAACTCGCTCTAAAGGCAGCCAAGGTGTTGAACTTAGCCGTGGCAGGTGTAGATATTATCAGATCTAACAAGGGGCCGTTATTGTTAGAAGTAAATTCTTCACCGGGCTTAGAAGGTATCGAAAATGCTACGGGCAAGGATATAGCCAATGAGATGATTGAAGCTATTGAGAAGAAGTTGAAATTTAAAATATAGTATAATTGATAAGTTAATAAGGCATTTGCCAAGTATGAATTAAAGTTTGATATTAAACCACAGTTCCATAAAACATTGGTTTTATGGAACTGTATTTCTTTAGTCTTCGTTATACTTAACCACCTTTTATTAAACTTTTTAAAACATCACTTACATGTCAAATGGCCTTATTTGTCATTTTTTCTGCCTCAGAACCATGATTTTGTTCTAGGTAGAGAAAACTGCGTTAGTATTTTTAAAACTTTTAAACTCAATCATATATCCGTTCGGGTCAGTAATAAAAAAGGAAAGGTGCTCGCCAATCTTATCTTCCATAAAAGTAACTTCTGTGGTCACTTCTTGATTAGATTGAAACAATTTGCTGTACAGTTTACCCCATTCTTCAACGGGTATAATAACGCCGAAGTGAAAGGATGGTAAAATAGTATCACCCAACTTGTAACTTTTAAAATCAAAGTTAAAAGCACCAGCTTCAGTAAAGGTTAACTGATGGTTGTACAAGTTGATATCACACCATTTGTCTGCTTGCCGGCCATTCGTAGCCCCGAGAATATTTATGTAAAAGGCTCTTGTGGTTTCTATATGCTCACAAGGCAAGGCCAAATGAAATTGTGCTTTCATACTAATTTGGTTAAGGTTTTACTTTTTTTAAAATATATTTTTACGGCTTTTTTATCTTCTTTATCTAAAAATGGAAGAGCTTCGTTCCAGGGTATCCATAGTACCTTGACAAATTTTTCTGGTTCAAGAATACGAAAATCGTTTGTTTTCGTTTTAAACACAAAATAGTGCTTTACTATAAGCTGTACTTCTTTCTGTACGCTTTGCGTTGATAGAAAAGACAATTTTTTGATCTTCACTTTTAAACCTATCTCTTCCTTAGTTTCTCGCTTTAAGCTTTCAATTAATAGTTCTTTTTTCTTTTTAATACCCCCCGGAAAGGTGTACAGTAGTTCGTCTGCCCTTTTTTCCATAACAAGCAGTCTCCCTCGGTTTACAGCCAGCAAACGGGTTTTATTGATGATTTGGATCATTGATTTCTCATATCTTAATCATCATCTGCATTCAGCATGTCTTCTGGGTCGGGCTCCACTACTGCGGCTGGATCGTCTTGATCAAAACCGTCATAATCCGTCTCGTCATAATGCTCCATCGTATACTCTAACTTTTCACTGATTTTGACCAAATATTTAGTATCGTCAGTCAGTACCTCTACAGCCTCAATACGTTCGCCATGCCCATTGCGAAAGGAAATGATGTCGCGATCATCGTATCCATCGCGATAGCGCTCTACCGTAAGTTTTAACACTTCAGGAGTCAGTTTTTTGAAATCAATAATAACTTTTCTTAAATGCGCGTGTTTGTCCATAATTACATATTTAGTAGGTAAGCAAATATTAATGGCGCTACTATGGTAGCATCGCTCTCAATGATAAACTTGGGGGTGCCGATGTCTAATTTGCCCCAAGTGATTTTTTCATTAGGTACGGCACCTGAATATGAGCCGTAACTAGTGGTCGAATCACTTATTTGACAGAAATAACTCCAGAAAGGCGTATCAGTACGTTCCATATCTTGATATAACATGGGTACGACACAAATAGGGAAATCTCCTGCGATACCACCTCCTATTTGAAAGAAACCGATGCCGTTGTCAGAATTGTCAGTATACCAATCCGCAAGGAAGGTCATATATTCTATTCCAGATTTTATAGTGCTTGCTTGTAGCTGTCCTTTAAGAACATAGCTTGCAAAAATATTCCCCATGGTACTGTCTTCCCAACCTGGGCAGATAATGGGCAAATTCTTTTCTGCTGCGGCGTACATCCACGAGTCTTTTAAATCTATCTCGTAGTATTTTTCTAAAACCCCTGATAATAGCATTTTATACATGTATTCATGAGGCAAGTAGCGTTCTCCTTTATCGGCTGCTTCTTGCCATATTCTATAGATATGTTCTTGCAACCTTCTAAAAGCTTCTTCTTCGGGAATACAGGTATCCGTAACACGATTTAGACCTTGTTCTAATAAAGACCATTCGTCATCTGGGGTCAGATCTCGGTAGTCAGGAATACGTTTGTAATGAGAATGCGCTACTAAATTCATTATGTCTTCCTCTAAATTTGCCCCTGTACACGAAATGATGTGTACTTTATCTTGGCGTATCATTTCGGCAAAAATCTTTCCTATTTCAGCTGTGGACATTGCTCCTGCAAGAGAAACCAACATCTTGGCACCATTATCAAGCTGCGTCTCGTAGCCTTTCGCAGCGTCTACCAAAGCAGCAGCATTGAAATGCAAATAATACTTCTCGATAAAATTAGAAATGCTTCCTTTAGTATTCATCTTCTTCGAATTTTGAGCTTGTTGAGCTGGGTTTATAAGTGACATCGTATGTATTGTCGTAATTCTCATCGGCATCTTGCCCCATGAATTTATAGCTCAACATCTTATAGTATAATTTGGCCGCTAAGAAATCGGAGGACTTATC
>CALHGE010000037.1 GCA_938029725.1 uncultured Flavobacteriaceae bacterium
TTTTTCAAAGATCCTTCAACATTTCCTAAGAAAGACTCTAAAGATTTCTTAGCTGCTGCTTTTGTGATGCCAGCATCAGCTGCCATTGCATCGATTAATTCTGTTTTGTTCATAATGTGATTAAATTAATTGTTGTTAAAATAATTTTATACCTGTAACAAATTTATACGGATTTGCTTCAAACGCAAGTAAAATAGGGGGTAATCCCCGTTTTTGTTGATAACTCAGGGCGTTTGTTGATAAAGTAGCCTATTTTTGACCATTCTCGCAGGTCAATGGCTATAGGTCTTTACACCACATAGGCCGATTTTGACAATTTTAGACCGTTTAGAACATCAACTGTTTTCATTTTTCGCTTATTTGGTAGTTGAATTTCCAGTAGTTTTATATAGCCCCCGTCCACAGCTATCTTGAGCTCAGTTTTATCAAAAAGAACAGCTCCAATGGTTAGCGTATGTTTTTCTTTTTCTAGTGATGCCTGATAGATTTTTAGAAAGATCGAATCCTCCCCGTTTTTTAAAGTAGTCCATGATGCAGGATAGGGGCTTAGACCTCTAATATGATTATAGATTTCATTGATTGATTTTTTCCAATCAACCTCACAAGTGTCTTTAAATATCTTATGGGCAGATTTTAATTCTCTAGAATCATTTTGTTTTTGAGTTTTTACAGTACCCGTTTCAATATGTTGCACGGTAGTAAGCACAAGCTCAGCACCAACAGCCATCAATTTATCGTGTAAGCTTCCGGCGGTATCGTCATCTGTAATCTTTAGTTTTTTCTGAAGTATGATTTCTCCCGTATCAATTTTATCATCAATAAAGAAGGTGGTAACACCCGTTTCGGTTTCTCCATTTATGATAGCCCAGTTAATTGGTGCAGCACCTCTATATGACGGCAGAAGGGAAGCATGTAAGTTAAACGTGCCTAATTCAGGCATTTGCCAAACGGCTTTCGGAAGCATGCGAAAGGCAACCACAATTTGTAGACTAGCCTCTAGAGCTGCCAGTGCTGCTAGAAAGTCTTCGCTTTTAAGATTTGTGGGTTGCAATACAGGTAGTCCCTTTTTAACCGCATAGCTCTTTACCGCAGATTCTTGAACTTTTCGCCCTCTACCAGCGGGTCTATCAGGTGCCGTAATTACACCCACTACATCATAGTCATTCTCCACCAAAGTGCTTAAGGTAGCAACGGCAAAATCCGGAGTACCCATAAAAACGATTCGTAATTTTTCTATTTTACTCAAGTTCGTATTGGTTTTTTGTATTTATTCGTATCAGGCCATCTTCAAGTAGGTGCTGTATGACGAGCAAAATGTTTGCGTCCTTATATGATAGCTTTTCAATTAATTTTCTTGAAGTCATCGGACTTTCCTTCAAAAGCAAAAGTAATTCTTCGGAAATCAATACAAGCACCGTTTTGTTTGAATCACCTCTATTCATGCATATATCACAGATTTCACAGTCCTTTTCTGCTTTTTCTCCAAAATAGCGTAGCAGCTGCCTGCTTCGGCAAAGCTTCTTATTACTAATATAGGTGAGCATATGCTCCAAATTATCAGCTTTAATACGATGGCGCTCTTTTACCTTACTCGCAAAGACATTAATGGTGATGTCATCTTCTCTAGGTACAAGAAAACTAATATCTAAATCGTTATGCTGTGCCGTATAGTTTATGATTTCGTCGTTTTTCAATTGCTCTAAAATTTTACTTACATGAGCTTCTGAGGTATTTGCTTTCTTAGAAATCATTCTGACATTGATTTTTGTGTCAAAATCAAAAATGCCCCCGTAGGTGCGTAATATGGTTTGTGCGACCGAAACAATGTTTTGATTCTTTTCGAAATAGTCAAAGAGGCTTGCTTTGGAAGCAATGAATTGAACGGACGACTTCTTTGAAAAAGATTCATTCAAAGCAATTACAGAATTCTGGTCTAGAATCTGCATGGTATTATAAGCCAAAAGGGTATTCAAGCTATAGGTAGAACAAAAGGCATTAAAATTCAATTGAAATTTTTCATCCTTTCCTTCGCCATAGGCAATTTGAAAATAATTGTTCAACTTATTATAGACGAGTTTTAAAAAAGCCGTATCAGGTAAAACACTTAAAAACTGCTTTTTAACAAGCTCAGCATCTGTTTTATTGGTAATTAGAATGGCTTCCGCGGCATTTCCATCTCTACCCGCTCTACCAGCTTCTTGAAAGTAATTCTCGATAGAATCAGGAATTTGAAAATGTACTACCAATTGAACATCTGGCTTGTCAATACCCATTCCGAAGGCGTTTGTAGCAACAATTATCTTTATTTCATTCTGTAGCCATTGCTTCAGCTTCTTCTCTTTATCTTTTTTTGAAATGCCTCCGTGAAAATACGTTGCACTGCTTCCATTTGTGTTAAGGTATTGCGCTATATCTTGCGACAATCTTCTTGTTCGAACGTATACAATACCACTTTTATCTAGCCTTGAACAAAGTTGTTTGAGACGGTATCGCTTATCCTCTTCTCTATAAATTTTAAAGGATATGTTTTTTCTTGAGAAGGAATCTTTTACCACCAGAGGTGTTACAAACTTCAAAATATCAGTGATATCTGCAGCTACTTGTTTTGTTGCCGTTGCCGTTAAAGCAATCATAGGGGTTTCGGGTAGTAATTCTCTTAAGATTGAACATTCTAAATATGCAGGCCTGAAATCATGCCCCCAATGCGATATGCAATGCGCTTCGTCAATTGCGATGAGATTTACATTCATCTTTTGAATACGCTCTTGCACGATATCTTGTTGCAAACGCTCAGGAGAAAGGTATAAAAATTTATAGCCACCAAACATGCAATTGTCTAATAGGTTATTTACTTCATCAAAAGGAATTCCGCCAGTCAGCGCAATTGCCTTTATTCCCTTTTCCCTTAGGCTGTCCACTTGATTTTGTATCAGTGCGATTAAAGGGGAGACGACAATACAAATACCCTCTTTTACTAACGCCGGAACTTGAAAGCACACTGATTTTCCACCTCCTGTTGGTAGCAATGCTAGCACATCTTTTTCTTGTAAAATGGCAGAAATGATTTTTTCTTGTGAGCCTCTAAAATCGGAAAAGCCCCAGTACTGCTGTAAGATTTCATTAGGGCTTTTGCGCATTAAATGTTTTTTACACTATCCAATATAAAATCAACTCTATTTAAAATGGTATCCTTCGGAACTACTTGAACATCATATCCGAAGCTGCTATAAGAATTTGCCAAGCATTCATTAATACGAAGAGATTCTTCATAAGTTTCGAAACGCTCATTATCTACAATGTGTATGTCTTTCCATGGAGGCATTAAAAAAATCATGTCATACTTGTTCGTCTTACAAACATTCTTAAACGATTCATCATATTGCTGACCAAAGCAATCCATATACGCTAAGACATCAGGAATTCCGCGGTCAAAAAATGCAAGCGCATCAGCTGATGCTATGACAGACTTGTACTGAGCTAACCGGGCGTCAAGTATCATTTGATTAAAGGCAGCTGGGTCAGTAAAAGAAACAATAGGATTGGATTGAAAAACGACATCGCTTTCCTCTGCTTTTTTCGCTAAGGTCATAGCGCGTATCACTTCCTCAAGACAATGATATCCTTTTTGTTTTAATACTTCTATTACGGCTGTTTTTCCAGTACTCGGACCACCAGTAATGACTATTTTTTTAGTATTCAAATGCTTTATTTAATCTCACAAAAGTACGGAAACCATTAGTATTAGAAAATACAGTTTGAAGACCTATCTTTGTACAAAATAGCACGCATGGACAGTCAAGAATCAGAAGATTTCTATAAAAAGTTAAAGGGACAATTGGCAGATACATCTTCTTGGCCTTCAGATTATCTGTATAAGTTTATTGTGCCAACAGATGAAGCTAAAATAAAAATAATTCAAGGTATCTTCGATAACACGGGGGCTGTGATTGAATCAAAGCAGTCTAAAAAAGGAAAATATACCAGTATTTCAATAACCGTAAACCTAGCAAGTCCAGATGCTGTTATCGAAAAATATAAAGCGGTCGGTAAGGTTGAGGGTGTTATCTCCCTATAAAATAGCATTTGTATTATAATTTTGCTAATTTGCAGACGTTATAACAACACTTCCTTTTACTTTTTAAGCAAAAACCTTTCAATTTGAATTTAGTAGAGAACTTAGAATACAATACTGAGCGTTCACACCTCATTATTCCAGAATACGGTCGTCATTTTCAAAAGATGGTAGACCATGCAGTATCTATAGAAGATAGAGAAGAGCGCAATAAGATTGCAAAATCTATCATTGACGTAATGGGTAATTTACAACCTCATTTACGCGATGTACCTGATTTTCAGCATAAGCTTTGGGATCAGTTATTTATCATGTCTGATTTTAAATTGGAGGTAGATTCGCCGTTTCCTATAACCTCTAAGGAGGCTTTACAGGAGCGCCCTGAGCCATTGGAATACCCTCAAAATTTTCCAAAATATCGTTTTTACGGAAATAATATCAAGCGTATGATTGATGTTGCCGTTAGTTGGGATAAAGGAGATAAACGTGATGGGCTAGAGTATGCTATTGCCAATCACATGAAAAAGTGTTATCTAAATTGGAACAAAGATGTTGTTGATGACACCGCAATATTTAAGCATTTGGTTGAGCTATCAGATGGCCAAATTACTTTAACTGAAGAGACTGCTGTACTAACCGATAGCGGACAATTCTTAAAGAATAGAGTTGCGAAAACACCGCGACACACTTCGACTAAGAAAAATCACAGAACTAATAACAATCGCGGAAAAAAGCGATACTAATCTTCTCCATCTTACATGGGAACATTTAAAATTGAAGGCGGTCACCAACTCTCAGGTGAAATCACGCCACAAGGTGCAAAAAACGAAGCGCTACAGATCTTATGTGCAGTTTTGCTGACTCCTGAAGAAGTTGCAATTACCAATATACCTGATATCATTGACATCAATAAATTAATTGATTTATTGAGAGACCTAGGTGTTAAGGTTCAAAAAAAAGGCAAAGGTTCTTATTCCTTTAAAGCGGATGATATAAATCTTGATTATTTACAATCTGATGAGTTCAAACGCGATGGCAGAGGTTTAAGAGGTTCTATCATGTTGGTTGGCCCTTTATTAGCTCGATTTGGAAAAGGATACATTCCGAAGCCAGGAGGTGATAAAATAGGAAGACGTAGATTAGATACTCACTTTGAAGGTTTTATCAGTTTAGGTGCTACCTTTAGATATAATAAAGAAGAATCTTTTTACGGTGTTGAAGCTGACAAACTGAAAGGAACCTACATGTTGCTTGATGAGGCTTCCGTTACAGGTACCGCCAACATCGTTATGGCAGCCGTTCTTGCCGAAGGTGAGACTACAATATACAATGCAGCTTGCGAACCGTATTTACAACAATTGTGTAAGATGTTAAACCGCATGGGAGCTAAAATCTCAGGTGTTGGTTCTAACCTTTTGACTATACAAGGTGTTGATTCTCTTGGCGGAACAGCGCATCGCATGCTTCCTGATATGATTGAAATTGGAAGTTGGATTGGTCTTGCTGCTATGACCAAAAGTGAACTGACCATCAAAGATGTCAGTTGGGATGACCTAGGGCAAATACCCTCAGTATTTCGAAAATTAGGAATTCAGCTCGAAAGAAAAGGAGATGACATCTATATTCCTGCCCACAAAGATGGTTATGAAATACAAAATTATATCGATGGTTCTATTTTAACTATAGCCGACGCACCATGGCCAGGTATGACTCCAGATTTATTGAGTATTATATTGGTAATGGCTACGCAGGCTAGGGGTGAAGTGGTCATTCATCAAAAGATGTTTGAGAGTCGTTTGTTTTTTGTGGATAAGATTTTAGATATGGGGGCCAAGGTTATTTTGTGTGACCCGCATCGCGCAACAGTAATTGGTCTTGATTTTAAATCTACTTTAAAAGCAACCACAATGACTTCACCTGATATTCGCGCAGGTGTTTCATTACTAATTGCAGCCTTGTCTGCAAAAGGGACTTCAATAATTCATAATATCGAGCAAATTGACCGAGGCTATGAGAATATTGATGAACGCTTACGTGCGATCGGCGCTAAGATTGAGCGAATTTAGAATGCAATAGCGATAAAAAATAAAAAGCCCCAAACTCTTTCTTAGTGTTTGGGGCTTTTTGTTGCTTCAGCACGAAGTTGAAAATTTCGCACAGTTAAGAATTACTATTTCACAAGCTTTGTAAAAAAAAGCAAATGCAAGCTCTCCTCACTTTTTCCAAGGCGAGGTGCCCGAAGGCTAGGGTGGTTTTGTTTCTCTAAAAAGTTAAAAACTGCAGGCACTTAGTTGCTAGGCTACATACTGCGTAGCAAAAATCAAATAGTTTCTACAAAATTCAAAAAGACTTTTTTATGTAGCTCGAGATCCATATTTGGAGAAAGTGATACCCGTACAATATAATCTTTGTCCCCTTCCTTAGTGGTTCCTTGCGTTGATGTAGCTGGTATGGTCCAATAACACCCATTTAATTGGCCATAGCTGACACAGAACTTGCTCTCATTAGGAATTTCTGTAATCATTAAATTGATTAGTGTATGGTTTAAGGTTCGCTTATACGCTTCTTTTTCTTCATCAGTAGTGCCTTTAGTAGGTAGGTCTAATGAAAACACAGATGGTGTAAATTCTTGGTGAGCCAATGCTGACGATACAAAATTGATTTTAGCTGCTGGCAAGGTAGCCTTGATGAAGTTTACAAATTCACGTGTATTGAGATAAGCATCATGAATTCTTTGTTTCATGGAAGGTAATTGTTTTGCCAATATTTCCATTTGAAGATTTGTAGCCTCGTTATCACAAAGCTTTAGATGCAGCTCTATTTTATCTAACAAAGCTTCTGTTTTTTTATTTCCGACACAGTAGCCAGCAGTACATAGTCCGCCACTTGGAAATTTCGATCCACTAGCATACGAAATAGTTCGAATTGTTGAGAGTATTTCATCTTCACCTAAAAAATGCACGTTAGGGCAAAAGGTTTGATCCAAAATAAAAACGGGGTCTATCGCTATTTCACCCTGTGCAGTTTTACGAGGTATGCTTAAAACATGTTTTAATTTTTCAAGGTCTGGAACTTCAACTCTAGGGTTTGTCGGAATTTCAGCTATTATATAAGGTACAGCATCTTCATTAGCGATTTTATTTAATACAATATCAATACTTTGAACCATATCATTATCACCATCAACGGGTAAATCGACCACTTCTACATTAGCAATGCAAGCAGCAATACGTCTGGCTTGGTCATTGGTGCCACCATAACAATTTGGAGGAACTATGATTTTAATGGCCTTACCTATATGTTTTTCTACAGCATTGTCAATAAGCCCCATCATAATAGCATACTGAATAGATAGGCCGCTAGAACCAACTAGGGCTTTTGTATTTGTACCTGTAATGGCTGCAATTGAATCTAAGACAAGTGCTGTATTGGTATCGTTATTACTTTGCTTGGTAGTAAAAGAAGCCCCCTCTGTTAGCGATTTTAAGGCAGTAAGAGAATTGGCTGGGGTCATGGCAATAGTCTCTCTTCGTCTCACATGTTGAATTTCTGATATATAGCTATCATTTGACTTGCCATTTACCAATAAGATACTTCCTAGCTTCTTCTGAAGACTAATAAAAAAGTCAATAGCAGGGTCGAGATTAAAATTACCAATTTCATCTTGTTCTGAAATGAAGATGCTACTTCCATTAAAAAAAGAAATATCTTCTGCTTTCTTAATATTCTTTAACTCAAACTTATACCCATAAATACGGCGTAATATATCGGCATCAAAAGAATCTGGTAATTCACCTATATAATTTATCTGGGTGTTTTTATTTGCCAATAAATTTTTTCTTAGAATTGCCAAAATAGGAACCGTCTTCGACGAAAAACTGATTACATTTTTTGATTCTAGATGGTTTAAGTCAGCAACTACCCATTCTAGGATACAAGATAATGGATGGCCTAAGCGAATATAGTCGTAAGCGGTGGGTAACTCTTTTAGTGCTGATGATTCGAAATTATCGTCATTGAATAAGTTTTTTAACTGCGCTAAGAATTGATTTTTAGCCAATTTTTCATCATAAATATCTAAACGATGTGTGGTTAGACGCAACCAACCAATTGGCATATTCTCTAGTACACTTTTAATATAATTCAGTATTTTATTGTCTTCCATAATGTTCACCTTTGATCAGTCGGAAATATACATCAATTAGATGTTTCTCAAAGTGTGACCAGACGTTTTCTTACACTTTAGCAATCGTTTTATCTAAACCTTGTTTCTGGGTCGTTGTGGTTGTACACTGCTTCATTCTTCGTAAATATCAAATTTAGCAGAGAAAGCGCTCATTAATTCTTTGTTTGAAAAATCATTCTCGTTCATAGTTGAGAGCTGTTCTAAAAAAATATCAAATTCGCCATTTTTAAAAAGGGTAAGCATTTTTCCTCCATCTACAGATTTCGCTTCGTGCCAAACATTCGGAGGTACAGTGATCGTATCACCTTCTCTAAGTGTTATTGTTTCGTCATCAAAAATGAGCTCAAGTTCACCAACTAACATATAAAAAACCTCAGTCATTATTTTATGATGATGTCGTTTTAAATGAAACCCTGGTTTTATGGTATCTTCCACAACGCATAACTCGCCATTCGTATGCCGAGATGAGAGCTTAATAAAGCAATGATCTTGTGCATAATTGTAATTTTCACCTTCCCCTTTTCTTATGAGTTCTTTTGTTTTCATTAGTTGTTTTAATTTGTATTGTCTAGATATACAGCGCAGACGACGTACGAACCTGTTCAAATATACCTGATGCGGTGTGGCATTTTTATTTCATTATATACTTTCAGCAGTATGATTCTTAACTTCTTCTTCTTGTTTTCCTTTCAGTGTAATGTTTCTAAAGATTTTGAAGTCGATAGTTTATCAATATTTAGATCTAATATTAATTTTTCTGAAACTAATACCGTCATGTTGTAGGAATTGCATTTCTGTAGCGATAGAAAATTAAAACAATAGCTCTTTTTTATTTTACCCAAAAGATGCAAAGAATAAAAAGAAGACGATTAGAATAGTTGGTGTTCTAGTCATATTTGTTTTAAGTAAGGAAACTGGTGTATATATTCTAGCAAACTTAAAAATTTTATTCCTAGCATAGTCCCGCTGCGTATTACCGAATACAGCGCTTAGTGAATTTATTTCTTTTCTACCAGAGTTCCATCAGGGTATTTCGCAAATCGCCCTTTTTTCTTATCGTGAACATTATCAGTATATTGCCAGGGCCAACCGCCGAACTGCGTTAGGCCATAGTCTTTCATAGTAGCGCGAATCTCTTCTTGAGTGTTCATTACAAATGGGCCATGTTGTACTACAGGTTCTGCGATTGGTTTTCCTTGTAGCATCAAAAATTTTGCTGATTCGCTTCCCACTTTGATGGCTACACTTTCTGAGGGATGCAATTCAATACCATAATTGAGCGCTATGGTTTGACCTTCGATTTCTATTTCTGAACCTTCGTAAAAATATAAAGTTCTATGAACCTCAGAATCCGCTTTCGGAAGTGTATAAGATGCGTTTGCGTCGATATGGATATTCCATATTGCCACTTCGTTTTCTGCATCTGCCGCCCAAGAATTTGGAGCTGGGTCTGGCGCTTGAGTAGTTTGATAGCTACCAGCAATAACTTTTACACGGGCATGATCTGTTTTTATAATTGGAATGTCTTCGTGCCATAACATGGCAAAATGTGGGTCTACAAATTTGCTTTTCTTAGGAAGGTTGAGCCATATCTGAAATAACTCTAACGGATTCTCTTCTTCCGTTTTTAAAAGAGGAAACATTTCACAATGCTGAACGCCGCTACCTGCAGTCATCCATTGCACATCACCTTCACCGAATCTTCCGGCAGCACCTAAAGAATCAGAGTGGTCACAGAAGCCTTTGTTTACGATAGTTATGGTTTCAAACCCACGATGTGGGTGTGAAGGAAAACCCGGTATAGTTTGCCCATGATACATGCGCCAACCATCTTTGATTACAAAATCATTACCTAGGTTTCTACCCTCTAGAGACGCATCAGGACCCATAGCTTCATTTCCTTTTGGATAATGGTCTAGGTGATACACGCAAAATAAAAAAGGATCTTGTGTTTGCCAAGGAAAACCAAGTGGGAATATTTTTTTAATTGAATTATTCATTTTTAATGTTTTGCAGTATTAATTTCTATCCAGTAGTTGTCGGGGTCTTGAATATAAATCTGGTCAACGCCATCAGAACGGTGAGAAATTGAATTCTCATTTCCGGGCCAATCAGAAAATGGAATACCATTTTTTTTCAAGTGTGCCATTACACCCTCTAAATCTTGTGTAGCAAGGCACAAATGCAAGGTTTTGTTTAATTCGAAATAGGCAACTTCTTTTTGAATCAAATGTATTTGAGAATTCTCATTGATAATAAACCAACGAAAACCAGGCGACTTGTCAGGATGAGGTGTTTCTTTCAGTCCCAAAATATCTCGGTAAAAGTCAGCACTTTTGTCAACATCTGCTACAATAATAGAGTAGTGGTCAAATTGAAAATTAAAGGCTTGCGCTATAGCGGTCCAAGAAGTAGTAAGTGCTAGTGCGAATAGTATGAATTGCTTTTTCATCTTGCTATACTAAGAGTTTAGACTTACAAGCTAAAGAACCTTTTGTAGTATCACAAATTTTTGATTTTGTTTTAAGAAGGTTTTATCAGTTTCTACCATCCCAAATTTTTTATAGTAATCGGTTTTGTCGATTCTTGCGTTACACCATAGGCATTGAAACCTTTGTTTTTTTGTATATTCTATAAGGTGCAAAAGTAGTTTTGAGCCATAGCCTTTTCCTTGTTGCTTTTTTTTTGTGGCAAATTTTCGAAACTGGGCTGTACCAACATCCGTTTGAAAAAGAGACACCGTGCTTACAAGGTTCGTATCTACAAAGAGCCCAAAATGAATACCACTAGCATCCTCAGGTAGTTTAACGAAATCAATTGGCATGTTAGGCCACATAACTTCATGCCTTAGCGGCCACGTCATTTCCGCAGATATTAATTTAATTTCCAAAATCTCCTTGGGTTAAAACTCCTCTTGTGATTAAGTATTGAGCCGTGGCATAGCTGCCCATTATACTAATATGTGATAGCGGAATGGAGCCAATAAAGGTGTCAATTGCTAAGATGCTATCAGAAAAAATAAAGAAAAGAGCTCCAAAAAAAACCAAATTGAAGCTTGATTCTGGCACTTTTTCTTTTCTGCGATTTGCAGTTATGACCATTGCCAGTATTCCCAAAATATAAAATACAACCGGTATTTTGAGCGAACCCAAACTATCTTTTAAAATATAAAAAAGGAATGTTCCATACGCGAGTAGCAATAGCGCAAGCAACCAAAAGCTTTGTGGCGCCTTAGGATTCCATTTTTTTATGAAAATTAAAGAGAATAAAAGGTGTGCAAGTAAAAATGAGGCGAGACCTAGGGTAAAAAAGTGATCTGAATTATTTTCGAATAACAAAAACACATCTCCCATAAGGGAGCAAAATAATGCTCCCTGCATTAGATAAAATGTTGTGTTTCGATGTATTCTCGCCTGAATACTAAAATAGATCAAAAGTGACAGTAATAGCAATGGTTTACTGACGACGCGAAAATCTGAAAATTCACCAAAACCACAGGCTAAATCAAAAAGGACCAACAAAATATAAAGCCCTAAAAAAGTATTCTTTTTAGACCACAGTGGTCGTATTTGAAATAGCAAATTAATCTAAACCAATTGGTGCAGGCCCATCAATCATAGGCTTGTATACTTCGTCACCTTTACGCATTTTGAATTCTGCTTTTACTTCATTCACCAGCTTCGGGTTTGTAAAGAGATCTACGGCCGTCATACCTAAAGCTTTGGAGGCATATACCATTCCTTTGTGACCAATAGACATGCCTCCGCAAGCTACAACAGCCCACGAGTGCCATGGCGTATCTTTTGGTGCAACAGTTACTCCTAAATTAATATTAGGAACATTCCAGCTCACATCACCAACGTCGGTAGAGCCTCCGCCAGGTGTGTCTAAAGTTTCACGTAGTGGTTTGATAGAGGCATCCATGCCAACTTCTGGTTTGCCTACAGCTTTTTGAATTGCTTTTCCGAACGCTTCTTCCTCAGCAGTATAAGACATAGGACCCAAAAGTTCTAGATTTTTTTGCATAATAGCGCCACCAGAGCGGTTTACAAGTACCTCATAGATACCAGATACTAAAGATATCTTATAATCAACGTTCGCCATTATCGCTGCACCTTCTGCCATTGCTTTTACCCGTTCATAAGTAGGTAGCATTTTTGCCCGTTTTGGGTCACGAACACGCACCCATAATTTTGCATAATCAGGAACTACATTTACTACTTGACCCCCGTCTTGTATATGGTAGTGAATACGTGAAGAAGGTAAAATATGTTCTCTGTAGTAGTTGATACCTGTGGTATATAATTCTAAGGCATCTGAAGCAGAGCGTCCGTTCCATGGGTCCATAGAGGCATGTGCTGCTTGCCCTTCAAACTCAACAATAAAATCGATAAGTGATAAACCACTTTGCACATCGGCTTCTATATCAGCACTGGGGTGCCAGCTTAGATTCACATCAACATCATCCCATAAACCAGCTTCAACCATCCATACCTTTGCAAAGAATTTTTCTTCCGCTGGCGTACCTAAAAATTTAATAGTGCCTTTGATTTTTCCGGCATCCATTAATTCTTTGATTGCGATTGCGGCTCCTAAACTTGATGTTCCAAACATGTTATGACCGCAACCGTGACCAGCCGCACCTTCTTTATAGGCTTCTTTTTCGGGTTGTGCCTTTTGCGATATCCCCGGTAGGGCATCGAATTCTCCTAAAATACTAATCACCGGTTTGCCTGAGCCATAGGTTGCTGTAAACGCCGTTGGAATATTTGCTACCCCGCGTGTTACTTTGAGTCCGTTTTTCTCCGCATAATCAGCTAAAACCTCTGATGATTGCGTTTCATTAAAAGCTGTTTCTGCCAGTGCCCAAATAGAATCACTGACGCGAATAAGTTCCGCTTTATGTTTTTCTACAGAGGCAACAATAGCTTTTTTATTGCTGTTCATTTTTTGTGAAGAGACTGATACTGTAAGAAGAAGTAAAAGCCCTAAAAGCGTGTGTTTTTTCATTTTCAATAGGGTTATTTATTTAGAATAGTAGTGTTCGCTTTAAAGATAGTGAAAGTTAGTAAAACAGGCCACAAGGTTTTAACTTCTAGTGTATTGAAATACGACCGCCTATACTGGTAAAGTGTTTAGTTATTTTTATTCCAAACGGCTCTTCCGGGTAAGGTGTGTTTTTCAATAATACGTTTGCCTTCTATTTTTACACTGCTTCTTTTTTTATAAGAATACAAGGCATCACTAGCAAATACTCGCATGCGGTTAATGTCTACAATTGGATTTGGATAATCAAGGCCCAGGTTAAATTCTAAAAATTGAAGCTCCATCTGTGGAATCAGCCAAGGCTCATGAATATAAGCACTCGGGAGTTTAGCAAGCTCAGGAACCCATTTTTTTATAAAAACACCTTCGGGGTCGTGTTCTTTACTATTCTTGACAGGGTTATAAATTCGAATGGTGTTGATACCTGTTTCCCCAGATTGCATGTTCAATTGCGGAAAGTGAATACCGGGCTCGAAATCTAGGAAGTTTTGTGCGAGATGTTCTGTACAATCTTGCCAAGGTTGCCATAGTAGATGTGTAAAAAAAGAGGCGAGCATAGCACGCAACCGAAAGTTTACAAAACCAGTAGTTACCAAACATCGCATGGCGGCATCAACTAAGGGGATACCCGTTTCGCCTTCGCGCCATGCCTTTTGCAGGTGGGGCTTAGGTTCTTTAATAAGTTGCCTGTAGCCAGCATTTACACTTTGAAACTCCATGGTAACTTCCATTTCAAATTTTTGTATGAAATGTGCTTGCCAACGCATGCGAGATAAAAAAGAACTCAGGTTTCTTGTATTGCTTATGTTTTTTTTGTGAGACGCAGCGTATTTACATACTTGCCGTGCAGATAGATTTCCCCAAGCTAAATACGCTGAAAGGCGACTGCTGTGTAATCTTGAAGTTGCTGGTTTGGAATAATTGCTGTTATACCCTTTAATCCGCTTGCCTAAAAACGAATCTAGATATTTCTTTGCGTTCGATGTTCCGCCGCGTTGCAGATGAGTAGAAATAGCAGTTTGTACTTTGATCGCCTTAAAGCGTGATTCAATGCTATTCTCTATATCGAAGATAGTATAGAAATGCCCTTTCTCCATCTGGGGAACAGCAACGGGCTGGTTTATAAAATCGACCCAGTTATTTTTCCATTCTTTTCGATTTTGAAGTCCTCTAAATACTCCGTTTTGGATACTTTCTTTCCATACAACGCTATGTTCTTTGCACCATTTAGTTACTCTTTTATCGCGGTCATAGGTAATTTGCATGCCCGTTTCTTGATATGAGAAAATAGCTGAAATAGATTCTAGTGCTTCAAGCTTTTCAAAAACAGAGATGATTTCTTCTTGAACGATTAAAATTTTTGTCTGGTGAGAGGCTAACTGGCCTTGTAGGTCTTCTAAACTTTGTTTTATAAAATCAATATGCTTGTTGCTGTAATGTGTATCGCTCAACCAAAGGGGCTCAAAAGTATATAATAAGAGCAGCTTTTGACCCGAATTGATAGCGTTTACCAGGGGTTCATGATCTAAAAGGCGTAAATCTCTTTTGAACCAAACAACTACCACTAGGCTACGGCTTCTTTATAGGTTTTTAAACAACGCTCGCGTGCCATTTTATGATCGACCATAGGGCTAGGGTAGGTCAATTCTTGTAATTCAGGCACCCATTTTTTAATATACTCGTGCTGCTTGTCAAACTTTTCAATTTGTGTTGTTGGATTGAATATACGAAAGTATGGGGCTGCATCAACTCCGCTTCCTGCTGCCCATTGCCAGTTGCCAACATTAGCACTCAAATCATAATCTAATAACTTTTCCGCGAAATAGGTTTCTCCCCAGCGCCAATCGATTAATAGATGCTTGCACAAAAAACTCGCTACGAGCATACGTACTCGATTGTGCATATAGCCGGTTGTATTGAGTTCTCTCATTCCGGCATCGACTAAAGGGTAACCGGTTTGTCCGTTTTTCCACTTTTCAAACTCAACTTCATTATTCCGCCATTCAATACGGTCATATTTTGGGCGAAACGACTGCTGTACGGTATGCGGAAAATGCCATAAAATCTGCATAAAAAATTCACGCCAAATCAGTTCGCTCCAAAAAATTTCATTTTCTTCAGCAATGGCTTTTTTCATCATTTGTCGCACCGATACTGTTCCGAAACGTAAATGAGGGCCTAGTCTTGATGTACCATTTTTAATGGCAGGAAAGTTTCTCGTCGCTTCATAATTATTAATCAATTCTGGACTAGCCGTATAATCAGTAATTTTTACTTCTGAACGGTCAAAGCCCATTTCTTTTAAAGTAAGGTCTGGCAAAGCAACATTCTGAATTAAATTTTTAAAATGCGGCTTTGGGTCACTATTAGCTAATTGACTAGCATCAAATTTACCTTTCCATTTATTTTTAAAGGGCGTGTAAACGACATAAGGTTTGCCGTCATCTTTCACAATATCTTTCTTTTCAAAAATCACTTGGTCTTTGAAGGTGAAGAAGGGAACGTCTTTTGTAGCTAAGATTTCCGATATTGAACTATCTCTTTCCTTCGCATAGGGTTCATAATCACGATTTGTAAAGACATTTTGAAGGTCATAAGATTCAAGCAAAGTCTTAAATATGGTGTTGGGGTTTCCATAGTAAAACCCAATGGCGCTTGAAAATTGCTCATTTAGGGTTTTCCGCATTTTTTGAAGTTCATCAAAAATGAAGCTTACTCTAGCATCATTCTTTGGTAGCTTGTCTAAAATTTGTTTGTCGAAAATAAAAATGGGGAGTACAGGGTACGCTCCTTTCAAAGCTTCTGATAAACCAACATTATCTTCTAGACGTAAATCGCGTCGAAACCAAAAAATAGAAACCTTTTTCTTCATATTAATTCACATTCAAAGTAGATATTCCACCATCAACACCAACAATTTGGCCGGTCATCCAAGTGCTTTTTTCTCCTAGTAAAAATACGGCAATATTTGCGATATCTTCTGGCTCTCCGACGCGTTTTAACGGGTGTCTCTGTGACATCATTTCACGCTTTCTATCATTACTTAATAGGCGTTTTGCTAGCGGAGTATCTACCAAAGATGGTGCAACCACATTTACTCTGATTTTTGGAGCATACTCTGCTGCCATAGATTTTGCAAAACCTTCAATAGCACCTTTGGCTGCTGCAACGCTCGTATGAAAAGGCATTCCGGTGCCAACGGCAACGGTACTAAAAAAGACCATACTAGCTCCTTCTGCCATTTTAGGCATAATAGCTTTCACCACTTTTACTAAGCTAAAAAAGTTCAGTTGCATATCTTCTTGAATGGTTTCCAAACTCATCATTTTGAAGGGTTTCAAGTTGATGCTTCCTGGGCAGTATGCAAAACCATGAATCTCTTCGGGTAGGCTAGTGGTGTCCAATTCATCAGTGGTAACATCAAACGGAATATGAGTAACGCTAAGGCTTGCTAAACCCTCATTAGTTCTAGAAGCTATAAATACGTTATGCTCTTGCGTCAGTTGTTTTGCCATTGAAAGGCCAATACCATGTGAGCCCCCAATTAATAAAATATTTTTCATTTTAAATTGATTTTAAATGTAGTTCATTTGGAACGCCTTCAATTTTTCCGAAGAGTTCCTGTAGTTTTTGTTCGCGATACTTAAAAATTTGTAATAGTTGTTTTTTTACTAGGATAGGGTGTGCTAATTGGCCTAGTATTCCGAAGGGAATCTTATAGTCTATGATATCTTCCATTTCAACACCACCCTGTACGGGTTTTATAAAATGTTTATGATGCCATAGCGCATAGGGCCCGAAAAGTTGCTCATCAACAAAGTATTCGCCTTCCTTTACATGTGTTATTTCTGAAACCCATTTTGTAGTAAAACCAGGAAATGGAGATACCTTGTACTGTATAATCTGCCCAGCAAACATTGGTCTATCAGCGCCTGAAAGAATGTTGAAACCCATGTGCTCGGGGGTGATTACCTTTAGATTTTCGGGACTCGATAAGAAATTCCAAGCTTCTTGTTGCGAAATCGGAATTGCTTGTTTTGAATGTAGTTGATACAGCTTCATAAATCGATTTTACTCAAAGGTAAATTCTTTTTGTTTAACAAAAGGTATAAATGTTTGAACACTTATAAAATCAAGTACTATTGCTGTAGTTTTGTTATTCTTCCCTTCTTAGTTAAAAAAGTACAATTCACCTTGTATTTTCTATGGTCTTGACGCAATTTTGTATTTTTAAGCGAGAAATAGAGCAATGAATTTAAAATCAATTTTTCTTATCGCATTTCTTTCGAGTACATCTCTATTTTCTCAAGAAAATATTGAAGCCGTAAGTATTTTGCCAGGTGAAGTTTCTGAAACTTCTGGTTTGATTTTTCATAACGGAAAACTAATTACTCAAAACGATTCTGGAAATACTGCGCAACTTTTTGAGATAGATACTACCTCATATCAAATAACACGTACTGTTAATATTTCAAATGTTGAAAATGTAGATTGGGAAGATTTAGCACAAGATGATCAATATATCTACATAGGAGATTTTGGAAATAACGTGGGTACAAGAACAGATTTGAAGATTTACAGAATCAGTAAGCAAGACTATGATCAGACGGATGTTGTATCTGCTGAACAAATTAGTTTTAGTTACGAGGATCAAACCGATTTTACTAATACGGGTAATAGTGATTGGGATGCCGAAGCTTTTTTTGTCTTAGATGACCAACTTATCGTATTGACAAAACAATGGAAGAGCAGCGGCACCGATGCTTATGCCTTACCCAAAACTATAGGAACTCACATTGCCAGAAAAGTAGATACGTATGCCATAGACGGTCTAGTAACAGGAGCTACTTATAATCCGCTTTCTGATGCGCTCTTTCTTATTGGGTATTCTTCTACTTTAGGAGCCTTTACAGCTCTTGTCGAAGGCGTCACCACTGCCTCAATCTTTGGAGCTACGGTAACGCGAACTAGCTTAAGTATTGGTTTGGCACAAGTAGAAGCAATCGCCTATACCGATATTGATACCTACTTTGTCACCTCAGAATTTTTCTCTAGAACGGTACCAGCTATTACTTTAGAATCGCAATTGTTTCGATTCGATGTAAATGCCGAAAATACTGAACCAGAACCAGAACCAGAACCAGAACCCAACCCTGAGCCAGAACCTAATCCGAAATTGGAACCAGAACTCGAATTGGGAAATAATGAAATCATTCTGTACAAGGGGCGACTATTTGATTTTTTAGAATACCAGTCTGGTATTCAAGCGCCAATAATTAAACGATCTATTTTTGACCCACTAGGTCGCGAAATTGAATTTATAGCAGGCGTAGATATCGAAGACAATCGTGTTGATTTATCAAGCCTTCAGAACGGAATATATTATCTAACCTTCTATTTTTTAGACCGTAAGAAGTCTATTCCATTCTACAAAGATTAGGTTTAATACTACTTTATTTAAGACTTTCTTAACAACACTGACTGCGGTTTATGTATAGCTTTGTACTAAACAAAAACCAAAATCTCGCTACTGCGGGAATGACTTTAAAATTATTAAAAATGAAAAAAATTACATTATTCTTATTTGCTGCTTTGGCTTCGTTTTCTCTAGAAGCGCAAATCAACACGCCAGCACCTAGTCCAGCTTCTAAACTGATGCAGACAGTAGGGCTTACTGATGTAACTGTTGAGTATTCAAGACCCAACATGAGAGGAAGAACTATTTTTGGAGACTTGGTACCTTTTGATAAACTTTGGAGAACTGGAGCCAATGCACGTACTAAAGTTACCTTCAGTAATGATGTTACCGTTAACGGACAGACCTTAGAAGCAGGTTCTTATGCTTTATTTACGAAACCAGGAGCTTCTTCTTGGGAGGTTATGTTTTATACTGAAGCAGATGGTGGAGGAACACCTCGCGAATGGGATGACAGTAAAGTTGCTGCAAAACTATCGACCAAAGTTTGGCCAATAGAGATGCCAGTTGAAACCTTCACTATTACTATTGATGACGTAAAAAGTGGTTCGGCTAATATTGGTATTATTTGGGGAAATACATATGTAGCGGTTCCTTTTGAAGTTGCTACAGATGCATCTGTTGAAAAAGACATCGCAAAAGCATTGGCTGGTCCAACTGCAGGTGATTATTACACTGCTGCGGCATACTATTCAGAGCAAGGTAAAGATATCAAGAAGGCTAACGAATGGATGTCTAAGGCAATGGCTATGACTGAAAAGCCAGCGTTCTGGCAATTGCGTCAACAATCACTTATTCAGGCAAAATCTGGAGATAAAAAAGCGGCTATTGAAACTGCAAAAAAATCTTTAGCTGCATCAAAAGAAGCTGGTAATGATGATTATATAAAAATGAATACTGACTCTTTGAAAGAGTGGGGAGCAATGTAAGACATTTGCACTGTTAGGTTTTAAAACCCCAACTTCTAGTTGGGGTTTTTGTTTTTTATTTTGTTTCTCTTTTGTTATCTAAGTACATCAGAATACGCAGGCAGCTGATATTAAACCTAAAAGTAAAGCGATATCAATTGGTCTATATTGCGGAAACTATTTAATCTAGATAATAACTTACATTCTCTGAAGTAATAATATCAATAGGTAATAAGCTTTCCTCTGGTACGGGTTTACCAAATAAGAAGTGTTCTGCTAACTGAGCAACGCCTAAATAGGCTTGCCTTTTTGGTTTTTGATGTATTAAAAAGTCAATTGTACCTTCTTGCAAAAATGCTATATTTTCATCTAACAAATCGTAACCTACAATCGTCAAATCTTTGCTTAGATCACCAATGGCTTGTAAAAATGTATAGGTTTTTGAATTGGTGACAAATACAGCAGAAATATTTTTTGTAGCCGTCACAAGATCTATGCTCGCCTTTTGAAATGAAGTTATATTTGCCTTTTTAAAACTGAAAGTTTCGATTTTCGGTTTCTGTTCTTTGTCTTTAAAAAAATCTTTAAAACCATTTTCTTTGAGCTTCATATGTTTTTCCTCGTCAATATGAAGAATGGCAATTGTTGAATCAGCATCCACTAACTTATTAATCAAGCCTGCTGCAACACGGCCAGTTCGATATAAATCTTGTCCTATAAAATTATGAGTATTAAAAGCTTCAACTAAATTATTGAATAGGGATACTAAAACATTGTTCTCTTGGCATTGTCTAAAAATTTCTAAAGCCTCTTTTTGAAATAAGGGAGCCATCAAAACAACATCTGGAGTTAAATTCAAGATTTCCTTTGATTTTTCAACGAATGAAGTTTTACTAGTCGGGTTGTAATAATACAAATCAACCGATATACCAAAGGGCTTAAATTCTTTGGCTGCATTTTTTATGCCCTGAACAGCAGGAAACCAATAGGAATCTTCCTTTGGGTCTGGAAGCAATACACATATTTTATAGACCTTGTTGTTCTTTAGGTTTCTCGCAATAGGATTGGCTTGATAATCGATTTCTTTGAGTATCTTTTCTACTTGAGCCAAAGATTTAGCAGAAACTTTACCACGTCGGTGTAAAACTCTATCAACGGTTCCTTTTGATACACCTGCTGCCTCCGCAATGTCTTTTATGGTATATTTTTTATCCATAGGTAAAAACACTCAATAAAATCAAAACTATTTAACATTTTGAAGTAAAAAGAGTTGTAAATATATGTAATTCTCAATCAAATGTTAAAAATATCACAATAATTGTTTTAGAGAACTTATAAATAGAGTGACGAACCTGTTCTTTAGGGCTTTTGAAAACACAAGTTTGCGTTTAGACTTTTCTTAGAACAACTTATTCAGTAATACCTTTAGGGCCTACTTGTCTGCCAAAACTTTCCAGAATTATTGCAATGGCAACGACAAGGGCGCAGCCAAAAGCATTTAACCAGAGGTAAGACATCCAATCTTGGTAGAAACCAATCAAAACTACTACCTGGGTAATAATGGCTGCCATAAAAACTGCATTTCCTTTCACATATTTTACAAAAAAGGCCAGTAAAAATATCCCCAAAACATTCCCATAAAAAATAGAGCCTATGATGTTAACTAGTTGAATTAAGTTGTCAAAAAGATTGGCAACATTAGCAATTAAAATTGCAACAATTCCCCAGGCTAGGGTAAAAAACTTTGATGCCAAAACGTAGTGCTTCTCAGATGCGTCTTCTTTTTTATTCCTTTTGTATAAATCTAAAGCGGTTATCGTACCTAGCGCATTGAGTTCTGAAGCAGTAGAAGACATTGCCGCAGATAAAATGACCGCTAATAACAATCCGATTAAGCCTTTTGGAAGGTTATTTAATATAAAGTGAATAAACACATAATCTTTGTCATTGGTCTCTGCAGTATTATCTGCCTTTTTAATTAATGCTTTGGCAGCAACTCTATTCGTGCGGTCTCTTTTATTGATTTCAATAATGTGTTCTTTGGCCTTTTCAATAGCATTGTATTCTTTCAATTCTAAAGCAGCAGAAAATGAATTCTGTGCCATTTTCTTTTCTACTTCTAAAGCTACCTGGCTTTCTTGCAGTTGTTGGTAGTCTTCTGCAAATTCAGATTCCATTACGGTTTGTGTAGCAGCAGGGTTAAAGTTTAATGGAGCTGCATTGTATTGATAGAAAACGAAAACCATAACCCCTACCAAAAGAATAAAGAACTGCATTGGTATTTTCAATAAACCATTAAAAATAAGGCCCAGTTGACTTTCTCGAACAGATTTTCCTGAAAGATAGCGCTGTACTTGGCTTTGATCTGTTCCAAAATAGGCTAGGGCTAAAAATAACCCACCAGTTATACCACTCCAAAAAGTGTACCTGCTATTCGTGTCAAAAGAGAAATCAAGAATTTCTAACTTACCACTTGCACCAGCAATCTTAAGGGCTTTACTAAAGCTGATATCATCAGGAAGATATCCTAGAATAAAGAAAAAAGCAATAAACATACCGGTCATGATGATAATCATCTGTTGCTTTTGAGTGACACTTACTGCTTTAGTACCTCCGGAGACGGTATAAATAATCACCAATACCCCGATAATAACATTCAAGGTGCGTAAATCCCATCCTAATACGGCTGATAAGATAATGGAAGGCGCAAAAATGGTGATGCCCGCAGCAAGACCGCGCTGAATTAAAAATAGAATGGCTGCAAGAGAACGGGTTTTTAAATCAAATCTATCTTCAAGAAATTCATATGCTGTATACACTTTAAGCTTATGATAGATAGGTACAAAAACCAAACAAATGATAATCATTGCCAAAGGCAGCCCGAAGTAAAACTGAACGAAACCCATACCATCGTGAAAAGCTTGGCCAGGCGTAGATAAAAAGGTTATGGCACTAGCTTGAGTAGCCATGACCGATAAGCCTATTGTCCACCATTTTGAGTCTCTACCGCCACCCACATAATCTTCGACATTATTGCTTCCTTTAGTTTTCCAAACACCATAAACTACGATGAATAAAAGGGTTCCTATAAGTACTATCCAATCAATTGTTTCCATATCAGGTGAAAGAGGTCATTAGGTATGAAAAAATTAAAACGTAAATAATATTCAGGATGAGAACCAATGAATATTCTTTTTTCCAAATGAATTTATCGTGCATATTTATCCTTTAACTGCTGGTTTTTTTTCAACATTTTCTTTTCCAATAGACAACATATTTGCGAAGAGTTTGTAAGCTCCTGAAACACCTGCAGGTAATTCTCTAAAAAAACTTATTCCGGTATAGATGTAATTCCCTTTTCCATAAGGAGCTACTAAAAGGCTTCCTTTTTTTGCAGATTCTCCGATATCGTTCATAGCTAAGATGGGCGTAAACTCAGCACCCCACTCATTCGGAAAATATAGACCTCTTTCTTGAACCCATCCTTCAAAATCTTTTTCAACTATTTTGTTTGGGAAGTTAACCAATGAATGGTTCTTCGCTAAAATGCTAACTTCAGAATCCTCATCGGTAACTCTATCTCGTGATAATTTTAATGGGTAAGGGGCGATATTCTCAAACTGATTGGAACGCCTTCCTGCCGTATTGTATTGAACGATAAGATTGCCACCATTTTGAACGTATTCTAAGATAAAACGTTGTTTAAATTGAAGCTCTTTCACCACATTATAGCCACGAATGCCGACCACAACGGCATCAAATTTATCGAGACTACCTGCTTGAATGGAGCTAGGATCAACCGGTATTACATTGTATCCTATTTGCTTAAGGCTAGTTGGTACATCGTCACCAGCACCCATGATGTAACCAATATTCTCGCCCAATCGCTGAATGTTCAGTCGAACAACTTTTGCTTCCGATGGTAGTAAAACCGACTGTGTTGGCACGTGGTCATACGCTATAGTCACCAATTCTTTCGTAATTAACTTTCCATCTATTTTTATAATTGGAGAAATATAGCTCTCATCCTCATGGTCAGGAGGGCTTAGCGTAAACACAATGATTTGCTCATCTCCTTTCTTTTCAATTTCAAAAGCTTTGGTTTCTTGGTCAACTGTCCATCCTTTAGAATATCGAAATTGAACCTCACCTTTTATATGCTCCTTGTGTGCTTTTACTGTAATTGCGATTTGCTTCGATTCTCCGTTTGCAAAAATTACCACCTTATCATCGAAACGAGCCGTAGCTTCAGGTAAGACTTCAAAATTCTGATAGAGCTCACCTTTATCTCGTTTGGCATACTTGTATACCACAGGTTTTTGAAAGGTGATTTCATACCCATCAAAGTCTAAAGTGAAACTGGCGTAAAAAGCTCGTGGAGTTTCGGGTTTGCCTATTAGGCTTTTGTCGGCTACTTTATACATTCCCATTGTTCCCTTTTCACTTAGCCAATACGGACTCGTAAAATTAGTACTTGCAGAAACAGTCAAATTAAGATCAAAATCATACTTCTTATTATTCTCCAGAAGAACCTTTGGACTAAGGCTTGCATCAATAGTATTTAAACCAATTGATTTTAGTGTAATAGTGGCGTTACTGCGATTCAAGACATCAATTTTTACTGCTGTAGTGTTATTTGGATTGGTGCTAGCAGTATTCGTAGAAGCTTCTAAAAACAATCCGGATGCTGACTGAATAATTGCCTCAATTTCTTGAAGTTTAATAGTTTTCCAGTGAACATCGCTAAGCGCACTGATGAGTTTATGCGCTTCTAAAAGTTGGGGAAGGTGTGTTGCAGGATTGGTAAAATCAAAATTTGCTTCAAGCTTACTGAGAATAGCGCCAATAGCTTCTCCGCCTACGACTCTTGACCAGGTGGTATTGATACCATCAAAGATGTTTGTTTTATCCTTAGGAAATTCACCCTTTAAAAATTCTATGTATTCTTTTTCGCCTCCTCTAGAAGTCATTCTTCCAAACCCTTGACATAGATGTTGACTACTTGCCCAAGAAGCAATTTCATTGTTAGAAACGCCCAGAGTAGGGTAGAATACACCTACGTCCATATCCAACATATTTGACTTGTCAGCTTTTTCAAATTTTTCTTGGCTACCATAAAACCACCATGATGTATTAAAAAAAAGGCGTTGGGGCTGCCAAACCTCTGTTGATTCGAGTTGCTCTGGGTAAGCTTTTGGGTCATTCACCAAATCAAACGCCTCGAAACTGAGCATTGCCGAAGACGTATGATGCCCATGGGTTGAACCTGGTGATCTATGGTCAAAACGGTTTATAATGACATCAGGCTTAAAAGTTCTTATAATCTGAACCACATCACCCAATACTTCTTCTTTATTCCAAATTTTTAGGGTTTCATCAGGATGTTTAGAATAGCCAAAATCATTCGCCCGACTAAAAAACTGCTGCCCTCCATCTATTCTTCTTGCTGCTAAAAGCTCTTGTGTACGCAAAACTCCTAGTAATTCGCGTAATTCAGGACCAATTAAATTTTGTCCGCCATCACCTCGAGTAAGTGATAAATAAGCCGTTGTAGCTTTTACGTTGTTAGACAGATAAGATATCAAACGTGTGTTTTCATCATCAGGATGCGCAGCGACATAAAGCGCTTTTCCTAAGAAATTCAATTTTTGAACGGAATGGTAAAGCTCTGCAGAAGTCTCCCTTTTCGGGGCTTGCGCATACATCGTAGGTACGGTAAATAGGAAAGAAGCTAATAGTGCTAAAAACTTGCGCATTGTTCTGGTTTTAGTTGCCTTCCAAATATAGAAAGATATGGAGCGACCCCTTCTTTTTTTACAACTTCTTTAACAAACTAAAATTCTTCAAGAGGTGCTTCGGTTGGCGCTTCTTTGTTTTGTTCAAATTGGTCAGCGAGTTGTTCATTATATATGGATACAAGGGCGACGCCTTTTTGTAACACAAGATTGTTGGGATAGGTTAGTATTTCCCCATTTCTTCGTCGAAGATGCAAATGGAAAGCCCTAATATCTTCGATAACAAAAATATTTTCATTGATATTAACCGAATCGCTAATCTCCTTATCCATTATGCGTATCGTATTACCAATTTTAAATGGATAAGAAAAGAAGATGATAACACCGGCCGTAATATTACTTAGAATTGACCATTGCGCAAACAGCGCCACGCCTATGACAGCAAAAATTGAAGATAATAGTACACCTAAATCTCTAAAATTAACGCCCCAGATAAGGGTAAAAACGGCAAAGGTGGTTAGTGTCAAAGCTCCAGATAAGTATTTGACGATAAGATTGGTACGTATCTGATTAAAATCTCCTATTTTACCTACTTTACGTACAGCTTTACTAAAAATGAATTTTATGACAAACACGATCAAAAGCGTGATGATGCTGTACATTAATTCGGTGTGGTGATCAAGAATGAACTCTTCCATAATTTATAATCCTAGACTGTCGCGTAAAGGTAGAAATTCATTACTGTTTTTCCTCCAATACGGACTCTTAATTGTCTTCATTTTTACGCCAGATGATACCAGCAATTTAGCGTTTGGGCCATAACCATCTTGAAAGCTATCTGACCAACTTTCTATAGTATACGGAAAACTAGAAGTGAAATTGATTTCAAGGCTTCGATTTAGTTCTTTATAAACAATACGATACGTCGTAATGCCGTTTTTAGAAGTTGAACTAACTATCGCATCATAAGGCTTTAGCTCCTTGTGAGTCATTCTAATATGCTCTAATGAAGGGATAATTTTAAGACTACCAGTAGGTAGGTCATTAGGGTTGATTCGAATCTTATTCCAAAGCTCATTTTCTAGTATATTTTTCTCTAAATTAGTGTTGGTGTCACTCTCAGATTCAAAATAGGAATGAGACCTAATTTCGAAATCAGCTCTGTTGTTTAATTGAGCGTACACATGCCCGCACCATTCTTGAGCGGAGAAGGAAACTTTAATCGCGTGACTATTATCATGAACGGGATAAAAACTACTGCTCATTATGGAATACGGATAAATACCCGTAAGGTAATTTTTAGTGCTATTAAGTTTTAAAACAGGAATATTATCTGCATTGTTGCCATCCGCTTTTACTTGTTTTTGATTGTGAAAAGGCTCTGTAACAAAAATTAAAACAGCATCACCTTCGCGTATTTGACCATAGCGAGCTTGCTTAAGGGTGTATGAAGTAATCTCGGCTTCTCCAGCATACCAATACTTTTTAAATTCTTCAGATAGTGGCTTTTTTGTAGTAGCGGGTTCAATTTCAGTATTCATAGCTAAATGAGCCTTCTGTTCAGTGCTTTGTTGCTTACAGGATTGTGTAAGCAGGGCCAAAAAAATACCAATAAATAGGGGTGATCTTGATTTTATATGCGTTTTCATACTACAATTTTCTTTATATAAAGTTACTCAAAATCAACTAGCTTGCCATCTCTATTAAGGTTTTGTAAACCAAATGTGTTGGTAAGCCAACCACATTGGTGTAAGAGCCTTTTATCTCTTCAATAGCGATGAGGCCAATCCATTCTTGAATGCCATAGGCTCCTGCTTTGTCAAAAGGCTTACAAGTATTTATGTAAAACCAAATCTCATCATCAGATAAGTTTGCAAGCTTTACTTTGGTGGTATGGTGCACTGTTTTTTGAGCTTCTGATGTTGTAAAGGAAACCGAGGTGATTACGTCATGCCAATCGCCAGAGAGGGTTGTAAGCATTTGAAACGCCTCATTTTCATCTGAAGCCTTTGCCAAAGATTTGCTGTTATGCCATACTACGGTATCAGAAGTAATTAGAATTTCATTGGGTAGCAAGCTACCCTCAAAGGCGGAAGCTTTTAGCACGGATAAATAATCTGATATTTCGCTTGCCTGAAGTTCTGGCGGGTAAACTTCTTCAATAGATTTCAAGCGTACTTCGAAAACTAGCTGTAAATCTTTAAAAAATTGCTGTCTTCTTGGCGAACCAGACGCAAGAATTATTTTGTAATTCTTTAATTTATCTTGAAGCATGTTTTATTTTTAGTTAAACTGCGATTCTTTTGTTAATCGTTTGCTGCACTAAAGTTACTGTGCCAATCACCTCTCACTTTAAGTACTTGCTCAATAACATCACGTACGCAAGCCTCACCACCATTTCTGTGCGATATGTATTTGGAAACCTGCTTTACTTCAGAAATCGCATCTTGGGGGCAAGTCGGTAGACCAACTATTTTCATTGGCGGAATATCGGGCATATCATCGCCCATATAAAGCACATTTTTTGGAGCTATTTTATGTTTTGATAAATATTCCTTGAGGGGTTCTTCTTTGTGATGAGCGCCCATATAAATTTCCGTTACTCCTAAGCCTGCAAGTCTTATACGGACGCCTTCATTGGTTCCACCAGTAATGATACATACGTTGTATCCTTTTTGTAAAGCCGTTTTGAGAGCATAGCCGTCTTTAACGCTCATTTTTCGGAGCATTTCGCCTTCTGGTGTGATTAACAATGTTCCATCTGTGAAAACTCCGTCCACATCAAAAACAAAAGTGGTGATGTCTTGTAGGTATTCTTTATAGCTCTTTTCCAAAATGTTGTTTTTTAATATTTTTTTAGGTACAGAAGTACAGATAAAAGAATTCTTTTATCTGTACTTCTGTACTTAATTATTAATTATTTATTCTTCGTTCTTGTCTCGTGCCTCCTAGGGCTTGTTAAAATTTTCCTTAATCGATTTAGTCAAAACGCGGTAGACTTCTTTATGTGTTTTATTTTTTAATTCTCCTAATTGCCTTTCAATGGTCTTGCTATCATTTCGTTTAGCGGGCCCTGTTTGCGCATCAGTAGGAGTGAGGGAACTTATTTTTTCAATAGTCTCCGCAATGAGTGGTTTTAGAATATCGAAAGAAAGATCATTTTCTTGGCAAATCTCGTTGCCTATTTGGAATAGATGATTCGTGAAATTATTCACAAATACTGCCGCCAAATGAAGTGATTTACGCTGATCGGAAGAAACTTCATAAATAGCTTCAGAAATCGATTCTGCTAACGTTCGAAGTAGTTCTAAATCTTCAGCGTTATCGGCTTCAATGCAGATAGGAATCGTTTTGAAATCCACTTCCCTTCCCTTTGAAAAGGTCTGTAAAGGATAGAAAATTCCGCTTCGTATTTCGCGAGGTAATACAGCCATTGAAACACTTCCTGATGTATGAACAATAAGTTTTTTTGAATTTGTAAATTGTTTTGAAACAGCTGCTATAGCATCATCACTTACAGCGATAATATAGAGGTCAGGCTGTTCGGTTACCTGTGCTATGTTGTCGTTTCTTAAAGTTGTTTGCAGTGCTTTTGACAGCGCATCTCCTCGACTTGATATCATCTGCACTACGTGGATGCCGTCCGTTTTGGAAAACACCCGCAGTAAGTGCTTAGAAACGGTACCTGTGCCAACAAGAGTAACTTTAATCATACAACGAAATTAGGAATTAGATAATAATCTTGTGGTTTTCTAGCTGAACTATTTTTTGAGTTTCTAATTTTTTTATACATCTAATAACGGTTTCCACCCTCAATCCGGTCAGTTCGGCGATCTGTTGCCTAGTGATATCAACAACAAATTCAGCATGGCCATTCTGATTTTTTAAATACCGCAGCAGGGTTAAAATGCGATGTTCTGGCGGGTGAATAGACACTTCTTTTCCAATCATGGCTTTATACGCAAGTCTATTGCAGAGTAAAGCAGTGAACTGCAAGTGAATGTTAGGGTGCGCCCTGAGAAGCGCTACAAAATTTTCTTTTGGTAGCTTTAGTAGTATTGATTTTTTCGTGGCAGCAGCGCTCGCAGGGTATTTAAAATCGCCTATTAATGGCGGTTCACCAAAACTTTTTTCATCATCAAAAATACCCTGAACGAACTCCTTACCTGCTGCAGTAAGGTTGTACATTTTCATTTGTCCAGAACATATTTGATAATAGAAATCTGCTCGCCCACCTTCGTTAAAAAGGACTTCGTTTTTATCAAGGCCTATTCTTTGCGCTCCATATTCTAGGAGCAAATCTTCAATTATCATGTACGAGTATGATTGAAATCATAAAATCAAGCTAGTATGATCCACTAATTTTGTCTGTAAATTATAAAAGTACAAAGCTATGAATGTATATAACAATTTATTAAGCAGTTTTCAATCTTCTTATTTACTTATGGTTCCCTTATCAATTGTAGTACAGAGCTGTTTAGGTTCTATAGCAGCATTATATATCTTAATGGCCAAAGGGCCCTATTTACTCACCCAATTAGCCGTGTGCATAGCGGTTACTATGATGTATAACGCTTCTATATTAGCCCAGTTAAAATCAACTATTGTTTTTAAGTTTTTAGTCTTAAGTCTGTTCGTAAATATTTTATTACTGGTAACGGCATAATTACTTGAAGAGAAAATGATTGAAAAAAAAATAGTAGATAGATCAGATGTGATTGCGAAAGTGGTTTTCTTTAAACTACCCTATGAGCAGATGAAGTATACCGAATCAACAGTTGAAAATCTTGTTTATCTCTTGGCTAAGCATACAGGTAGGCTTAGCAATTTCTGAAAACTAATTTATCTTTCACACGAAAACTCAAGTGCAAACCCCTACTAAAGCATCAAGTAATTGTTGCAACCTCTTGGCATGCTATTGATGACCAACAGTTTGGAATATGGTCAAATCTATTGGTTAAAACTGTAGGCCTGTTATGAAATGGAGAAAAACCAGTTTGGTCAAAAATAGGGCGTGTACTGTAGCCTCATTTTTTCGTATGAACCTTTTTTAAGCAAGCCTGAATAATTTTAAAACCTCTTGTTAAGCACAAGAAACGGTAACCTGGTGTCGATGGCTATTATCACGAGATGATTCTATGCTAATCGTTTTTTCTGTTTTTAAAGCATTGAAATTTTCCGATGACACTATGATCGTATGATTATGGCCAGAACTGCCTTGAATTGAGTATGTTTTTTCTAATGCCGCATCGACATCTACTTTTGATACAGCTAGCGTATGACCATGGTTACTGGTAATAGCAGTTGCATTTGCACCATTTGCAAGACAATCTGCATTACTAGAATCTTCAAGAGCAATGACATCTGTAGTGCTATCACTTGAACACCCAATTAGAGAATAGACAGGCATAGCTACAAGTACAGTTCCAAGTACTTTTTCAATAAATTGTTTTCTTTTCATTTTGTTTTTTTTTGCAGTTTACAATTTCTTTTCGACTATAAAGATTGGCATCAGAAGGGGTTTCCTCTTTACAGCTCTTTACTTTAAAACGCTGAAAAGCATTAAAAATTTCACAATAGATTAACAAACTTGTTTAAGTTTTTAAGTCTTTGAAGGGCGCTGAAAACCATAAAAAGTTGCTATTTTTGCATCCTGAAAACCAATGCGTCTTCCGATGAAAGAATTGCTTAAGAAATTTTTCTTCTCTACCCGTTTAATGTCTGTCTTGTTTATAGTTTTTGGAGTCTCAATGGGCTTTGGAACCTTTATAGAAAGTGAATACAGCACAGAAACTGCCCGAATTTGGGTCTACAATGCCTGGTGGTTTGAAGCTATTATGGTGTTTTTTGTTATCAATTTTCTGGGTAACATGTTTCGCTATCGCTTGTTTACTTGGAAGAAATGGCCAGTTCTTACCCTACACCTTTCATGGATAATTATTATAATAGGAGCCTTCGTAACCAGGTATATTAGTTTTGAAGGCATGATGCCGATACGAGAAGGAAAATCTGAAAAGGTTTTCTATTCCGATAAGACGTATTTAACCGCTTTTGTTGATGGCGATATTAATGGAGCACCTAAGAGAAAAGTTTTAGAGGATTATTTAATTGTAACTCCAGAAGCTTTAAAATCGAATCTACCATGGACTTCAGATTTTAACGGGCAAGAATTTTCTATAGCGTATGTTGATTTTATGGAAGGAGCCAAGGAAGGTTTAATTCCAGATGAAAACGGAAAAGAATTTTTAAAAATAGTAGAAGCGGGTAGTGGTGAACGAGAAGAGCATTTTCTAGAAAATAACAAGGTGAATAATGTGCACAATGTTCTTTTTGCACTCAACGTACCAACCGATGGTGCTATTAACATATTTACGACTGATTCTACCTATCAAATAAAATCTCCTTTTGAAGGAGACTTTATGCGAATGGCAGATCAATTTCGCGGCCAGGTTACTAAAGATAGTTTGCAAGAATTTCAGTTGAGATCACTGTATAATATGGCCGGAATGCAATTTGTAATTCCTGAACTATTGACTAAAGGGGTTTACGGGGTAGTAGAAGTCCCAGCAGACGAAATTAACGAGAGTACGGCTTCCGCACTTATTGTAGCAGTTACTTCTAATGGAGAAACAGTACAAAAAAAATTAATCGGAGGTAAAGGCACCTCCAATTTTTCAAAAAAGATTGCGGTTGGCGGCTTGGATTTTTCGCTAGCCTATGGCTCCAAAGTATATGAATTACCTTTTAGTATTAAGCTAAATGACTTTATAGCAGAAAAATATCCGGGTACTGAAAAAGGATACGCTTCTTTTATGAGCAAAGTTACGGTAGAAGACGAACGCCCTTTTGATTACGATATTTTTATGAACAATATTCTTGATCATCAGGGATATCGTTTTTTCCAAGCGAGTTTTGATCGTGATGAAAAGGGTACGGTACTCTCTGTAAATCATGATCAATGGGGGACTTGGATTACCTATTTGGGCTATTTTCTTCTGTACATTGGTTTATTGGGTATTATGTTATTTGGAAAGACACGTTTTAAAGATTTATCGCAATCTCTAGATAAGTTGAAAGCTAAAAAAGCAGTACTTTCAATAGCTTTGTTTTTTGGATGCTTTAGTTCAGTATTTGCTCAAGAACACACGGCCGATGATGGTCATGACCATACTAAGGCACTTCCAACGCAATTTCAAATTGATTCTATTTTACAAACTACTATTGTTTCAAAAGCGCATGCAGAAGCCTTTGGTAAATTAGTTATACAAGATGAGGCTGGGCGCATGAAACCTATGAATACCTTTTCTTCGGAGTTACTTCGTAAGTTGAGTTTGAAAGATAAGTTTGGTGATATGAATTCTGACCAAGTGTTTTTATCCATGATGCTAAATCCACCGGCTTGGTATAACACCGAGTTCATTGCGGTGGATAAAAAAGGTAAAAATGACAGTATTCGAAATGTATTGAATATTCCTGCTGGGCAAATGAATATGAAAGCAACGGACTTCTTTGATGACAAAGGAGGCTACAAGTTGGCGCCTTATTTAGATGATGCTACAAAAGCACTTTCTCCGAATAAGTTTCAACAAGATTTAAAGGATGCCAATATTCGCTTGGGAATTTTAAATCAAGCGCTGAGTGGTGAAATCGCAAAAATATTTCCTTTACTGAACGATGAGAATAATAAATGGATTTCAGCAGTAGAATATCGCGGAGGTCAGTATCAAGTCGCTGATTCGTTATATAGCAACTTCATTAAAAATGCGGTACCCTATTACTTGATATCGCTTCGTAAAGCAATACGTACTAATGATTACCTAGAAGCAGATAAGCTTTTAGCTGCGTTTAAGAAGAACCAGCAAAATCATGGAAGCGAAGTTTTGCCTTCTGATGCTAAAATTAATACAGAGGTTATTTATAACAAATTAGGTATTTTTAGTCTGTTATACCGTTTGTACGCGGTGGTAGGCGTACTCCTATTTTTTGTCTTAATTTTTCAGATTTTCAAGGAAAGAGAACTATGGAAAGCTGGTGCTTTTGTCTTAAAAGGAAGCATAATTATTCTATTTATCTGGCATACGGCCGGTCTAATTTTGCGTTGGTATATTTCAGGACATGCCCCATGGAGTGATGCATACGAGAGTATTCTGTATGTTTCTTGGGCTACGATGGGTATGGGAATGTTATTTTCTAGAAAAAGCACCATGACACTTGCAGCTGCTGCTTTTGTAGCATCGATGCTTTTATTTATTGCCCATCAAAACTGGGTTGATCCAGCGATCGGAAATCTAGTTCCTGTCTTAGATAGTTATTGGCTAATGATTCATGTGGCCGTAATAGTTGGTAGCTACGGACCGCTAACGGTAGCTATGATTTTAGGTGTCGTCTGTCTAATCTTGATGATTTTGACTACGAAAAAGAACAAAAAACGGATGGAAATTAATTTGAAAGAATTGACCATCATTAATGAGTTGTCGCTGACTATTGGCTTAATCATGTTAACCATCGGTAATTTCTTAGGTGGTCAATGGGCAAATGAAAGCTGGGGTCGGTATTGGGGTTGGGACCCTAAAGAAACCTGGGCTTTGATTTCTATAATGGTGTATGCTTTTGTAATTCACACGCGTTTAGTGCCTGGGTTACGAGGTAAGTGGACCTTCAATTTTTTGAGCGTAATTGCATATTTTAGTATCATGATGACCTATTTCGGAGTGAACTATTACCTCGTAGGTCTACACAGTTATGGTCAGAGTGGTGCTGCAGCGATTACACCCGATTATATTTGGTATATCGCTCTTGGGGCTATCGCTTTAGGAGGAATTAGTTTCTGGCGCTATAAGGCCCACTATGTTAAATAAATACCTTTTATCTTGAGTTTAAAATAAATTCTCGACTTTTGTTTCCTTATGAAGTTATAAAGAAAATGTATTCGTTGTAGATGTCTTTGCGTTCTTGCGCAAAAGCGGGTCTTGTTTTTGACCTAAATTTCAGGCACTACCAAAACACTTCTTAGCCGCTCGTTTTAGGCGAGCATTTCACATAACTTCTTTTCTAATGAGATCATCTTCTACGACACTGACATTCAACAAACTATTTACTTATTTCATTCAAGCGATAAGAGGAAAGGAAACTGATTTTACTACCGGAAGCATACGTAAGGCCATTTTTATGCTGTCGATTCCTATGATTCTAGAGATGCTTATGGAATCAATTTTCGCTATTGTTGATATGGCGTATGTATCACAAATTAGCGTAAACGCGGTCGCCACAATCGGCCTTACTGAATCTGTAATCACACTGGTTTATGCGGTAGCTATTGGTTTGAGCATGGCAGCTACCGCGGTTGTTGCTCGTAGAATTGGCGCTAAAGATATTAGCGGCGCAAAGGAAGCTGCGGTGCAAGCGATCGCGCTTGGCATTTTCGTATCGCTCATCGTAGGGGTTTTAGGCTTTTTGTTCGCCAAAGAAATATTGGCACTTATGGGAGCTGAACCAGAACTAATAGCGGAAGGCTATGGGTATACCCAATTGTTAATCGGTGGTAATAGTACTATTCTATTATTATTCCTTATCAATGCCATTTTTAGAGGTGCAGGGAATGCATCTGTTGCGATGTGGACCTTGGTGCTTTCTAACGGATTAAACATCATTTTAGACCCTATTTTTATCTTTGGATGGGGCCCCGTTCCTGAGTATGGGGTAATGGGGGCGGCAATAGCTACGAATATAGGTAGGGGAAGCGCAGTACTATTTCAATTTGCGATTCTATTCTTCGGATGGAGTACAATTCAAATCAAGTTCAAAGACTTAGTCATCCGATCTAAAGTGATGCTAAATCTAATTAAAGTTTCGGTAGGAGGAATAGCACAGTTTCTTATTGGAACCTCTAGCTGGGTATTTCTTATGCGAATGATTGCTGAATTTGGAAGCGAAGTACTCGCAGGTTATACTATCGCCATTCGAATTATGCTCTTTACTTTAATGCCTTCATGGGGTATGAGTAATGCTGCAGCAACTTTAGTAGGGCAGAATTTGGGAGCTAAAAAACCAGAGCGCGCAGAAAAATCGGTATGGAAAACAGGAAAGTATAACGGGTATTTCATGGGGGTGGTCTCTATGATATACCTCTTTTCGCGCATGACCTTGTGGGCTGGTTTAATACTAATGCCGTAGTAATCGAAAATGGTGGGCTTTGCCTTCAAATTATTGCCATAGGTTATATTTTCTATGCCTACGGAATGGTAGTGACGCAAGCCTTTAATGGAGCTGGAGATACGCGTACACCAACTAAAATCAACTTCGTAGCCTTCTGGATGTTTCAGCTCCCATTTGCTTATTTGGCCGCCATAACTTTTGAATTCGGTGCCATGGGTGTTTTTATGGCAATTACTGCGGCCGAAGTTTTATTGGCAGTTATTTCTATAGTTTGGTTTAAAAAAGGAAATTGGAAAAAGGTGGAAGTATGATACACCGGTTTTTTTGTTCTTCTTAATGCCTTGCGAAGATTGCAAGTTACTAAGTTGATCACTAGCGGCGCGCTGTCGTCATACCTATTTGTGTTTCACGTTCATCTGCAACAGCCACTCTAGAGGCAAGAAAAACTTTACTAACCCTTTTTGCCGAAGTAACATTGCCTTATGTAATCGATTTTATTAACTTTAACTTTTAATAAATTAGTGATAATGAGCGATATTAAAAAAGGTTTAAACACCATTTGTACTCATGTAGGTGAGCTACAAGACGAACAGTTCAAGGGTGCCATTTCTCCATTATTTATGAGCACTTCATATGCATTTGAAGACGTACCTGTTAAACGGTATCCTAGATATTTCAATACCCCGAATCAAGAGGGGCTTTCAAAAAAAATCGCTGCTTTAGAGCATGCGGAGTCTGCTTTAATATTTGGTAGTGGAATGGCTGCGGTAAGTACTTCTTTATTAGCATTTCTGCGGGCTGGTGACCATATTGTTCTTCAGCAGACCTTATACGGGGGTACCTATAGCTTGGTAACTGAGGAATTTGATAAATACGGAATTTCCTATTCTTTTACAGAAGGATGGAAGCCTGAGGATTTTGAATCGAAAATACAGGATAACACAAAAGTGATTTATATTGAAACTCCATCGAATCCTTTGTTGACAATTACAGACTTAGCAGCAATTGCGAAGCTTTCCAAAAAACACGAAATCGTTTCAATGATTGATAATACATTTGCTAGTCCGGTAAACCAGAATCCAATTGATTTTGGCATTGATGTAGTCATTCATAGTGCTACAAAATATATGGGTGGGCATTCAGATATCTGTGCAGGTGCTGTTGCTTCCTCTCAGGCGCATATGGAACGTATTTTTCAATTAGCGAAGAACTTTGGTGGAAGCCTTAGTGATTATACCGTTTGGCTTTTAGAACGCAGTATTAAAACGATGGGGCTCCGCGTTAAAGCGCAAAACGAAAATGCACAACGTATGGCAGAATACCTATATGGGCATGCTGATATTGCTGCTGTATATTACCCCGGTTTACCTTCTCATCCAGATTATGAATTAGCGAAATCACAAATGCGTGGTTTTGGAGGTATGTTATCTTTCGAATTGAAAGATACTTTTGATGCGAAGCAATTTCGACAATCTTTAGAATTAATTAAATGCTCAATGAGTTTAGCAGGAGTGGAAAGCACCTTAATTTCACCAGCGGAAACTTCTCATGCCCTGATGAGCGCCGAAATAAGAGCTGAACAAGGTATTAAAGACGGGCTGATTCGTTTTTCTGTTGGTATTGAAGAGCCTGAAGATTTAATTTCCGACTTTGAACAAGCACTACATAAAATAAGAGCTACCGAGGTAGTAACGAATCATTAGGCGCAAGAAAAACCACACAAACAATCTAAAAAAAATTATGAAACTTGATATATTAGCTTTTGGCGCTCATCCAGATGATATTGAATTAGGAGCAGGAGGAACTATTGCTAAAGAAATCTCGCTTGGAAAAAAAGTTGGCGTAGTAGATTTAACGAGAGGTGAACTTGGTACTAGAGGTTCAGCTGAAATTAGAGATAATGAAGCGGCACGTTCTGCAGAAATTTTAAACCTTTCCGTTAGAGAAAACCTTGCTTTTGCAGATGGTTTTTTTATAAACGATAAAGCCCACCAAACCGAGGTCATTAAAATGATTCGAAAATATAGACCTGAAATTATACTTTGCAACGCAGTTGATGACCGTCATATAGACCATCCGAAGGGAAGTAAATTAGTGAGTGATGCCTGCTTTTTAAGTGGTTTGGTGAAATTTGATACGCAATTAGATGGTAAACAGCAAGAGGCATGGCGGCCAAAGCGAGTATACCATTATATACAATGGAAAAATTTAGAACCTGATTTTGTCGTAGATGTAAGCGGGTTTATAGATAAAAAGGTTGAATCTATTTTAGCCTATAGTTCTCAATTTTATGACCCAAAAAGTGAAGAGCCCGAAACCCCTATTAGTAATAAAAATTTTATTGATAGTGTAACTTACCGTGCAAGAGATCTTGGAAGGTATATAAATGCAGAATATGCAGAAGGTTTTAATGTGGAACGCTACGCAGCTGTGAATAGCTTAAGTGATTTGATTTAACTGGCTTTTTGAAATGTTTTTTTTGCTTTCGGTACTGTAAAATAAAAACAGGTGCCCTTACGTGGAATACTTTCTACCCAAATAGTACCCATATTATTTTCAACCATTTCTTTGCAGAGTGATAAACCGAGTCCAGTACCTTTTTCATTTTCAGTGCCGTATGTAGTTACATTCGAGTTTTTTGCAAAAATTTTATCTTGTGTTTCTTTTTCAATACCAATGCCTGTATCCCGGACGGAGATCTCCCAATAGTTGTTTTTTTCTTCTGCATCAATAGTTACAATGCCATTTTTAGGTGTAAATTTTAAAGCATTACTCATTAAATTTCGAATAACAATATCAATTTGATCAGCATCAGACCAAGCAAGGGTATTACTCTTCATTTGGCTTTTGATTTTAATAGACTTGTTACCGGCAATTTCAGATAATAGATTGATATTATCTTTAACTAAATGTTCAAGTGAAACTACTGAGGGTTGTGTAATAGTCCCATTCATTTGCGTTTGCCCCCATGAAAGTAGATTATTAAGTGTGAATGAAATGTTGTCGATATCTGTTCGTAGTTTTGGAACGAATTGTAAGAATTCATTTTTGTTGATTTCTCCATTTTTTAAAAGTTGCAATAAGCCCTGAAATGCGCCTATAGGTCCGCGTAAATCGTGGCCAATAATTGAAAACATTTTGTCTTTGGTCTCGTTGATTGCCCTTAATTCAATCTCATTCTTTTCAAGATCAGTTTGCTTTGAATGTAGTTCTTTGTTTAGATTTTTTTGAATTTTTTCACTCCTCCTCACAAGTAAGGTAATCATTGCAAGAATTAGTAAAATTGCAAGAGAAGCGTATACATAGTATTTTTGTTTTGTCAGCGCTTTTCCATTCGCTTCAATAAGGCTTTTCTTCTGCTGCTCATGATTTATTTTGGCTTTGAGCATGAGCAGGTTTTTTTTACCCCCATTTTGTGCAATCGTATCAGATAACCTTTGAAAAAGTTCATGATAGTGCAAAGCACTAACGAAATTCGCTCGCTCTTTGTTTATTTTATAAAGTAGTTCAGCACTTTTTTGAATGCCATTCGTCTCTTTTAACCTTGTAGAAATCTCTAATGCGGATAAGGCATATTTCTCAGAGATACTGTCTTTTCGGAGTCCTATGTTTGCTTCTGCTATTCCATTTAAAAGACCGATTTCGCTTCTTTCATCTTCTACATTTTTGTTATGTAAAGATTGGCTTTGGTTGTACCAAAATATGGCCCATTTGTACTTGCCTTGTTTCAAATAGGTCTTTCCCTTAACCTCATATCCAAACGCAAGCCAATCCATCAATTCATGCTTTTCAAAAACAGCGATACTATTGGTTACATGGAACATTGCATATTCAAGATTTCCCATATCTGCATATGTTTCAGCTATGTTACTGGTTGTATAGGCTGTTAGTATCTCGTCTCCAATTTTTTCGTTGAGTTTCTTAACAATTTTGAAGTATACCAGAGCTTCTTCATAATCTTTTTGCTCCGCATAAAGCAGTGCAATATTTTCATTAAGTACGGAGAGCATTTCTGTATGATCTGCTTCAGTCGCTATTTCAACCCCTATCAAGTATTCTTCTAATGCTTTTGAATAGTCTCCACGAAAACTGTATTGATTTGCTAGGTTGTTTTGCGCATCAAGGATAAGATGAATTTCCTTTTTTTTGAGGGCTATTTCGAGTGCAGCTTTATAATTCTGAATGGCTTTTTCATGATTACCTTTGTCAGAATAGTAATCTCCAATATTTCCTAATGCTTTAACTTGACCTTTCTTATAATCAATGGTGTTACTATGATGTAAGGCTTGTTCCGCAACTCTTAATAAACTATCAGCTTTATAGAACCGAATGTTTTGCCCGAGTTGATTTAAAAGGTTAACATGAACAGAATCTTTTTTGGTAAAGCTTTTGCTAAACTCTGTTTTCTGAAGTAATAGAAGAAGGCTATCTCTTGTGTGCTGTTGGGCAGACGAGAAATTCACACAAAAGAACAGACCTAACAAGAACACAAAAGATGTTTTTGTTGAATTTTCAAAATATGAAAGACTGGTTTTAATTAACTGCATTCAAGTAGGTTGAGTTCAATATATAAATATAAACCGTTGAATACTTGATAAATAATTTATGTTGTGAATTGCTTTAAAACGTATGTAAGTATACGAAAAGCATGTTTTAAGTACTTGATAAAAGCCTTTGAAAGAAGGTTTTAGTATTTAATTTCATTTGCCTTTAGGTAGGCATACGGTGAATTTTGTTCCTTTTTTTTCGCTGCTTTCGACTGATATCTCTCCTTTATTTCGAGCGATAATCTCTTTACAAAGCATAAGTCCTAAACCGGTTCCTTTTTCATTATTAGTGCCAAAGGTTGAATAGTGTGCATTTAAATCGTAAACTAATTTCTGAGCTTCTGCACTCATACCCACGCCATTATCCTCAACGACCAGTATAATTTGATCATCAGTTGATTTCCCTGTTAATTTAATACGCCCTTTAGAAGGAGTGAACTTAATAGCATTACTTAGTAGATTTCTTAAAACTACATTGATATCTTCTTTATCCACCCATGCACTAATTTCTTTGTCGATATCTACTTTGACGCTTAGTTCTTTCTTTAAAATTGCTTCAGAATATAGCGAAATGACCTCAGAAGCGATTGCCTGAATATTTAGTTTTACGGGACTTATATTTTCACCCTTCATTTGAGTTTTACCCCAATTCAGTAAATTATCAAGTGTAAAGTACACATGGTTTGTATAATTATTTAGTTTAGGTAGTAAGTTTTTAAGTAGGACTTCTTTTTCATTTTCATTAGACATTACTTTCAATAGCTCCCGCAAAGAGCCTATTGGGCCTTTTAAATCATGACCTACAATTGAAAAAAGTGTTTTTTGAGCACTATTTATTTCACGAAGTTGTAGCTCTCTTGATGCTAGAACAGCCCCTTTTTCATTAAGCTCGTTATTCAGACGTTTTGCTCGTTTGTTAGCCCAAGAGATGATGAAGCCAAAAAGAAGACTAGCAACCAGAGCGATAAGCACCAAATGGTTAATTGCACGTTGTTCGTTAATTCTGGCGTCAGTTTGGTCATGTAACAGTTCTTTTTCTTTTTGAAAATCGAGCTTGGTCCTCAGCATTTTTAAGTTAGTTTTGTTGAGCTCTACCGCAATAGTATCAGATAATTCACGCGCTAATTTTAAAAATTGTAATGCCTCTACAGGCTTGTTTTTTGCTTCATTAATCTTGTACAAAGTGGTGTACGATTTTTGAATTCCAGTTTTCACTTGCATTTCGCGGTACATTTCAAGACTTTGCTTTGCAAGCTTCTCTGCATATTCCAATTCACCAATTCCTAAGTAAGATGCAGCTAGTCCGTAGGTAACATCTGCTTTGCCTTTACCATCTTGTAAAGCACTATGTATTACTTTTGCTTTATGGTAATAAATATGGGCATTTTCGAATTTATTCTGCTTAAGAAAAATACCTGCTTTGGTTGTGGTTGCAAATGCCAGCCATTGCTTTTGATGTGTGTTATTAAAGTAAGTAATACTTTCGTTAATATTGATAAATGCCTCATCGAAATTGCTCATATTTGACTGTAGGTAGGCTATATTGGTCTTGATTTTCCATTTTAATAATTCCTCATTGTAAACCATAGCGGCGGAAAGCGCTTCGTCATAATAGTTTAATGCCTCTTGATAATCATGAAGTAAAGAGTACATGGTGCCGATATTCATATTAAGCAAAATATCATAATGTTTACTACTGATCTTTTTAGCGCTTTCAGATCCTTTTAAAAAGTATTTGTAAGAATTTGGGTAATCGGTCATTTGAAAATATGCCTTACCTAAAACATTAAATGCTCTAGCATCTTGCTCAAAATAATTGTGTTTCGAAGAAATTTCTAGGGCGTCATTTGCATATTGTATTGCCGTGTTGGGGCTTCCAGTAAATAAATAAAAGTTAGCAATATTTATAAAAGAATTCGCTTCACCTTTTTTATATGCGATAATCTTGCTTAGCTCCAATGCTTCTTTGCCTAAGATTAACGCGGTATCTAAATTTTGAAAACGTATCGCAAAGTTTAAATCGTTTAACAGAATAATATGGGTCGTATCTCTTTTATTAAATTCAGGAGCTAATCTAAGCTCTCTAAGTTGCCTTTTGATCTGATCAGGGGAGATCTTTTGCCCTTTGAGCGAGTAGGTAGCGAAGAGAAACAATAGCATGGCAATGCTGTTTCTGAAAATAACATTCTTATAGAAGGGGATGAGCATATAAGATTTAGAATAGGGGTTTTATAGGTTAATTCTACTGCTATAAAGATATTGAAAAAGGTGTTACTTTTCGATAGTAATTCTTAAATCAATTTCATGTAATTATTCATATATTTTCTAATTTTTAGACGCTAGCCTTTGGTAAGTAAACAAAGAATGTTGAGCCCTTATTTTTTTCACTCTTTACTTTTAAACGCCCATTATTTCGCGCAATGATTTCCTTACAGAGTATTAGCCCTAAGCCGGTTCCTTTTTCATTATTAGTACCAAAGGTTGAATAGTGTGTATTTAAATCGCAAACTAATTTCTGAGCTTCCGCACTCATACCCACGCCATTATCCTCAACGACCAGTATAATTTGATTATCAGTTGATTTCCCTGTTAATTTAATACGCCCTTTAGAAGGAGTGAACTTAATAGCATTACTTAGTAAATTTCTTAAAACTACATTGATATCTTCTTTATCTGCCCATGCACTAATTTCTTTGTCGATATCTAATTTGACATTTAGTTCTTTCTTTAAAATTGCTTCAGAATACAGCGAAATGACCTCAGAAGCAATTGCCTGAATATTTAGTTTTACGGGACTTATATTTTCACCTTTCATTTGAGTTTTACCCCAATTCAGTAAATTATCAAGTGTAAAGTACACATGGTTTGTATAATTATTAAGTTTGGGTAGTAAGTTTTTAAGTAGGACTTCTTTTTCATTTTCATTAGACATTACTTTCAATAGCTCACGCAAAGAGCCCATAGGGCCTTTTAAATCATGACCTACAATTGAAAAAATTGTTTTTTGATTTGCATTTGTCTTCTTAAGGGCTATTTCGTTAGCTTCAAGGGTCTTTGATTTCTCCTCAAGCTTTTTGTTCAATTGTTTCTCTCTTCTACTTGATTTAAACAAAATTAACCCCACAAAAATTGAAGTTAAAAGGGCAGCTATAATCCATTGGAAGTTTTTTTGCTGCTGACGGGTTTTTTTAAGGTTTTCGAGTTGAAGAATTTCTTTTTCTTGCTCAAAAACCATTTTTGTTCTTAGCAGATTTAATCGCTGAGATTTGATCCCAGCTTTTAGTTTGTTTTTTATAAGCGAACTGGTTTTAAAATAAGTTAAGGCCGCAGTAATATTCCCTTTCTTTTCTTCAATTTCTGAAAGATTTTGGTAAGATTCCATTTGAACAACGGAATCTCCAACAGCGTTTGCTGTTTTTAGAGATTGGAGGGTATACGTTTCCGCTTTTTTGAACTTGCCCAGAGATAAATATATTTTTGAATAGATATGGTCGATATCTAGCTGCTCTCTTTTATTCACCAAAGGCCTTAAAGCTTTGTCTGACTTCTTTACCCAATAAAGGGCCTTGTTCATTGAATCAGTTTTGAAATAATATTTGCCTTTAAGCCTATAAGACCTAGAGAGCCACATCGGTTGTGTTTCTTGCTGTTCAATAATTCGAATACTTTCATCCATGTATTCTTCTACAATGCATATTTCGTCATTTTGTATTGCATTGAGCGCCATATTGGAGTTGGTAAGGGACTTTTTGAAATCATCTTTCACCAAAACCCATAAACTATCGGCAACTAAATATTCGGTATGTGCTACATCATATAGTTCGAATTTAAAATATAAATACCCCAAATTATGTCGCAACGCTGCTTCGTACGCTTTCAGATTATGCGTTCTAGCTATATCTATAGCTTTATAATAAGTTAAGACTGCTTCATTCAGACGTAAGCTTAAAAATTCTTGAAATGCGCGACTTTTTAATATCTGAACCGTAATTTCTGGTTTGTTGAGTTTAGTTGCTAAGCTTAAGGCTTTTGAATAATTCTCAAAAGCCAGCAATTCCATTCCACTATTAGAGTAAAAATCACCCATCCTTAGGGTTGCAAGTGCATACCCAGCTTCATAATTTATATTTTTAGATACTTTTAATGATTCTTCAGCAAATAATTTTATACTATCGGTAGTTCTAAAGCGATATCGCGCTGCCAACTCAATAAGGGCATCCACATAAGCTTTACTTTGAATACTTTTACCTCCTTTGCTTCGAAGGGTCTCTACTTGAAGTAGTAAGCTGTCATTAGATTTGTTTTGAGCTTTTAAGCTACAAGTGAAAAAGACAAATAGTATTATAGCAATACTATTTGCAAACACTGCATTCTTATGAGATGGGGAACGTCTCAGAGGCATTTTAGAGGAGTTGTTAGTAGGTACATATTAAAGAAAAGTAAGGTACTAAAAAAATACATGTATTTGGTGTATACCCTAGTTTAGTTTATAAGTTTTACAATATGAATAGTTTTAAATACGAGTTCTTTAGGGCCCTAATAAAAATCTTTTGGATAGCCGTGCTCATCATTGGTTTTAAAACTCAATTGCTTTAATTATAATTGAATTTATTAAAATTTAAGTGCTCAAGTAGCCAAATTATATGATCTTATTTTTGGGTAGTATTACGGTGAGTGTACATCCATTATTTTCGCTACTAGCGACAGTTATTTCGCCCTTGTTTCTAGCAATGATTTCTTTACAGAGCATTAGTCCTAAACCGGTGCCTTTTTCATTGTTTGTGCCGAAGCTTGTATAGTGTATGTTTAAGTCAGATACTAATTTCTGGACTTCAGCGCTCATACCTACTCCATTATCTGCGACCGCTATACTAACCTGATTTTCAATTGACTTGCCCGTTAAAGTAATACGCCCTTTAGAAGGAGTGAACTTGATAGCATTACTTAGTAGATTTCTTAAAACTACATTGATATCTTCTTTATCTGCCCAAGCACTAATTTCTTTGTCTATGTCTACATTGACGCTTAGTTCTTTCTTTAAAATGGCCCTAGAAAACAAAGAGATTACCTCAGAAGCGATTGAATGAATATGCAGTTTTGTAGGCGTTATAGTTTCACCTTTCATTTGAGTTTTACCCCAATTGAGTAAATTATCAAGGGTGAAATGTACATGGTTTGTATAATTATTTAGCTTAGGCAGTAAATTTTGATTAAAACTTCTTTGTCCTCTTCATTAGCCATTAAGCTCAATAGCTCCCGTAAAGAACTTATAGGGCCTTTTAAATCATGGCCTACAATTGAAAAAAGGGTTTTTTGATTCGCATTTGTCTTCTTAAGGTCCATTTCGCTAGCCGCTAGGGTCTTCGATTTCTCTTTGAGTTCTTCATTCAAACGCTGCTCTTTTACCTTTGAACTATACATAATAAGTGCGAGTATAATAAGAGCCAATAATGCAGCTGTAGTCCATTGGAAGTATTTTTGTTGGGTAAGATTGTTTTGAAAGTTTTCAAGTCTAAGCGCTTCTTTTTCCTCAATAAAATTCATTTTAGCTCGTAAGAGTACAATGTTTTGAACTTGATGATTTTCATTCAATAAAGATTTAATTTGTAAACTTTTTTTATGATAGGTATATGCGCTATCAGTTCGACCTAATTGCTCTTCAATTCTTTCAAGATTTCCATAGGACCGAATTTGGAAGATAGAGTCTTTAAATTCTAGCGCTTTTTTTAACACCTTTAAGGCATATTTTTTGGCACTGTTTAAATCACCTAAATTGATTAATATAGTTGAGTGTATATTATCTATTTCCATTTGATCTCTAGCATTACTCACCTTGCTTAGGGTACTATCTGATTTTCTAATCCATTTTTGAGCCGTCTTAAATTCATTAGTTTTATGGTAAAACCGAGCTTTCACCCTAAAAGCTCTGGATAGCCATAGTGGCTCGTTCCTTTTTTCAAGTAGTGCAATACTTGCCTCATTATAGGTGTGGCTAAGTTCCCAATCTCCCTTATCTAAAGCATTTAAGGCAATATTAGAACTTGTCATCGCTTTTAAGTTATTATCGCCCAATAGTGTATTTAGACTATCTGCAACTAAATATTCTATTTGGGCTTCATCATACAACTTATAGCTATAATAACAATACCCTAGGTTGTGTCGTAGTCTGGCTTCTAATTCTTTTAAGTCATTTTTACATGCCAAATCAATAGCTTCATAATAGGTTAAAACTGCCTTGTTAAGATTTTGACTTAAAAACTCTTGAGAAGCTATACTTTTAAGAACTTCGACCTTTAATTTAGGTTGATTTAAGGAGAAGGCAAGCTGCTTAGATTTCTTATATTCCTTAAAAGCTTTTTCTTCTAAACCTGTGTCAGCATAGTAATCACCCCTTCTTAATAATGCAAAAGCTTTTCCTTCAGGGTAGCTCATCTTTGAGGATAGCAAAAACGCTTCATCAGATAATACTTTTATACTGTCTGCATTTCTATAGCGATATTTTAGCGCTAGTTGGTTGAGAAAATCAACATAAGCTTTGCTCTGTGTGGCATGAACTCCCTTACTTCGAAGTGTTTTTATCTGAACTAGTAAACTATCTTTAGATGGGCTTTGAGCATTTAGTAAAGAATTACTAAGAACTAGTATGCAGAAAAGGAATATCCTACATATGGTTTGCTTTTTTAAATTCAATTTGTAGGCTTTAAAATTTAATGATCTTGGGGAACATTTAATTTGATTCTAAATTAAAAAATATTAATTAGAATTATGTTTAAATTAAGCCTATTTAATTTTGAAAAATGCTTTAAAAAAATATACCTTTGCCACCGCTTACAAATGGTGGTTGTAGCTCAGCTGGTTAGAGCGCTGGTTTGTGGTACCAGAGGTCGCCGGTTCGAAACCGGTCTTCCACCCAGAAATACAAGCCTTATCTTAATTGATAAGGCTTTTTTTGTGTGCTAAAATGCTATTTTATTTTCTCCAAATAAAAACAAGGCATTAAAAAAGCCTTGCAATAGCAAGGCTTTACACATAGTAAAATACTTTTTTTTACTTGCTAGCTTTGTCGACAACCACACGTTGACTGCGATTCGCGACTTCCCAAGCGGTATGAAATACCAATTGTGACCTATTCTTTAGTAAATCATAGTTTATTTTATCAGGGGTATCACCAGGTCTATGGTAATCATCATGTGTTCCATTAAAATAAAATATGATTGGAATATTGTTCTTAGCAAAGTTGTAGTGATCACTTCTGTAGTAGAATCGATTTGGATCGTTCTCGTCGTTATAGGTATAATCCAATTCGATATTCATGTATTTAGAATTTACTTCTTCAGATAGGGTATGTAAATCAGTACTCAGCTTATCAGAACCTATTAAATAAATATAGTTTCGATCTCCCTTACGCTTTGGGTCGATTCGCCCGATCATATCTATATTCAAGTTTGCAATCGTATTTGCTAATGGAAAAATGGGATCCACATCGGTATAGTACTTTGATCCTAAAAGGCCTTTTTCTTCACCAGTGACATGTAAGAATACGATAGAACGTTTTGGACCATTACCCGCATCAGCAGCATTTTTAAAAGCTTGTGCGATTTCTAGCAAGGCAACAGTGCCTGAGCCATCATCATCTGCACCGTTGTTGATTTCACCATCAGCGTTTATACCAATATGATCGAGGTGTGATGATATAACGAGATATTCATTTGGTTTCTCAGAGCCTTTTAAAATAGCCACTACGTTTTCTGAACTTATCGCATGGTTAGCACTTTCAACTTTAAATTCTAAATCAGCTTCTACAAATTTTGCGATATCATCAGCTTCAATTTCAGGTAAAAGCGCTTTTGCAAATTCTGAATCAATAAAGAGACTTGCAAAGGCATTATTTTTATCTGCTATAAGGCTCATGTTGCCACTATCGGCACCTTTCATATATTCAAACCGACTTTTGTACCTAGAATAGTTAGCTTTATCGAAATATAGTATTCCTCTGGCACCTTTATCTTTAGCTAAAGCAATTCTTTTACTGCGAGATTCTGAACTATTGCTCCACAATGATTTCGTGGATGTTCCAGACAATTTAAAGGTTCCATCTTCATTGATGGGTTCTCCTGTTTTTACCAAAACATATTTACCGGTAACATCAATATCAGCATAATCTGAATAGTCACCTTCTTCTATTCCATAACCTGCATACACAAATGTATCCTGAACACCTACTGCAGTTGAAAAAGAAACGATATGCTCACCAATAGTATAATTCACGTCGTTTAAAACAATTGAACCAGAAGGTACTTTACTTATTTCTAGAGGTACCTTTTGAAAATAATCACCATCACTTTTGGCTGCAGGAATACCTAATTCCTCATACTGTGCTTTTATATACGCTATGGCCTTCTTTTGACCTGGCGTACCGGTTTCCCTTCCTTCATATTCATCTGAGGCATAAATATAAAGGTGCTCCTTTAACTCAGCCTCAGTAATCGTTTCAGCATAGGTTGCCGAGCTGATAACCGTTGCCGGAGTTTTTACGGTTTCACTGACCGTTTTTTGGGATGTGTTACAAGACATTGCTACAGCAAGGCTGCAAAGAAGAATTCTTTTCATTTGAGAGTTTTCTTGAGTTAGAAATCGATCAAAAATAGTAAAAACTTAAGTAACCCGAAGGGTTCTTTGAGTTTCGCTTTTTTACTTACTTTTTCTAAGCTGGTTTTAGTCTTTCAATTGCCGCAGTGGTTTTAACAAACCTCTTTTATAATGCGAAGGAATTACCCCCTTAAATGACTTGAATTTTCGATTGAAGTTTGAAATTGACTTAAAACCAGAGCGTTCTGATATTTCCGCAATTGAAAGATCTTCGTAGTTTATAAGTAACTGACTTGCATGCTCAATTCTCAGCTCTATTAGAAATTGAAAAAACGTTTTGTTGGTTCTTTGCTTAAAGAATTTACAAAATGAATTCGGTGTCATATAAACAAGATCAGATACCATAATAAGTCGCACATCTTTTTGAAAATTATGAAGCACATAATCAAAAACGACCTGCATTCTTTTGCCAGCTAAACTTCCAATATTTTTAGGGTAATTAAAATCAGTTAATGATTTTTTATCGGCTACTCTTAGTTGTTGTAATACTTCTAAAAACAAAATTACCCTTGCAGTTTTTGAAGTTTTCGGAAATTGCAAAAACATATTACCAATTGCTTTTTGATGTGATAACACTTGAAAACCATCTTTTATAAAGTAAAAAAAAGGTTTGATTTCTGACATATCTGATAGATTAAAAAAATCCTTACCAAAGGTATCGGGGGTAAAGAATAAGGAAATCATATGTGCCGAACCTTGAGATTTCTCGCTTTTGAAAAGATGAGGGCAATTGGGGCCAATAGCGAAAAAGTCGCCATCTCGAAATTGATGTACACTATCACCCACAATCAGTTTGCCAAAGCCCTTCACGATAAAACTAAGTTGTATTTCATTGTGCTGATGTAAGTGGTTGTAAAATTCTTTTGAGCGATCAATCTGAAGTATTAAATTTTCGTTTAATGGTTTGACAATTTGAAAAGGAAGTACTTTCATAAGGTTTTATGAATATGCGAAAATTACTTATAATATGATAAAAGTAGTATATTATAGGATAATATAATCTCAATTTTGGATAAAATGAATTTAACTAAACGGTAGTATTTCACTCTAATTTTGTTGTAAACCATAAAATGAAATAGAATGAAAGTAGAATGGACTGGCGTAATGCCTGCGGTAACTACAAAGTTTACTAAGAACGACGAATTGGACATGAATATGTTCGAAGTAAACATTAAAGCTCAGTTAGAGGCTGGAGTAAATGGTATAGTTCTTGGCGGTACACTTGGCGAAGCAAGTACCTTAACAGATGATGAAAAGAGAATTCTAATTGAAGAAACAGTTCGCATTACAGCAGATAAGATACCTGTGGTTATAAATATAGCAGAACAAACCACGAAAGGAGCTGTCGAAGCAGCTCACAAAGCGGAGAAGTACGGTGCTCACGGACTCATGATGTTACCGCCGATGCGTTATAAATCTACTGATTATGAAACGGTTCAGTATTTTAAAACCATTGCAAGAAGCACTGACTTACCCATAATGATTTACAATAACCCAGTAGATTATAAGATAGAAGTAACTTTAGATATGTTTGAAGAATTGTTAGTTCATAGCAATATTCAAGCGGTCAAAGAATCAACTCGTGATATATCAAATATTACCAGAATTCGAAATCGATTTGGAAATCGTTTAAACATTCTTTGTGGAGTTGATACGCTGGCATTGGAAAGTATTGCGGCAGGAGCAGACGGTTGGGTAGCTGGCTTGGTGTGTGCTTTCCCCGCTGAAACAGTTGCTATTTGTACGCTAGTGAAGGCTGGAAGAATAGCAGAAGCATTAGAAATTTACAGATGGTTTATGCCTTTACTCGAACTTGATATAAGTCCACAATTGGTACAAAATATCAAGCTCGCTGAAGTAGGTACCGGTTTAGGTACGGAACATGTTCGTGAACCGCGATTACCATTGCAAGGTGAAGAGCGAATTCGGGTACAGAAAATAATAGATAAGGGACTAAAAAATAGACCTACATTACCCGCGTACAAATTATTATAAAAATGCTAGAAATAAGACCTAGTTGCGAACATTGTAATACAGCGCTTCCCTTCGATTCTGAAGAGGCAATGATTTGTACATTTGAGTGTACTTTTTGTGCAACTTGCGTTGAAGACCTACTTTTAGAGGTTTGTCCGAATTGTGGTGGAAATTTCGAAAAGCGGCCTATACGGCCTGTGGAGTTTTTAGGAAAATACCCAGTTTCGCAGAAAGTAATACACAAACCAGTAGACATTGAAGCACATTTAATTAGAATTCGAAAAACATGATTACAGGAAAAAACTACATTGGAAATAGATTATCCGGTAACGGAACTAAAACCTACAAGACTTTTAACCCGTCTTTACATATTGAAAATGAAAATGAATTTATAGAGGCAAGTACGGAGGAAATAAATGAGGCTGTTTTCTTAGCGTCAGATGCTTATATAGGGTATAATCAGAAATCTGGTAAGGAAAAAGCAGCCTTTTTGACGGCTATTGCCGACGGTATTCTTGCCTTAGGTGATATTTTAATACAAACGTATTGCTCTGAATCTGGACTACCAGAAGGTAGGGCAAAAGGAGAACGAGGAAGAACTATCGGACAACTAAAAGCATTTGCAGCCTTGCTTGAAGAAGGCTCTTGGGTAGATGCTACGATCGATACTGCTATTCCTGATAGAGCGCCTGCACCTAAGCCAGATTTAAGAAAAATGTCGGTTCCTTTGGGGCCAGTTGTAGTTTTTGGAGCTAGTAATTTTCCTTTAGCATTTTCAACTGCTGGTGGTGATACTGCCGCAGCTTTGGCAGCTGGTTGTCCGGTTATCGTAAAATCACATCCGATGCATGCCGGTACAGGTGAATTGGTGGCTTCTGCTATTATTAAAGCAGCCGAAGCTACAGAAATGCCTAACGGTGTCTTTTCAAATTTAAATAGCAGTGGTATCGAAGTTGGTGTGCAGCTTGTAAAACATCCGCAGGTAAAAGCAGTTGGTTTTACCGGTAGTATTCGAGGCGGCAGAGCCCTTTTCGATTTGGCAGCACAGCGTGATGAGCCTATTCCTGTTTTTGCAGAAATGGGCAGTATCAACCCCGTTATAATACTTCCTGAAGCGCTAGAGAATAGAAATTTTGAACTAGCACAAACCTACGCAGGTTCGATTACGGTGGGTTCTGGGCAGTTTTGCACCAATCCTGGTTTACTTTTGGGCATAAAGAGTGCTGCGCTTAGCAGCTTTGTGACCTTACTTTCCGAAGAAATTGTAAAAATAGAACCTTCATGTATGCTTCATCCTAATATTATTGAAGCCTATGAAAAGAATAAGCAAACAGCAATAAATCAACCAGGATTGGTAGTGGCAGCAGAATATGGTGCAGAGGTAAGCGTAAACCATGCCCGTCAAGCTGTGGTAACGGTTGAAGGAAAAACTTTTTTAGAAAACACCAAACTGCATCACGAGGTATTTGGCCCATTCTCTATGATTGTTCAATGTGAAAATGCTGCCCAATTACAGGAAATCATTACGAATTTAGAAGGTCAACTTACAGGTACAATCATTTCTGACAATAATGAGATTGCAAAATATCTAAATGTGATTGCTGCCTTACAAAATAGGGTAGGGCGTATCATTTTCAATGGTGTGCCTACTGGGGTAGAAGTTTGCCCCTCAATGCAACATGGTGGTCCATACCCAGCTTCTACTGATAGTCGGTTTACGGCTGTCGGAGTACAATCAATTAAAAGATGGGTACGACCTTTCAGTTTTCAAGATTGGCCAGATCAGCTGTTACCGAATGAACTAAAAAATGCTAATCCATTAAGAATTTTAAGGTTTGTAAATGGGAATCAAAATAGTGATTCTATTTAAATTTAATTCATGGCAAAACGTATATTCACTTGTATAGACGCCCACACTTGTGGTAATCCTGTTCGCGTTGTAAAAGATGGTGGGCCTGATTTACAGGGGGGCTCTATGAGCGAAAAACGCCAACACTTTCTCAAAGAATACGATTGGATTCGCAAAGGTTTAATGTTCGAACCTCGTGGACATGATATGATGAGCGGTAGTATTTTTTATCCTCCTGCCGACCTTCAAAATGATTTTGGAATTTTATTTATTGAGACTAGCGGATGTTTACCAATGTGCGGACATGGAACAATTGGTGCTATTACAATTGGTATTGAAGAAGGCTTGATACAACCCAAAATACCCGGAAAAGTTCGAATGGAAACTCCAGCAGGTCTGGTTCAGATTGAATACAAGCAGACAGGAGATAAGGTAGATTGGGTTAGGCTGACCAATGTTAAATCATATTTGGCAGCTACTGATTTAAAAATAGACTGTGAAGAGTTGGGGCAATTGGTTTTTGATGTTTCTTACGGAGGGAATTATTATGCCATTGTAGACCCACAGCATAATTTTTCAGGGATACAAGATTTTTCAGCAAGTAAGTTGATTCAGTTTAGTCAAGAAATTCGAGCGAAAATCAATATGAAATATCCCAATAAATTTATCCATCCAGAAGACCCAACGATACGTGACATCAGTCATATACTTTGGACAGGAAATACTATTTCTGATGATGCAACCGCTCGAAACGCAGTATTCTATGGTGACAAAGCAATAGATCGTTCTCCTTGTGGTACGGGTACTTCAGCCCGTATGGCGCAATGGTATGCCAAAGGAAAATTAAAACTAGGAGATGAATTTATTCACGAAAGTTTTATTGGATCAAAGTTTATTGGTCGCGTAGCGAAAGAGACTACTTTAAATGGCATGAAAGCCATTACACCGAGCATTCAAGGTTGGGCAAAAATATATGGTCATAATACGATTAGTATCGACGATGATGATCCGTATGCACATGGATTTCAAGTGATTTAATTGTAAATTTATTTGCTGTTAGACAGCAGTATTTCTATAATAGTACATTAAAACTGGTATACATTGAAAAGTATTATAATCATTGGAGGAGGAATTGTTGGACTAAGCACTGCTTACTTTTTGCAAAAAGATGGTCATCAGGTAACGGTAATTGATAAGTCTGATATTACATCAGGAGCCTCTTTTGTAAACGCGGGTTATATAACTCCGAGTCATATTATTCCGATCGCCTCACCTGGTATGATCAGCAAAGGTCTTAAAATGATGTTCAATTCTGCAAGTCCCTTTTATATGAAGCCCCGCTGGGATACGGACTTCTTTAAATGGTCTTGGTACTTTCATAAATCAGCAACAAAGGCTAAAGTGGAAAAAGCAATTCCGGTCATCAAAGACATTAATCTTTTGAGTAGAGATCTGTTTGAACAGATAAAAGCTTCGGGAGACTTAGGAGAATTTCAGTTAGAACGAAAGGGTTTACTGATGTTATACAAAACTCAGAAATCATACGATCATGAAATGGAAATTGCTCAAAAGGTCAGTTTTCAAGGTTTAGAAGTACGGGAGTTGAACAAGTCACAATTAAATGAAATTGAACCTAATATTCAAATAGACGCCGAAGGAGCTATCCACTACGAATGTGACGGACATACCACACCTGCAGAAATTATGCCTAAAATGGTGGCCTATCTAATCAGTGTTGGGGTAAGTATCAAAACCAATGAGGAGGTTCTAGATATGAATGTAGTTGCTAATAAAGTAAAAGAAATACGCACTTCAAAAGCTGTCTATTTTCCTGATGAAGTAGTTTTAGCGGCAGGTTCTTGGAGTGGAGAACTTGCTAAAAAATTAAATTTCAAGCTTCCTTTGCAAGCAGGAAAAGGATATCGCATTAATGTATCGCGACCAACTGGAATTACAATGCCTGCAGTCTTAATGGAATCTAGTATGGCGGTTACTCCAATGCAAGGTTTTACTCGCTTTGCTGGTACAATGGAGTTTTCCGGTATCAATGATTATATTCGAAAAGAGCGCGTTGCAGCGATCGCAAATGGTGCTAAAAAGTTTTATCCAGAACTTGAAATAAATGCAGAAGAAAGGGCTGCTGCCAAAACAGGAATGCGACCCGTTACCCCTGATGGACTTCCGTATATCGGCAAATCACAACAGGTGAAAAATCTAACCTATGCTACTGGGCATGCTATGATGGGGTGGAGTCTAGGCCCCGCAACTGGTAAATTGGTTTCTGAGCTTATAAGCAATAAAAAAACCGCTATGGATCTAAGCCCGTTTAATCCTGAAAGAAAATTTAACTAGCATGAAGAATCTCCAATAATTTTCCATTCCCCATTAATTCGTTTGAAAACAATCATAAAAGTTCCGTTGGCATCGCCAGCTTCTCGTGTTAAAAAGTAACTTCCCATTACCCAATAGGCATCTTCACTAATTTTGGTAATGTTGGCAATTTCAAACTTGAGTTCTCCGGTTTCTTTCTTAGAAGGGTAGTTTCTTTTGTAATTGGCTAATGTGGTTTGCCACCCTTTGCTGATTTTTCCTCTGCTAAAATAGGTAAGCTCTTCAGACTGCCAATAACCCGCCATAAACCCTTCTAAATCATTTGCTGACCAATCTTTTTCCTGTTGGCTAAGAATTGAGCGTATGATCGTTATATCATCTGTAGCAGTAGGCTTGGTTGTTTTGCAGGCGAATACAAGTAAGAGCAGTATTGTTGGCAGTAAGGTTTTCATAAAGCAATTGTTTTATATTCCTTAAAAGTACGCATTCGGAATAAAAAAAATGAAATTTATAAGGAACAGAAAAATCTCGGGTTTATATTTTTATGCTGGTTACAGCAAGCCTTAGTGCCTAAGAATAAGTTAGTAGGCTGGTAAGAATAATAGCTTTGGGCATTTCTTAAAATAAGGCAACTAGCACAAAAACTATTTTTTTGTCAAAGCTGTGGCAATAGCAATTTCAGCTAAGGGCTCCATAAGGGCATAGCCTTCTTTTGTTGGATGTACTTCGTCAGCAGCATATTTTTTTGGTAGTCCTCCACGCTCATCTACCATGGCTGAAAAATAATCGAGATACAGATGCTCGGTTACTTCGCAAAAGCCTTGTATCATTTTATTTAAGGCGATGATTTTTGGAGCTGGCTCTAAGCCTGGCTTCCAAGGATAATCAAAGGCTGGTAGGGTAGAGGATAGTACTACTTTGATACCATTGGCCTGGGCCATTTCTGCCATACCCTTTATATTGTCAAAAATCATTTCTAAAGTAGAAGGTCCTGTATTTCCTGCGATATCATTGGTTCCTGCTAATATGACAACCACTTTTGGTTTCAGGGCAATTACATCTTGACGAAAACGCACTAACATTTGAGGCGTAGTTTGTCCACTAATACCTCTATTGATCCATGCTTTGCCTGCGAAGAATTCTGGACGTGAATTAAGCCAGCCTATGGTAATTGAATTCCCCATAAAAACGACCCTATCTTCGTTTTTAGTAGGGGCACCTAATAGCGCATTAGCTTCCTGAAATTCAGCAAGATTAGGCCAATCTTGGGCTTGTATTGAATTCGTTAATCCTAAGGCTGTCAGCATTCCAATCATAAAAAGTTTAATTTTTCGCATGTACTTTAATTTTAATAACTGCTAAAAAGTGTCAAATTCTTTCGTTTGCTCTAAGCTCAAAGGGAGTTCACTTTTAAGTTGCTCTTTGGTAGGTCTTTGAAAAAATAAATATAGTATTAAGCTTATTCCAATTACCAGATATAAAGCGTTACCGTCAATATAATATATGCCAAGAGCTAGAAAGGCGGGCCCTTCTAAAAGTGCATATTTGAAAATAGTGGCCATTTGATAGCGTTGCATTTTTTTTGCAAGTGGCTCCTCTTTTGGAATATTTCTTATCAGGTTTTGGTAAACAAATTTACTAGCAAAATAACCCATCATAGCGATCACAGGAACGATGTAAACGAATATGTTGCTATAGTCAGCTGTAGCCGAGAAATTCCCATTTTTCAGGTATGCGAAACCTGCAAAAAAAACTAAGCTGAGGCACATCGCAGCATGAATTATGGTGAGTACTTTACTAAAAGAATTCGGATGCATTTTTGATAATTCTATTCTTAGATTATTAAAAAACCAAGCTACTCTTTTGCAGTTGCATGTAGTAATTCCATTCCAGTGGAAGATCTAGGTTTGAATCCTTCCCAATTTTTCTCATTGGAATCTTCTTGTATATCAAGATACTTTGCGTAGTCTTTCTGTTTTAGATGTGTGCCGATAAAAGCGGTTACGAAGTGTTGATTTACATTATTGATTTTTCTTTGGTCCCAAGTGCTATCTGCGTACCGGTAATATTCATCAATATGTAAGCCTGGTTGAAGTGATTCGGCAGGTGGGGGGTTAGGAGCAACGTTGTGCCTTGCACCCATATAGGTTAAAAGATAGCGATCTGCGTTGACCGCACCTTGGTAAATTGCTTTGATTCCCTTTTCATAACCAGAAATATCATCTTGGCTTCCGGCTATAAATAGGGTAGGTGTTTTTAGACCTTTTAACCCTTCCGCATCCCAAACGGCGCGCTCCATACCCCATGGAGCAAAGGCAACAACTGCTTTGATACGTGGGTCTACCATTTTTTGATATTCAGGGTTGCTTGCGGAATGAATACCAATGGCTTTACTTCCTCCAGTCATGCCTACAGTAAAGCCTGCAAAAGCATCACTATAGCCTGCACCGGCTACATTAAGCACACCAAATCCACCCATAGAATATCCCATGATTGCTGTATTATTTGCGTCAATCAATCCTTTTAACGCATCTGAACTAGAGCTCTTTCCAAGAGCCTCCATTTCGTTTAATACAAAACGAATATCAAGCGCGCGATTCAATAAAGTACTTTGAAAAGCATTTGCATCTCTATAAGTAGAATCTGTATGATCAATCGAGACTACAACGTATCCTTTTGATGCTAAGTTTTCCGTTAGATAGGTCATGAGGTACCTTGAGCCTACGTACCCATGAGAAACAACAACCAAAGGAAAGGCTCCGTTTTTAGAAACCGGTTTGGCATCACGCATTGCCCGACCTTTAAAAGTAAAAGGAACCAAGGGGCGTAAACTATCTCCTTTCATTCCCATTACTTCTTCATAAACGACAGAGGCATTTGTATCAGCTGCAAGATCTGCAGGATACCAAATTTCTACCGTAAGGGGGCGATCATATAAAGGATCATTACCTTCTTTAGAATTAAGAATATCAATTTGACCTTCATGAACTAGGTTCATCGTTCGCACACCGACTTGATAATCACCTCGAGCTGATAATTCAGGAGCATCGGGTAAGGGATCACCATATAAAAAATCTTGCGCGTGAGCGGAAAATGAAAAAACGAAGAACGTAAGTACCGTAAAGATGGAATAGCTATTTTTCATAAATGTAATTTGTGTGAGCTTTAAAAGTAGGAAAAATTAGTTGATGATTGCTGGTAGTTCGTTTTTGGTTTAATTTTTTTCTTTTGACGGTCAGTGAATAGCGCGTTATTGATACTAAATTCAATCAACCAGCTGCCAAACTTTCATATGATGTACGCACGAGTTCCTCTCCATATTTACGTTCAAGCCTACGAATTGTGAAATGTGCTTTTGCCATATTCTGGAAATGATTAATAAAGGCCAAATTGATTGAACCTCCTCCAGCAGCACCAATTACTGGAATCGCCTGCGCTACAAACTTCTCGGATACTTGAATACTGAACCGAGAAGCTACGGCAGCAATAAATTTAATAATTGTATTATTGCTGCCTTGTAAAACAGCACCCATACCATGTTTAGTTGCGTAGGTTGTTGCATTTTTTACAGCAGAACTAAGTGCTACTCGGGTAGCGTAATACCCTGTGTCAAGATTGTCGTCGTGCGTTGATTTTCCACCTAGCGCTAGCACTTGTAGACATGCCAATTGCGTGTCGTAAGAATTTAAATCCTCACCTTCACTACGAGCAATATCCATGATGGAACGCAACATGAATTTTGTAGTTAGAGTTAAATCAACTCCAAAAGCGGTTGCGCCAAATGCGCCACCCAATATTCCTGAAGATGTTACTAGCGCTTTATACGTTCTGTTCGATGGTGCTAAATTCATTTTGCCCTTGCTCATAGTTTTTAGGTTAACTTTAACCACATTGTACAATACTTTATGGGCTAATTGCTGCAACCATTTCTGTTGTTTTTTGGGAAGTTTGTCAATTCCAATTTCCAATACACCTCCCAGACGATTTAGACCTTTCATGGCCCAACCGATTTCTTCCATCTTTTTTTTGGAAGTTTTCAAGGCAAGCATGTCTTCTTTTGAGAGTATGGTTGTTAATGCCGTCATAGGTTTTGTACAATTTTTTAGTCTTGATTACGTCTTCTTAGGGGTGCTTTTCAGTGCTTCAAATGGACAATTAAGCAGCTTTTTGTTTGTTTGTTCAAATTTAGGATAACCGTTAGTCTTGGTTACTCCCTTTTCATCTCGGGTTGATTATTGACTTTTAATTCAAAGATATCATTGCGCGCGTAGTGGCCAATGACATCGAAATCAAGTTTGCTTTTAGCTACATCGTTCAAGTCTAACTCGGCTACAAGAACACCAGCTTCATTAAATAAAGGACCGGCAATTACCTGACCTAGGGGAGAAACGATAATACTGCCCCCCGGACATAGGTTTTCGGGTTCATCTTTAAGGCTATCTTCATACTTTTCAGGATACATAGATTTGGTGTAATATTGATTACAACCTATAACAAAACATCTGCCTTCAAGGGCGATATGTTTCATAGTGGCCGTCCATTCCTCTCTTGAATCTGCCGTTGGCGCTATATAGATTTCAACTCCTTTTTTGTACATACTCATTCTAGCTAGTGGCATATAGTTTTCCCAGCAAATGAGCCCCCCGAGTTTACCAATAGGCGTTTGAAAACTCACTAATGATTCACCTGCTGCTTCTGCCCAAATAAGACGTTCGGTACCCGTAGGTTTTATTTTTCTATGCACACCGAGTAACCCTTGAGTAGGAGAGATGTAAAGCATGGAACAATAAAGGCTACCATTCGTGTTTTGCTTTTCGGTAACTCCAATAACCAAATAAGTATTTTGTTCTTTGGAAAGCTTTTCTAAGCGAGAACGATCATCACTTTCTAAATCAATACTATTGAAGGCATAATCTGCATAAAGCTGTCTACCTGCATCCGAACGACTTCCGATTTTTGCTCCAAAATCAAAGCCTCTAGGATAGCCAGGTACAAAAGATTCAGGAAAAACAATAAGCTGACAACCTTCTTTAGAATAGGTTTTTACGAGCGCTTCTAATTTTTTAAGTGTTTTCTCTTTATCAAAAAAAACAGGACTCTCTTGTATGACGGCTACTTTTACTTTCATGAATTTTATATAAAATCTAAGATACTTATTTTTTAATATGAAGTTCATGCGAACAATACATAGTTCGAGGATAAAAATCAATAGTACTAGATCACTAGATTATGAAATCTAATCTGCACTAGTAAGTTTTGACAGGACAGGAAAAGATGCTTTGTTAAGCTATTAGAATTTAATTTGGTTCACTACTTTGAAATATTATAAAATTACATTCGTTTAATGTAAGTAAATTCCTACATTTAATTTTATATGAAAACGATACCATCCTTATCTTTAAAAAACTCACCAATTCCCATTGCAATTATGCAAGTAGGGGGTCAAATTGTAGCGACTTCAGATGCGCTTTTTTCTTTTTTTGAATATTCGTCAAATCAAACTATTACCGACATTACTGATCTCTTCGGAGAAGTATCAGAAGCATTTAATAAGGGTATTAGAACTAATGAGGAATTCTCAGAAGATATAAAAGTCCTCTCGAACACAGGAGAATTACGGTGGTTGAAAGCGAATGTATATCCTCTTTCGAAAAAAGAAAAACTATTTCATATTAGTTTTTATGATTTTAGCCAAAAGATTGAATATGATCTTGCCCGACAAGCCAACAATATAGCAAAAGTAGGTAGTTGGACAGTTGATTTGGTCAATAATGAAGTGCATTGGTCTAGTGAAACAAGGGCAATTCATGAACTACCAGCTGAGTATATGCCTGATTTAGAAAAAGGAATTAATTTTTATAAAGAAGGAGAGAGTAGAGAATGCATAATAGAAGCTATTTCAGAATGTATTGCTTCTGGAAAACCATTCGATTTAGAACTGATCATTATTACCGGAAAAAGTAATGAAAAATGGGTCCGTGCGATGGGTAGCGCCGAACAGGTAAATGGCAAAGTATTAAGTTTAAGCGGTGTATTTCAAGACATAGATCAGGCCAAGAGGCAACGATTAAATTACGAGGTGTTAAGTGACCGTTTGCGCGTAGCAATAAATAGTGCAAATGTTGGCGTGTGGGATTTCGACCTTATCAATAAGAATCTCTTTTGGGATGAAAAAATGTATGATTTATATGGCATAAGTAAATCAGATTTTAAAGGGGTTTATGAAGCTTGGGAGTCTACTATTCATCCAGAAGACAAAGAACGAGCAGGAAATGAGGTAGATCTAGCTATAAAAGGAGAGAAAAAATTTGATACTGAATTTCGGATCGTAAAAAAAGATGGTGAAATTGCTTTTATTCATGCTGAAGCTGAAGTTTTTTGCAATAAAGAAGGCAAACCATATAGGCTGATAGGAGCAAATACCGATGTGACCAGAAGTAAAAGAAGAGATCAACGATTAACGCAACTCCTAAACGTTACGGAGGAACAAAATCAAAGACTACTTGATTTTACCAATATTGTTTCACATAACCTAAGATCTAACTCTAGCAATATTTCAATGTTATCTGGTATGCTAGATGCTGACTTACCCTTAGAAAAACAAAAACAGTTTATAGAAATGATTAGAACTTCAGCAGAACGCCTTGATGAAACTATCGTGCAATTGAATGATGTAGTCAAGATTCAGGCAACTAGCAAGTACGACATGGACCGTATGCCTTTAAGGCCTATGATTGAAAAGGTTATTGAAAGTATAAATGGGCTAGTTTTAGAAACATCACCCCTGCTAGATATCGATATAGATGATTCTATTAAAGTTTTGGGGTTCAAACCTTTTTTAAACAGTGTTTTTCTGAACCTATTTACAAATGCTATTAAATATAGAGAACCATCTCGACAACTTAAGATTGAGATTAGGGCCAAGGTCCTAAATGACAATACCATTATATCGTTTACAGATAATGGTATTGGTATCAATTTAGAGAAAAATAGATCAAAAATATTTGGTATATACAAAACTTTTCATAGCAATAAAGACGCTAAAGGTGTGGGGCTGTTTATTACAAAAAACCATATGGAGGCAATGGGCGGAAAAATAGAAGTACAAAGTACATTGGGTGCCGGAACGACCTTCAATTTATGTTTTAATAATAGTATTTAAACCAAAAATAAATGAGTGCAAATGAGATGTTTTTAGTTGATGATGACCTTTTTTTTAGAGTAGCATCTGATGTTTTAATAAAAAGGGGAATACCTGAGTTAGATATAGTGCAATTTGAAAACGGGCTTGAGGCTTATCAAGCATTAGTTGAACGAGTAGAGAATCTTGAAAGCCTACCTAAGTTACTTTTTTTAGACTTAAATATGCCAATAATGAGCGGGTGGGAGTTTTTAGAAGAACTAAAAGGAGTTTCAAGTACCATATGTGAGCAAATTCAAATTTATATAGTTTCTTCTTCTATAGCACCAGAAGACGTAAATTTATTTGAAACCTATGATTTTGTTAATGGTTATATATCAAAACCATTAAATCTGCAGGACCTTGAAAAAGTAAATGAGACCTTAAGTTTAATAGGTGACGTCTAATACCTCATCAATGGGGTTTTAAGTCGATTTCTTCTATAAAAATTTAGGCACATTGAATTAAACTGATAAATGAATCACTTGCATTTTTTTAGCAGTTTATGAGGTAACCTTAGTTCCATTTCGATGGCACTACACTCAAAAAATGCCACAAGTTAAATGAATTCTAATAGCATCATGGCCTAGTGGTTTTATACAAAAGAATTAGGCTCGTAATATCACTCAACGAGCGGTTCACCTTTGAGCATTAAGCATGTATCACTTTTTAGAGTGCTAATTCTGCCTCGGTATTGATTAAGTAAATAAAAAGTAGGCAAAACAGAAAGAACGCCCACTGGATAAACTGATTAAATATTAATCGTTAATACTTTGCACTCTTCCCATTCGCCATGGTTCGTTTGATAAAATCACGAATATCATTATTCGCATTTTGTAAGTCTTCACGTCTCAGGTACATCATATGACCAGAACGATATCCTTTAAAATCAAACCGATCTTTCATTCGGCCGCTAGGGTCCGTTTGCCACATGGTATATTTGGCTTGAAAATAGGTTGTTGCGCCATCGTAGTAACCCGATTGTACTAGCACATTTAAATATGGGTTTTGAGCCATGGCCTTACGCAGATCATCTCTAGTAGTATCATCCTCATTATTCCATGGATGAACAGGTCCGAACATGTTGTATTTAATATCGGTTTTGAATTTCAGTTCTTCCTGTAAATAATAATTAATGGCGGGAGTAAAACTGTGCAACCAGGAAGTGAGCTCTGCACTATAATCAGGTTTTGCTCCAAATTTTTGACGATCGATACCGAGGTAGCGACTGTCTAATCTCCCTGTAGTATAGCCTTTGTCTTTTAATAAATTCTTCCAAAAATATTGAACAGGTACAGCAAGGTTGTGGTCTAGTATTTCATCTTTGGAAAGTCCGGAGTAGTAAGCCATTTTAGCAGCCACTTCATTCTTCTCGGTTTCACTAATAAAACCACCTTTTGCTAATGCAGGAATGACAGTATTCACCGCATAAGCTTCTGACTCCGGTAAAATTTCTAATAAATCTTTTTGCTGTAGCTCTGGAGGTAAAGCTTTATGATACCAGGCTGCCGCGGTAAAATAGGGTAAGCTGATGGCGTTTTCGACAGCACCACCTGTATTGTATAATTTATAATCTGCCGGAGAGACCATAATCACACCATTCAGATACATCCATTGTTGTTCTTGTAAAGCTAGAGAGAGCCCCATAACACGAGTGCCTCCATAACTTTCACCAACAATATACTTGGGAGAGCGCCAACGGTTATTTCGAGTCATAAAGGTATTTAACCACTCGGCTAAATATTTAATATCTGCGTTAATTCCAAAGAATTTTTCACGATCAACTTCTTTACCTGATTCTGGAATTGTTCGGCTATAACCCGTATTAGCTGGATTTACATATACAATATCTGTGACATCCAATACTGAAAATGGGTTTTGCTTTACACCATAGGGCTGTACCGGATATCCCTCATCATCAATTTTTAGAACTCGGGGTCCCGTATAGGCTAAATGCATCCAAACCGAACCAGAACCAGGGCCGCCATTAAAGGAAATCAAAAGAGGTCGCGAAGCGCGATCCTTTACATTATTGCGGGTATAATAGGTGTAATGAAGCGCAGCAACAGGTTCACCCATCTCATCCCATACCGGCTGTGTACCAGTTTTTGCAGTGTAATTAATGGGAGTTCCGTTGATGGTTACACTATGTTGCGTAGTTACCACCGTATCAATTGGAAGCTTTCTATTTTGAGCAGTTGAACATTGAAAAGCAAAAAGAGAAAGCGTAAAAAGGAGTGTGAGTGGTCGCATATTTTCATTGAATTAGTCAGTTAATAAATGTAGGTAAAACAGGATTAAAATTCAAATGTAATTGACAAGGCTTTCAAGGCCGCTAGAGAACTATTTTTTTAACTCAAACGTGTAATAAAAAGTGATAGCACTTGACCTCTAAAGCTTGAAAAATGATTAAAAATATTCGTAGTTTTAAAAAGGATTTAAAATATACGATCATGTCAACTATCAGCAGAAGGATCTTTAATAAAAAACTAAGTCAAGCAATGGCCGGAACAACTTTGTTGGCCGGAATGCCATTGGCATGTGGAATGGATTCAAACAAGCCTGTTGAGAAATTAGGCGTCGCTTTGGTCGGACTCGGAAGTTATTCAAAAGGACAACTAGCACCGGGCTTATTAAATGCTACAGATTGTTATTTGGCCGGTATTGTAACCGGCACCGCTGCAAAAGAAAAGCAATGGATGCAGGAATATGCTATTCCAAAAGAGAATGTTTACAACTATGAAAATTTCGATGAGATAGCAACCAACGATGCTATTGACATTGTTTATGTGGTCTTACCAAATAGCATGCATGCAGATTTTTGTATTCGAGCTGCAAAAGCTGGTAAGCATGTCATTTGTGAAAAACCTATGGCGGTGAGTGTTTTGGAATGTGATGCTATTATTGAAGCTTGCACTGAGGCGGGTGTAAAGCTGAGTGTAGGCTACCGCATGCAATCTGATCCATATACCCAAGAAATTAAGCGGTTAGTAAGAGAAAAGAGCGATGGAGATGTGTATTATGTCTCTTCTGACGCAGCCTATTTATCACTTGGAAACCCTGATCAATGGCGATTAAACAAAAAACTTTCTGGTGGCGGTGCGCTACTCAATATGGGTGTATATGCTATTCAAAGTTCTATTTATGGTACGGGCATGAATCCAATTTCAGTTTCCGCTCAAGAGTTCAGTACCAGACCTGAGTATTTTAAAGACACTGATGAAACGATAACCGCACAGATGCAATTTCCAAGTGGAGCAGTGGGCAACCTATTTACTAGTCACAATGCAAATGCAAATCGACTGTTGGTAAGTTTTGAACATGGTTGGGTAGAATTGAATCCCTGTCATAGCTACGCGGCTTTAGCCGGCAGAACTTCTGACGGGAAAGAAATAAAATTCCCTCCTCAAAGTCAACAAATGCAGCAAATGGATGATTTTGCAAAACATATTAAAACAGGAAGTGTCAACATGGCACCAGGGGAAATGGGCAAACGCGATATGATTATTTGTGAAGCGATTTATCAATCGATAAAAGAAGGAGGAAAGACAATTCCACTTGATTTAGGGTCGATGGGAATTGTTTCGTAATAAAATTGTTTGGTTTCAGCAGGGTTAGTGCTAGTTTTTATTATCTCAACTACTCGAATAATAATCAAAACTAGTGGTGTTAGAACTGCTCAAAAACGCCTAGTCCAAATAAGGCAAAGTCATATTTCACGGGGTCATTAGCATCTAACTTTCGAAGGCTATGGTCTAATTCGGTCAGTGCTTTTGCGTCGTTTTGCTTTCTCCTAATTAGTTTTAGTTTTCGAGCAACATTTCCAGAATGAACATCTAATGGGCACGATAGTAATGCAGGGCTAATAGTATTCCATAAGCCAAAATCTACTCCGGTAGAATTATCGCGCACCATCCATCGTAAGAACATATTAATGCGTTTTGCTGCAGAACCTTTTAAGGGGTCGCTAACATGCTTTGTAGTTCTTGTCTGGTGTGGCAGTTCAAAGAAAATTTTCTTAAACTCAGAGATCGCAGGTTGCATGGTGTCAGTGCTTATTTTCTGAGCAAATACTTCCTCTAATCCCTTATGATTCTGATAGATGTTTTTTAGACTCCTGATAAAATAGTTGAGGTCACCGGCATTAAAAGTACGGTGTACAAACCCTGATAGCCTTTCTAAATCAGTTTCCTGATGATTCAACACAAAATCGTGAGGAGCGTTATCCAATAAATTCATCATCCGATTTGCATTCTTGATGATGCTCTTTCTATTTCCCCATGCGATTGTTGCTGTTAGAAAAGCACTTATCTCAACATCTTCTTTTTTCGAAAAGTGATGTGGAATCTGAATAGGATCGCTTTCTAAAAATTTTGGATGGTTGTATTGTTCCACCTTTGCATCAAGAAATTCTTTGAGTTCGCTTTTAGTCATTCTAAAGAAATATCAAGAAGTTGCATAATTACAATAGGGCCCACTAACATGAGGTTGTAGACGGCATGAAGTGCAATTGCCCACCTCAATCCAAAACGCACACGAATAAAGCCAAGCAATGCTCCTAAGCTAATTTGAGGTGCGACCAACACAGGAGACAGGAAGAGTATCGTTCTTGATATTTCAAAATTGCTAATGTGATAAAACCCAAAAACGAGGGTTAGTCCATAAAAAATATAGTTAAAATACGGTTTGTCTTTGAAGAAAATCATGGGGCCTCTAAAAATAAATTCTTCCAAAAGAGGTGCAAGTACTACAGCAGCAAAAGCCAAAAACCAAGGTGAAAATTTTTCTAAAGCACTTTCAATAGCATGTCCGCCAAAGTCTAGACTAAATGTAGTTTTAATTAAGCCAATAGTTGCCCCTAACAAAATACTTATGATTAGCGCGATTAGTAGCAACTGGAGTAAGATGGTTAGGCGGTGTTTAGGATCTCTATTTTCATCCTCTTGGTATGTCGGATTCTTTATGAATTGCCAAATCTCTTGCAGCATAAAACGTATTTTAAATAGTTTCTACCACCTTGTCTTGATTCGGAATTACCCCGTCTACCATAACCAATTTTCGATCTGCCAAATTAGCAAGCTGTTCATTATGAGTTACGATAACAAAAGTTTGTCCGAATTTATCACGTAGCTCAAAAAATAACTTATGTAGGTTGTCTGCACTTTCAGAATCTAAGTTTCCGCTGGGTTCATCGGCAAAAATAATAGCGGGACTATTTATCAAGGCCCTAGCTACTGCTACCCGTTGTTGTTCTCCTCCAGAGAGTTCATTAGGCTTGTGATGATACCTGTGAGAAAGACCAAGAAAATCAAGTAATTCTTTTGCTCTAACTTCTGCTTCGCGTCGTGGAGTTTTTTTTATAAAAGCCGGAATACAAACATTTTCTACCGCTGTAAACTCTGGAAGTAATTGATGGAATTGAAAAATGAATCCGATGTGCTCATTTCTGAATTTAGCCAATTGCTTGTCGGAAAGTTTTGTGACTTCAATATCCTTAATTAATAAGGTGCTGGTAGCTTTGTTTGTGGGGAGATCTAAAGTTCCTAAGATTTGGAGCAAGGTCGTTTTTCCTGCCCCAGAAGCTCCTACAATAGAAACTACTTCTCCTTTTTTTATATGTAAATCAACTCCTTTTAAAACCTGGAGTTGGCCATAAAATTTTTCAATATTTGAGGCTTTTATCATGCGTCTATTTTTCCAAGGATGAAAGTAAACATTAGGGTGGACATAGCAAAATAGGGCAGCCTATTGATTTTATATTTTTCATGATAGTTTATTAGTTTTTAGAGACTAATAAAGTATTATTTTTATAATTAGGTTTAGTCGCATTATTAAATCATATTTTCTGGTTAGCAACAGAATTTTGCGTAGATTTGTTTAGCTATTATTGAAAAAGAATAAACAAAAAATATTAGATGTCTCCATACAAGAATTTAGAGGAATACAATTTAGAAATTACTGACGAAGTTAGAGAACGCTATTCATCAATTATTGGTGAAATAGGTGAGGATGTAAATCGCGAAGGCTTAGTGAAGACTCCTGAACGTGCTGCAAAAGCAATGTTATTTTTAACTCAAGGCTATCAACAAGATGCCGCCGAGATTTTAAGAGGAGCCATGTTTAAGGAGGATTATGACGATATGGTTATCGTAAAAGGGATTGAATTGTATTCTTTATGTGAACACCATATGCTGCCTTTTTTCGGAAAAGCACATATTGCGTATATACCAAACGGACATATTGTTGGTTTAAGTAAAATTCCTCGCATCGTTGATGTTTTTGCTCGCCGTTTGCAAGTTCAAGAGCGCTTGACACATGATATTTTAGAATGTATTAATGATACGCTCAAACCAAAAGGTGTTGCCGTGGTCATAGAGGCTTCACACATGTGTATGATGATGCGTGGTGTTCAGAAACAAAACTCGGTAACAACTACCTCAGGTTTTAGAGGGCAATTCGAGAAAATTGAAACGCGGAACGAATTTTTGAAGTTGATCAGTTCTGATTTGTCTTAAAAAAATAGTTAACCTGAGTGAGGTTCAAAAGCTGCTAATTTTTAACTGCACTCAGGCCAAGTTTTAGGCGCGTAAGTTTTTGGCATTAGAATTGATTGCTTTCAAAGGAATACTTATATTTCTCACTATGTCAAAAATCAAAGACTCCAAATTTAAAAACCTTTTCTTAAGTCTGCTCTACGATGCTATCGGAATGCTCTCTTTTGTTGTTCCGTTTATAGGTGATTTTTCAGATATAATCTGGGCACCTATTGCCGCCTGGTTAATGACAAGAATGTATAAGGGGAGAAAAGGTCAAGTAGCAGCTGCAGTTACCTTTGTAGAAGAAATCGTTCCCGGTTTAGATATTATTCCGATGTTCACTATTATGTGGATTTATACACACGTATTTAAGGGAGAGAAGAAGTAAAAGAGTGTCGCTCTAGACTAATCCTTGTTCTTTAATTTACAGCTATTCAATCCTAACAAGGAATACAATGGGCAAAAGCTAATAAAACTTGTTGCTAAGAATATACCCGCAAAAGAAATTAGTACAAAAGCTAGCATACCTTGAATGTTATTCGTGTACAATAAGAAGGCTAGGATAGCAACGGCCATAAAACGTATAATGCGGTCTATACCGCCCATGTTTTTCTTCATATCATTGGTTTAGATATTCGATCGTCAGCACCCGTGTTACAATTATGAATAATTGTACCTGCCAAAACAGTTTAAACAGGTTTGACTTCATTACCATAAAGGTAAAAATTGTATTTTTCAAGTATGGTAACATTAGTTACTGACTTTATCAATATTTGCTTGTAATTTTAGTCGAACCAATCGGTAATTTTAAACTATGAAAAGACGCTTTTTTATTGAGAAAACTGCTTTGGCATCAATGAGTACATTACTTGGGGCAGAGATTGTTTTGGGAGCTACCATGCCTGATGGGTATACACCTTTGGCATTTCAAGAACCTGATCCGTTTAAAATGTTTGGTAAGGATCGCGAAATGGTGGTTTTAAATAGTAAGCCATGGAATATGGAGGCGCAGGCACATTTGTTAGACGATAAAATAACGCCTTCAAAATTTATGTTTATTCGTAACAACGGCCTAATACCTGAAAATATAGATGTTGCTAATTGGTCTTTGACTATTGATGGTGAATCTGTAGAAACAAAAAAAACCTATTCTTTAGCGGAATTAAAATCAAAATTCAAACACTATAGTTATCAGCTAACACTTGAGTGTGGTGGCAATGGTAGAAGTGAGTTTGACCCACCTGCGAAAGGAAATCAATGGACCATTGGGGCCGTTTCTTGCGCTACTTGGACAGGGGTTCGATTACGCGATGTTTTAGAAGATGCGGGCATTCAAAATACTGCGGTTTATATTGGCTATCATGCAGTTGATTCTCATTTGAGTAGAGACCCTAATAAAGAACCTATTTCTCGTGGTGCGCCAATGGCAAAAGCGCTGCAAGACGAGACGCTTTTAGCTTTTGAAATGAATGGTGATGATATTCCGCTTGCCAATGGGTATCCCTTGCGCTTGGTAGCTGGTGGCTGGCCTGCCTCTGTTTCAGGAAAATGGATTAACCGTATAAGTATTCGCAATAAAGTACATGATGGTACAAAAATGATGGGTACTGCTTATCGAGTTCCTTGCAATCCTGTTGGACCAGGTGAGAAAGTGAAAGATGAAGATATGTGCATCATTGAATCGATGCCTGTAAAATCGTTAATTACCTACCCAAAAACGGGTGCGAAAATTACCTCTGGAAAAAAATTAAATATTAGAGGTCACGCTTGGGCCGGAGAATTGGAGGTTTCTAAAATGGAATATTCCATAGATTTTGGCGCTACTTGGAGAATATGCCCTCTAGAGAAACCTTCAAATCGATTAGCATGGCAGCATTTTTCTGCAAGTATTTCATTTCCTGAAAAAGGATATTACGAAGTTTGGGCGAGAGCCACTGACTCACAAAACACCGCCCAACCGATGCTATTACCAGGATGGAATCCGAAAGGATATTTGAATAATGCTTCTCACAGAATAGCTATAAAAGTCGTTTAAGCTATGGATGATAACAAAAATTTATTCAAACAAATACAGGCGCTATACAGAGGCTTGTTTGCTTTTGTGGTTGCCTTTGCGCTAATAGGAGTAGGTTTAATTGCTTACATGAATAATCCGCAACTGTTTACAAGCGATATCACCGCTAGTGAAACAGAATATGTTCCTATTCCTGAAGATGATTCTGATAAAATTGAGGATGGAGTGCATGTCCGTACTGGTTTCGTAGAAGCTGATGGGTTGATGGAAACGGTAAACAACTGTACCAATTGTCATTCGTCAGAACTGGTGCTTCAGAATAGAATGTCTAAAGAAAATTGGATAGCGACTATTCGCTGGATGCAAGAAACGCAAAACCTATGGGATTTAGGTGGTAATGAAGAAATCATAGTAGCTTATCTGGTAAAAAACTACCCAGTCATAAAAAAGGGTAGGCGAGGTGCCTTAACCGATATAGAATGGTATGATTTATAAAACTAAGGTACTCTTACTTGTAATCTGCCTACTGTTTTCTTGTAATCGTTCAAAAGAACAAGCAGCCACTAAACCTTTGCTAGCCAACACATACTTCAGTAGTACACACCTTATTGAAGCTGAGGGTTTAATGACTATTTCTAAAAATGAAAGTATAAAAATTATCGATTTTCGTAAAGAGGAAGAATACTTAAAAGGGCATATACCCAATGCTATAAATATTTGGCGTTCAGATATTGAAGATAAAACTTATCCTTATAAAGGAATGTCGGCTGATAGTGCAACCATTGAGAAACTCTTACAACAGCTAGGTATTGATGAAAATGATATAGTCATCGTCTATGATGATATGGGTTTATGCGATGCCACTCGCTTGTGGTGGGTTCTAAAAACCCATAACTTTAATCGGACCAAATTGGTAAATGGCGGTTGGCAGGCATGGAAGGAAACGGGAGGGCAAATTAGTATTGAAGTGCCAGAAATAACTCCCTCCGATTTCAAACTATTAGAAGCTAGGAACAACGAGCTTTATATCGGTATGGAAGACGTTTCAAAACTACTTAGCGATGCGGAAGGAGTAGTACTATTAGACACAAGAACTAAGGAAGAATATAGTGGAGAGTTTTTGAAAAAAGGAGCAAAAAGAAGTGGAAGAATTCCTCAAAGTCATCATATCGATTGGATGAATGCAATTGATAAAACGAATATGCTAAAGTTTAAGTCGGTAGCGGATTTAGAAAAAATATATACCCCGGTAGTACATTCAAAAGACAGCCCTATTATTGTCTATTGTCATACAGGTGTTCGCTCTGCTCATACTACATTCGTTTTGACAGAGTTATTAGGGTATACAAATGTTAGAAACTACGATGGTTCATGGTCAGAATGGAGTTATTTTGAACATTTACCTATTGAAAAAGATAGTGATACCAAAGTATTAAATTAGTATCACGACTACTATTAAGCTATGGAAAAATATTTAGACGCTTTTGTAAATTCATTTCTTGGAACGGTAAATTGGACATGGAAATCCATTCTTTTTGAAGTACCTTGGTATACTAATTATTTCTGGGGATTGATTTTTATTTCACTCATCGTTTGGGGTTTTGAAATACTCTTTCCTTGGCGAAAAGAACAGTCCATATTCAGAAAAGATTTCTGGTTGGATGCTTTTTACATGTTTTTCAACTTCTTCATCTTTGCTATTGTTATAAGTGGAGTATATAAACTGTTAGGGATCTTATTTGCTGATGTTGGAATTACGTCCAAATCTTTAGCAATAGTTGATTTAGCCACTTTTCCTGCATGGTCACAATTGTTAATTTTCTTTATTGTTTTGGATTTTGTGCAATGGTTTACGCATACCTTATTGCATAGATTTGAGTTTCTTTGGAAGTTTCATAAAGTACATCATTCCGTGAAAGAAATGGGATTTGCTGCACACCTGCGATACCATTGGATGGAAAACATTTTGTACAAGCCTTTAAAAACTTTCGGAGTAATGATTTTAGGTGGTTTCGAACCAGAACAAGCTTATATTGTTCATTTTGTCGCTATAACTATTGGTCATTTTAATCATGCTAATATTAAACTTACTTGGGGCCCGCTCAAGTATATTTTAAATAACCCGGTGATGCATTTGTATCATCATGCATATGCACTTCCTGAAGACCGGAGTAGGGGAGTCAACTTCGGAATTAGCCTAAGTCTATGGGATTACATTTTCAAAACCAATTACATTCCTGAAGATAGTGGAAAAATTGAATTGGGTTTTAGCGGAGATGAAGCAATGCCAAATAGTTTCTGGAAACAATTATTTTACGGATTTAAAAACCTAAAGCCCTAAAAGAATTCAAGTTAACAAGCAAGAATATTATAAAGGGCGGAAAGAATGTATTACTTCTTTCCGCCCCTTGGTAAAATTTCAATCTAAATTCTTTAGACCAACATTACTCAACTGTCAAGCTAAAATTTTGTACGATATCTGTTTCTCCACCAGCATCTGCAAGGGTACCATCATTCGGCTTTTTAGGTTCGTGACGCAAAGTGACTTGTAAAGTTCCGCTACCAGCATCTCCCGTTGTTAGGATGAAATCGATACCAACGGGGTTACCGTCACCATCTGCATCATCGTAACTCACAGTCGTAATAGCGCCGCCTGTCGTGAAGAAGAACTGATGCTCATTATCTTCTTCTTTAACTTCTAAGGTGATATCCTCAGCTGGATCTTCGGTTTCGTTAAGTAACACTATACTTCCAGAGTACGTGGTGTTTGCAGCAAGGTTTGCAACCGTAATTACAGGTGCAGTTGGTCCGTCACCATCTAAATCACGTGATTGTAACTCGACCGTTTCAACCCCTGTGGCGCTCAAGCTAATAGTTATTGTCGTAATAACTTCTTCTTCATCAATGGCAACAGGTGGTTCGTCATCATCTGAACACGAAGTAAAGCCTGTTACTAAGCCGATAAGTAATGCTGTTGATAATAGTTTGGATACTATTTTTTTTGTTTTTAATAGGTTCTTTTTCATGTTTGAGAATAATTAAGGGTTAATATTTGTAAATTAATCGAATACTCAAGTTTCTGCCTAAATCATCAACAAAATAGCGAAGACGATTTAGGTAATCTCTATAATTGGTGTTCAACAGATTCGTACCGCGAAGTCCAACACTAAGATCTTCTGGTTTGAATAGGGAAAACTTTGCACCAATATCTAAGCTCAAAAGATGATAGGCCGCGGGTGGTGTATTGATTTCCAGAAGCACGTCTTGCTGTTGTTCTGGAGAAAAAACTGTGATATTAGGGGGGAAACGATTTTGTTCAAAAACATATTGACTTTCCAATGAAACCGTAAGTTCATGAAATGTTGGATGTACATATGAAATACGGTTATTCAAGTTAGCAGCAGGGATATTGATCATAGGTATATTGGTAGTTTGATCTGTTCCACGAACCCACGAGAATTGATGGTCTGTTTTGAGTTGGGATGTCCAGTTATGATATAATGAAACATCAATCCCAAAAAGAAGGGCGTCCGTTTGTCGGTAAACCCATAAAGGGAATGCTCCCCGTATGGTAAGTTCTGCATCAACGGGTTCCAAAAGTATAAAGCCATCGATCGCATTAAAATATGGAGCAACTACCAATCCCCAAGTTTTACTAGCCAGTTCATAGGATGCTGATAGTTTTGAAGAGGATTCACTTTTTATCCGTAAATCGCCCAATTCAATTCTAGCTGCTGAATGATGTAGACCGTCACTAAACAACTCCGCAGGGTTGGGAGCTCTCTGAGAAAGGGCGTAATTGAAACGAAGTAGTTGGTTTTCATTCAGTTCATATTGAAATCCCGCCATAGCGGAAACATTATGAAAATCAAAAACAGGATTAGTCAAATATTGTGTTCCAACTATATCAGTGATAAGGTTGCCAAAATCTTCGTCGTAATTTCGCTCGTTCCACCTAGTAATGCGGTAGTATTTTTCAGCATTAATGTTACTGAAATCATAGCGTAAACCAGCGTCAATTTTAAAATTGTCACTAAGTTCATAATCTCCTAAAACAAAAACTCCAAAATCAGATTTATCGTAATCTGGTATTAAGCGTCGAACGCCTGTTGCTGGGTTCGGAAAGTTGGTTTGAAAGCGAGCAAGTAGCCCCACTTTCAGGTGTAGATTCTCTTTTGCATCTATTTGAAGTGTAGGTGAAAAAGTGTGTGTGGTCAATTGCAGATCTAATGAAGGTTTACCAGCATCTTCACCTATTCGATTATCATATTCGAATCTTCTATTAAGTTGAAAATCATACTGTAAACTTAACTTACCAAGACCTTTAAACCTTCTGTAGTAATTTAATTTGCCCAGATGATGGGTCACTTCTTGATTCGGATTAGTAATGTCATAGGTAAAGTCTTCTATTATACGTGGTTGCGGACTGTTAATAGCGGTAATCAAGTCATCTACATTACCAATATGAGATGCTCTTAAAATTCCAATATCTGAATCAAAAAACGAGTAATATGCCTCCCAACCTTGAATAAAATCTCGTTTTCCGATATTGAGGGAGAGGTTATTTTCTCTAATCCCTGTATTTGAAAGGATATACTCCGGAGCTTCTAAATCTCCCAAGCGTTTTAAGGAACCTTGGGCTTTGATATAAAGCCCAGATTCGTATGATTTAACAATTTCTGAAGTGATATTTCCGCCACGTCCGTTTGAAAATAGATTGACTTGTGTTTTTCCAAATAAAGAATCAGTTCGGGCTATGGGTAATGGGTTTAAGACAATAACACCGCCAATGGCATCTCCACCGTATTCCAAGGCCGCTGCCCCTTTGATAACACTTATGTTTTGATTTGCATTGATATCGATGTTTGGTGCGTGTTCTTCACCCCATTCCATATCCTGCATGCGAACATTATTGTTCAGAATTAGCACCCGACTACCATTCAGTCCCTGAATTACTGGCTTGACAATATTAGCTCCTGTATTTAAAGAAGAAACACCAGTAATATTTTTTAAGGCATCACCAAGACTACTTCCACTAAATTTTTCAATGTCCTCTTGCGAGAGTCTTTCCTCTTGGCTGGAAGTAGTGTTTTTCTTGACATCTCCTAAAACCTTAACTTCATCAAGTTCTTCCAAATGATGTTCTAGGCTTATTTTCTGAAATAGATCTCCTTGCATATCAATGGTGAAAAATTTTGATTTGCAATCAGGATGAAAAATCTCAAGTTCTAATACGCCATTACATAAGTTTTCAAACTTGAATTTGCCATCGAAATCAGTAAAGGAGGTGTTTTGCTTTCCCGTAATAAGTATCGTCGCACCGTCTAATGGGGTGTTATCGTGAAAATCGACAACTTGCCCTAAAAGAATGGAATTGCATTCTTGTGCTAAACTAGTATTGCCTAAAAAACAGACGAATGCTAGTAGTAAACTATATTTCATAATGTTGGTATTATGCTATGATAGGCCAATTTTAGTAAATTGACCGTGAACTTTTGAAATAGGGTACTAGCCTACATTTGGCGGTGGCCTACCAAAAAAGTTAACGCATAAAAAAGAGGAAGAAACAACCATTTCATAGGTTACAGGTTGAATATAGGAATACGGAGCGATAAAATCAATAGCTAAAGCTTGTGGAGCTATAAACTGAAATTCTGTATTTTGATTTTCTAAAGCTACTTCACATACTTTACAATTTTCTATGTCATCTGAAGTACTATCTTGATGACTATAGACATGAAAAGAAGACACTTTGAACAACATCAAAGCGAACAACAAAAAAGCTATAAAAGTTGAAAATTCTCTTTTCATTAGGCAACGAAAATAATAAAAGCAATAGAATTAAATGTTAAATAAATCCTAACTCTTTGGTTTGAATAAAAAACCCAGGCCAAAACGATTCAGCATCTTTTTTTCGAAATTCCAGAAAAATTGAAATTGTCCGAAAAGCCAGCCGTAAAGAACTAAGAGTATCTGATAGAAGATGAGACTTATAAGAACAAACAAAAGCCAGTAGATAAACACGTTGAAATTCTCTTGATTGATTCCCAATAACTTGATAATTGGGCGACCCACAAATACGCTTGAACTACCCGTAATAGCAAATACAATGAAAATACGAATCATTTCCCAGCGGTAATTAACAATCCATTTCTTCTCTAGTTTTTTGAAAAAGAAAAGACAGATTTTTACCAGAATAAAAGACAGCACTAAAGCAACGCTTATGCTTAAAAAGATGTTGATGTCTTTGGTTAAGAGCCTAGCAAGCTTGAAAGCACTGTATAAAATGCCAATAATACCGAGTAGGGGAAATAGGAGCTGCCAATTTTTTTGTATTTGCCAGGCCTCTTTAAACTTCTGCATGAATCAATTTTTACTTGACAAATATACGATGTACTTTATATTCTAGCTATAAAAGGCCCTAATCGTTGGCGGTATTTGCGTTGGAAATAGATAAAGTAATTGTAGAGTTTGTAGTTTACTTCGTAACCATAATCTATATGCTGTTGATAGTCAATTTGCATTTCATATAAATTAGAATTAAAGCGTTGTGGCTCTAATACTCTTTGATTCCAATTGAGAACCATTATTCGGTTTCGTGTTTCTAAAAATGATTGGGAGTAATATCCTTCAGGTCTAGCAATACTTTTCAACCAGGTGTTAAAACCTGGCTCTATGATCGTGATTTCGTATTCAGTTTCATCATTTGCAATTCGTATGGTATCGCCTTCAATTTGTTTAAAGCTTTCTTTTTCAGCATCTGAGATAGCAGGTATATTGACAGTTTTATTTGTGCTACCACAACTAACTGCAATTAAAAGAATACTCCATAAGGATAGGGTCAATCGCATCTCTTTCATCATATTAAGATACAAAAAAACCGCTCGCTAATTGGCGGGCGGTTTTAAAAAATAGTACTGTAAACTATTATTTACCGAAAAGACCTCCTAGAAGTCCACCAATTCCACCTGATTTTCCACCAAGTGCCATCGCAGCAACATCATCAAGAATGCTACCGTCACCATCTGAATCTAAGAAAGACTCAATTAGTGATTGTTGTTTTTGACCTCCGTCATTTCCTCCAAGCATACCGCCTAAAAGGCCTCCTAAACCGTTGGCATCACTGACGTTATTTTGTTGTTTTTGTTTCCCTAAATACCCCATCAATAATGGAGCAGCAACTTTAAGAATAGTTCCAATGGTACCGGCATCCATACCTGACTTTGAACTTAGCGCGTTTTCAACCTGTGGTTGCTTACCACCAAGAATATGACCAAGAATTCCTGCACCATCATTCATTACAGATTCGTCAACCCCTCCTCCGAAAAGTCCACTAAGATTGTCTAAAATTCCACCATCATGTTTACTTGAAAGTGCATTCATTAAACCTTCCGCTCCTTCTGGTGTTGAAGCATTTTTTTTCATGGCACCCATTAAAAGGGGTAAAGCCATACTTAATACGCTACCTGTTTGATCGGTAGACTGACCGGTTTGACCAGCGACACCGCTTATTAATTGTTTACCCATTGGGCTACTTAGTAAATCTAATAATCCTGACATTTAGTTAGTGTTTTATTAATGAATGTGAAAAGTACAAAAAGAGAGTATATCTTTTATTGTACTAGCTGAAATTATTTCAACAACACAATTATTTGACTTGCAAGTTCCATGCCAATTCTATTTTGGGCCTCTCCAGTAGCTGCACCTATATGTGGTGTTAAAGAAATACTTGGATGCATCAATATTTTAATTTCAGGCTTTGGCTCAGATTCAAAGACATCTAAGCCTGCAAAAGCGAGTTTTTTACTTTCAAGCGCATCAATTAAAGCAACTTCATCAATTACACCACCCCTTGCAGCATTTATGATTGCTGCACCATCTTTCATTAAGGCAAATTCTGATTTGCCGATGACATAGTTTTTTTGAGCAGGCACATGAACGCTTACAAAATCAGCCTCCTTTAAGAGCACTTCTTTTGAACTATTTTTCAAATTAAATGAAACAGACTGGCCATCAAAAAACGAAACGCTAACTGATGCAGAATCTATGTTTCGATCAGAATACATAACCTTCATACCTACGCCCAAAGCTATTTTAGCGGTTGCGAGACCTATTCTTCCAAAGCCAATTATACCTAGGGTTTTACCTCGTAATTCAGTTCCGCCGGCGTAGGCCTTTTTCATGTCTTTAAACTTGCTATCGCCATCGAGAGGCATATTTCGATTAGCATCGTATAAAAATCGTACACCGCCGAATAAATGTGCAAATACCAATTCCGCTACTGATTCTGAGGAAGCAGCCGGGGTATTAATAACATGTAACCCTTTTTCTTTTGCGTAGTCCACATCTATATTATCCATGCCAACACCACCTCGGCCTATGAGTTTAAGACTTGGGCAATTATCAATAATATCTTTGCGTACTTTGGTCGCACTGCGCACTAGAAGCCCGGTGATCTCATTAGTATTAATGAAATTTACCAATTGCTCTTGTGCCACAGTTGTTGTTAAAACTTCAAAGCCTGCGGTTTTCAAAGCATCAATACCTGATTGCGATACACCGTCGTTTGCTAGAATTTTCATATGCTTATTACTTGCTGATTGTCAGTTGAATGTGTTGCTCATTATAAACGAACAAGGCTCAACAACTAATGAATTCTTTATCCTTTTCTTTCCATTTCACTCATGATATCTACTAAGACACCAACACTCTCCAAAGAAAGTGCATTGTACATTGATGCGCGGTAACCACCAACTGAACGGTGACCATTGAGCCCATTTATACCAGCCTCTTTCAACATGCTATCGAAAGTTTCTTTCAATTTGTCATCTGTTAGGTTGAATGTAGCGTTCATGTGAGAACGATCTGCTTTGTTGGCATAGCCATCAAAAACCGGACTCAAATCAATTTCAGAATATAATAATCTTGATTTCTTTTTATTGATTTCTTCAATTGCTGGTATTCCTCCCATATCTTTCAACCATTGCATCGTTAACATAGAAACGTATACAGGGAAAACTGCCGGCGTGTTAAACATAGAGTCTTTAGATATATGTGCCTTATAGTCCATCATAGATGGAATTTGACGTGAAACTTTCCCTAAAATCTCTTCTTTTACAACAACTAACGTTGTGCCAGCTGGACCCATATTTTTCTGAGCTCCTGCATAAATCAAATCAAACGTTGAGAAGTCCAATTGTCTTGAGAAAATATCAGAACTCATATCACAAACTAAAGGTGAATCTGTAGTTGGAAATTTTTTCACCTGCGTTCCAAAAATCGTATTGTTTGATGTTAGATGTAAATAATCTAGGCCTGAAGGCACATTATAGCCTTTAGGAATGTATTTAAAGTTTTCATCTTTAGAAGAGCCAACTTCAATTACCTCACCAAAAAGTTTCGCTTCTTTTATAGCTTTATCACTCCAAGTACCTGTATTTAGGTATCCTGCTTTGGTCTCTAATAAATTATAAGCTACCATCAAAAATTCCATGCTGGCACCGCCGTGTAAGAATAAAGCTGTATAGCCTTTCCCTTCTAAGCCTAAGAGCTCTAACGCTAAAGAGCGGGTAGTTTCCATGACCTCTACAAAATCTTTGCTGCGGTGGGAAATTTCAATAAGTGATAATCCCGAACCATTAAAATCCATAACAGATTCAGATGCTTTCAATAATACTTCTTGAGGTAAAATACAGGGTCCTGCACTAAAATTATGTTTCTTCATACTGTACAAAATTAGGTTCGGTAACTATTTTAAATTAAGGTGGTAAAGGTCATGAATTTATGATACATCGCTGGTATATAAACCGCACTAATTCTGTTATGTTTTCAACAGGAATTGAACAGTATCGACTCCATCTGCGTAATCGGTCAATTCTGGTGTTTGTGTTTTTCCAAAAGGGATTTCATTTTTCACGAAACCTTTCGAAACAATACACTGTATGTTGCTCGCGTCTGTTTTCAGCTTTTCTTTCAATTCTTCGGATGCGCTATAGGTCTCATAAAAGACAGAAGCAATAGGAGAGGCATAACTCTCATCTTCCTTTAGCATAAGGAAACCGTTCTCTAAAATTTTGAATTCACTCATCAAATACACTGCCTTGTTGTAATCATAATTATTGGCATACTTTGCTTGTTGAATCAGCGGGTTATAGACATAAAGAGCTTTGAAAAACGAATCAAAATCATAGCCTTCAGGAACAAATAACTTAGATACACTTCTACACCCTAGTCCGTAATACCTAAAAATATCTTCACCCAAGGCAGTTAAGTCCTCCGAGGTTTCATTCCCTGTGAGTACTGCTACAGAATTTCTATTTCGCCGGATAATATTTGGGCCTTTTGAAAAGTAATGTTCAAAGTATCGGGCCGTATTGTTGCTACCGGTTGCGATTACAGCATCAAAATTTTCAAGTCTTTCTTCCGTAAAAATAATTTTATCTTTTAAAGAAGGCTCTATCTGAATGAGATAGTTGGCGAGTAGTGGAAGGAGGGCTTTATCAGTACTAGCTAATTTGCCCAAGAACTTATTTCCAGTAATCAAAACAGATAGAAAGTCGTGAAACCCAACTAAAGGGATATTACCTGCCATAACTAGGGCAACCGTTTTGGTTTTGTTTTCTTCCAAATTATAATTAGAAAGCCATGCGGATAGTTTTTGCTCAGTTAAGAGTTCACTCCATCCCTTTAACGCAAAATGAATATTCTCTTCGGTAAACCAGCCGTTATGATGCTTTGCCATCGAAATAACTTCATTAAAAGAAGTATGCCATTCATTTTCTGGGTCTGCCGCATTACAGAAATCACCGAGAAAGTTACCAAGTTTAACGAAAGCCGTGTATATTTTTCGTTGTTCGTTCATTTATTTGTAAAAAAATGTATTAGGGTTTACCTTTGCGCAAAAATAGTGATACTGAACCAATTTAGCTCTGTCGGGGAATGACGAAATATTAGGGGCAGATACTGAATTAGGTTCGGCGTAAAGAAAAGGAAAATTATGGCAATTATAATAACAGATGAATGTATCAATTGCGGGGCTTGTGAGCCTGAGTGTCCGAACACTGCCATTTACGAAGGAGCTGATGAATGGCGTTATAGTGATGGCACCTCTTTAAAAGGTGCTGTTGTGTTACCTGATGGAAAAGCTGTAAATGCAGATGAAGTACAGGAACCCATAAGTGATGAAATCTATTACATTTCTCCAGATAAATGTACAGAATGTATGGGCTTTCATGAAGAACCTCAATGTGCAGCGGTTTGTCCTGTAGACTGTTGTGTGCCTGATGATGATCGTGTAGAAACTGAAGATGTTCTTTTAGGAAAACAATCTTTTATGCATCCTGAGGGTTAATTAGTTGACTTTTTTTGCATGAACTACGAAAGTATCGAAAGCATAAGATGGCCGGTCTTCAACACTCAATATCTCATAGCGTTCTTTTTGTAACAATTCAATAATTTCTTTACGGTTAAAGGCTTTGAATACCACATTGTCCTTACCAAGAAGGATTTCAGTTGATCCTTTCAGTTTATAATATTTTGCTTTCCAATAGATTAGATTCTCTTGGTAATCTTTAATGTGCCAATTCGTATCTCTACGGAATTTTTCGATGCCAACGGTAGAATTATGTACAACTTTGGGGTTTTTATCTACATAGGGTACAAATTTTTCTGCATCTATACAATCGAATACAAGATGTCCTTTACTCGTTAGTGCATTTGAAATAGAATTAAAAGTATTAGATATGTCTTTATTTGACAGCAAGTAACTTGATGTTCTACCCGTAATGACAGCCATTTCATAGTTGCTTTCCGTTACAAAAGAACACATGTCGGCTTTGGTGAAATACCCAGTTGGATTCTTATCAATAGCCAATTGCAGCATATGATCACTTAAATCTAAACCAGCATAAGATTTAAAATTATTTATAAAGTATTTGGCTAGATTTCCTGAGCCGCATCCAATTTCAAGAATACTTTGAGCATTAAATGCTTGAGCCTTCGCAGCATAGAATTGGAATTCTTCATTGTAGTCAATGAAACCTTGATACATGGTATCAAAGACTTTTGCTAGTTCAGCCCCATAAAGGTTACTCATTTCAATTAGGAATTAACTACTACTACTACTACTACTACTAAAAATTGCAGCTACCTCTCTTAATGTTTTGGTACTTACCAATGTAAACAAAAAGGGTTTAGTTCAAAGTTATATTGGTGAATTTTTGCCTTTTAATATTTCCTGGTGCTCTACTATAGATGAAAACTCCATTGGTATCAGTATAATTACTATATGATGGTATAGACACATTTGGATATTCTTCTGTATAATGGGCAATAATATTTCTTTGATAACTGCCATCACTTTGAACAATGGTACACATTAGAGCCGAATCCTTTTTACCTAAGAAATTACCGCCACTTTCTATATTTAGATAATTACCGTTATAAAACAGAAATAGTTTATTGTTTTTATATGTTTGGAAAAACGATAAATAATCAGTGGTGCCACCCCATTCTTGCTGCTTAATAATCTTTTTAGTCCAGAGTAACTCTCCAGAAAAGGTCATTTTAAAAACTACGATGTCCCCAGAGTAATGGGTTTTACCTCCCAAACCAACACCCATGCCCATAGTTCCATTAGGGCCAAAACCAGTTGAAGAGTTATGTTCTATGGCAAAATTTTGTTCTGCAGTTAAAATCAAATCATTTTCATCATTGGAGATTAAATTCTTCACAAAATAGTTGCTATCAGCGGTTCGTTGTTTATATCCAATAGTAAATTGAACTGAACTAAGTTTTTCTTCACGTTCTTCAGGGTAATCATAAAAATTATCAGGTATTCGGCGTTGATGTTCTTGCTCAACTGTGGAATTTTCTAAATTATAATTTAGGAAATACAGAGAACTGGGTTTGGAGGTATTTTGATTACCTACCATTCCCATTATGATTAAATTATTCTTTACAATTTTTGATAAAAGAGTATTCAAATGCTGATCATTAGTTGGAATAGTTTTTAAGAGTACCGCCTTATTATCAGCTAAACTATATATTAAATGATCATATTCTTTTCTCTTTGTGCTTTTAGCCCAATTTTCAGAATGAAAGTTTTTTCCAATAAGGATTAGTTTATCAGCACCGTAGGGCCTAACATATGAAACCTTAAATTGAGTGTTAGAATATGGTATCTCATAATTATCTGTCCGTATTTCGTTTATGTTTTCATCATAAATATGTGATCTTATTTTCGTGTTGTTTTTTAGTTTGTTTACAAGTTGAATGTTTAGATAGACTCTTTTTGAATCTTTATCAACCAAAATATTAGCCTGGGTATACCCATATAGAGACTCATTAAAATTGACTCGTGCAATTAATTTTTGAGCTATTGTTTTTTCAGATTTAACATCTATTTCTTGCGAAAAATAACCTATTCCTTCTCTTGTTTTGGCTGTCCATATGTGAAAGATTTTATTTTCTAAAACAATTACTTCAATAGTGCTAGGTTCATATACTTTTTTGCGAAAACTTAGATTTACTCTATAATCAAGGGGTTGCAATTCATTAGAGAGTTTACGAATAGATTTATTACCGAGACCATTTTTTCCAGCGGCAAACAAAACATAATGCCCTGAATCATCAGAAAACAGCATTTTTTTTAGAACCTCTCTCTTTTTACTAATGAATTCTGCCGTTGGTCGGACTTCAAAATTTGGCTGGGGAATTTGCGCAAAAATAGTTGCCCCGATAAAGAATATGCTAGTCAACAGAACAGATTTAAAAGAACTCATTTGTATTTGGTTATTGGTATGTACGCAAAAGGTTTTTATTGCAAATAAATTATTAGAGTCAAATTAGGTTATTCAGTGATCTTTGATCGCAATTCGGATAGCCACTAATGCGCCAACATCTTCGCAGCGATCTCTTTCAATAGTTTAGCACTCACCATAGCCGTCATCTCATTCTGATCTCTGGTCGGATTATACTCTACAATATCTGCACCAATGATAGGCACATTAATACTTTGAATAATTTTCAGAACTTCTCTTGTCGTTAATCCTCCGGGTTCATGGTGCGAAACTCCAGGAGCAAATGCAGGGTCGAGGCCGTCGATATCTAAGGATAAATAGATTGGGTTTTTGAATACAGGAAGCTGGTGGCTATCAAAATCTTTCATTTGAATGATTTCTACACCGAATTTATCAGCTTGTTCTGCTTGGTGTTTTGAAAGTGTTCGTATACCGATTTGAACCAAGCGATTTGCTAGCTTGTTTTCCATAATGCGAGCAAACGGACAAGCATGTGAATATTTGTCACCCTCAAAATTATCGTATAAATCTGCATGGGCATCGATGTGTAGAATAGTTACCGCGCCATATTTTTTATAATGTGCTTGAAGCAGTTGATAGGTGATGGAATGATCGCCTCCTAAAGTAATCAGCGGGTGTCCAGATTGTAAATTTTTGGAAGTAATTTTTTCAATGTCAAAATAGTCTTTTATTTCAAAATCGCCCTTATCATTCCACAACTCGGGTAGAATCTCCATGCCATTTTCTGCAAAATAGTTTGCAGATTCACTATGATAGGCTTTTCGAATAAGAGGAGGGGCAAGGGCAGGGCCTCTCAAATAAGATGATTTTTCATCAAAGAGTATTCCTTGTAAAGTAATTTTTTTAGACATAAATCTAAAGTATAAAAAAAGCCGCCCATTTCTGGGCGGCTTTCAATAAAAAAATAAACTAACTCAAACTTAGAACTTGTAATTCAATGAAAGATTGAACATGGTACCTAATTGGCTAAAGTGTGAACCATCATAAGTCATTTGCGAATATCTTCCGTTGAAAGTTATCGCATTAAATTCATTTTCGAGCTGTGTTAATCCTGAAGAAGTGATAGTTGTATCATCAATTATTGCTTGGCCAGCTGCATTATCAGCCTTAAACGTCCATTCAGGTAAAATATTCAACAAGTTATTGATATTCAAAGCAATAGTTAAATTCTCTGTTGCGTTAAAGTTAACAGCTAAATCGGTAATTATTTTAGACGCAAACTCAGTTCTTAAGCCTTCACTCATAAACTTTTGTCTAAAAGTAGTTTTACCAAAGAGTGTATTATTTAAAGCAAAACCGAATTTGTTAACTTCATAATTCGCTCCTAAAATCCACTTTGTTTGTGGTCTAGAGGTAAACATTAACGCTAAATTTGACCTGTCAAGAACATCAAATTCAGTTCCATCTACGGTAATTGTTGGTATATCTTCTGTTGCTTTATTTTCAATGGTGTAATTACCAGAAAGGTTTAAATCTAGTTTACCAGCTCCTATTTCGATGTTTTTGATACTTGAAACAAAATCAATACCTGATGTAGTTGTATCAAAGCCATTTATAAAAAATTGGTTACCAGCGATTTGATTTGTATATACAACTCTATCTTCAACATCAATTTTGTAGTAATCAACAGTAAAGCTTATTTTATCTGAGAGCTTACCCCCTAAACCAAAGGTTATATTTGTTGATTTTTCTGGTGTCAGTTCTGGAATTCCTAATTCTCTTGCCTTAGGCGAAACATTGTTCACTAAACCAACAACTTCAATTCCACCGCCATCCGCAAAAGAAAATTGAGATTTCTCTGTGAAAATTTGATGTAAACTAGGCGCTCTGAATCCTGAGGAAACAGAACCTCTTATGGTTAACTTATCAGAAAATTTGTAACGAGAACTAAATTTGTAAACAAAAGTATTGCCAAAATCCGAATAGTTTTCTGTTCTTACTGTACCACTCAATAAGAAAGCATCAGATACGTCGTAATCTAAACTAAAATAACCACCTAAATTATATCTATTAAATATTCCAGAATTTGCAAGTGCATTACCTGCAAATGAATCGGAACCACCTTCATCATAAGAAGAAAGTTGACCAGAGATTACTTCGAAATTTTCATTTCTAAACTCTGCACCCATACCTATACTAACTTTATCAGAAAGAAGTTTAGATACATCTAAATTACCAACTAAATGTCTAAAAGCTGTTCCTCCTGGATCAAAACTTGTTGGACTAAGCGCTGAATAACTTGGGCCTGAATTGTGAGAATTGTTTACTTTATAAGTTTGTTCATTTCCACCAATAGTTGCGCTAGCATCAACATTCCAATCATTCACAGTTTTCTTAATACCTACTGTTGCATTATAATCATTTAACACACCTTCAAAAGTTGGCACATAACCATCAAACCCTCCAGCTTCATCAGAAGGAAATAAATCTGTTAAATAAGATAAATCTCCTGTTGCTACTTTCCAATAGGGTGTTCTGTAATTAGCAAAACTATTTACTTTCTTAAATACATATGCTGCGTTAAAATATAACTGAGCATTATCAGATAAATCATATCCACCATTGATAGAAAATTTAGAAGCTACAGTTTCAGGCGAGCCGTTTATGTTACCTGCATCCGGTCTTCTTGATAAAAATTCTTGAACATCAGCTAAAGGTGCACCAAATCCAGTACCAGAATCGGCTTCTCCTTCTGCACTCACGACACCTGGTCTGTTTGCTAAACCTACTTTAGAGAAATCTATTGTATAGTTAATAAATCCCTTATCGTCACCAATAGAAGATCCATTATTGACACTTAATCCAAACATTTCACCATCACCTTCTGAAGTGATTCCTGTTCTTAAAGTTGCGGAGCTACTTTCACGGTCATTCTTTAAAATAATGTTGATTACACCAGCAATCGCATCAGAACCATACTGAGCGGAAGCTCCATCTCTTAAAACTTCTACACTTTTTATAGCATCTATAGGTATAGCAGAAATATCTGTACCTGTTTCACCACGCCCTGGAGAATCTTGTGTGTATAATAAAGCACTTACGTTTTTACGTTTACCATTAATAAGAACTAAAGTTCTACTGGGCCCCATGTTACGAATTTCGTACGGATCTAATAAAGAAGTCGCGTCATTTACAGGAGTTTGAACTGTGTTGAATGAAGGAATTTTAAATTGTAATGCTTTGTCAAAAGTCATTTGACCCGTAGAAGTCAATTCTTTTACTCCAACTACGTCAACTGGTAACGGCGTATCAGTACTACTACGAGGTGCTGTTCTAGAACCTGTTACAATAAATTCGTCTAGTTGAACACCTTCAGAAAGTTGTACATCGACAGTAGAACGGCTCCCAACTTTTTCTTCAGCTGAACCAAAGCCGATATAGCTAAAGACAAGGGTTGCATCAGAACCAGTTGTGATGGTATAATTACCATCAAAATCGGTACTCGTACCATTCGAAGTACCTTTTTCAACAATATTAACACCTGCTAAAGCAATTCCGTCTTGATCAGTTACTTTACCAGTAACTGAATTTTGAAGAATTGATAAATCAGTAACCGTAGTAAAACCAAGTCCAGTCATGGCGCTCACTTTTGCAACAGTTGCTCTTTTTACCTCTTTAGGGTGAACAACATAGTACTTGTTTCCTAAATATTCAAAATCAAATTTAGTTTTGACTTTTAACTTCGTAATGATTTTACCTAAAGTGCTGTAACGGTATTCTTCAGGGTTTAAGTTCGCACCTGAAATTGCTTTAGGGTTGTAAGTGAAAAACACTTCATGTGCTTCACTAATGTCATTTAGAAAATCAGCTAAGGCAACGGTCTTGTCGGCCGCAATAGCATCTTTCTTTTCTGCTGCATTGGCAGTCAATCCTAAAAATAGGAATGCCACAAACAGCATGTTCATCATTTTTTTTCCATTCATAATGTTCATTTTTAGTTTATTGAGTTTTAAATAAAATAAGTCTATTGTCTTTTATGACAATTCGGGTTCCTGTCGATTTTTCAATTGCTGACAAGCAAATTTTAAGGTTTTGATTGGGTATACCCCCAGTTAATAATTGTTGTTTAAGTTCTTCGTCAATGAATTCCACTTCCATACCATAGGCATGCTCTAGGTTGTTCATTACTTCTTGTAAGGTGATGTTATTAAACACATACGTACCTTCTCTCCATAGCGAGTAAGGGGTTTCAGTAGTTACTTTTTGGTGAGTCACTTTATTATTATCTTTCGAGAAAGAAACTAATTCACCTGGTACCATCTTTTTAGTGATGCCATTATGCAAAACGAGATGAATAGAACCTTCATCTAGTAAAACATCAGTTTTCTCTTCTCGCGTATTTACATGAAATTGAGTTCCATATACTTCAACCTTAAGGTCTTTTGTATTCACCCAGAATTTCGCATTTGTAGATGGAATGGACTTAACTTTAAAATACGCTTCTCCATTAAGTTCTATATTTCGTGAATTATCTTTATCATAGGTGATTTCAGAGTTGCCATTTAGTACAACCGAAGTACCATCTGGTAATTTTAACTCCATGATTTCACCAAACCCTGTTTTATGTGACACCTCTGAAGTAGCGCTTAGAAAGGTGTTTCCTAGAAGGATAAAAAGAATACCAACAGCTGCAATGGCTGCGTATTTTTGAATTCGTGGTGTGAGCGTTCTTTTTAATGGAATTACTTTTTTCTTTCCCTTGGATGATAATTGCTTGAGTACTGCATCCAATTCCATGGTGATTTTTCCCTCAGTAAGTACCGTTTTATTGAAAGCTATACCAGTAATAATAGATTTAGCAGTATAAACGGCTTCCAACTTACTAGGGTTGTTTTGAATCCACAAGTCCCAAAATTCCATATCATTTTGGTTACTCTGATTAGCCCAGCTTTCAAAGGAGGTATCGTTCAAAAAAGTCTCTAAAAGAGACTGATTACTTTCATTCATATTGTTGTGCTTATAGGTAAAGAGACCTCTACTTTGAAGTTATACCCTATTTTTTTGAAGAAATTTTAAATTATTTTAAGTGCCCGCTTTATTTCTTGAGATTCAATATGCGTTCTTAATTTGGTAAACGCCTTTTGTAAGGTGTTGAGAACACTCTGGTATGATATGCTCATTACGTCAGCGATTTCATTCGTAGATAGGCCGCTATAGTATTTTAGGTAGATTGACTCACGTTCTCTAGCCGATAAATTATTTAACAATTGCGTTAGGGTGCGCACTCTCACTTTTGTAAACTCTTGCTCCACCATAAGCTCTTCAGGAGAAAACTCAAAAACAGTAGAATTCTCAAAAACTTCATCATATGACGTTATCTTGCGTTCCTTTTTTAAGTATTTGAGAAGCGCTCTTCGAAAAGAGACAAAGAGATACGATTTAATGTGAGTGATCGTTCCTAAGTTCTTTCGATTATCATATAAGTAAACAAAAAAAGTTTGAAGACAATCTTCAGTGAGTGCTGGATTACTTGAAATCTTTAATCCGTAACTATGAAGCTGAGAATAGTAGGTCTTAAAAAGAGTAGAAAAAGCGTTTACGTCGCCTTCTACAAATAAGTGCCATATGGATTTTTCCGAAGAATCGTTCATAAAATAGTTTGAGGGAGCTTTGCAATGTATTTATAATTTATTAAAATTATGTTAAAAATTATTGATTTTTCATTATAAATAAGGTATTTGTAAAAATACAATGTGTTTTTGGTTAAATCATTAGACATAAATCATATGCATGCATTGTAAATAGCACAAATATGATTCGAAACAGAGACCGTTTTTTTAAAATCCTTTCTTTTGGCACGAATCACAGTCTTTAGATGAAACATAAATATGGTAAGTTTATAGGCACGCCATTTGTTGGCATTGGAATTAAGTTGTTTTAAATAATGAAATGCGCTACCATGACAGGTGAAAAAAATCTACATGAATTATTAAAGGGAATGACTCCTAAGCTCATTGAGGGCGAATATGTTTTCTCTACAGTACAAAACTTAGAAACTATTAGTAGGGAAGACACCATATGTGAGTTTAAAGAAAAGGAAGGCGTTACCATTGTGATAGAAAAAAACAAAGCAGATGATTTGCAGCTTAGTTATGATTATGTTGCTTCTTGGATTACACTTACCATTCATTCCTCGCTAGATGCAGTAGGCTTGACGGCCGCGTTTGCAGAAGAACTCGCCAAATATGATATTAGCTGTAATGTCATAGCAGCTTACTATCATGATCACATTTTTGTAGCTAAAAAAGATACCACAAAGGCCATGCAAGCGCTTACGGCATTAGCCGAGAAGTATAGCTAGCCATGGGTGCTTAAAATTCACAAGCAGCTTAGCGCTATTTTAAACTTTTTTTCCAGAACTAAAAGTTATCTTTGCCGGCGAATAAAAAGTCTAGCCTATTCGGTTTAGGCTCTAACGACTAGAAAAATGAAAGCAGGTATCGTAGGTTTACCCAATGTTGGAAAATCGACCCTTTTTAATTGTTTGTCTAATGCAAAAGCACAGAGTGCAAACTTTCCTTTTTGTACAATTGAACCCAATATCGGTGTGGTAAACGTACCTGACTCTAGATTACAGAAATTGGAAGAATTGGTAAATCCGGAACGCGTTCTTCCTGCAACTGTTGAAATCGTTGATATTGCTGGCTTGGTCAAAGGGGCAAGTAAAGGAGAAGGATTAGGAAATCAATTTCTAGGAAATATTCGTGAAACCGATGCTATACTTCATGTTTTGCGTTGCTTTGATGACGATAACATTGTTCATGTTGATGCGTCTGTAGACCCTATTCGTGATAAAGAGACTATTGATATGGAATTGCAGTTAAAAGATTTAGAGACTGTAGATAAAAAGCTAGAAAAGGTAAAGCGTGCCGCGAGAACTGGTAACAAAGAAGCGCAAAAGGAAGAAACTATTTTAGCGGCTGTTAAAACCGGATTAGAAGCTGGGGTTTCTGTGCGGGCTATTGAAATTTCTGATGAGGATAGAGAAGAATTCGTAATTCCATTGCAGTTTATAACTGGTAAGCCTGTAATGTATGTATGCAATGTAGATGAAAACTCTGCCGTTTCGGGTAATGATTATGTAGAAAGAGTGAAAGTCGCAGTGGCGCAAGAAGATGCTGAAGTAGTTGTTTTGGCAGTTGGTACAGAAGCTGATATTACTGAATTAGAAACCTATGAGGAGCGTCAAATGTTTTTAGAAGATTTAGGGCTTTCAGAGCCGGGTTCTGCTAAACTTATTCGAGGAGCTTATAAATTATTAAATCTAGAAACTTATTTCACTGCTGGTGTAAAGGAAGTCCGAGCTTGGACCATTCCAATAGGAGCCACAGGCCCTCAGGCCGCCGGCGTTATTCACACCGATTTTGAAAAAGGCTTTATTCGTGCTGAAGTCATCGCTTATGAGGACTATGTCACTTTTGGCAGCGAGGCTAAAGTAAAAGAAGCTGGTAAAATGCGTGTTGAGGGTAAAGAGTATGTGGTTAAAGATGGTGATGTGATGCATTTTAGGTTTAACGTGTAATAAAATTACTGCTGAGAGTTCAGCTAATAACGTTCCTTATATTCTATCAACAAAGTGCCATTTTCTTTGTTAATTACTTTACGGGTCAAGGGTTTTATTTTTTTTGAAGTAATGCTATCTTAGCCAGACTTTCATTTTTAACCCTGTTAGATGGCCGATAATACCCAATATACCGAAGATAACATCCGTTCGCTAGACTGGAAAGAGCATATTCGTATGCGTCCCGGTATGTATATAGGCAAGCTTGGCGATGGTTCTTCTGCCGATGATGGTATTTATATTCTATTAAAAGAAACGATTGATAATTGTATCGATGAATTTGTGATGGGGGCTGGGAAGACCATTGAAATCCGTATTAAAGATGGTCTCGTAAAGGTTCGTGACTTCGGGCGTGGAATTCCTTTAGGGAAGGTTGTGGATGTGGTTTCAAAAATGAATACCGGCGGTAAATACGATTCGCGTGCTTTTAAAAAGTCGGTTGGTTTGAACGGGGTAGGTACCAAAGCTGTAAATGCACTTTCTAGCTTTTTTGAAGTACAATCTTCTCGTGATAACCAAACAAAAACTGCCGAGTTTAGTCAAGGAAACCTAGTTTCTGAAGACGGTCCTGCAGAATCTACGCAAAGAAAAGGTACAAAAGTATCTTTTCGACCAGATGAAACGATCTTTAAAAAATTCAAATACCGCAACGAGTACGTAGAGCGTATGCTCAAAAACTACGTGTATCTAAACCCGGGTTTGACGATTGACTTTAACGGTGAGAAATTTTATTCAGAAAATGGACTAAAAGACCTATTAGAAGACAATAATAATACAGAAGATTTTCTGTATCCGGTGATCCATTTAAAAGGGGATGATATTGAAATAGCTATTACACATAGTAAAACTCAGTATAGCGAAGAATACCATTCTTTTGTAAATGGTCAAAATACGACGCAGGGGGGTACACACCAAACCGCCTATCGAGAAGCATTGGTAAAAACCATTCGCGAACATTACGGAAAGAATTATGACCCATCAGATATTCGTAAATCGATTATTTCTGCGATAGCGATAAAAGTGATGGAGCCGGTTTTTGAAAGTCAAACCAAAACCAAATTGGGTTCAACTGATATGGGTGGAAAACTGCCTACGGTACGAACCTATATCAATGATTTTGTTGGGAAGTATCTCGATAATTATTTGCATAAAAACCCAGAAGTAAAAGACGCGATACAGCGAAAAATTGTTCAGGCAGAACGAGAACGAAAAGAACTGTCGGGTATTCGTAAATTGGCCAAAGATCGTGCTAAGAAAGCGAATCTTCATAATAAGAAATTACGTGATTGCCGAATTCATTTAGGGGATACAAAAAAAGACAGAAACTTAGAAAGTACGCTTTTCATTACCGAGGGTGATTCTGCCTCTGGTTCGATAACAAAGTCTCGTGATGTGAATACACAGGCGGTATTCAGTTTAAAAGGGAAGCCTTTGAATTCGTATGGCTTGTCTAAAAAGATCGTTTATGAGAATGAGGAGTTTAATCTGCTACAGGCAGCACTGAACATCGAGGAATCAATAGAAGACTTGAGATACAACAATATTGTAATTGCTACAGATGCCGATGTTGATGGTATGCACATTCGATTGTTATTGATTACTTTCTTTTTACAGTTCTTTCCGGAGTTGATAAAAGAGAACCACTTGTATATTTTGCAAACCCCTTTATTTCGTGTGCGAAATAAAAAAGAAACAATCTATTGTTACAGTGAAGAGGAACGTAGAAATGCGATGCGAAAACTCACTGGAAAACCAGAAATTACGCGATTTAAAGGTTTGGGTGAAATCTCACCAGATGAATTTGTGCATTTTATAGGAGATGATATTCGATTAGAGCCCGTAATGCTTGATAAGACTTCGTCTATTGAAGAATTACTAAGTTTCTATATGGGCAAGAATACGCCAGATCGACAGAAGTTTATTATTGAAAACCTCAAAGTAGAGATTGATCTAGTAGAAGAATTTGAAGAATAACCAGACCAATTAAAAACCAATAATAGGGAAGTATCCTTTATGGAAGAGAACGATGAAGATTTGAATCTGCCCCCGGATCAGGAGGGTTTACCTAACGAAAGTTCTAGTGAAGAACGTAACGATGCACAATCTTTTGAAGAGAACGCTGATACGGATCTGTCTGGGGCCGCAGAAAGCGCTGCTGAAGATTCTGAAGACAACAGCTTGACTAAGGTCACCGGAATGTACAAAGATTGGTTTCTAGATTACGCTTCTTATGTAATCTTAGAGCGAGCTGTGCCTGCCATCGAAGACGGCTTTAAACCTGTTCAGCGTCGCATTATGCATGCGCTTAAGGAGTTGGATGATGGTCGCTACAATAAAGTAGCCAATGTTGTTGGGCATACGATGCAGTATCACCCGCATGGTGATGCTAGTATTGCTGATGCCATGGTGCAAATGGGTCAGAAAGATATTTTAATTGATACCCAAGGGAACTGGGGTAATATCCTTACCGGAGATAGGGCTGCCGCTTCAAGGTATATTGAAGCGAGATTATCAAAATTTGCTTTAGATGTTGTTTTTAGTCCGAAAATTACTGAATGGCAACAATCTTATGATGGAAGAAAAAAGGAACCCGTAAACCTGCCAGTAATGTTTCCTTTATTGTTAGCGCAAGGAGCTGAAGGTATTGCAGTAGGACTTTCAACTAAAGTACTTTCACACAACTTTATTGAACTTATAGATTCCTCGATAAAGCATTTAAAAGGACAGCGATTTTCAATTTTTCCTGATTTTCTTACCGCAGGAATTATTGATGTTAGCAATTATAATGATGGGCTTCGAGGAGGAAAAATTCGGGTGCGAGCTAAAATATCCACATTAAATAAGAATACAATTGTAATCAACGAAATTCCTTATGGAACGAATACATCTTCTTTAATCGATTCGATCTTAAAAGCAAATGATAAGGGTAAAATAAAAGTTAAAAAGGTTGAAGATAATACGGCTGCAGATGTTGAAATTTTGATTCATCTTCCTTCAGGCATATCCCCAGATAAAACTATTGATGCACTCTATGCATTTACAGCATGTGAGTCATCTATTTCACCACTAGGATGTATTATTGAGGATAATAAGCCTTTGTTCATTGGTGTAACAGAAATGTTAAAACGCTCTACAGATGCTACTGTGGAATTACTTCGTCGCGAATTAGAAATTCAATTGGGCGAGTTAGAAGAGCAATGGCATGCCGCATCTTTAGAAAGAATTTTTATTGAGAATAGAATTTACCGTGATATTGAGGAAGAAGAAACCTGGGAAGGCGTTATAAAAGCTATTGACAAGGGACTTAAACCACATACCAAACACTTAAGACGACTTGTTACTGAGGAAGATATTTTACGTTTGACCGAGATCAAAATTAAAAAAATATCAAAATTCGATTTAGGTAAAGCGCAGCAACACCTTGATAGTTTAGAAGAGAAAATCGCTGAAGTAAAGCATAATTTGGCCCACCTGATAGATTGGGCGATAGCCTATTTCAAAAGACTGAAAGTCACTTATGGAAAAGATAGGGGCCGTAAATCTGAAATTCGAATTTTTGATGATATCGAAGCTACGAAAGTAGTCATGAGAAATACAAAACTCTATGTAAATAGAGAAGAAGGTTTTGTTGGTACTTCGCTAAAAAGAGACGAATATATTACTGATTGTGCAGATATTGATGATGTAATCGTATTTACGCAAGATGGTCAAATGATGATCACCAAGGTAGATTCAAAAACCTTCATTGGCAAGAATATTATCTACGTTGCTGTTTTTAAGAAAAAAGATAAGCGAACCACTTATAACATGATTTATAAGGATGGTAAAGGCGGGCCTAGTTATGTGAAACGGTTTAACGTTACCAGCATGACTAGAGACAAACTATACCCTATGGGTTCTGGAAAAGCAGGCACTGATGTACTCTATTTTTCCGCCAATCCGAACGGAGAAGCTGAAGTTATAACGGTATTACTTCGTCAAGTAGGAAGCGTTAAAAAGTTAAAGTGGGATCTTGATTTTTCAGATGTAATTATTAAGGGTCGCGCTTCAAAAGGAAACTTAGTCACCAAATATTCTGTAAAACGAATTGAACTCAAAGAAAAAGGTGTTTCTACCTTGAAACCTCGTAAAATTTGGTTTGATGATATCGTAAGACGTCTAAATGTAGATGGAAGAGGGGAGTTGCTTGGCGAATTCAGAGGAGATGATTTATTGCTAATAGTAAGTCAAAAAGGAATTGTAAAAACCATATTACCGACACTGACTACCCGTTTTGTTGACGATATGATCGTATTGGAAAAATGGAATCCTAAGAAACCATTGTCTGCTATTTATTTTGATGGGGAAAAGGAGAAATACTACATCAAACGTTTCTTAATTGAGAATGAGCATAAGGAGGAAGTCTTTATATCAGAGCACCCAAAATCGGTTTTAGAATTAGTTTCAACAGATTGGAGACCTGTTGTCGAAATAGAGTTTTCGAAACCAAGAGGGAAAGAAGCGAAACCAAATCAAAGTGTAGATATTGAAGATTTTATTTCTATTAAAGGAATAAAGGCTCAAGGAAATCAATTGATTTCTGAAAAGGTTAAAAATATTAATATATTAGAACCCTTGCCTTTTGCTGAACCAGAAGAAACAGTGACTTCCGAAATGGAAGTAGTAGATGAAGAGAACCTTAGTGAAACTACAGAAAATTCTGTAGCGCCAGCTGATGAGGTTGAAACACCTTCAAAACCTGAAAAGAAGCAAAAACCTTCTGATGATTCTCTAGATCTTAATGATGAAGATCTTGATGATGAAGGTCAAATAACCTTGTTTTAATAGCATGAGAGGTTTTTTTACAGAATTTAAGAATTTTGCCATTAAGGGTAATATGGTCGATATGGCCATTGGTATAATAATAGGAGCTTCTTTCAATGCGGTGGTCAACACCTTGGTGAAGAAAATAATTATGCCACCCTTATCTTTATTGTCTGGTGGTATAAATCTTGATAATCATAAATATGTCTTGCGTGAGGCAGCTGAAGGTATGGAGGAGGTTGCTATTGGTTATGGAGATCTTCTTAATGTTTTAATTGATTTTTTGATTGTTGCACTAACTATTTTTATGGTAGTAAAAGGAATGAATCGTTTCCGAAACCAAGCAGAAGATGTTACCAATAAAAAGGTTGAAACGCCAAAAAATATAGAATTACTGTCAAAAATTGAGAAATTACTTGAAGAGCAAAATTTACTGCTGAGAAAACAAAAAGATTAATTTTGTTTAAACAATCAACGAGGCTTGCTTCTGAATATCTCAAAATGTTTAACAACTTTTTCATTCGAATTGATAATACCTATCTTTAAAAAAAAATGTAGTTTTTAAATGGATTTAACAAACCCTTATATTTACGGAGTTCCTGCTTTTATTGCTTTTATTTTATTAGAAATCACTTACAGCCATACACATGGAGACGAAGATTTGTATGTGTGGAAAGATTTTATGGCAAGTGGAGTCATGGGTATTGGTTCAGCAATTATTAGCCCTTTGATTAAAGTAGTGGTACTAATTGCAGTATTCAATTTTACTTATGAGCTATTTAATCCTATCGTGGAAGGAACTATCGACACCCGAATGAATATCATGGGCTATGCATCTTTCGGCTATGAATGGTACATCTTTTTGCTATGTCAATTTGCAGACGATTTTACCTATTATTGGTTTCACCGTGCGAATCATGAGATTAGAATTCTTTGGGCGGCGCATATTGTACATCACTCCTCTGATAATTTTAATTTAGGAACAGCAATCCGTAATGGGTGGTTTACTTTGTTATATAAACCTTTCTTTTATATGTGGTTACCTGCCGTAGGATTTCCTGTTGAAGTGGTTATTTTTGCTTTGGCAATTGAGTCGTTCTGGCAGTTTCAGTTGCATTCCAAATATGTTCCAAAAATGGGATGGATTGAAAAAATATTCAATACTCATACCATGCATCAAGTACACCATTCTCAAAACGTGGAGTATTTAGACAAGAATCATGGGGGCTTCTTAAACATGTTCGATAAGATATTTGGCACATGGAAAGAATTAGATGACGGTGTAGATGTTAAGTTTGGAGTTATTCACGCGCCATCATCGTACAATCCTATTGTCATACTTACACATGAGTTTAAAGACATTTGGATGGATACAAAGAAGTCACCAAAGTTATCACATAAACTGATGTATATTTTCGGCCCTCCCGGATGGAGCCATGATGGCAGTACTATGACAGTAAAACAACAACAAAGGCTCTTTAAGAAGCAAAAAATAGAGAATCCTGATCTGGCTTTTAGTCGCCCAAATTAGAGCTTGAAGTTCATTTATAATTTAAACCCTCGTGATGTTATCACGAGGGTTTTTGTTTTTTATAAATATAGCGGCTCGTTTATGTCACTAGAATTCGTAGTTTAAGCTGTCCTAGACATAGCAAGCCTTTTGCTAATATCAAACTATTGAACTTCAGTTTAAAGGTGGTTTTTTAGAGATCGCTTTTTTCTAAATCAGGAAACGGGCGATAAGCGTAGTATTGTAAAACTTCTTCTAAAGCCATTTTAAGTGCTTTATTTACTGGCAATATAATGTTGCCTAAGTGAAAATCAATTTGATTTAATTGCATGTAATATTCAGTAAATACGGGTACATACAATCCTTTATCAATTGCTTCAGAGGTGGTATTGTAATTTTCTGCCTGGCCCTCCTTAATAATTTTACAAGTAGCCAACCTTAAATTCCCATATTTATCTGTATTCGCAGCAAATCCGAATAAGCGACAAATCAAGCCTCTATATTTGTAACTTCCGCAGCTACCTCGATTAACACCAGGTGTAGGTTTGTATATCAAACAAATGGAGCTGTCTGTCTGATTGAGTTCCATGAGCATTTTTTCCGCTTCTCCATTTAAGAACAAATGAAAGGCCCATGGTAAAAATTCTAGGGGAGATGCTTCCACATCTGGGTGTGTGCAACATTTTCCACAACCAGCAACACAACCAAGCCCTGATGCCTTTTGAAATTGAGCGCTTTCCTGCTCTAATTGATAAAAAAGTTTTTCTACCAATTTAGCTCTTCGCTCTATGGACATTAGTTTTTATCGAAGGTAGCCTTAATTCGTCTGTGGTTCACTTTCTTTCGTAAAAGAAATTATGATGATTTCCAAAACTTTTATAAAACCGACCGAACTTCTACTTATGCGGCTTTCTTTTTCTTGCTCATCCGCATATTAAAGAACTCAACCATTAAAGAGAATGCAATGGCAAAATAGAGATATCCTTTTGGTACCGTGCCAACTTCTTGTCCAAATACTACCACATGCCCGATGTGGGCAGATTCTGCAATTAGCATAAACCCTATCAAGATTAAAAAGGAAAGGCCCAATATTTGAATGGAAGGATGTTTGTTTACAAATTCCCCGACAGGGTTAGCGAATAGCATCATAATAATTACTGAAATAACAACTGCAACAATCATTAGAATCAAGGCATCATTGGGGTTAGGAGAGATGCCGTTAGTCATGCCAATCGCTGTTAATATAGAATCGAAAGAGAAGACAATATTGATGACTGTAATTTGTAAAATTGCTTTTGAAAGCGTATTCCCTCTTGCTTTAGTAACCTCTCGTTCGTCATGACCTCGGTCTTCTACTTTCTCATGAATCTCTCGGGTACTTTTATACAAAAGAAAGAGTCCTCCTGCAAAGAGAATGATAGCTTGCCAGCTAATTCCTCCAGAAATCCAATTGAGATCAAAAACCAGAAAAGGCTTCTTCGCTGCTGTAAGCCACGTAATTCCAAATAAAAGTACAATCCGCATAACCATAGCCAGAACGAGCCCGATATTGGTTGCTTTTTTTCTTTGGCCTTTTTCTAATTTACCTGCGGCGATCGAAATGAATATAATATTATCAATACCTAGAACAATCTCTAAAAAAGTCAGTGTGAGGAGGGCTATCCAGGCATCCGGACTTGCGAAAATTTCAAACATAGTGGTATGGTGTTAGTGCTATTTAGTTCTTAGGGCTGTGCCTCGTATTTTTTTTGCATCTCCAACGAGGCTATATTCAAATGTATAAGAATTATCTGTTGTAGACAATATCTTCATATGAACAGAGGCTTTTGATTTTACATCTTGTAAAACAAACTCACAATCGTTAACCCATTTTACGGCTGCACTATCAATTTTATTATCATAATATTCTACGCTGTAGTTTTGATCCCTAGTAAACGTACCCAATTTCTCTTCTCCGTTAACTATATAATTGAAGCTAAAAGTTCCGGTTTTGTACTCTTGACAATTGCGTTCTGGTTGGTCACAAGAGAGTAAGAAACTTGTAATGAGTAGGCTGTAAAATATCTTTTTCATAGGGGGTACAAATTAGTGAATTAAGCAATAGATGCCATAAGACTCATCTGAATTTAACTATTGTATTTTGGAGATTGCGTTACTAAGTAATAGCGGAAGGCTTTGCGGCTTTTAGTAATGTCATAGTACACCTTTATTTCAAACAATCTCTTTATAGCGTGTGAAGAGTATGAATCAAAGTGAGAGATAAGCACTATTTTTTATTTTGTAGTTATATTTGTCTCATCATATGATTTTAGACCGCAGTATATATTTAAATTATAAGGAAAACTCTATTCAAGGTAGGTATGTTATCAATGAACAGATCATTAATTTTCTAGATGGTTTAAGCACAGATTTTTGCATTGAAACTCAAGGTTCTTCGGTCGAAGAAAGGCCCATCAAATCTATAACATGGGGTCGCGGAAAGAATAAGGTTCTGATGTGGTCTCAAATGCATGGAAATGAATCAACAACCACAAAAGCCGTTTTAGACTTACTTAAATTTTTTGAATCAGATACTGCTTTATCTCTTGCTTTTTCAGCGAGTTGTACGCTAAAAATTATTCCTATTTTGAATCCTGATGGGGCAGAAGCTTACACAAGGGTAAATGCCAACCAAATTGATTTGAATCGAGATGCTCAGAATAGAAGTCAGCCCGAAAGTATAGTGCTGAGAGAAGTTTATGAAGATTTTCAGCCAGATTTCTGTTTCAATTTACATGATCAACGCACCATATTTAATGTTGGTGCTACATCAAAACCGGCTACGATTTCTTTTTTAGCTCCTTCCCATGATGTTGAGCGTTCGATTTCCAAAACACGTGAGATTAGCATGCAGTTAATTGCTGCGATGAATAGCGAACTTCAAGAGTTTATACCCGGGCAATTGGGGCGCTATGATGATGGTTTCAATGCAAATTGTATTGGTGATACATTTCAAATGTTAAATACACCAACTATCTTATTTGAGGCAGGGCACTTTGCTGAAGACTATGAGCGTGAGAAAACTCGGGAGTATGTTTTTTATGCTTTAGTGAAAGCTCTTCATTCTATTAGTGAGAATGAAATACAAGTGTATTCGCAAAAAGAGTATTTCGAAATTCCTGAGAACAATAAGCTTTTCTTTGATGTGCTAATAAAGAATGCCCAAATTATAAATAAATTGTACACAAAAGAGGTCTGTATTTTATACACTGAAGTTTTAAAAAATAAGAAAATCTCTTTCGAAGCTAGAATAGTAAAAAACGAAATTTCAACTTCCTTTTTTGGTCATAAAACGTATGATTGTGCAGACAATACTGATTTTTTATTGCTTAAAAAACAGTCTTTTTGGAATTTACTTCAAGTTTCAGATACTGACTATATTTCTTGAAATATATTAAATCCTTACATTTTCTTTAAAAAAACGAAGCTTTTGTTGAGTTTTATTTCTTAATATTCTATTTTTGCTCAAAATTCGAATCCAATGGGAAAAGTAAAATTAGACGAAATTGACCACCAGATTCTAGACATGTTGATTGACAACACTAGAACTCCATTTACTGATATAGCAAAGAAGCTTCTAATCTCTGCAGGTACTGTTCATGTGCGTGTAAAGAAGATGGAAGAATCAGGTATTATAAAGGGCTCTTCACTGACCTTAGATTATGTTAAATTAGGCTATGCGTTTATCGCATACGTTGGTGTGTTTTTAGAGAAAACGCATCAGACAAAATTTGTTTTAGAGCGTTTAGAGCAAATTCCGAACGTTACTATTGCTCACATTACGACTGGTAAATTCAATATTTTTTGTAAAATACGTGCGAAAGACACGACGCATGCAAAGAATATCATTTTCACCATAGATGATATAGAAGGTATTAGTAGAACAGAGACGATGATATCTTTAGAGGAGAGCTTTAATGATAAGAAACGTTTGATGCACAAAATCTTTAATGACCTGTAGCATTTAAAAAGGATAAAAAAGGAATCCCAAGCTACTATGGCTTGGGATTTTGTATTTTTATACTATGAAAGCATCTGATTTAAAAGAAGGAGATTATAATCCGTATTACAAAACGTATATTGATAAACTAGGAGATTCTGATTTGCTAGCTACTCTTAAAAAGCAGTCTGAAAACTTCCCGAAATTTATGGAGAGTATTCCTAAAGACAAACTACACTATGCTTATGCTGAAGGAAAATATACAGTTTTGGAAGTTTTTCAACATATTATAGATACAGAAAGAGTTTTTCAATATCGAGCACTGCGTTTTTCTCGGAATGACAAAACTCCTTTACAGGGTTTTGAGCAAGATGATTTTGTTATTGAATCTGGAGCGAATAGTAAAAGTATTCAAACTATGATTTCAGAATACAAGGCTGTTAGAGCTTCTACGCTAAGCTTATATGCTACTTTAAGTGCCGATGTTTTAACGCGAATAGGTACAGCTAGCGATTCTCCAATGAGCGTAGGTGCTATTGGTTTAATTACTTGTGGGCATCAAAGACACCACAGAGATATTATTAGAGAGCGGTACTTATAAAAACTAATCTAGGTCTTGACTTTGCTCTAATTGACGATCTGAATTGAATTTCAGTTCAGCTGCATGTGACGCAACTTCTTCAAGAATGCCATCGGGTTTAGATTCAAGCCCTTTTTCCATATTTTCTTCAAAATTAGAAATGAAGAGCGCTAGACTTTTGCTGATTTTTACTAAATATAGTATTTGGTCAGTCTTGACTTCTACGGCTTCAATAATTTCCCCATGTGCATTTTTAAATGTGATGATGTCCTCATCACCATAACCATAAGGGTAGGTTTCAATAAGTAAAGCAGCCAATTCATGATCTAATTTTTTGTAATCCACTAGTTTGCGTAACATAGTCTTAGTTTTTGGTTCTTGTTTGAAAAACAATCGCTTTGTATTTTTGGAACAGCGGCTGAATTATTTTACTTCAACTAAACTATGTTTTTATTCCTGTGAATTTTCTAAAGAGTTGTCAAATGCTATTTTTAGTATATGTAGCTCTTAAACTTTGTAGTATGCAAATGCTTCGGCATACAAATTATTTGGAATTTGTTCATCAATTGTGGGAAGACCTATCTTGTTTAGTAGCACAAAATTGATGTTTCCATGAGAATTCTTTTTGTCAAATTTCAAAAGACTCAATATTACCTGAATGTCTTCCGCTGTAAAATTAACTTTTTTGTAGCGCTTTAAAAAGGTTGCTTTGATATCAGTCAATTCAATTTCTGAGAGTCCTGATAACTTATGCGATAAATACGCTTCTAAAACCATTCCTACAGCAATTGCTTCACCATGCAATAAGGTTTCATGATTTTCACTTTCCAGAAAATAGGATTCAACCGCATGCCCTAGGGTATGTCCGTAGTTTAAGATTTTTCTGAGATTTTGTTCTGTAGGGTCTTGTAGGACCACTTTATTTTTTATGAGTACTGAATCATAAATTAAATCATCAAGATCATCAAATTTTGAAATGAGTTTTAATACTTCCCAGTACTTCTTGTTTTGAATAAGTCCGTGTTTTAACATTTCAGCAAAACCACTTTGAAGCTGACGTTCCTCAAGGGTTTTAAGAAAAGAAGGAATAATTAGAACCATTTCGGGTTGATTAATCACTCCGATTTGATTTTTCAAAGGCCCTAAATCAACACCAGTTTTTCCACCAATAGAGGCATCAACCATGGCAAGTAGGGTGGTAGGTACATTAATAAAGCTTATCCCTCTTTTAAAACAAGATGCTACAAAACCACCTAAATCAGTAATAACACCACCGCCTAAATTTATAAGCAAACTTTTACGGTCTGCGTCTAGTTCTGATAAAGCTTCCCAAACACCGGTACAGGTTGCTATGGTTTTGTTTATTTCTCCAGATTCTATCTCAATAATTTCAAAATCTTCAACGCTAAGCTGTGACATGAAATTAGGAAGACAATTTTCATGAGTGTTTTCATCTACCAAAACAAAAACCTTAGAGTAGCTCGTCTCTTCTAGATGAGTATTTATTTTTTCGTAGGCTCTTTCGTTAAAATGAACGGCATATGAAGATGTTATAATCGATTCCAAGTAGAAGTAGTTTAAATTTTATTCCAAGGTATATGGAAATTACAATGCAAAATAAACTTTATTTTTTTTCTGTAGAATACAAATGCTGTATTTATCTTTGAGCCTTAACATAATCGTAAAATATGAATAAAATTTTTGAGGATACTTCAACTGCTTTCGCTTTAAAAACAGATTCGGAATTAGAGCGAGCTTATTTTCTATTTAAGATGATTGCAAATGAACCTTTAGTTAGAATAGGTACGGCGATGACAAATTTTGCGATTAAAGCCAAACTCCCTGTAGAAGGTCTCATTCGTGCTACAGTTTTTGATCACTTTTGCGGTGGAGTTAATGAAGAAGATTGTTTGCCCGTGGTAGATAAAATGTATGGAAGAGGTGTTTGTTCTGTGTTGGATTATTCCGTAGAAGGAAAGGAAGGTGACGACCCCTTCGATGATGCCTTAGAAAAGATTTTAAAGATTCTAGATTTTGTAAAGGAGAAAGACGCCATACCGTTCGCAGTATTTAAGCCTACTGGTTTTGGTCGGTTTGCTTTGTATCAAAAAATTGGCGAAGGAAAAGAACTTTCCAAAGCGGAGTCTCAAGAATGGCAGCGCGTAATAGCAAGATTCGATAAAGTTTGTGCAAAAGCACATGATTTGGATGTTTCGCTATTAATAGATGGTGAAGAAAGTTGGATGCAAGATGCTGCTGACCAGGTTGTTGAAGATTTAATGCGAAAGTATAATAAAAAGAAAACGATTGTCTTCAACACCTTACAGATGTACCGTTGGGACAGATTAGATTATCTAAAACAATTACACCAAAGAGCTATCGCTGATGGCTTCAAAATTGGAATGAAAGTAGTGCGAGGGGCCTATATGGAAAAAGAAAATGGAAGAGCTGAGGAGCTTGGATATCCGACTCCAATTTGCGCCTCTAAAATCGCTACTGATGAAAATTTTGATACTGCTGTCAAATATATGCTTGGTCATCTCGATAATATTTCTCTTTTCGCAGGAACGCATAATGAAGAAAGCTCCTATCACCTGATGGAATTAATGAAAGATGCTGCTATCGCAAACAAAGACCCTAGAGTTTGGTTCGGGCAACTTTTTGGAATGAGTGATCATATTTCATTCAACCTAGCAAATCAAGGATACAATGTTGCGAAGTACCTACCCTTTGGACCCGTACGTGACGTGATGCCTTACCTTATTAGAAGAGCTGAGGAGAATACTTCGGTTGCCGGACAAACCACAAGAGAACTAGGCCTATTGAAAAAGGAAAAGAAAAGGCGAAAAGTTTAGTTGTTAGTAGTTTAGTTTAGGCTAATTACTTTTACCTTATTAGGGCAGTTTATAACTTCCATAGTCATTGCTTTAGAATCATGTTCTCCTTCTATCAAATAGGTTTTACAAGGTGTTGACTTGGTATTGCTGTTGCCAAAATCAATATCGCCCTCAGTAAAAAAGTGATTGATGGCTAGGCTGTCTAATTGGTGGTTTTGTAGCATTTCTGAAATACTCTCGGAGTATACAACCGGTTTGGAGCGCAAATCTTTAAGTACCCTACAATTCGGGAAGTAACAGAATGAAACTCCGGTTTCTTCAGTTTTCTTTTTTAGAAAAAAGGTAAGAAAAACAATTCCGATGGATAGCCCCACCATAAAATAGCCTAAACGTTTTATAAACATTGATTTTATTTAAAAGATAAGAAAATTGATATCACTGTATTGAAGGTCAAACCATTCTCCTACAGACTTGCTAGTGAGTATACCATGATACATATACAAGCCATTTCGTAGTCCTTTGTCAAAACGAAGTGAATTTTCTAGACCACCGTCTTCTCCTAGTTTTAGTAAGTAGGGTGTAAAGATATTGCTAATAGAAATACTTGCCGTTTTTGGGTATCTCGAAGGAATATTCGGTACGGCATAGTGAATAACGCCAAACTTTTCAGTGGTTGGCTTTTCGTGTGTCGTAATCTCACTCGTTTCGAAGCAGCCGCCCATATCAATGCTAACATCAATAATTACAGCACCCTTTTTCATTGTTTCCACCATGCCACTAGTGACAACGACAGGTGAACGGTCTTTGCCTCTCGTAGCTCCGATAGCAACGTCACATCGCCGCAGCGCTTTTTTAAGGTTCTTTGGTTGAATGGTAGACGTATACACCGTTTGTTTCAAATTCGTTTGTATATTTCTTAGTTTGGTAATCGAGTTATCGAACAATCGAATATTGGCTCCAAGTCCTAAAGCAGAGCGGGCTGCAAATTCGCCTACTGTTCCTGCACCAATAATTACTACTTCGATAGGTGGCACGCCGCTGATGTTTCCGAACATGAGTCCGTTTCCATCGTTTGTAGCTGCTAAAATTTCAGAAGCGATAAGTACAGATGATATACCGGCAATCTCACTTAAGGATCTCACCACAGGATATTTCCCATCCTCATCACGAATATATTCAAAGGCAACAGCAGTAATTCTTTTATTGGCTAAAGCCTCAAAATATTTTTTAGTTGTTGTCTTGATTTGTAAAGCAGATATGACGACACTTTGAGGATTTAATAATTCGATTTCGGAAAGGCTAGGAGGTTCCACTTTTAAAACTAGTGGACAAGCAAATACCTTTTTAGTGTCTCGAGTTATTTCGGCGCCAGCTTCTGTATATTCTAAGTCAGAGTAAAAAGCACCTTCACCAGCTCCAGATTCTATTAAAACGCGATGCCCGTTAGCTGTGATAGCATTTACAGCATCTGGCGTAAGACAAATGCGTTGCTCTTGATATTGATTTTCTTTCGGAATACCAATAAAAAGTTCTCCCTTTTGTTTGAAAATCTCAAGGGTTTCTTCTTGCGGCAGTAGCTGTTGTTTACTAAAGGGAGAGGTGGGTTGGCTCATGGATTGTAATTGTAATCAACGGATAAACCGCTTAAATCAAAATTACGATTTTTATAGGAAACCTTAATTGTAAAGAGAACAACTAAAATTTTAAATGAAATCAAATTTTTAGGATGCTTTGAAATCGCCGTAATAATTCTGTTAATCTACCAGTAGATAACTCTTGATTCAGCCATTCTGAAAGGCTTCGATAATCTACTTTAGGTAATTCCGTTCTTTTGACCTCAATATTCTGATTTTTTAATTGTTTCTGCTTCAGTGAATGCAATTCAACCTCCATCGCATCTAGGTCAATACCATGAACGTACCTATCATATAGTTTAATTCTAATGAAATAAACAAAAGGTATTACAACCATACAAACGGGTATAAGCCACCAAATATTTTGAGAATCAACATAATCATCTTCCGAAAATATGGCTTCAAACAATTGAAAAGCATACATGGCGATCGGGATTAATAAAATATGATACCACCAATCTCGTGAAGTAAAAAACCAAATCACTAACAGAAGAAATGGAATTATTTTTACAGTTAAAAACCAGACATAGGTAGAAACATCCGCAAAACCATTACTTCCTATTGTTATGCCAAGGAAGGAGACCACCGCATCTGGATCGTTAATGGGGAGGTAATCGTATACTTTGTATAAGAATGGGGTTACTGCAATAAAAAAAACAGCAATTGTATCAAAAATAATTTTCTTTTTGGCGCTATCTTTTTTCATAAGTAATTTGGGGGCTTGAGGAATTAACGTTCGGACCCACAAAAAAGTATAAAAAAAGGGCAAAATAAAATTGCCCTATATTTTGATCATAAGCAAGTATCACCCCGCTTTAGGCTTAACCTTATCTTTTCGTATACCAACTTCATACAAATCATCTTCATCAGAAGTGTTGTTTGGCTCACAAGAAACAGCAACTAAGACTAAACATGCCATTAGTCCGAAAATAATTTTTTTTGCTTTCATTTTAAATAGTGTTTTAATTAAAAATAGGGTACTCTCGTGATGTAAAAATACATAATTAGTGTTAATTAAATTAACTAAAAACGTTAAAATCATGTATTTAAACGTTAAAAAGCGACATTTTATCGATATTATTACATTTCATCGAAATTATTATAATAAAACACTGTAAAAAACGATGTTAAAAACCGCCACGGAGAACTACTTAATTACAAAAGCAAGAAATTATATGCGAAATATTCAGAAGAACTATGGAAAAGAAAATGAGTTTAGAATGTAATTCTGCGGGTTGTTGGGTCCTCTAGTTCTATTTGAATATTGAAAACGTCTTTTGGTAAGAACGATTTAATTTTTTCAGGCCATTCCATGAAAATCCAAACATCTTGGTTTAAATAATCCTCAAAGCCTAAATCTAAGACCTCAGTTTCGTCTTCTAAGCGATAAAAATCAAAATGATATCCTAAAATGCTACCCGATTTAGTATGATACTCGTTTACGATACCAAAAGTAGGACTATTAGCCTCGCTAGCGCCATTGAGTTGGCGTACCATTTCCTTTATCAAAGTAGTTTTTCCAGCACCCATTGGGCCATAGAAACATAAGGATTTACATGAAGCAGTGTTGATTATTTTTTGGGCAACTTCCTGAATTTTGTTTTGTTGGTAGGTCATTTCTGTCATTTTCTATCTAGGTTCCAATACTACAAACGGAATAATCATTTCCTCTAACGAAACTCCTCCATGTTGATAGGTGTTTCTGTAATAGCTTACATAGTGATTGTAGTTGTTCGGGTATGCGAAAAATAAATCGTTTTTAGCAAAAATGAAAGAACTGCTCATGTTTAGACGCGGTAAATAGATGCTGCCAGGGTCTTTCGCATCTAATACATCTTTTTGTTCGTAGGTAAGGCTACGACCTGTTTTGTAGCGGAGATTCAAACTTGTTTCCTTATCCCCAATCACTTTTGACGGCTGTTTAACATTAATGGTTCCATGATCAGTGGTGATGATTAATTTCATTCCCATTGCCTGTGCTTGCTGAATAATCTCAAGTAAAGGAGAGTTCTTAAACCAGCTCTGAGTCAATGAACGGTAGGCTTTATCATTCGATGCCAATTCTTTGATTACTTCCATTTCTGTTTTGGAGTGTGAGAGCATATCTACAAAGTTGTAAACAATAACGGTTAAGTCATTGTCTTTTTGAGATCTAAAGTTTTGTGATAACTGCTTTCCTGCTCTAAGGCTAGTTATTTTATGATATTCCCATTTAAGGTCTAAATTGAGCCGTTTGATTTGGGCGCCAAGAAACTTATCCTCAAACATGTTTTTTCCGCCTTCATCAGTATCATTTCTCCACCACTCCGGATGTTTCTTTTCCATCTCCAAAGGCGTCAACCCTGAGAATATGGCATTGCGAGCATATTGGGTAGCTGTTGGTAGAATACTCAAATAAGATTTTTCTTTTGTCTTCTTAAAAAATGAATTCACACTATCTTCAAAAGCAAACCATTGATCGTACCTAAGGTTGTCTATAACAACTAAAAGGGTAGGCGTATCTTTAATTTCAGGGGTAACCCATTCTTTAAAAAGGTTGTGAGACATCACAGGTCCCGATGGATCAGTAAACCAATCTTCATAATTATTTTCAACAAACTTTCCGAATTGATTATTGGCTTCTGATTTTTGAGATTCTAATATTTCAAACATGCCTGAATCTTCAATATCTTCAAGCTGCATTTCCCAATACACCAATTTCTTATAAAGACTTACCCATTCTTCGTAGCTGTTAACCATAGACAAATCCATGGCGATTTTACGAAACTCTTGTTGGTAATTTGATGTTGTCTTTTCAGATACTAAACGAGAGTGATCTAAGTTTTTCTTTAGGGATAAAAGAATTTGATTCGGATTAACTGGCTTAATCAAATAGTCAGCTATCTGAGATCCAATAGCTTCTTCCATAATAAACTCTTCCTCACTTTTTGTAATCATAACCACGGGAAGCGAGGAGTTCATTACCTTAATTTCTTTCAAAGTTTCAAGTCCTGAAATACCTGGCATGTTTTCATCTAAAAAAACAATGTCAACTTGAAACTCAGAAAGTGCTTCAAGAGCTTCTTGACCACTTTTACAAGTGATTACGTCATAATTTTTTCCCTCTAAGAAAATTATATGTGGTTTTAAAAGGTCGATTTCATCATCGGCCCAAAGAATGCTTATTTTTTTCATGCTTTTTGAAAGGGTTATTTGTCAAATGTTATCGCTAACATCTGATTGCTTTTAATAACTTTGTATCCATACAACCTCAAAGGCCGTACCGTTTTGACAAAATTGAACAAGCTTAAAATTTTCAATGATCCAATTTACGGATTTATTCGAATCCCCAACACGCTTATTTTTGATCTGATTGCACACCCTTACTTTCAAAGATTGCGAAGAATATCACAAATGGGACTTTCTTCTTTGGTCTATCCGGGTGCTCATCATACGAGATTTCATCATGCCTTGGGTAGCATGTATTTGATGCAGCAAGCGATACAAGTGCTTCGTTTTAAGGATGTTGAAATAACTAAGAAGGAGGAGCAAGGCTTGTTGTGTGCTATTCTACTCCACGATATTGGGCATGGCCCATTTTCTCATGCTATGGAAAACAGCATTGTAGAAGGGGTGCATCATGAGCACATTTCTTTGCTTTTTATGGAGGAGCTGAACACAAGGTTTAACGGAAGTTTAACGGTAGCTATAGAGATTTTCAAAGGAAAACACCCAAAGAAATTTTTAAATCAATTGGTTTCAAGTCAGTTGGATATGGACCGTATGGATTATCTTAAACGGGATAGTTTTTACACAGGCGTCGCAGAAGGTAACGTCAATTCAGAACGCTTACTCACCATGTTAACTGTGCTTGATGGTGAGCTTATGGTTGAGGAGAAGGGCACCTATTCGGTTGAAAAATTTTTGATGGCACGCCGTTTTATGTATTGGCAGGTATACTTGCATAAAACAGGAATTGTAGCTGAGCAGCTTTTGGTGCGCATATTAAAGAGAGCTAAGACACTTTTGAAGTTAGGTGCTGATGTGAATTGTAGTAAACCGCTATTGTTTTTTATGGACAATAAAATTGGGAAAGATAATTTTGAAACTTCGGTATTAGATAAATTTTCAAAATTAGATGATGTCGATATCCTATCAGCTATAAAAGAGTGGCAAGATCATGATGATTTTGTACTTTCTCGACTCTGCCAAATGGTAATCAACCGACAACTTCTGAAAATTAAGCTAAAAAACAAGCCTATTGATGCCATTGTTTTTGAAAAGCATATCAACCGAGTTAAAGAAGAACATAGTCTATCAGATGAAGAAGCCGGGTATTTTGTCTTTAAAGGTATTATTGAGAATAGGGCCTATAATGCTGATAAACAAAATATTAATATTTTGAGAAAGAATGGAAAGGTTACCGATGTAGCAAAAGCTTCTGATCACCTCAATCTAAATGCGCTTTCAAAAACTGTTACTAAGTTTTATATCTGCTTTCCCAAAGATTCTGTTTGAGTGATTTTATGAATATTTCTTGTTTTTGGCTTGTTTGCTAGGCCTTGTAGTTTTAAAATATTAGCGATGCTATCCATAAAAACCTCACCTTGAAATAAGAAAAAGGCAATTCTGAAAATTCCAACAACAATAATTCAAACAGCCTCGAACTATTTTTCTTACTTTTGCCTTTATGGTTTTTACAGCAAGTCAGATTGCGGGTATCTTAGAGGGAGAAGTAGAAGGGAATCCAGAGATAGCCGTACATAAGCTAGCCAAAATCGAAGAAGGCGAGAAGGGCTCGCTGACCTTTTTAGCGAACCCGAAGTATACCCCGTATATCTACACTACAAAAGCTTCGATTACGATTGTAAACAAAGATTTTACTCCTGATCAAAGTTTATCGACCACTTTAATAAAGGTGGAAGATGCCTATGAGTCATTTTCTAAATTATTAGAATACTATGATCAAGTAAAGAATACTAAAACCGGTATCGAGAACCCGGTTTACTTGTCAGAAACCGTTACACATGGAGAAGGCCTATATATGGGTGCTTTTTCATATGTTGGTGATAACGTGATGATGGGAAAAAATGTTAAGATATACCCTAATGCTTACGTTGGTGACAACGTAACGCTAGACGACAATGTTATAATTTTTGCAGGTGCTAAAGTCTATTCTGAAACGGTCATTGGTAAAAATTGCGTTATACAAAGTGGTGCGATCATAGGATCAGATGGTTTTGGTTTCGCTCCAAGTAAAAACGGCACATTTAGTAAGATTCCTCAAACGGGTAATGTGATTCTTGAAGATGATGTGGATATTGGTGCAGGTACCACAATTGATAGGGCAACTATGGGGTCTACGATATTAAGAAAAGGTGTAAAACTTGATAATCAAATACAAATTGCGCATAATGTAGAGATAGGAGAACATACCGTAATTGCTGCACAGACAGGTGTTGCAGGATCTACAAAAATTGGAAAACGTTGTATGATTGGCGGTCAAGTAGGAATTGTGGGCCATATTACAATTGGCGATAATGTTCGCATACAAGCACAATCTGGTATAGGTAGAAATGTTAAAGACAATGAGATTTTACAAGGGTCACCTGCCTTAAACTATGGCGATTATAATAAATCATATGTTCATTTTAAAAATTTCCCCAAGATTGTAAACCAAATTAACGAACTGGAAAAAAAGATTAATGGTAATAACAACTAGCAATAAACAAAGAACTATAGAAAAAGAGGTCGTCCTGAAAGGTGTAGGACTTCACACAGGGGAAAATGTTACAATGAAATTTGTTCCTGCTCCAGAGAATCATGGGTATAAGTTTAAAAGGGTTGACTTAGAAGGCGCACCCATCATAGAGGCTGATGCCAACTATGTTGTAAATACCCAGCGAGGTACTAATTTGGAAAAAAACGGAGTTAAAATTCAAACCTCTGAGCATGTTTTAGCGGCTTTAGTAGGATTGGAAATTGACAATGTAATGATAGAGCTTGATGCTCCTGAACCACCAATTATGGATGGTTCATCTAAATTTTTTGTAGAAGCTTTAGAAGATGCTGGCGCAGTAGAGCAAAATGCGTTTAGAGAGGTATATGTAATCAAAGATATTATCAGTTTTAAGGATGATGAAACCGGTAGTGAGATTACTATTATTCCTTCAGATAGCTACCAAGTAACCACTATGGTTGATTTTGGAACCAAAGTTTTAGGTACCCAAAATGCTACTCTAGAGAAACTATCTGATTTTAAAAGCGAAATATCTGATGCACGGACTTTTAGTTTTTTGCATGAATTAGAAGCATTACTAGAACATGGATTGATAAAAGGGGGTGACCTTAATAATGCTATAGTCTATGTAGATAAAGAGATATCTGAAAATACGATGCGTAAATTATTGAAAGCTTTTAATAAAGAAAAGCTTTCTGTAAAACCTAATGGCATTTTAGATAACTTAACGCTGCATCAGCCTAATGAAGCTGCGCGTCACAAATTGTTAGATGTAATCGGTGATTTAGCGTTAGCAGGTATAAGAATTCAAGGTAAAATTATTGCAAACAAACCAGGGCATTTTGTAAACACAAAATTTGCTAAGAAGTTGTCTAAAATTATCAAAACAGAGCGCAGAAATAAAGTGCCTCAATATGATTTGAACCAGCCTCCATTGATGGATGCCGTTGAAATAATGAGAAGGTTACCGCATAGGCCTCCGTTTCTTTTAATAGATACTATTTTAGAGCTTAGTGACACACATGTTGTTGGCACTAAAAATGTAACTATGAACGAGCCATTTTTTGTTGGTCATTTTCCAGGAGCTCCAGTAATGCCCGGAGTACTTCAAGTTGAAGCTATGGCTCAAACCGGTGGTATTTTAGTATTAAATACCGTTCCTGATCCTGAAAATTATTTAACATTTTTCATGAAAATGGATAATGTGAAATTTAAACAAAAAGTAGTGCCTGGTGATACTTTAATATTTAAGTGCTCTTTAATAACACCAATTAGACGAGGAATATGCCACATGCAAGGCTATGCATATGCTAATGGTAAATTATGTGCAGAAGCAGAACTAATGGCACAAATCTCAAAAGTAAAATAAATATTAAAGAAATGAACTGAGCTAAGCTCAAAATTAAATGGAAGAAAGAAGATTCAAAAGCGAACACATTTCTGCCAATTTATCAAAATAAATATTAGAGAAATGAACCGAGCTAAGCTCGAAATTAAATGGAAGAAAGAAGGTTCTAAAGCGAACACATTTCTACCAATTTATTAAAATAAATATTAGAGAAATGA
>CALHGE010000038.1 GCA_938029725.1 uncultured Flavobacteriaceae bacterium
TACTTAGTTTATTATGATGCTATTTTCTTATTAGAATAAACTTTATTGTGAGAAACTTTTTCAATTTCTATATGTCTTCTTTTGGTTTTATAGAACTCGATATAATTGTTTACCATTTGATATAAATCAAGGTCTCTTAGGGAAGGTTCAAATATATCTTTTTATATTTGATTGAGGTAAAGTTCAAATTTCGAAACTAGCTCTTGAAAGCTCTTTTGCTCTTTTATAGCTGCAATGACAACTTTGGCCTTGAACGATGCACCGAATTTTCTTCTTCTCATATTTGACAGCTTTAAATTACAACTTAACTTTCTGTCTTAAATCTGGCGAGTATTATAAGGTAGGCGGAGAGCGGAAAGATAGCTAGGTAAACGAGCTTTACAAGTTTATGAACAAAGGCGGCGGCAGATTGCAATCGATGGTTGACAGGCTCTTATTCTCTGCTATGATTGAAGCGAGAAGCTGCGACCGTTTCAAACTACTTTCAGCGGAAATAAAAGACCCTGAACTTTCTATGTTCTACTACATTTTAATGATTAGCGAAGCAGGACGGTATAATACTTTTAATAGGTTTGCTCGCAAATACGGTCAAAAAATTGATGCATACAAACGCTGGTAAGAGCTGGTTGACTTTGAAGCAGAAGTGATTCAAAACTTCGAAAAAGAAGAAACGATACACGGATAATATTACCTTGTAAAGCGAAGTGTAAAGCTTAGTACAGGAGGCTAGTTTACTGGTTCGCCACACACGGAAATCATCGGAGTTTGTAAAAAAAAACTTGATTTAATCCGATAGGTTATAAATTTGCTTTGATTTTGGTAAAGTGAATTTAAAACATGTTCCCTGATTAAGTGTGCTAATTACCCAAATGACACCCTTATTTTTTTCTATCAGTTCTTTACATAAGACAAGGCCTAAGCCCGTTCCTTTTTCATTATTCGTACCGTAGGTAGTAATATTTGAATTGTATTCAAATATTCTTTTTTGTACCTGTTTATCCATACCAACGCCAGTATCTTGAATTGAAACCTCCCAATATTGTTTGTTTTCAAGGGCAGTAATAATAACTGATCCGTTTTTAGGTGTGAATTTCAACGCATTACTAAGTAGGTTTCTGATCACAACGTCTATTTGATCTCGATCTGACCAGGTTATTGTATTCTGCTCAAGTTTATTAAGAACCTGTATTGATTTGTTAGACGCAATTTCAGACAGAAGATTAATATTTGTGCTTACAATATTTTCTAAATCTACAATTACAGGTTTTGTGAAAGATCCCTTCATTTGACCTTGTCCCCATGATAATAGATTATTCAGCGTAAAAGAAATATAGTTAATGTCGGATTTGAGTTTTGGTATGAATGATAAAAATGTATCTTTCTGTATTTCTCCTTGGCTAAAAAGTTCAATTAAATTAGAAAAAGCCCTTAAAGGCTCTCGTAAGTCATGACTTATTATAGAAAATAATTTATTTTTAGTCTCATTTATTTCTATTAATTCAGCCTCACTTTGCTTTAATTTCTGATTTAATTTTTTTTGATTTTTTTGATTTTTTAGTGACAAAAGAATAAACCCGATTAAGATCAATACTAAGATTAATATCGATGCAATTACGTTTTTCTGTTTGGTTAACGATTTTTCATTCTTTTCTATAAGGTCTTGCTTTTGTTTTTCATAGTCCATGCGCGTTTTGAGCATGAGCATGCTTTTCTTGCTCTCATCATTGGCTAAGGTCTCTGATAGCTGTTGAAAAATCTCAAGATATTTAAAAGACTCGACCAAATCGTTTTTCTTTTTGTACAGAAGATATAGTAATTTTGAAGCGTTTTTTTTATGATTTTTATCTTTTAAAATTCCAGCTAGATCGTAAGCTCTTTTAGCTTGAATCTTTGAAATACTATCTCGATCAAGATTCAGATTGGCTTCAGCTAAAGCGAGTAATAGATAAGTTTTATGACGTTCATTATCAACAATAGTAGTGTACAATTTTTCACTCTGTTCAAGCCAAGATAATCCTGTTTTATAGTCAGCTTGCTGCAAATAGATTTGGCCTTTTTTTCTATACGCAAAAGCAAGCCAATCTGTAGTGTTATTTTTTTCAAATGTAGAAATAGCAGCATCTATAAATTTCATGGCAGTTTCTGGTTCATTGACATGATTGTACCCTGCGGCTAAATTACTGTTGATATATGCTGAAATAATTTCGTTTCCGTAGCTGTCGCCGAATTTTTTTGAAACCTCATAATAGTTTAAAGCCTCAGAATATTCGTTTAGGGAAAGATATAAATTTCCGATGTTCATATTAAAAAGGGAAAGAAACTTTCGATCATCAAGTTTCGTGGCGATATCGATACCGGCAAGCATATCTCTTAAAGAAAGTTCGTTTTTATCTTGGTACCGATGCACCATACCGAGATAATTTATTGATCGAAGTTCTAAATTATTAAGTTGATATACTCTTGACTGTTTTAGTGCCTTAGTAATAAGGGTTACCGCCTTAGGGTAATTTCCTCCGTCAGAATAATAGCCGCCAAGATTTATGTAGGCTTCAACTTCACCTTTCCTATAACCAATAATTTTGCTATACCGAATTGCTTCTTCAGATAACTTAAGTAAACTATCTCTTTGTTTATAGCGTATTTCAGTAGCTAAAGTATTTAGAATATTTACGTATGAGGAGTCTCTAAGGCTTGAATTTAAATTAGGTTTTACCAGATTTAATTCATTACTTAAACTGTCTAAAATTGATTCTTGCCCAAAAGCGGAATACTGAAATTGTAGAATAAAAAAGAATACCAAACCCGAAGCTTTAAATGAGTTAGTTCTTGTTAAATATTTTTTAATCATGTTCAAAATGGTGAGTTGTATACTCTAAAAAATTATAAGTCAGCTATATATCGTGATACTCGTACTCTTGTATTCTCAAATTTCAATTTACAACTATTTGATTCACTTCCATAAGCGTTCGATATATTTGTTGTTTAAAGCTCTTCCTTTTGCATCCATCGATATTTGGATTTTATGTTTCTTGAGAACCTCTATATATTGGGTGCTGTTATATTGTGATCTTTGATCAGAGTTATGCATTACAGGCGTGCCATAATCGACGATGTTATCTTCTAATAAGTCGTTACACCACTGCTTGTGCATAGAATTTTAAATGTTCCACTGCAATATTTTTCTACTGTATAAATCTATTATTGCATTCATATACATAAACCCACGAACATGGGAATATAATTGATATCGGTCTGCCAGATTTGATTAGGATAGTCATTTTTTTTAATTTTTAGAAGGTAAGAATATTTATAACTTTTAGGGTCTTTGATGTTGGTTTTGGGTTTTCTGTAAATGGTTTGGAGTCCTATAAGTTTATATTGCCAACGTACTCTTTTTACATTTATATGATTACCTAAATTAAGGTTTGGGTAATTCGTCATGCGTTCTACCCAGTAATAAGGGTGTTCTAAGAAATAAGCATCTATCTCGTTCATTAATATTAGATTATAGACACGCTCTCCTCTAGGCTTGTAATATGTGCCTGAACAATGAATCTTAAGAATATTACACTGCTGTACAAGGTTTAGTCTTGGATGACTTTTTAACACCTTGTTTCTTCCCTGAGTTGTGCTCATTTGCCTAAAACTTTCTTTAAGAAATCAACTTCGATCTAAAGCTAGCCATTCTTATTATAGAGTGGACTCGTATCCAAAGTAGTATCTTCTTTTTCAGATTTTGAACTAAATGCTAAATCAAAATTGTCTAAAAATTCTCGTTTGCAACTTGAATATTTGATTGAGGTGAAGTTCAAATTTCGAAACTAGCTCTTGAAGACTATTTTGCTCCTTTATCACTGCAATGGCATCTTTGGCCTTGAACGATACACCGAATTTTCTTCTTCTCATATTTGACAGCGTTAAATTACAACTTAACTTCCTATCCTAAATCTGGGGAGTATTATAAGGTAAGGTTATTATAGGTTTAGGAACTTCAGAAACCGTTAATAAAGAAAATTCATGTTCTTATACTATTGAAATAGCATCAATTCATTTGGTCATTAGAGCCTCTTTCTAGGGTGTTCTTTAGCCTTGGAATTTTCACATAAAAAATCTATGTTTAAATAAAAGACTGTTTTGTTGACATAGCACCCTCGAAATATGTTCTCGCTATCTTTTTATCTAAAAAGAGTTTTTGTCAGTTCAGTACTAAACAAAATATTTTAAAATAATTGACAGCTGTTGACTGCTGTTTTTGAGGGGAGACGGTTTTTTGTAATCAAACACTTGTGATTGCTTTGTTTGAAAATGCTTTAAAAGGATGCGGTGATAGATGTATTGTGAATAGAATGGTTTTTAAAGCACACTCTTACTGCTGTAAAGAGCTATAAGAGTGTGCTTATATACTGCTATAGTACTGTATATGGTAGCGCTACTATATATCTATTTGAGCCTTAGGCTTCCCACTCCGTATGAAAAACGCCATCGCGATCTAAGCGTTCATAGGTATGCGAACCAAAATAATCACGTTGTGCTTGAATCAAGTTTAAGGGCAGTCGAGAAGAGGTATACGCATCAAAATAAGTCAGAGAATTTGAAAGTCCCGGTACAGGAATTCCATTTTTTGAAGCATACGCAACCAACTCACGAGCAGCACCTACTGTGCTTTGCACTTTCTCAATAAATGAAGGTGATAGCAATAAATTTGGCAATGCTTTATCTGTATGAAAAGCTTCAGTGATATCGGCTAAAATACCTGCACGAATGATACAGCCAGCGCGCCAGATTTTAGCAATTTCGGCAATTTCTAGTTCGTAACCGTATTCATTTGAAGCATAGGCTAATTGGTGCAGGCCTTGCGCATAGGTAACTATAAAAGAGAAGTATAAAGCTTCTTCAGTTAGTTTTTCTAACTGCGCTTTATCCATAAGTTCAATTTTAGGCCTAACATACAGTTTGTCTGCTTTAATACGTTCCTCTTTTAAGGCAGATATTTCACGCATACTTACAGCAATATCTATTGATGGTACTGGTATGCCTAAATCCATGGCATTTTGGCTTGTCCATTTTCCGGTACCTTTTTGCTTGGCTTTATCTAAGATTTGGTCTACCAAATGACCATCGCCCAAAGCATCTTTCTGGGCTAAAATTTCTGATGTGATTTGTACTAAGAAAGATTGTAATCTACCTGTATTCCATTTTGCATAAGTTTGATGAAGTTCCTCGTTACTGAAGTCGCCTCCTTTTTTGAGCAGGTCATAAATTTCTGAAGTCAGTTGCATAAGTCCGTATTCGATACCATTATGTACCATCTTTACATAATTTCCAGCAGATTTAGGACCCAAATAGGCCACACAGGGTTCGCCTTTATACTTTGCAGAAACGGCTTCAAAAATAGGTTTTACGTGTTGGTACGCTTCTCGATTTCCGCCAGGCATAATACTTGGCCCTAGACGGGCACCTTTGGCGCCTCCTGAAACCCCTGCTCCGAAAAAGTGTATGCCTTTCGCTGCTAAATATGCTTCTCTGCGGTCGGTATCAGTGAAGAAAGAATTTCCTCCATCTATAATAATATCATCTTTATCTAAAAGCGGTAAAATATTTTCGATAACAATATCTACGACCTTTCCGGCGGGTACTAGCAGCATTATTTTTCTCGGTAGCGAAAGTGCCTCAATAAAAGTTTTGGCATCTGTTGTAGCATCTACTTTCTTGGTATCGCCTCCTTCTTCTATCAACGCATTTACTTTTTCTGGATCGAGATCATTCCCGAAAGCGGAAAAGCCGTTATCTGCTACATTTAAAATAAAATTACGCCCCATGACGCCTAAACCTACTAATCCGAAATCGTATGTACCTTTCATGAATTATTTTTTTGTCATTCTCTCCTTCATCATTTAGTCAAGAGTTACTTCGGCGAGAATCTTTTATTTATACTTTATCAGCTATCTAATACGAGCTTCAAAGGGTTCTATTCAAAAATAAATTAAAATATCCAATTTTGTAGGCATCTGAGCTTGTAAACTCTTTTAATATGCTTTGCTATTCTCGCGAATTCGAAATTCGAATTTCTTATTTTTAGTTCCTTTTTTTCGAGCTTTAAACTTTTAGTTGTACTGAGAACAATGCTTTAGTTCTGGCCCTTTAAGATGCCTTGAAAAAGAAAAAAATAAACTCCTTAAAATTCATAGGTTTCCAAATGACATGAGTATATTTAAAACCTGAGATTCACACGTAGCTATGAAGAAGACAGAAAACCAAATGCTTATAATTTTCGGGGCTTCCGGAGATTTAACTGCTCGAAAACTCGTGCCCGGATTGTTTAACCTTTTCAAAGGAAAGCATCTTCCAAAAAACTTTGTGGTTTTAGGAGTGAGTAGAAGTAGTATGACGGATACCGAATTTCGAAAAAAAGTGGTTTTAGAAAGCGAACATTTAAAGAATTCCGCAACTGTAGAAGATTTTGGATGGGTAGATGATTTTGCCAAAAAAATATTTTATGAAGACCTGGGTTCAAACTATGATGTAGACTATGGCCGCCTAGAAAAGCGAATTTCAGATTTGAACTCCAAATATCAGACCGAGAACAACTATATTTTCTATTTGTCAACGCCTCCCAGTTTATTTGAGGCTATTGCGAAAAACTTATCCGATCAAAACCTTAATGATGAGTCTAATGGCAGTAAGCGTTTGATAGTTGAAAAACCTTTTGGATATGATTTGGAAACTGCAAAAAAATTAAATAAGGGTTTACAAAGGTATTTTAAAGAATCTCAAATTTATCGAATAGATCATTATCTCGGTAAGGAAACGGTTCAAAACCTGCTAGTGACACGTTTTGCAAATAGTATTTTTGAACCTTTATGGAATCGCAATTATATTGACCATGTGGAGATTACTAATGCCGAGAGTGGAGGAGTAGGTTCAAGAGGTGGTTATTACGACGGTTCGGGCGCTTTACGTGATATGTTTCAAAACCATTTATTGCAAATTGTTTCCTTTATCGTAATGGAGCCACCAATCGATGCCAACGCAGAGGAAATACGAAATGAAAAGGTAAAAGCTTTACGTTCACTTCGAATTATGAGAGATGACAAAACACTTCATGAAAATACCATTCGGGCACAATATATTAGCTCGAAAATTAATGGGGAGACGGTCAATGGGTACCGAGAAGAAGAAGGAGTGAATCCAGAATCTACGACAGAAACTTATGCCGCTATTAAATTTTTTGTTGATAATTGGCGTTGGAAAGATGTACCCTTTTATGTGCGAACAGCTAAGCGTATGCCTACGAAAGTTACCGAAGTGGTAATTCATTTTAAATCACCGCATCATCAGATTTTTAAGGACTCAGGTATGTTTAATAAGGATAACAAATTAATTATTCGCATTCAACCTGATGAAGGAATTTTGGTAAAGTTCGGTGTAAAGGTGCCAGGGCAAGGATTCAAAGTAGAGCGAGCAAATCTCGATTTTTATTATTCTAGCCTTACCAAGACTCGTGTAATGGAAGCGTATGAGCGTTTGCTCTTAGATGCCATGCAAGGCGATGCAACGCTTTATGCTAGAGCCGATGAAGTGGAAGCGGCTTGGGAGTTTGTTAATCCTATTCTAGACTATTGGAAGAAGTCGGATGCAAAAGTTTACGGATATTCTGCTGGAGTATGGGGCCCTAAAAATGCCGATGAATTAATTGAAGGATATGGCATGTGGCGTAACCCTGGGCCGAATTTGGCCGATGACGGAGGGTTTTGTGTTATTTGTTAACCAAAAAAACGTTTTTACCAAGAGCATAGAGAATTGTAAACGATTTAGAGCGACGATGTAAACGCTGACTTTACCTAGATAACTGAAGTGAATAGGTTGCACGGTTGCCCTCACAATTACTACCAAATGAAACTTAAAATATCAAAAACAAAACAAGAAGTTGCCTTAGATTTCTCACGTTACTTGGCAGGTTTAATCGCTAAAAAAGAAAGCATTCATATAGCGCTTTCAGGCGGTAGTACCCCGAAAATAGTATTTGATGCGTTGGCTAATAACTTCAAAGAAGATATAGATTGGAGCAATGTGCATTTGTATTGGGGTGACGAGCGCTGTGTTGCACCTACCGATGACCAGAGTAATTACAAAATGACGCAAGCGCATTTGATTTCTAAGATTTCCATTCCACAAGAAAATATTCATAGAATAAAGGGAGAGAATGACCCTGAGTATGAAGCGAAGCGCTATAGCGAACTATTAGTAGAAAATTTACCTAAAGAGAAAAAAATACCACAATTTGATTTGGTTATTTTAGGTTTGGGTGATGACGGGCATACGGCTTCCGTTTTTCCACATGAAATTGAACTATGGTATTCCAAAAATCATTGTGAGGTAGCCATCCACCCAGAATCTGGCCAAAAACGTGTTTCTATAACAGGCCAGGTGATTAACCATGCTAAAACGGTTGCTTTCCTAGTTACAGGTGAAAACAAGGCTAATAAGGTTAATGAGATTTTGAATAAAAATGGAGATTATGAGAAGTATCCGGCTAGCTTAGTAGCTCCGCTATCTGGCGATTTGCTCTGGCTCTTAGATGAGCCTGCCGCTGAAAAACTTACTTCAACTCAATCTTAATATTCTCTTTTTTTAAAATACTCAAATATTCTTTTACATCAAAATTAGATTCGTCAAACTTGGTATCGCGCTTAAAAGCAGCTTCTTTTCGATATTTGCTTCGCGCAAAGCGTCTTACACCTTGTTCGTCTTGAACCAATAAACCAGGAATCGTTACACTATTTTCATTTTCGTCTTTTGCTACCATGGTAAAGTACGAGGAATTACAATGTCGTTTTTTACCGGTAGTAATGTTTTCCGATTCTACACGAACCCCAACCACCATTGAGGTTCTACCCGTATAGTTTATAGATGCTTTTAAGGTTAGTAACTCACCGACTTCTACAGGGCTAAGAAAATCCACACGATTTACAGAAGCGGTCACACAGTATTTTTGGCTATGCTTGGAGGAGCAAGCGAAGGCAATTTGATCCATCAAACTTAAAATATGGCCACCGTGTATTTTACCTCCAAAATTGGAGTGGGAGGGAAGCATTAGTTCTGTGATAGATAGTCTTGACTCTCGTACGGTTTTAAAGTGTTTCATAATCAGTTTCTAACGTGTGGCGACTGTTCTTTGCTTACTTTGGTGATGAAATATTTAGTATCGCCTAACCAGAAAAAAGTAGCATAGCGCTCTACATAGTCTAGTTTTACGTACTGCCCTTGGTATTCACGTAACTTCTCAATAACTACAGCATCTTTATCTAAAACAGAAAAGGTGAAAATCTGGGCTCCAGAAATACCCTGGCTGATTTCGCCTTCCCAAGTTTTAACAATGACACCTTTGTGGCTTATTTTAATTAATTCTCCAGAGCGCGTGCCTTCGCTATAGGTAACGAAGTATACAAACGCATAGTAAAGCAATAAAGCGACAATAAGGCCAAATACTCCTAATCCAAATACTTTTTTCATAATTCTAATTTTGGTTCTTCAAAATCTGCTTAGTCGTCAGCTAACAAGTCGTCTTCTTGAGCTCTTTTTAGGAGCGATTCAGGAATAGATTTTTTAGCTTTAGCCCCCATTTTTTTTAACTTCTCAATACTAGTAATAATATTTCCACGGCCTTCTACTAATTTATTCATGGCGCCTTTATACTCATTTTTTGCATCATCCATCTTTTTGCCCACGCTCATAAGGTCGCCCACAAAGCCTTCAAATTTGTCATAAAGTGCACCAGCCTGTCTAGCGATTTCAATAGCATTTCGTTGCTGCTTTTCGTTATTCCACATCGAATCTATCGTGCGTAAGGTCGCTAGTAGGGTGGATGGAGTAACGATGATGATATTTTGCTCAAACGCTTTGTTATACAAAGAGTTGTCATTGTTTATGGCAATGGCAAATGCGGGTTCTATAGGAATGAAAAGTAATACGAAATCAGGACTTTCCATTTCATACAAATCCTCGTATTTTTTTGCAGATAATTGGTCTACATGCCTTCGGAGGGAATTGATATGGTCTTTAAGGTACTTGGTCTGCAGGTCAGTATCATCAGCATTTACATAACGCTCATAATCCGTTAGGGATACCTTTGAATCGACAATCATCTTTTTGCCATCAGGAAGGTTTATAATCACATCAGGAAGCACTCGAGAGCCATCGGCTAAAGTGAAACTTTTTTGTACGGTATATTCTCTATCTTTTTCTAATCCTGATTTTTCAAGAACACGCTCTAGAACTAGTTCACCCCAATTTCCTTGCATTTTACTATCACCTTTCAAGGCTTTGGTAAGGTTCTCGGCTTCTTGGGTGATTTTGAGGTTTTGGGTTTGAAGGTTTAAAAGTTGCTCTTTTAGCGCAGAGTGTATGCTGATATTCTCTTTCTGGCTTTCTTCAACCTTTTTCTCAAAGAGTTGAATTTTTTCATTTAGTGGCGTAAGAATATCTTTAATATTCTTTTCATTACGCTCGGTAAACTTTAGGCTCTTCTCTTCTAAAATCTTGTTAGCAAGATTTTCAAACTCTTTGGTGAATTTTTCTTGTAGCTTTTCAACCTCTTCTTTTTGTTCTCTATTTTTTAAATGGAGATTCTCCATATCAGCTTCATAGCGAACGATTTGGTTTCCTAAATGTTCCTTTTCAGTTTGTAGCTGTGCTTTATGAGCTTCAGTATCTCGCAGACGCTGTTCAAGAACACCTAGGTTATTACTTAGTTGTTGTTGTCTTTCTTCGAGTGCGCTTTGGCTTGATTTAGTTTTTAGATTTTGAATATAATTTCCAAGAAAATAACCTAGCGCAAGGCATACCAATCCAACTAAAAGATATATTAAATATTCGTTCATTTGTATTCAAAAGTGAGTAAGTAAAGATACAAGTTTGGGGTATACTTACAATTAAAGGAAAGCCTAGATTTTTGAGAAACTCATCAGCACAGCAATAAGTAGATGAGCGTATTCATATTACAAAGCACTAATGTGTTTTATTTAGAAATACGGAAAGTGCCCGTATCCGCATCAAAAGATACCGTGTCGGAAGGAAATAAATTGTCAAATGCCCCCTGCTTAATTAGTTGACTGGGCTTTCCGAACGAACTATCGGTTTCTTTTAAGACTAGCATTTGATCACTGAGTTGAATCACCATTTCTATTTCATGGCTCGTAAATAGAATTGTTTTCTTAGTTTTTTCTGTTATTGATTTGAGTAATTTTAAAATTTGCACCTTGTGATATAAGTCCAAATGGGTGGTAGGTTCATCCAATAAAATGATCGACGTATCTTGCGCTAGGGCACGGGCAATGAGTACACGTTGCAGCTGACCATCACTTAATTCATAACATTTTTTATGGACTAAATCTTCAAGTTGAAGCATTTGAATTACCTCCGAAATTTTTGATTTATCGTGTTTATTCAAAGTGCCGATCCAATTTGTATAGGGCTGTCTTCCTAAAGCGATTAATTCTAGAACCCGTAAGTTTTTAGAGGCAATTGCTTCGGTTAGAACGATGCTAATTTCTGATGCTAGCGCGCTGTTGTCTAATATGTTTAGAGCGTTGTTATTTATTAGAATACTTCCTGATAGTGGAGTTTGTATTTTACCTAATGTGCGCAGTAGGGTTGATTTTCCAATACCGTTGACACCAACAATACCTATTAATTCTCCTGAATGTGAATTAAAATTAATGTCACTGGCAACCCTAAGATTTTTATACCCAATAGAAAGGTCTTTTGCTGCTATGGTGATATGTTGGCTATTCGAACTCAAAATAACATCCTTCTTTTTCTTGTTAAGAGCCATATTACCACCGGAGCACCTATAATACTTGTTATGGCATTTATAGGAAGCACGTTTGCCGAACTGGGCAATTGTGCTACAGTATCACATAGCAACATTAAAATAGCGCCGTATAATAGTACAGCGGGTACTAGAATTTTATGGTCTGTGGTATTAAAAATTTGACGCGTAAGATGGGGCACAGCAAGACCCACAAAAGCAATCGGACCAGCAAATGCGGTGACACTTCCGGCAAGTAAAGCCGTGGCTACGATAATGATATATCTTGATTTTTTGAGCTGTACTCCTAGACTCTGGGCATAATTTTCTCCAAGGAGTAATGAATTTAAGGCTTTTATAGAAGCGATGCTAAGAAGTATTCCTATCAAAACTATTCCTGCCAACAAACTAAGTTGCGACCAAGATAAATCGCCTAGACTGCCAAATGACCAATATACATAGCGTTGTAATTCTTCAGAGCTGGTGAAGTAGGAGAGTATACTGACAATAGCCGCGGTAATACTTCCAAACATTAAGCCAATGATTAATAAGGCCATGGTGTCTTTTACTCTAGAGGCGACAGTTAAGACCGCTAGTAAAACTAAAAAACTTCCTAAACTTGCCCCGATCGCAAGTGAAAAACTAGGGATACGTTCGAAACTTACAAATCCTGAAAAAATAGAAGCACCCATGATTAGAAGTGCAGCACCTAAGCTCGCGCCAGAGCTAATACCTAATACAAATGGCCCTGCGAGTGGGTTTCGAAATAAGGTTTGCATTAATAAGCCACTTAAAGATAATGCTCCGCCTGCTAAGATAGCCGTGAAGGCTTTAGGTATTCTATAGTTCCAAAGAATATAATGCCAAGATTCGTTTTTAATGCTTCCTAAGAAGAGCTCGCCCAAGGTATTTTTAAAGGGAATAGAAACTGAACCCAAACTTATATTCAAGACAAAACATAGCACCAAAACCAGTAGTAATAGTAAAAATGAAATGCGGTATTTGCTAAGTTTTTCCAAATTATTCTAAAGGCTTAAAAAATACACTTTGATGCGCTGGCAAAAGCTCAGGATGAAAAATATAGATCAGGTCTTTCAAAACCAAATCAGGTCTTTGTGGTGCGAGCTCGTAATAGAGCAAACCACCCGTGACGCCTTTGGTGTTCGAAAATGTGAATATTTTTTTATTTTGAAAAGCATCAAATTGTTGGTAATGCTCGCTCGCTTCTGACATACTTTGGTATGCCGTAAATTGCGCGGGGCCAATCCAAAAATCTGCAGTTTTACTTTTTTCAAGAACAACTTCCCAGCTTAGAGAAAGACTCCCAGTTTCTGGGCTGTCTTTCCAAAGATAATTAGCATTGGCATCTTCCAAGAATTGCGCCCCCCAACTTTTTCCGGCAGGCAAGTACCAAACATCTTTATACATGGCTCCACTCATAACCGTAGGTTTTCGAGCCGCCGTTTTTGCTAATGTTTTTGCTGCTACGTATGCCGTATTAATTTCTCTAAAAATACTGTCAGCCATCGCTTCTTTTTTGAAAAAGGGAGCGAAAAATTTTATCCATTCGGCTTTACCTAAAGGGCTTTGTTCTGTCCAATCGCCATTATAAACCACAGGTATATTTGAACGTTGAATCGTCTCATAGGTTTTGTTTTGATTGTTAATGCTAAAACCGATAACGACATCTGGGTTCATCTCTAAAACCATTTCTGTGTTTATCGATTCGTTGTTGCCGAGTTCTTTTATGAAACCATTCGCGATACGTTTTCTAGTTTTTACTGAAGAAATATATTTGGTGTCAGGAAAGCCAATGAGCCTGTCTTCTACTCCTAAGGCCTCAAGAGCAGGAATATGGGTGGTCGAAGTAACCACTATTTTTTCTACAGGAATAGCAATGATAGCATCGTACTCATCTTTGTTCAAATGAATATGTTCTATTTTTTCTCTTGGAATAAGTGCATAGGTAAAAGTTGCCTCAGCGTCAGGCCACGGAGAAGTGATTTTTATAATGGTTATTGCGTCAGACGATTTCTCGATCGTAAAACCTTTGGCAAATCGTATTTCTTTCTTTTTTAAAGTAGCAATATTTTCAAACTTTTCTTTTTTCTCTTGTTTACAAGAAACCAATAGAACTGTGATAAGAAAGTATAAGACACTTTTAGGATGTAATGAAATCTGCATTTTTCAAAAGTAGTATTATTTAATCTTTGTGGTCTAACTAAAAGTCAAAAGCATTTATAATAGTAAGATTTACGCAATTCTCACTTTACGACCGGAGTAAGATTGAGGAAATCTTGCCAAAATGTAAAAGGGCGAAACAAAATGTTTACTTTCGTACTGAATTTTGGTTTTCATTGCCTTTAAGGTGATGAGATTAAAAGGGAATCTGGTGCGAAGCCAGAGCTGTTCCCGCAACTGTAAGCATGTGCTGAACCCGTTTCAGTATCTTTTCAGAAATGAAAAGTTGTTATATACTGCACTACCACTGGTCGAATAATAAAGGCTGGGAAGGTGATATAGCGAATTGCAAGTCAGGAGACCTGCCTTTGTTCATAACCAAAATCGATAGACTTTCGGGTAAAAGGTCTTTTGTGGTATGAGAAATATAATCCTTTTTTCACTAACTCTAATGGTAGTGAATAGTATTTTTGGGCAAGGTGATACTATCATTGTATTGCAAGAAGTGGTGCTATCTGATAGCAAACTGCAAAACTTTGCTGGTGGTATAAAAGTGAGGCAGCTTAGCGATTCTGTGTTGCAGCGAAATACAGGCATGCTTACCGATAACCTGCAGTATAATACCCCTATTTATTTCAAACAAAATGGCTATGGCATGGTTTCATCGGCAAGCTTTCGAGGAACTTCCGCACAACAGACAGCTGTAGTTTGGAACGGTGTCAATATCAATTCACAACTCACAGGCCAGACAGATTTTAATACGGTAATGGCCCAAAACTTGAGTGAAATTGCTGTGCGAAGCGGTGGAGGTAGCACACAATATGGCACTGGCGCCATTGGTGGAAGCGTTCATTTGAATCAAGATTTATCTTTTGATAGTCCTTTTCAAAACACACTTGGTGTTGGGTATGGTAGTTTTGATACCCGTAGTATCGGGTATACTTCTGAATGGGGAACAAAAAAAACAGCGTATACTATTGGTGTTAGTCATTTTAGTTCTACCAACGACTTTAAATATTTAGGAACAGATAGAAGAAACGAAAATGGTGCATTTACCAATCAAAATTTTGATATTGCCGTAGGTCAATTACTGTCAGGATCAAATCTGCTTAAGGCATATCACAATACGTTTTTTGGAAATCGCGATTTTTCAGCAAGCTTGACTGCACCTTCAGACGATAACTACCGCGATTTAAGTACCCGTTCCTTGTTGGAGTGGACAAATTTTAAAACAAACTATATACAGCGCGTAAAAGCAGCTTACCTATCGGAGCGTTATCGGTATTACCCGAATAAAGAAAGAGATGACTTTAGTTTCGGAAAATCAGGAAGCTTCTTATTGAACTATGATTATTTATACCGCTACAACAAATGGAAGCTAAACGCAATTCTAGAAGCGAATACCGTGAATGCAGAAGGTTCATCCATCCGTAAAGAAAATCGAAATCGTTTGGCAGGTATTCTTTTAATTTCTCACAAACCCTCTGAAAAATTTGGGTACGGAATAGATGTCAGAAAAGATTGGGTGAGTGATTTTGAGAGCCCCTTTGTTTTTTCCGTAGACCTTAAATATCAACCTACGGAAAGCTATGCGCTCAGTTTGAACGCTTCGAAAAACTTTAGAATTCCTACGTTTAATGATTTGTATTGGGAGGGTGCAGGAGCAGTAGGAAACCTTGAGTTGCTTCCGGAAACTTCCCTGCAAGCCGAAATTGGACAAACGCTAAAAACTAAGAACTATAGTTTATCCTTAAACGGGTTTTATATCGCTACAAATGATTTGATTCAATGGCGACCAGATATTTCGGGTACTTGGTCTCCTATCAATGTAAAAGCGGCTACTCAATATGGTTTAGAATTAGAATCCGAAATCCGTATGAAATCTGGAGAACACCAATGGCAATGGAAAAATGGTTATGGGTATACGAAAGCCATAGCTAACGAAAGTAAGAACCAATTGGTGTATGTGCCGTTGCATAGGTTTACCTCTAATTTGGTATATACGTACAAAAGATGGGGGTCTTTTATGCAAGGGCTACATAACGGAGAAGTTTTTACCACAACTGATAATAACCAAGATCTTGATAATTATTTAGTTCTTAATGCTGGTCTGAACTATAGTTTTCCTAAAAAAATTGGTATTGAAACGGAAGTACAAGTGGTACTTAACAATCTATTAAACGAAAATTACCAAAATGTGGCATTTCGACCGATGCCGAACAGAAATATTCACCTGAACCTTAATTTTAAATTTTAAAAAATGCGATTAAAAAATGTAGTAACCCTAGTAGCTCTCGGAATTTTAACCATAGCGTGTGAAAGTGACGATGTAAAAGATTTTGAGCCTTTGGTAGTAGGAGATTACCAATCTGGTATTTTAGTCAGTAATGAAGGGCCTTTCAGTAATGGTACAGGAACTGTATCTTTTATTTCTGATGATTTTGAGACGGTAGAAAGTGCCATTTATAACCAAGTAAATAATGAAGATTTAGGAAATATTGTACAGTCAATAGGGTTTACCGAGGATAAGGCTTATGTAGTGGCTAATAATTCAAATACAATTGCAGTAGTAGATCGTTTTACTTTTGAAAAAGAAGCTACTATCACTACAGGCTTGATTAATCCAAGATATTTTATTTCAGTTAATGGAAAAGGTTATGTCACTAATTGGGGAGACACGGGTGATGATACTGATGATTTTATTGCCATAATCAATTTGACAACCAACACTGTTGAAGGAACCATACCCGTTGATTTTGGTCCAGAGGAAATCATTGCTAATGCGAATACAATTTATGTAGCCCATCAAGGAGCATTTGGTCAGAACAATACAATCTCTGTAATTGATGCAGCTCTAGATCAAGTTGCTACAACAATTACCGTTGGCGACGTGCCTAAGGCTCTACAATTAGATGCAGCCAATAACTTATGGGTGCTATCTTCGGGGAAACCTTCTTTTAGCGGCGAGGAAACTGCAGGTTCTTTAGCTAAAATTAATACAAGTACAAATGCGGTAGCATCGAGTTTAGATTTTACAACTACCGAGCACCCAAATCATTTGGGATATGATGGTACTAATCTGTACTATACATTAGATGGGGCGGTTTACAGCATTAGTACTTCAGCAACAAGCCTTCCAATGGAAAAAACTTTTGATGGTATTGCTGCGTATGCTATGACTGTTAAAGATGGAAAACTATATACGACCGATGCTAAAGATTTCGCAAGTAACGGCAGTTTGAGTATTTATGATTTAAATACGAAAGAGGAACTGATGACTTTTGAACTTGGAATTATTCCTGGTGGCATTTATTTTAACTAAAAAAAGGAGCGCAAATAAAAAAGGCTTGGATAATGATCCAAGCCTTTTTTGCGCGCTATTATTCAACCTATTGCATGTCAATAAATGGTACCTCAGTAACATACATATTATCCTTTGCAGGGGTAAACATTTTTGAGTTAGTGAATTCATTAACTGGAAATTGTGCTGTAAGGTTTCGTTTACCAGAAACAAGCCCTGTAATAAGTTCTATGGCTTTAGCCAATAAAGGTTCGTTTTGATCGCCTAGAACGCCCATGTTCATCAAATCTTCTTTTAGCTCAAAGTCAGGTGCTAAGCCAGCGGTATAATCAGAGAAACCATCAGCATTTTCATTTCTACCTATCAAAGGTTGAATGGCCCAGTTGTTTCCAACTTTAATTTGATTTTTTCGCTCTGGGTTGTAGATATACCTATTTTCTCGATCGTCAACTAAGGTAACCGAAAATTCATTTTTCCCTCTGGTGAGATCTCCTATTTGAATTACATCTAGATAAGGTTCGAGTCCGTTTATAACTAACTCTGTTGCAGAAGCTGACCCTTGTGAAGTTAAAATATACACTTTAGCTAAATTCAAAGTGGTAACACCAGCGCCACTGCTAGTTTTATCTAAGAAAAAACGACGCACATCTTCATTGTTTTTTTCTAAAACCGCTTGATACTTATTGTTGTATCGGGCTTTTAGAAAGAGGTCATTGGTGTTGGTGCCATAAATCATGCTCGAAAGAAGCACTGAACTGTTTACACTACCGCCCGGATTGTATCTCATATCAACCACTAGATTTGTTACGCCCCCCGACTTAAATCGGCCAAATACGGCATTCAGTTGATCATCATATTCATTTGTAAACCCGTTGTATACCAAGTACCCAATTTTCTCACTATTAATTTCAAAGATTTTATCAAGAAAAATAGGGTTCTCAGCTAAGCCTTCGCGCTTCGTCAAAGCAACTTCTTTTCCATTTAAAATGAATTCATTATCTACGAAATCTGCCATACTTAAGGTATAGCTCGTTACATCTCCAAACAATAAATCTCTAAAATTACTAGATGTTAGTGGCTGACCATCAACCGCTGTAAAAATCTCACCGCGACTAATATCTTTATCTGCTGCATCTGATCCAGCAATAATATAGCGTACAAGACCAAAAACAGTATCACTACCGGTAAAACTAATCAAACCGAACTCTAAGCCGTTACTCTTTGAAATTCCTGCTAAAGAATTGGTAAGCGTAGTATAGTCATCAGAAAAGAAACTAAAACGGTCTTCCGAAAATCGTAGTTTATCGGTAAAAAAGGCAGTAGGGTCAAGCTCTGATTTTAAAAATTCAGTATAGTCTGTTGTACCTGTTTCACTAATAGGAAATCGGTCGTCCGCTAAATCTGGTACTTCTTCTTGCCAAAAGTACCAGTAGTTCATAGCCTTCCACATAAAGTCTTGCACATCAAGACCTGCATTGGGTGCTACGCTGACTGTTGGCGGTATTGCAAAACCGTCATCCTTTTTACTGCATGAGAATATTGCAAATACGAATAGAATACCTAATATTTTCCTCATTTAGTTTTTTTTATACTTTAAAACCGAATTAAGCTTAAGGCTATTATTTTTAATTTTTACCAGTGTTAGGTTTTATCAAACCGTCCATCAGCATCATGTTATTCGTTGCCTTCATAACGGCTGAACTAGAAATAAGATCAACAGGAAAAATAGGTTCACTACTAAACTTTGAGCTAGTACCAATAATTTCAGTTAATGCCAACGCTAATAAAGGTTCAGTTGAAGGATTTCCTAAGTTACCTAGCCTACCAACATCTTCACGAAGTTCTTTGTTTGGTGCTAATCCGCCTGTATAATTAGAAAAACCATCAGCATTTTCATTTCTACCTAAAAGTGGCTGTATTGCCCATTGATTGTTAGGATTTATATTAGCTTCTCGATCTTCATCATAGAAGAAGTTATTTTCTCTGTCATCCACAAAAGTAACAGAAAATTCATTTTTACCAACCGTTGTCGTTCCAATATGTACCACATCAATATAGGGCTCTAAACCGTTCATTACCAATTCACTTGCAGATGCTGTAGATGAAGTGGCAATAATAAATACTCTTGTAAGGTTAAGTTCATTTATGGGTGAACCACCAATGGTAGTAGCAATAAAATTACGCTCACCGTCGCCAGCACTAAAGGTCGATTGAATTTTGGTGTTGTACCGTGCTTTTAAGAAAACTTCGTTGGTATTTGCCCCGTAAACCGAACTGGCAATTTGAACAGCAGAACTCACTCGACCACCACCATTATATCTAAAATCAAGAATGAGCTCGTCAATACCAGCTGCTTTAAATTCTCCGAAAGCATCATTTAATTGTTCATCATAAGCGGCCACAAATGAATTGTACATCAGGTAGCCGATTTTAAGTCCGTTTTGTTCAATGACCTGCTTAATTAGAATAGGGTTTTCGCTTAGCCCTTCTTGCTTAGTTAAACTCAATACTCTACCAGTGGGTGAAATAGTATTGTTTTGTAATGATGCAAAATTTAAGGAGTAGGTATCTAAGTCACCAAACAGTAAGTCAGCATAGTTGCCCAGTGTCAGGTCAGTACCGTTTACACCAATGAATATATCACCACGCTTAATATCTTTTCCATCTGCATCAGACCCCGGTACAATGTACCGCACATATCCAAACACGCCTGTTGCATCACCATACCTACTTAATCCGAATTCAACGCCATCACTTTTTGATACACCTTGAAACCTTTGTACCAGATCTTTGTAATTTTCACTTAGAAAACTAAAACGATCAATAGCAGCAGCATCACCTACAATGTTCTGATGTTGGTAGCATATCTTATAGAAGAAATCAGCAGGGTCTGACTCAGAAGCTAAAAATTCAGCATAATCTGCTTCTACATCAGTTTTAGAATCTGCTAAATCAGCAACATCGGCCTGCCAAAAGTAGAAAGCATTCATCGCCTGCCACATAAAATTTTGAACAGGGTAATCAGCAACAGATTTAATTGCATTAGTATCTGGCAATAAAGCATCATCAGTTGGTGTTTCAACTAAATCATCATTTGAGCTACAACTGGTAAATACAAACCCCATAGCGAGGAATAATAGGAGGTACTTTTTCATTTTCTTTTTTTTTATGGTTCTTATTAAAGCAGCACGATACTTCGAAATTACAAATCGTGGGCTACCTACGATATCAACTAACAATTCATTTTACAAAAACCCTACCATAATTGAGTATGGGTTAAGCGTATCTACCTGTATTCGTAAAACAATAATCGTTCGTTGTCAAGTAATCCCCTAAAATAGGGACATTGCTAAGAATAAAAAATTTATTGTAACAAAATTCGTTATACTTCGTCTTCTTTATGTAAACGGTTCAGAAACGCTTACAAACAACAACCAACTAGAATGCAGCAGGTAGAATTTTTAAATGTAGTAATGCCTTTCAAGGATAAGCTCTTTAGACTAGCAAAACGCTTGTTGGTATCTACAGAGGAAGCTGAAGATGCGACCCAAGAAATTCTAATAAAATTATGGAGTAAGAATAGCTCTTTTGAGAAGTATAAAAATGTGGAAGCCTTTGCAATGACCATGACAAAAAATTTCTGTTTAGATAGATTAAAATCAAAACAAGCAGGAAATTTAAAACTTGTGCATAGTAATTATCAAGAAAAAGGAAGTCTTTTACAAAACCAAATAGAAGCAAAGGATAGTGTAAGTTGGGTAGAACGGATTATGGATGAGCTGCCAGAACAACAAAAGATGGTTTTGCAATTACGAGATGTAGAGGAATATGATTATGATGAAATTTCCGAAATGCTTGACATGCAACCCACAGCGGTGAGAGTAGCTTTATCAAGAGCTAGAAAAACAGTAAGAGAAAAATTAGTACAAAAACATAACTATGGAATCGGATAAGATCGAAAAAATTATAGAAAAGTATTTTGAAGCAACAAGTACCGTTGCCGAGGAAGAAACACTTCGAAACTATTTCTCAAAGGAAGGTGTAGCAACGCATCTTGAGCAGTATGCGACCATGTTTCAGTATTTTTCTACCGCTAAAGAAGAAAAATTCACAAAACAAGTGCCTTTAGAGACTATAACTAGTGTTACTAAAAAAGGGTTCAATTTTAAGTGGCTTTCAATTGCAGCAGCAGGGCTTCTCATGTTTGGCATCTATTTTGGTAAGATGTATAAAGAACAGCAAGACGCGGAGTATGCCTACCAAGAAACAAAAAAGGCAATGAATCTTTTAGCACAAAACTTTAGCAGAGGTACCGAAAAGGTAGCGTACCTAAACCAATTTGAAGAAACAAAACAAAAAATTTATAATGGAAAGTAAAAACCCTCAAACAATTAAAAATAACAAGATGAAAAAATTTTTAATACTAACAGTAATGGCTTTATTGCCTTTAACAGGCTTCTCTCAGAGTATTTTCGATAAGTACGAAGATTTAGATGAAGTAAGTGCCGTAGTAGTAAACAAAAGCATGTTTAATCTTTTAGCGAAGATGGATGTTGATGTAGATGACCCTGAAGCTCAAGAGTATATGGATATGGCGCAGAGCCTAAGCGGGCTGAAAGTCTTTATCACACAAGACGCTAAGGTTTCAGCTGATATGAAAGGTGAGGTCACTAAATACCTTAAATCTTCTAAGATGGAAGAGTTAATGCGTGTAAAAGACAAAGATGCCAACGTGAAGTTCTATATCAGAAATGGTAAAGATGAAGACCATGTGAGCGAGTTGCTTATGTTCGTTACAGGTATGAAGAAAGCAGACATAGAAGTAAACGGGCGAAAGCTAGAAACGGTATTATTATCCTTAACCGGAGATATTGATTTGAACAAAATAGGTTCGCTCACCAAAAAAATGAATCTTCCTGAAGAGTTAAATAAAGCAGGTAAGAAAAATAAATAAAAATAGTTTCCTGAATTACCAGGGGTATTATAGTAACATCATCAATCAATTATTAATCAATCCTAATAGTTCCCCATCACAAATAATATAGGGCTAGGATAAAAACACAAAGTCATGAGAAAATTAAGTTTAGTAGTAGCAATCGCCTTATTACCTGTATTCGGTTTTTCACAATCTATCTTCGACAAGTATGAAGATATGGATAATGTAGGCACCGTAGTAGTCAACAAGAGTATGCTAGACCTAGCAGTAAAGTTTAGCAGTATGTCAGACGACCCAGAAGCTCAAGAATTTGCGGAAGTTGCTGGAGGAGTAGATGGAATCAAAGTCTTTATAACCGAAGACAAAGGGGTTGCAGCTAAGATGGCTTCGACCGTGAAAAAATATCTAAAATCGTCTTCTATGGAAGAGTTAATGCGCGTCAAAGACAAAGATGTAAATGTAAAGTTCTACATCAAGGAAGGAAGAAATAAGGACCATGTTGGAGAACTTTTGATGTTCGTTTCTGGAATGAAAAACATCGATTTAGATGTAAACGGCAGAAAATTTGAAACTGTTTTGGTTTCGATGACTGGTGATATCGATTTAAATAAAATTGGGGCAATAACCAATAAGATGAATCTTCCTAAGGAGCTAAAAAAGGCAGAGAAAGATACTAGAAACTAATTGAGAATTTAGTTGGCAGAAGTAGTACCCAGTTTTAATTTAAAAAACCGGCGTGCTACTGCTGCTAATTTTATTCAACTAAATACATAGTAAAAATGAAAAATAGGTATGGAGTATTACTTTTTATGTTCGTGGTAACACTATCAAGTTGTTCCTCTGAACAGAGTCTTCAAGAATATTACGTAGACAATTCAGAAAACCCAAACTTTTTGTCGTTTGATGTTCCTGTGAGTATTCTCAATCTTACGGAAGCTGATTTGTCAGAGAAAGAAATGGAAGCCATATCCTCCTTAAAAAAATTGGATATTTTGGCCTTTAAAAAGACCGCGGAGAACACCTTGGACTATAGCACAGAAAAAACAAATATAAAAGCGATTCTTAAAAATGAAGATTTCATTGAGTTGATGAAAATGAATACACCTTATGGTAACGCAACAGTGAAGTATTTGGGTGATGATGATGCCATTGATGAGGTTATTATATATGGTGATAACAAGGAGAAAGGTTTTGCTTTGATTCGTGTTCTAGGTACTGATATGAACCCTGCTAACATGTTGCAGTTGCTACAGGCAATTCAGAAGTCAGATTATAAAGGGGAAGGCTTCGAGAAACTAGAAGGTTTATTGAAAGGCTAATTAAAAAACTTTGAATTTGTAAAACCCCTCTAAGGACTAATCCTTAGAGGGGTTTTAAGTTTAACAAAATAAGAATTCTAAGTTTATGTATCTGTTCATTTTTTATTTATTGATTCCTTATCCCTATTTTTGCTGCCACTATAAACAAGAATACTAAATTTTAAAAATTACTATGGAAGACGCACAAGTATGGATTGACAAGGGAATTGATTTCGCTGTTGAGTTCGGCCCCAAATTGATCGGAGCAATTCTCATTTACATTATTGGATCTTGGGTTATCAAGAAATTAATAAATGTGCTCAAAAAAGGCATGAGCAGTCAAGATTACGATAAATCACTTCAAAAATTTCTTTTGAATTTGGCTAAATGGGCCTTAACTATTTTCTTAATTATTACAGTTATCTCTACTTTAGGAGTTGAAACTACTAGTTTGGCTGCGGTAATTGCGGCAGCAGGTTTAGCAATAGGTTTGGCTTTGCAAGGATCACTTTCTAATTTTGCCGGAGGTGTTTTAATTATCATTTTCAAGCCTTATAAAATTGGAGACCTTATCGAGGCGCAAGGCGTCACTGGAGTAGTAAAAGAAATAGAGATTTTTACCACTAAATTGACGACACCTGATAATAAGCTGGCTATTATACCCAATGGAGCAATGGGTAATGGAAACATTATCAATTATACGGCAGAAGGTAAAATTCGTGTTGATACCATGGTTGGTATCGGATACGGCGAAGATATCAAAAAAGCAAAAGATGCATTACTGGAGGTGTTGACTTCTAACCCTAAGGTCTTGCAAGATCCAGCCCCATCGGTTAATGTGGCTAACCTCGGAGACAGCTCGGTAGATTTAGCGGTTAGGCCATTTTGCAAACCTGAAGATTATTGGGATGTTTTCTTTGAAACAGTTGAAGGAAGTAAGCTAGCACTTGATAAAGCTGGTATTGAAATTCCTTACCCACATGCTGTTGAAATACAGAAGGAAGGATAAAAGATACAAAACTTATATGAATGAAAAAGACCGCTATAAAGCGGTCTTTTTTAATTTAAACCAGGCAAGTACTAAATACCGGTATAGTTACTCGGACTAATCGCTTTAAGTTCGATTTTTATAGCATCAGAAACTTCTAAGGTATCAATAAACTCCGCTATAGATTGCTGATTGATTTTGGCATTAGTTCGTGTCAATCCTTTTAATGCTTCATACGGATTTGGATAGCCTTCTCTTCTCAAAATTGTTTGAATTGCCTCAGCAACTACCGCCCAGTTGTTTTCTAGGTCTTGCTCAAATTTTTCTCTATTCAACAGAAGTTTGTCTAAGCCCTTTAGGGTAGATTGAAAGGCAATCATAGTATGTGCAAACGGGACTCCTATATTTCGTAAAACGGTGCTATCGGTTAAATCACGTTGCAATCTTGAAACGGGTAGTTTTGCTGAAAGATGCTCAAAAATAGCATTTGCTAAACCAAGGTTGCCTTCTGAGTTTTCAAAATCAATCGGATTCACTTTATGAGGCATGGCCGAAGACCCAACCTCACCTTTCTTGATTTTTTGCTTGAAGTAATCCATTGAAACATAGGTCCAGAAATCTCGGTCTAAATCGAGAATTATAGTGTTGATACGTTTTAGCGTATCAAATAATGCAGCCATATGGTCATAATGCTCTATTTGCGTAGTAGGAAAAGAGTGGTGCAGTCCTAATTTTTCTTGTACGAATTGTTGTCCAAAAGCTCTCCAGTCTATAGCGGGGTAAGCTACTTTATGCGCGTTGTAGTTGCCGGTGGCACCTCCAAACTTGGCAGCACTAGGGATATCATTTAATAAATTGAACTGCTCTTTAAGGCGCACAACATAGACATTGATTTCTTTTCCTAATCGCGTAGGAGAAGCTGGCTGCCCATGTGTTCTTGCCAACATAGAAATCTCTGCCCATTCTAGTGTCAATTCTTTTAGTTTTTCTAGCACTTCAAAATATGCTGGAACATAAACTTCATTCATGGCTTCCTTTAAAGAAAGTGGAATAGCCGTGTTGTTGATGTCTTGCGAAGTCAATCCGAAGTGAATGAACTCTTTGAAAGATGATAAGCCCAAGGCATCGAATTTTTCTTTGATGAAATATTCTACCGCTTTAACATCGTGATTGGTGACTTTTTCTATGTCTTTTATAGCTTGTGCATCGGCAGTTTTAAAATTTTTATAAATCTCGCGAAGCGTATCAAATTTAGAATGGTCAAAAGCCTCAAGCTGAGGTAGTGGAATTTCACAAAGCGCGATGAAGTATTCAATCTCCACTTTGACTCGGTATTTGATTAGAGCTTCTTCTGAAAAGTAAGAAGCTAAATTATCAACTTTACCTCTGTATCGCCCATCAATAGGTGATATAGCATTCAACTGGTTTAAAGACATCTGATATAGAATTGGTTGTTTTTTGAAAAATGCGAAGATAATCAATAGTTAAAGAGATTGAAAGAATACCAAGAACAAGTTCAAGCTTAAAACTGTAAAATCTACACAGTAAGCAGCAGGTAGCGCAATGCAATTTGGCTAATACCTAACTACATCTTGGCCAAAGTCAATCGAGCCCTAGCTTTATATGCCGAGCTGCCATTTGCATAATTTTGCTCTAGGATCATTTTTAGTTCCGGATGAATCCAATCGTATTTTCGCCCTAATAACAACAAACAGGTCATTGAATAGGCTTGCGTGGCAACCTTATGATTACCAATAAGCCAATCAAAGCAAGTTGTCGTAATTTCTTCAAGATGTTTTTCTTTTAGTATTTCTATGAGCGTACTGTCTTTTTTTTGAAAATACCCTTTGATCAGATATTCACATATTTTAGCCATTGGGCGAACTGAGGAGTCTAATCGTAATACCCCGATAGTACTGGTGAACTTGTCTAAATAAGGAAATAAATAGTGTAGATTTTCTTTTGCAGTAAATTCCATTACCCAACATGCTTTTGATGATACCGAGTCAACATCATCGAAGGCTATTTTTAGTAATGGCTTCACCAAGTGTGGGTTTTTAGAGACTAACATAGACATTTCCATTCGCTTCTCTCGCGAATGATTTACGTATTTCAATGCGTCATACAATTGCGCTGTATTCATAAAAAATGTAAATTGTAATTCCCTCAAAATGAGAATATGAAAATAGCAAAAAAATTACTGCTTGCTCTTTTGGTCCTATTTATAGCCATGCAGTTCTATCAGCCTAAAAAAAATCACGCACAAGGCAATCATACAGAACAGTTCTTAACAGAAACAAATCCTCCAAAAGAAGTTAAGATTATTTTACAACAAACTTGTTACGATTGTCATAGCAATACTACGGAGTATCCTTGGTATAATAATATTGCTCCTATTTCTTATTGGTTGGCTGACCATGTCAAGGATGGAAAAAAACATTTGAATTTTTCAGATTGGAAAAATTATTCGATAAAGAAAAAAGACCATAAACTTGAAGAGGTGATGGAAATGGTCGAAGATGGTGAAATGCCACTAAAAGAGTACACATGGACTCACCAAGAAGCTAAACTTAGTGACGAACAGCGAAATCATGTAATTGCATGGGTTAAAGCAACTAGGGCTTTGTACCAATTAAATCAGCAGCCAAAATAGGCATACCTTTCGCAGCAGTATCTTCTATTATTCTTAGATTATTATATGCAGAAGGAGTAAGGCTTGGCTTTGGGTCAATGAAGTAAATTGGGGTGGCACTAGAAACAAAATTAATAAGACTAGCAGCTGGGTATACTTGCATTGAAGTACCGATTATTATCAGAATATCTGCAGTCTGAGTGATTTCAATAGCCTTGTCTAACAATGGAACTTGCTCTCCAAACCATACAATATGTGGGCGTAATTGAGATCCTTGTTTGCATAAATCTCCAAGATTTAAATCTTTTTTCCAAGCTATAACATCATCTTCGTTACTAGTACTTCGTGCTTTTAGAAGTTCTCCATGTAGATGCACTACGCTTGTGCTTCCTGCCCGTTCATGTAAATCATCTACGTTTTGAGTGATAATTTGAAGGTCAAAATATTTTTCAAGTTCCACCAAGGCTAGATGCCCTGGGTTAGGCTTTACTTGAAGTAGCTGGCTGCGTCTTTGATTGTAAAAATCAAGTACTAAGTCTGGATTATTCAAAAAACCTTGTGGTGAAGCAACTTCCATCACGTCGTGACCTTCCCACAGCCCACCTGCATCGCGAAAGGTATTTATGCCACTTTCAGCACTTACTCCAGCTCCTGTTAATACTACGATCTTCTTCTTCATTAGGTTATTTGAAATGGTGATTAGAATTTTTATGGGGTGTTTTGGACAACCTGTTTGCAAAAAAAACAAACCCTATACTTCGAACTATTCGCTACTCTTAAAAATAGCCATTTTAATTGAGTTCAGTATATTGGTCAAATGATTGACCAGCAACTTTTGACTTACTTAGAAGAGTTTATCTCTGATGAACGCAAGCAGCGGTTTTTAGAAATTCTAGAAAAACGAACCAAATATATCACTGTCGCTATTGAAGATGTCTTTCAAATGCATAATACCAGCGCTGTTATTCGCAGTTGCGAAATTTTCGGAGTTCAGGAAGCCCATGTTATTGAAGGGCGAAATGAAAAAATATTGGATAAGAATATTGCTTTAGGAGCCGAAAAATGGGTAGATGTAATTTCATATGACAACTCAAAGAGTTGTATTGACGCACTTCGTAAAGACGGCTATAAAATAATTGCAACAACACCACATACCGATGATTGTCTATTGCCTGATTTTGAAATAGAGGGAAAGACAGCCTTGTTTTTCGGCACGGAGCGAGACGGACTAAGCAAAACAGTTTTAGACGAAGCAGATGGTTTTCTTAAAATAGGAATGCATGGCTTTACTGAAAGTTTGAATATTTCGGTTTCAGCAGCTATTATTCTACAAGATTTGACCACAAAATTGAAAAAAACAAATCTAGATTGGGGTTTGACTTCAGATGAAAAGCTTAAGAAACGACTAGATTGGACCAAGAAAACCATTAAAAGTATCGATGATATTTTAACACGTTACAATGAACAGATGTAACTTTTTTTAGTACATTTAGTAGAACCAATTAATTGATAACCAAATGTATACGCTGATTTATGTTCTCGGAGGTTTACTAGTTCTTGTTGTTGTTTTATCCCTTATCGCTCCAAAAACATATGATGTTTTCAGAATAGTGGAAATTGCTCGACCAAAATATGAGGTCTTCAATTATCTTACCTCCTTGAAAAATATGGATGAATGGTCTCCTTGGGCTAAAAAAGACCCAAATATGGAAAAAAAATTTACAGGAACTGATGGTGAAGTAGGTGCTCAAAGTTACTGGAAAGGCAATAAAGATGTTGGGGAAGGGGAGCAGGAAATAAAAAATATTGTTGAAGGTGAGCGCATTGATTCAGAACTACGTTTTTTAAAGCCCTTCAAATCTACTTCTGATTGTTATATCAAGGTAGAAGATACGGGAAGTGGAACAACTAAAGTTACCTGGGGTTTTTCAGGTAAGAATAAATTTCCAATGAGTATCTTTTCTCTTTTCAAAAGTATGGATAGTATGGTAGGTTCTGATTTTGAAGAAGGAATGGCCAGTTTAAAGGAGGTTCTAGAAACATAAAAAACTTTGATATGGTAGGATGGTTTGAAATTCCAGTAATTGATATGAATCGGGCTAAAGGCTTTTATGAGTCCGTTTTTGATATAGCGATCAGTGTAAATGAATTTGGAGGTTTTCATATGGGGTGGTTTCCAAACGATTCTGAAAAACTTGGAGCAACTGGTTCTTTGGTGCTACACGAGATGTATAAACCCAGCATGACTGATGGCCCTTTGATTTATTTCTCATGTAATGATGTAGTTACCGAATTGAGTAGGGTAGCGCCTGCTAATGGAGAAGTCGTACAAGGCAAAACTCAAATCAGTGAAGAACATGGCTATATGGCTATAATTAAGGATACGGAAGGAAATCGTATCGCCTTGCATTCACCGTCGTGAGAATTGCTTTATTTAAGCAATTCTAAAAGGGCTATATCGTAGTCGTTTTCTAGCATGACTTTTCCTTTTTTTACTGTAAGCTCTGTTTCTGAATAGGTGTCATATAGCTTGGTGCCATCTCCAAAAAAGCCTTTTACCCAAAGTGTTTTTTTTCCTTTAGGCAAATCTAATCCGACGACAACTTTATCTTTAAAATCACCTTTGGAATAGGTTCTACTAAAAACATAGGGGTTTTTACTTAGTCTTTTATGTTTTCCAGCACCTATAGCGGGATGACGGTTTCTAAATTTCCCTAGTTTACGCCAATGTGCTAAAATTGTTTTTGTGCTATCGGTATTTTCAATATCATTCCAGTTCATATATGATCGTAGGGTGGCATCACCCTGTGCGCCTGCAATCGTCAAATCACGTGCGCTTTCATCACCATAATAAATTTGCGAAGTACCCGGGCTTAGTAAGAGCAGGTTTGCCGTTTTAAGTGGCTGAACTCTGTCTTTGTCAAATGGTTGGCCATCATCATGAGAGGTCAAATAATTGACAAAACCTTTCCCTTTAAATTTTGTGTTTAGTAGCGAACTATACTTCTTAAAAATAAATTCATAATCCTTCTTAGCATCGTTCTTAAGATCAAAATTAATGAGTCCGTTAAAACCATAATTAAAGTAATCTACTTTTTTGTCACCAAAATTAAATTTTCTTCCATCTGAGATGCCATAATTATAGACTTCTCCTACCATATAGAAAGGGGTATCATCTAAAACTTCATCGGTGTTTTTATTTTTCCATGCTTCAAAGGCATAAGAAGCTTCTTTATATAACTCAGCCCATGCTTTTTCATCAGCGTGTTTTACTGTATCTACTCGGTAACCATCGATTCCTAAATCTTTAACATAATCGGTCAGCCACTTAATAATATAAGCTCTCGGGCTTCTAGGGTAGCCTGTGCGTTCAAAAAAGACAGCAAGTTCATCCAATTCATTACTTAGTCTTCCTTCGGTTTTCCATTTGGCTAACAAGGCATCTGGAAGCTTAACTGCCGAATCAGATTCGGTCAGAATATCTGGTAAATTATTAACAAGAGTGCAACTGGTGGTATTCTCATAGCTAGTAAACTCGCAAGTTGGGGCTGTACGAACCCATTCTGTAGGCCAGACAGGGTCATGATCGGTAACAGGGCCGGTATGATTTAAAACAACGTCCATCAAAATACGTATCCCTTTTGAATGCGCAGTTTTGACTAGAACTTCAAGATCTTTTTTGGTGCCAAAATTTGGGTCTAATGCGGTCCAGTCCTTTGTCCAATACCCATGATACCCGTAGGTGTTTCCTGTACTTTCGTCAGTACTTCCGTGAATTTGTTCAACCACCGGAGTAAACCAAATTGCATGTACGCCCAGTTTGCTAAAATACCCCTCATTTATTTTTTCTGTAATTCCTGCAATATCTCCACCCATAAAACCACGTAAGACTCCGGTTGGGTCAGTTCTGTTTAGGCTACTGTCGTTTTTGATATTTCCATTGTTGAATCGGTCTGTTAATAAGAAATAGATATTGGCGCCTTCCCAAACAAATGGAATTTGCCCCTGAGGTTCTTTACTAATTTCTTTTGGAGTGACATGCTTTTTGTCGGGAGCTTTTTGCTGTTCTTTACAGGCAATTAGAAGTGAAAAAGTTATGATTGCAAGGAGCCCTTTCTTCATATGAAACTATTTTGCTTAAAGCTATAAAATGAAGATGTAATTTGGAAATTTATTTCTGTGGATGTTTAAACGAACGTGAATCGCAGAGAACCAGTAGTATAGAAAAATAAATTAGCGTGTACTATGAGTAAAATCAAGAAAGGCTATGTGCCTTATTTTCCTCTTCCGACTCTATTTAGAACCTTGTAGTCTTCGTAGCAGCCACTTATTGCATCTAAAATTTGAAGGTCATTGGCAGTTTTAATAAAAGATTTTGAATAACTACAGTTGTTTAAGATATCTTCAATATCCATTTTTTCTAGTTGCAGTAATTCGGTAAGGGTTTCACGGTCGAACTTCGATGCTAGAAGGTTGCGAATCTCATCGTCTTCTTTGACCTGTCTCAATTTTCGTAGCTGAGCAGGTTTCTTTCCAAAGAGATTTCGAAGTAAATCAGCCGGATTCAAAATTGCACCAAGCACTTTAGTTACAGCGCTTGGGTTTCGGTTGCCCGCTTCGTATCCAACAGATAACCCCGAAATACTATACTGATAAGCGTTATTAACAGGAAGGTTTTTAACATCAATTTCAAGATAACCTGTTAATTGATAAGGCCGTACAATAACTTCTTCAAGGGCATAAGCCAATTCAGTAAGTGATATTTTGGTGTCCTCAAATTTGAACATATCATTAGTTACTCGAATTTTTTGTGATTTAAAGCCCAAGAAAGTAAAATATAGGGTGTCATTTACCGCTGCAGTAATAGCGAACTGTCCTTTTTGGTTGGTTATGGTTCCGATTACCTGATTAAGGTTTACCACATGTACACTTTCCATTGCTTCGTCAGTTTGCGCATTGACGACTACAGCTTTAAACTGAAGGTTTTCTTTGTTATCCTCATTCTCCTGCGAGAATGCGACGAAACTAAAAAGTATAAAAAAAAGGAGTAGGTTGTTCTTCATTAATTTAAAATCCAGTTTTAAAGGTACTAAACAAAACAAAAAAAAATACGCCGAAGCGTATTTTTTAATATAGAATTAACAGGATGCCTTAAAAGAAATCACCGCTTCTTTTTTTGCTTCTTCTGTTGCCTGAGCTTTCACTTTTTCCAAAATTGCGTTCTCTTTTTTTACTTCTATCGCGACCACTTCCACTGCTGCTTCCGCCGCCATAGCCACCGCGGTCTCTACTGCCGCCTCCGCCGCTTCTTTTACCATCTCTGCGACCTCCGCCACCGCCTGGGTTTTTAGAAACCTCTACATTGACGAATCTACCTTCTACTTTAAATTCAGTAAAAGTAGCTAAGATTTGGTCTGTTGAAGACGCATCAGAATTAAAGAAAGAAAAACTTTCTTTCACGTCTACTTTAAAGATGTCATCTTGTTCAAGACCTACGGTATCGCGAATGAAATCTTTTAAAGTCATCCAGTCATAGTCATCTTTTTCGCCAACATTAATGAAGTAGCGAACAGAACCTGAAGTAGGCGCATCCTCTCTATTGCTTCGATCAGAACCTCGTTCTCTTCTTTCTCCACGGTCTCTTCTTTCTCCACGATCTTCTCTTTCTCCGCGATCTCCAGATTTGATGTCTCTAGATTTCTTGTAGTAGCTTGAGAATCTCGTAAACTCAGCAGAAACTAATTTTTTAATTAACTCTTCACGATCTACATCTTTTAATATCTCGTGAATTGCAGGTAAATATTCTTCTACCTCATTGTCAATTTCAGTATCCTTAATTTTAGTAGCAAGGTGATGCAATTGAATTCCGCAAATATCACTTCCACTCGGAACAGTTTTTGAAATAAATTTTTGCTGAATCTTGTTTTCAATAGCCTTAATTTTTCGTGTTTCACCACGCGTTACTAATACCATTGAAATACCAGATTTACCTGCTCTACCGGTACGTCCACTTCGGTGCGTATAGGTTTCGATTTCATCTGGTAATTGGTAGTTGATGACATGTGTAATATCATTAACATCAATACCTCTTGCGGCTACATCGGTAGCAACTAAGATCTGAATTTGTTTTTTACGGAAAGAGTTCATTACCATATCACGTTGGTTTTGACTCAAATCTCCGTGTATTGCTCCTGCGTTGTACCCGTCTTCAATTAATTTTTCAGCTACACTTTGCGTATCCCGTTTCGTTCTACAGAATATGACAGCGAAAATATTTGGGTTGGTATCCGCTAAACGTTTTAAAGCAGGGTAACGATCTCTGCCACTTACTACATAATATTCATGCTGTACGGTTGAAGTACCGGCATTTTTTGTTCCTACAGTTATTTCTTGAGGACTATGCATGAATTTTTTAGCAATAGTCGACACTTCTCTCGGCATGGTTGCTGAAAATAACCAAGTAGATTTCTCATCAGGCGTATTTGAAAGAATATCTTGTATATCTTCAAAAAAGCCCATGTTAAGCATTTCATCAGCCTCATCAAGAATACAATAATCGATTTTTGAAATATCAACTAATCTGCGACTAATCATATCCTTCATACGACCTGGCGTGGCAACAATGATTTGCGCTCCGCGTTTGATTTGTCTTGCCTGGTCAGTAATACTTGCACCACCATATATAGCTACAGTACTCAAATTCTTTTTATACTTAGAATAGAGTTTAAGCTCGTTAGTAATTTGCAAGCAAAGTTCACGTGTAGGCGAAAGAATCAAACCTTGTGTGGTTCTACTATTACTATCTATTTTTTGGATTAGTGGAAAACCGAAAGCTGCGGTTTTTCCGGTACCTGTTTGGGCAAGTGCGACCAAATCGGTCTCGGTTTCCAATAAAATTGGGATTGCTTTTTCTTGTACTTCCGACGGAGTTTCAAATCCTAAATCGGCAATAGCATCTAGTAAGGTCTTGTCAAGACCTAGGTCTTCAAATGTTGTCATAATATGTTATAAGTTAATCGCAAATATGTCTGTTGCATAGAGCGATTATCGACATAACCTATTAGACTCGGCGCAACACATGCTATACTAGCGGCGTTAATTAATTTGCAAAGGTACTCCTAATTATTGAAACGGTGTTAAAACGTTTTTATGAAGTGTTTAAGAGGCAAGTGTATAGCCATAAACACAAATGCAAATGCAAAGAATTTCGAAGATAATCATAAGGCTTATAAAGGTTTTCTGAAGCTTTGGGTTGTCGTAGATGATGATACATACTGCCCCAATCACAATACTTATTTGAAGAATAACATGCCTAAATTGAATTTTTTGGTCGCATTATCATAGTCGTCTGCGAGTGTTCTTCATTCGTTAACACCTATAATTTTTTCCATTTCACCATCGAGATCTTGAACCCAGTTCTATTTTAAGACATTGGCCGATCCTAATAATATTTCAGTTTTTTCGGCACCATATTTTTGTATTTTCTCTTTTGAGACGTTTATAGCTAATAGTTCTATATATTTTTCATCTTCACTAACTAACCTGAATTGGGTAAGGTTTCAAGGTAATCGAGCTCACTTTCTTTAATGCTCTTTAATTGGTGCCAATTATAATAGTTAATAATTATAGTTGGGGCCAATCATCATTTCTTCTTTAAGTTCACTATTCATCCATTTGTGAAATTGCCATTAGGGCAGCAAAAAAAAGCTATAAGGACAGCTCCAATAGCTTCTGTTCTTTGAGAAGCGATCTATATTTGAACCATTTCTATGTTTTTTTTTGGTTGAGACATCAACTAAATTGTTTTAAATGGTTTATTAATTTTTGTATGGCTTTGCCTCGATGGCTTATTTGATTCTTTACTGCTAAGGGTAGTTCAGCGAAAGTGTGTTCGTAGCCCGTAGGAATGAAAATGGGGTCATATCCAAAACCATTGCTTCCTTGCTTTTTTTTACAAATCGTTCCGCTTACTATTCCGTTGAAAATTAGTTTTTCTTTTTTTAAATTTAGAGCGATAGCTGTTTTGAACTGTGCTGAACGATTACTTTTTTTTTGCAAGGCTAGTAGTAATTTTTTCATGTTGTCTTCAGCATTTTTATGCGCCCCAGCATACCGAGCAGAATACACGCCAGGTGCTCCGTTTAAGGTGTCTACAAGAAGGCCGGTGTCATCTGCAAAGCATGATAAGCCATAATGTTGTGTTACGTAATCAGCTTTCAGTTGGGCATTACCCACGAGGGTTTCAGCCGTTTCAGGTATTTCATCATGACAACCGATATCAGTTAATGATACTAATTCTATAGAAGAAGGCAGCAGTACTTTTACCTCATTGAATTTATTTTGATTGTGAGTTGCAAAGACTAATTTCATGTATATAGAATTCGTGTTGAATTTTTAATAAATGGCGTAAAACCAAATTCAAAAGTAGTAATTTTAATTCCTTTAAAAGTTAGCTATGAAACTGAAAGTGCCACCTATTATTGTTTTCCTTGCATTCGCAGTATTGATGTATGTCTTAGCACGATTTTTTCCTGTAGGGTATTTTGATTTTTTTGGAAGAAGCTATATGATGTATGGCCTACTCGCTATTGCAGGAAGTATCGGTTTTATTTCATTATTTCAATTTTTTAAATCAAAAACGACCATAGACCCTACCAGACCTTCGAAAGCATCAAGACTAGTTACTTCAGGAATTTATCAATTCTCAAGAAACCCTATGTATTTCGGGCTTTTACTCATGCTTCTGGCCTGGGGCTTGTGGCTAGGGAACGCTTTCAATATAGTATTAGTTGCGGCTTTTGTAGCGTACATGAATGCCTTTCAAATAGTTCCTGAAGAAGAAGTTTTATTGAAGTTGTTCGCAAAAGAATACAAGCAGTACTGTACTTTGGTGCGTAGATGGTTTTAAATATATAAGTCAATTAGCTTATATTGTTAAATTATTAGTAAATTCGCTTATATATGTATATATTAGCAAATAAGCTTATATTTTATGATCGCAATTATTACAGGAGATATTATTAATTCAGAGGAGCATAAAGCTTCTGAATGGATTAATGTACTTAAGAAGCAGTTTTTAAAATATGGAAAAGCACCTACGGAATGGGAGATTTATAGAGGCGATGAATTTCAGCTCAAGGTAGCTCCTAAGGAAGCATTGTTGGTCGCTTTACAAATAAAAGCCCTTATCAAATCTGTTAAGAATCTAGATGTTCGAATGTCGATAGGTGTTGGTTCTGAAGATTTTAAAGGAGCTAGCGTAAGTGAATCTAATGGAACAGCATATAAGCGCTCAGGGCGAATTTTTGAGACTTTGAGAGAAGAAAAATTAAACCTTGCCATTGCTACCGGAAACGAAAAAGAAGATCAAAGCTTAAATTTAATGATCAAGCTAGCTTTGAATTTTATGGATGAATGGACATCAGTTTCGGCCGAAATCATTGCGATAGCTTTGGCAAATACAAAAATTTCGCAACAAGATATTGCTGAACAGCTTAATATCAAACAGTCTGCGGTAAGTCAACGGCAGAAAAGGGCTCGCTTAGATTTAGTACAAGAACTTTTATCCTATTACCCACAAACCGTAAAAAGAATGAAATCATGATTTTGTTTACGAAACTTTTCTTAGCACATTTAATTGGTGATTTTTTATTGCAGCCCAATAGTTGGGTTCTTCATAAAGAGGACAAGAAGGCGGCCTCAAAATATCTTTATTTGCATGTACTACTTCATGCTGCTACCACCATGCTTTTGTTGTGGGACTTCCACTATTGGAAAATCGGACTTATAATCTTAGTATCACACTATCTCATCGATTTGACAAAACTCTATATCAATCCCTTATTCGAGAATAAGAGTATTCCTTTTTTTATAGATCAGTTCCTTCATATCGCCGTGCTGTATTGCTGTGCCTATTTTAATGATTTATGGTCGCATACCCTTGAGCTCTTTGCCTTATTGGACTGGAATTTAATAACTGCAGTAGTGTTCGTAAGTTTTCCAACGGCTATCATTATGAGTAAGCTATTAGAAAAGATGTCGAGTCAGTTAGAAATGGACCATAAGTCTTTACCAAATGCAGGAAAGTATATCGGTATTATTGAGCGCTTATTTGTGTTACTATTTATAATCCTAGATCATTGGGAAGCTATCGGCCTGCTAATCACTGCAAAGTCGGTTTTTAGATTTAATGATTTGAAAGAAAGTAATAGTAGGAAGTTGACGGAATATATTTTAATCGGAACACTTATTAGCTTCGGCATCGCTATCGTTGCGGGTATTATTTACACTTCTTTATAATTTGGAGCCTATTATGAAAATAAGCTTGCTAACTATAGTTTTATTTTTTTATAGCATATCGAATTGTGCTCAAACTCAATATTTCAACTCTTTTGATGATACTAAAATTGCCTATACAGATGAGGGAGCTGGAAGGCCAATACTTCTGATTCATGGTTTTATGCAAACTCGGAAATCATGGGATAATACCGAATTAAAAAAAGAGTTATTACAGAAAGGGTATCGCGTTATAGTGCCTGACTTACGGGGTAATGGAGATTCAGATATGCCTCATGAAGAGGACGCATATTCGCAAGATGCTGAAGTAATTGATTTAATGTTTCTTATGGTTGAATTAAAGATTAGTAGCTATAGGGCGGTTGGTTATTCACGAGGAAGCATCCTTCTAGCAAAATTATTAACCAAAGACCGTCGCGTAAAAAAAGCGGTGTTAGGAGGCATGGGTTTCGATTTCACGAACCCGAACTGGAAGCGACGTATGATGTTCAAAGATGCTTTTAATGGAAAGATAAGCCAAGAAACAAAAGGAGCTGTGGACTATGCAAAAGCTATAGGAGCTGATTTGAAATGCTTGTACTTGCAACAAAAACACCAATCAGTTACCAGCAAAAGACAACTTCAGGTTATTAAGGCAAAAGTATTGGTGATTTCTGGTGACGAAGATACTGATAATGGGGATCCGGCACTGTTATCTGCGGCAATTCCGAAGAGTAAACTTCAAATTGTAAAAGGGGATCATAACGGTACCTACAAGACAAAAGCTTTCGCTACCGCGGTCATTTCTTTCCTATAAAACGATTTCAACTGCGGTATTGATAAAATATACAGCCTTAAAGAACGGAATATGTAATTGAATTAGGTCAATTAGTTACAGGGATAACTTTTCATAACATTCCTCAAAATCCATCAGAATAAATTTTTACTTTTGGCGACATATTTAGTTTTATCCTTTTGGTCTCACACTGTGATCTTAAAGGAATCATTTTAATTTGAGATAGGTTTTAAAAATGGCAAAAGCAGGTAGAAAATACGTTTTCGATTTTGATAGTACATTAACCAGGGTAGAAGCGCTAGATGTTTTGGCTGAAATGACTTTGCAAGGGAATTCAAAACGGAATGAAATTATTGAAGAAATTCAAAAAATTACGAACCTCGGAATCGATGGTGATATTTCTTTTACAGAATCTTTAGAGCGGCGCATTAAACTTCTCAACGCTAACAAAAGCGATCTAGAGGGTTTGGTTGCTGAGCTCCGACAGAAAATTTCAAAATCTATTGAATCAAATAAAGAATTCTTTGAAAAATTTTCTGATGACATCTACGTGATTTCCTGCGGATTTAAGGAGTTTATTGACCCTATTGTCGAAGAATACAATATTCCTTCAGAGCGTGTGTATGCGAATACTTTTGAATTTGGCGAAGACGGAAAAATTATTGGTTTTGATGCAGAAAATCCACTTTCACAGCACAACGGAAAAATAGAATGCTTAAAGCAAATGAATCTAGAAGGCGAGGTTCAAGTAATAGGTGATGGCTATAGTGACTATGTAATGAGACAGGCTGGTATCGCTGATAAATTTTTCGCGTACACCGAGAATGTTCACAGAGATAAAGCCGCTGATAACGCAGATCATATAACCCCGAATTTAGACGAGTTCCTTTTTGTGAATGATTTGCCGAGAAACATTTCGTACCCAAAGAATAGAATTAAAATTTTGTTATTAGAGAATGTGCATCCAGACGCATTTGAAAACCTTTCAGAAGATGGTTTTTCAGTAGAAACGGTAAAGCACAGCCTTTCTGAAGAAGAACTGATTGAAAAAATTAAAGGGGTTCATGTTTTGGGCATACGTTCTAAAACTCAAGTCACCAAAAAAGTTTTGGAAGCAGCTAATAAGCTATTGGTTGTTGGAGCCTTTTGTATTGGTACGACTCAAATAGATTTAGATAATTGCAAGCGCAAGGGTGTGGCTGTTTTCAATGCACCCTATAGTAATACACGTTCGGTAGTTGAATTGGCAATTGGTGAGATTATTATGTTGATGAGAAGCGTCTTTCCAAGAAGTACAGAAATTCATAACGGACAATGGCAGAAAACGGCTGCCGGTTCTCGAGAAGTTAGGGGTAAAAACTTGGGAATAGTCGGCTACGGAAATATTGGAAAACAATTATCTGTTTTAGCAGAAGCTATTGGAATGCGGGTCTATTATTATGACGTGGATGATAAATTGGCTTTAGGAAATGCAATTAAATGTAATACTCTTGAAGATTTACTCAACGTTTCTGATGTGGTAACGCTTCATATTGATGATAATAAAGCAAACAAAAATTTTATTGGAGCACGCGAAATCAATCAAATGAGGGATGGTGCTATTTTTGTTAACCTTGCTAGAGGCTTCGTCGTTGATATCAAAGCCTTGGCAAATGCTTTGAAATCTGGTAAGTTGTCAGGTGCAGCCATCGATGTTTATCCTGAAGAACCCCGAAGTAATGGAGAATTTTTCACTGAACTCCAAGGTTTGAATAATGTGATATTGACACCCCATGTTGGTGGAAGTACGGAAGAAGCACAGCGAAATATTGCAGATTTTGTTCCCAGTAAAATAATGGATTATGTGAATTCAGGCAGTACGGTTGACGCGGTAAATTTTCCGAATATTAGACTTCCTAAGCAAAACAAAGCACACCGTTTTTTGCATATTCACAAGAACGTACCTGGTGTCATGGCAAAAATTAATGAGGTTTTGGCGAAGTACGAAATGAATATTTCTGGGCAGTATCTGTCTACAGATAATGAAGTGGGGTATGTGATTACTGATTTGGACAAGGAATATAACAAAGATGTAATTAAGGCGCTAAAGAAGATTGAGAATACAATTAAGTTTAGGGTTCTATACTAGATCGTTTTTGATTTGAATTTCGCTTAATTAGGGCTTGGAAAATTTCGTTTTCCACAAGTAATGGCTACTTCATGTACATATAGGTTCGCTTCACCACAAATTATTGTTTTTCCTTTGTTACGGAATTATATTGTAGGAATTATCCTCAATTATATACATGTTAAAAACTACAAAATCGTTTAAAGATTTCTATCAATATTATATATTGGTATTCACGGTAATTATTCTTACGATTTTTATACAGACCGTAATTCAATACTCTCTAAGTAAGCAGCACAGAACAGCTTCGCTTATTAATCTTGCAGGAAAACAAAGAATGTTGAGCCAGCAGGTGCTAGCAAATTTTTATAAGTGTCGACTCTTAGAGTGTAATTATTCAGAACTGAAAGTAGGATTAGATAGGCTGTATAGAACTCATAACGCGCTTCAAAAGGGCAATCCTAAAATTGACTTAGACCCTTTAGATAATCCAGAAGTTCAAGCTATGTTTACCAATCTAGAGCCGCATTTGAATTATTTGAATCGGAATTTAGATAGTATGAAAAATTTAAATAAAGCGAGTATTTCTCAAATGGAAATAGAGGTGGAGAGCTTTCTTAAGTTAATGGATACTATTGTAATTCAATTTCAACTAAGTGCAGAAGATGAAGTTCGAACCCTAATGATAGTGGAATTGGAACTAGCTTTTTTAAGCATATTGATAGTCGTATTTGAGATTTTCTTTATTATAAACCCTGCTATTAAAAAGATGAGCCTTCAGAACAAAAAACTAAAAGAAATTTCATGGCATCAAACTCATGCGTTCAATTCACATATTAAAAATATAAAAGGCTTACAGCAAATTATAAAAATAGAAAAGAAAGTTGAGTATAAAGAAGAACTTATTACCTGTGTTATGGACGAATTGGAATCCTTGGAAGAAGTCTCTGCAAACATGGTGAATTCTCTAGAAACTACAAATGCTTAGGTATGTTTTAGATGGTGTTAAATAAGTTATCAGTTATGATGATACGGTTCATTTTTTAAAATTGTAAAAGCTCGGTATACCTGCTCAACAACAAATAGCCTCACCATTTGATGTGAAAAAGTCATTTTTGATAGGCTTATTTTTCCTTGAGCTTTTTGATATACAGCATCGCTAAACCCGTAAGGGCCACCGATTACAAAAACCAATTGCTTCAAACCTGAATTCATTTTTTTTTGGAGGTAGTTTGAAAAATCTACAGAGCCATATTGCTTGCCATTTTCATCTAATAAAATCAAAACATCTGTCGCATTTAACTTTTTGATAATAAGCTCACCTTCTTTATCTTTTTGCTGGGCTTCAGATAAGTTTTTGACCTTTTTAAGGTCTGGAATAATTTCTAATTCAAACTTTATATAATGTTTCAGCCTGTTCTCATATTCTGCAATTAGCTGTTGTAGGGCTTTATTATCGGTTTTGCCTATGGCGAGAAGTCGAATTGTCATGTATCAAAGTTAATTGAATTTCTCAATTGCCTTTTGTTTTTCTTAAATTAGCCGAAAGCAAAAACTAGACATGATTTCAGAAGAGCAATTCCAAATAGAAGTTGATTTAATTATCGCAAATGCCATTCGTGAAGATGTTGGTGATGGTGACCATAGCTCTTTGTCATGTATTCCTAAAGCTGCTTTAGGTAAGGCAAAGTTGCTAGTTAAAGATGATGGAATAATAGCAGGAATTGATTTTGCGAAGCAAGTATTTGCTTATGTTGATTCGTCAATGGAGTTAGAAGTTCTAATAAAAGACGGGGCTCCTGTAAAATATGGAGATGTTGCTTTTTACGTTACCGGAAGTTCTCAAAGCATTCTCAAAGCAGAACGTTTGGTGTTAAATGCTATGCAACGTATGAGTGCTATTGCCACGAAAACCAAATCTTTCGTTGATTTGCTCGAAGGCACGGATACCAAAATCCTTGACACTCGAAAAACCACACCAGGTCTTAGAGCTCTAGAAAAATGGGCAGTAAAGATTGGAGGAGGAGAAAATCATAGATTTGCTTTGTATGATATGATTATGCTGAAAGACAATCATATTGATTTTGCAGGAGGCATTACCAAAGCTATCGATAAAACAAAGTCATATTTAAAAGAAACTAATCGAGACTTGAAAATAATTGTGGAAGCAAGAAGTTTGGAGGAAATTGAGGAGATTCTTAAATCTGATGGAGTATACCGCATTTTGATAGATAACTTCAATTATGAAGATACGAGAAAGGCAGTCGCTTTAATAGGCGCTAAATGTCTGACCGAATCTTCTGGTGGCATAAACGAGAAAACGATTCGTAACTACGCAGAATGTGGAGTTGATTACATTTCTTCAGGAGCACTTACTCATTCCGTTTATAATATGGACCTTAGCCTTAAAGCAGTATAAATGTCGGTAGAGATCGAGGAACGTATTAAAAAAATTCCTGTCATCAATTGGCTTGCTGCTTTGTTGAAAAAAATTAGACTTCCCGGATTCGAAGGCCTTTCGGTATATGACCTTATTGAAATGTATATTCTCGGGGTGGTGGAAGGGGCATTATCTACAAGAGCTAGTTCTATTGCGTTTAGCTTGTTTCTGGCTTTATTTCCCTTGTTGATATTTATGGTAACCCTTGTGCCTTTTATTATATCGTTTTTTACATTAGAGAATACTGATTTCGACAATGAGTTTCCTAAGTTTTTAGAGTCTTTTTTACCTTCGGCAACAGGTGATTACTTTGAAGGAATATTTCAACAAATTAAAGATCAAAAACGTGGTGGTTTGCTATCATCCTCGTTTGTGCTTTCTATTTTTTTAATGGCAAACGGTGTAAATGCTATTTTTGGTGGTTTCGAAACCTCCTATCATGTAAAATTGACCCGTAACTTTTTTAAACAATATGGCTATGCTTTAATGGTGGGCCTGATTCTTTCTATTTTAATTATCGTGGGTTTTGTGGCTTTTATCTATTTTCAAGTTTATGTCTTGGGCTATTTGAATGAGTTTGCAGCGAATACAGGTGGTTACGTTTTGGAAGAAGGAGAGATCGTGGGCGTGCAAATCGGTAAAATTATCTTTTTTATGATTCTTTCTTATTTTACAGCAGCGATTCTATATTACTTTGGTACCCGAGAAGGTAAACAAGCAAAGTTCTTTTCTGCTGGCGCCTTAATGACTGCTTTGTTATTTTTATTGACCTCGTATCTCTTTGGAGTTTACGTAGAGAAATTTGCTCGCTACAACGAATTATATGGAGCCCTAGGGGGATTATTAATATTAATGGTCTACATCTGGTTAAATTCGAATATATTGCTACTCGGCTTTGAGCTCAACGCAACTTTGAATCAGCTAAGAAAAAATATTAGAAATAGATGAAAGATTTTCGAAGAAACATCCTAATTGCACTTTTGCTATTATCAGTGGGCTTTGTTAGCGCACAAAGTGTTTTTGGAAAATGGAAAACGATTGATGATCGCACTGGCAAACCTAAAGGGCTTATTGAAATCTATAAGAAAGACGGCCTGATGTATGGTCGAATTTTAAAAGTGCTTGAGGAGGGGAGAAAAGATGTTATTTGCGTCAAATGCGATGGTGATATGAAGGATAAGCCTGTAATAGGCATGCAAATTATCAAAAAAGGAGAAAAAAACGAAGATGGTGAATGGAAAGGAAAGTATTTGTTCGACCCTGAGCAGGCTATGACTTTTCGTTTTAAAATTTGGTTGAATCCTGATAATTCAGATGAGTTGAAAGTACGAGGCTATTTAGCCTTTATATTTAGAACCCAAACGTGGGTAAGAGCCGAAGGATAGAAGGTGCCAAGCTATGCAAAACTTCATCAATGTAATTTTACCTATTCCTTTAGAGAAGTTATTCACTTATAAAGTAAGCCCAGAACAGGCAGACTTTTTGCTTCCAGGTATGCGTGTTGCGGTTCCTTTTGGGAAATCAAAAATTTACACGGGGCTTGTTCATAGTCTACATACAATAGCACCTGAGGTATATGAATCTAAGGAAATTCATCAAGTATTAGATGATTATCCTATTGTAAATGAAATTCAGTTAAGACATTGGCAATGGATTGCTGATTATTATATGTGTACCGTTGGAGAAGTCTTCCGAAGTGCCTTACCAAGTGCCTTCTTATTAGAAAGTGAAACACTGATTCTAAAGAACGAAAATGCAGAAGTTGATGAAGCCAGTTTAAAGGATGATGAATTTTTGGTTTTTGAAGCTTTGCAACACCAAGCGATACTTAAAGTACATGAAGTAGCTGCTATTGTTGATAAAAAGAATGTGCTTCCTATTTTAAATCGATTGATTGAAAAGAATGTGATCCTTTTAAAAGAGGAAATGTACGAGCAGTACAAACCTAAATTGGTTCGCTATGTTAAATTGGGTACAGCCTATGAATCCGAAGAAAATTTAGAAAAGCTTTTAGAGTCGATTACCAGGGCACCAAAACAGAGTCAAGTAATTTTATCGCTCTTTCAACTACAGGCAACTATTAAAAAACCAATCAAGGTTTCAGAATTGGAGTCTGCCAGTGGCGGTTCAAGAGCTGTAATCAAAACATTAATTGACAAAGAAATTTTAGAGGAGTATCACATTAGAAGAGATCGAGTTCTTTACGAAGGCAATGAAGAAAATTCCGATTTAAAAGCCCTCAACGAATATCAAGAAAGTGCATTGACTACTATTCAAGCTGCCTTTAAAGAAAATAAAACAACACTTCTTCATGGCGTGACTTCCTCAGGAAAAACAGAAGTTTATGTGAAGTTGATAGAAGCGTGTATTCAAGCCGGAAAGCAGGCTTTGTATTTGTTGCCTGAGATTGCATTGACTACCCAGCTAATAGGTAGGTTACAGGAGTATTTTGGAGAAAAAGTAGCGGTTTATCATTCTAAATACAGTGTTCAAGAACGTGTAGAGGTTTGGAATAATGTGGTAGGAAAAAAGCCAAAAGCACAGATTGTAATCGGTGCGCGCTCCTCATTATTTCTGCCTTTTTCTAGTTTAGGACTGATCATAGTAGATGAGGAACATGAGGGGTCTTTCAAGCAATTTGATCCAGCACCACGATATCATGCGCGTGATGCGGCAATCGTTTTGGCGCGTCTGCATAACTCTAATATCCTTTTAGGTTCAGCTACACCGAGTATTGAGACTTTTAATAATGCCAAGACTGGTAAATATGGCTACGCAAATATTACTAGGCGCTACGGTAATGTTTTGATGCCCGAAATTGAAATCGTTGATATTAAAGAGCAATCGCGTAAACGCAGAATGAAAGGGCATTTTTCTGAGCGTTTATTAGAAGAAATCACTGCAACTCTAGAGGCTGGTGAACAAGTAATATTATTTCAAAATCGCAGAGGATATGCGCCAATTGTAGAATGTACTACGTGCGGCCATTCACCACAATGCCCGAATTGTGATGTTAGTTTAACCTACCATCAGTATAAAAAACAAATGCGTTGTCATTATTGCAGTCATCATATGGCACTACAGGAAAGTTGTCAAGCCTGTGGTGGCAGTACCTTAGACACGAAAGGTTTTGGAACAGAACAAGTAGAGCAGGAACTTCAAGAGCTATTTCCCGCAGCTAAAGTAGGTCGTATGGATCTAGATACGACGCGCGGAAAACATGGTTATGAACGAATCATTACGGCTTTCGAACAGCAAGAGCTTGATGTTTTAGTAGGCACTCAAATGCTTACCAAAGGTTTAGATTTTAGAAATGTAAGTTTGGTGGGTATCATGAACGCAGATTCGCTGCTGAATTTTCCAGATTATCGTGCACACGAACGAAGCTATCAATTATTGACGCAAGTAGCAGGTAGGGCAGGGCGAACTAAAAAAAGAGGGAAGGTCATCGTTCAAAGTTATAATCCGTACCATCAGATTTTGAAACAGGTTTCTACGAACGATTATGATGAAATGTTTAAGGAGCAGCTCTATGAACGTGAGCAGTATAAATATCCTCCGGCAAATCGCATTATAAAAATAACATTTAAGCACAAAGAGTATAACAAATTGAATGAAGCAGCCGAATGGTTTACGAAAGCCCTTCGAAATGCATTTGGTAGCAGTGTGCTTGGGCCAGAGTTTCCTCCAGTCGCTCGTATTCGCAATCAATACTTGAAACACGTATTGGTGAAAATTGATTCTAAACAATCATTGGCACAAACAAAAAGTAATATCAAACGTATTGAAAAGTCATTTAATGCTATTGGTTATTACCGAAGTGTACGTGTAATATACAATGTAGATCACATATAAGGATCGCTAATACAAATGTTAGGTAAATTTTAGGAGAAGCCCTTTGAAGCCATTTCAAAAATTCGAACGCATCTAAAAAAAAGAAAAAAAGAAACCGATACGCTTTCGAATATCGGTTTTCTTTATAGAATTATGTTGTTGAAACCTTAGACGTTACTTAGCGCTTCGGCCAATTCGGTCTTTTTGTTTCTGCTTAATGGAATTGATCTTCCACTAACTTCAACGTTTTTGCTATTAAATTTCTCAACTTTTTCAAGGTTCACAATGTAAGACTTGTGAATTCTTAAAAACTTGTCTTCCGGCAATTGTTTTTCGAAAGATTTCATTGTTGATAAAATTACGATATTGGCCTCATCGGTAACTAATTTTATGTAGTCACCAAGCGCTTCTATCCATTTAATGTCGTTTAAGATAACCTTTCTTTTCTTCAGGTTACTCTTTACGAAGATATGTTCTTCGTCTTCATGTACACGATTTTCCTGCTCGTATTTGGCTACGGCACGCCTTACAGATGCATCAAAACGAGCCATGGTAATGGGCTTGTGTAAATAATCTGTTACGTCATAATCAAATGCCTTAAGGGCATAATCGGGTTTTCCGGTAATTAAAATTACCTGAGGACTGTTCTCTAAAGACTCGAGTAGGTCGAATCCATTGATAATTGGCATCTCAACATCTAGAAAGATTAGATCGATTTCGTTGTTTTTAATACCATTTTTCGCCTCGATTGCGTTGCTGTATTCGGCCACCATAGCTAAATTCGGATGATTGTTGACCAATTTGGCCACTGCCATCCGCTGCATAGATGAATCGTCTACGATAATACTTCGTAATTTCATAAATGGTTGATTTGTGGGGTTAAATCATCGACAAATTACTAAAAAAACCTATTGAAGCGCAACTAAAGTTGTAAACATTGTAGGGTTTTCTGTGTAGATTGTAGATGAACATAGGTTAAGATTTAGGTTAAGTTCGAATGTACTAATACCATCATATAACGAAGATTTTTACGTTTTCTTGTGGCATGTAGTAAATATTCTTATTTTTGCACTCCTTAAAACAAATATAATATGAATCATTACGAAACTGTTTTCATTTTGAATCCCGTGCTCTCTGATACTCAGGTAGCGGAAACAGTTAAGAAATTTGAAGATTTCTTAATTAAGAATGGTGCCAAAATGGTAGCCAAAGAGAATTGGGGGCTAAAGAAATTAGCCTATGCCATTCAACACAAAAAGAGTGGTTTTTACCACTTGTTCGAATTTACCGCGCCAGGTGAAATTCTTACTCCTTATGAGCAAGAGTTTAGCCGAGATGAACGTATCATGCGTTTTTTAACGGTAAAACTAGACAAACATGCAGTAGCATGGGCAGAAGTAAGAAGAACAAGATTAAAAACAGCTAAAGCGTAAGTACTATGGCATCAATAGAACAACAAGCAAAAGGTAAAAAAGACGGTGAAATTAGATATTTAACACCGCTAAACATTGAAACCAACCAAAAGAAGAAGTATTGTCGTTTCAAGAAAAAAGGCATCAAGTACATTGATTATAAAGATGCTGATTTCTTAATGATGTTGGTAAATGATCAAGGTAAATTACTTCCAAGAAGACTTACTGGTACTTCTTTGAAATACCAAAGAAAAGTGGCTCAAGCTGTAAAGCGTTCGCGTCACATTGCATTAATGCCTTACGTAGGTGATTTATTAAAATAAAAGAGACGAAACCATGGAACTTATATTAAAAACGGACGTTGAAAACCTAGGGTTTAAAGACGATTTGGTTAACGTTAAGAATGGCTTTGGAAGAAACTTTTTGATTCCTCAAGGTCTTGCTGCAATGGCGACTCCTTCTGCAAAGAAGGTTTTAGCTGAAAATTTGAAGCAAAAAGCTCATAAAGAGAAGAAAGTAGTTGACGCTGCTAACAAAACTGCTGTAGCTCTAAAGAGTTTGGAAGTTAAAATTACTGCTAAAACTGGCGCTGGAGATAAATTATTTGGATCAGTTACTACTATTGACTTGGCTGCTGCCTTGGCAAAAGATGGTCATGAGATTGATAAGAAGTTTATCAGCATTAACGGAGGAACCGTTAAGAGAACAGGAACTGCAAATGCACAAGTTCGTTTGCACAGAGATGTTATCGTTGAACTTCCTTTTGAAGTTGTTTCGGATAAGAAGTAGATGTTAACAAGAGGTTAATAAACAATAAGAACTAAAAGAGTTGTGCTAGCACAACTCTTTTTTTTGCACTAAATTTATCTTTCAAACTCAAATTTACTTTTATGAAAAAGAAATTATTACTTAGTGTAGCACTATGTTTTGCTGTGTTATCAGCGATAGCGCAAGTAACTACTTCAAACATTAGGGGTACGGTTACAGATGATCAGAATGAGCCTTTGCTTGGGGCAAATATAATAGCTATTCATACCCCAACAGGTACCAAGTATGGAGCTATTACAAATGAGGATGGCCGTTTTAATTTGTTAAACCTCCGGGTAGGTGGACCTTATGAGGTTGCCGTTTCTTACGTAGGTTTTAAAGAACAGAAAAGTACAGATGTTTTTTTATCCTTAGGTAAAACATTTAATCTTACTATAAATTTACAGACAGAGAGTCAAGCCTTAGACGAGGTTGTTGTTATATCTGATCGCGGTGGTACCTTTGGAAGTGATCGAACGGGTTCTGAAACCAGTGTTGGTCGTAGAGAGTTAACTAGACTACCAACGATCTCTCGCTCGCAGAGCGATTTTACTCGTTTAGAGCCGTCTTCAAGTAGTAATGGTTCTTTTGGAGGTAGAAATGATCAATACAATAATTTTTCTTTGGATGGGGCAATTTTTAATAATCCATTCGGATTAGATGCAGCAACCCCGGGTGGACAAACCAGTTCGCAACCGGTTTCGTTAGATGCAATTGATCAGATTCAAGTTTCAAATGCACCCTACGATGTTACTCAATCTGGCTTTACAGGAGCTTCGGTAAATGCAGTTACGAAGAGTGGTACTAATGAATTCAAAGGTACGGTGTATGGGTTTTTTAGAAATGATGATTTGACTGGTGGTAAAATTAATGGTGATGATGTTTTTAAAACAGGTTTAGAACAAACCCAGTACGGATTAAGTATCGGGGGGCCGATTGTGAAAAACAAGTTATTCTTCTTTATGAATTTTGAAAAAGATGATTTAACAGCACTAGGAACAGACGGTTTTGTGCCAAGTAGAGGTGGCGGTGGTGCAAATGAAAGTAGAGTTTTAGCGTCTGATTTTCAATTGGTAGATGATTTATTGCGCCAAGTAGTTGTAGGTCGAGATGACCGAGGAGATAATATTTTTTACAACCCAGGAGCTTATGAAGGTTTTAATTTTAATCAAGAGTCAACAAAAGGGATTATTAAACTTGATTGGAACGTTAACGATAAAAACCGGTTGGCTATAATTTATAACTTCCTTAATGCATCAAAAGGAAAGCCAGCAAATAGAAATGCTATTGCCTTTAGAGGACCTGATACATCCGTTCTTCAGTTTCAAAATGCAGGCTATGAAATCAATAATAATATACAATCAGTTCAGGTAGAACTAAACTCAACCTTGGATGATAATGTTACGAATAAATTGCAGGTTGGCTATACCGTTTTTGATGATTTTAGAACGCCTTTGTCTAGTCCTGCTCCAAGTATCCAAATTTTAGATGCAACGGGCTCATCAAGTTATATTATTGCGGGTCACGAACCTTTCTCCATAAACAACCGTTTAGATCAGAAGGTTTTTCAATTAACCAACAATATGAATATTTTTCAAGGGAATCATACCTATACCGTAGGTTTTTCTTTTGAAAAATTTCAATTTAAAAACTCGTTTAATTTAGTAAACTACGAATCTTTTAATTTTGGGATTTTTCCTTATTTCGGAATATTTGCTCCATATCCAGATGTTCAAACATTTTTGGATAATGCGCAACCTGGAGGTGTAGTAGACCAGTATTTGTCGGCAACACAAAATGCTTTTGATAGTTCTAATGCCAATGGTGCTGGTAATGATGGTGGTTGGAAATTAGCAGAACTTAATGTTGGACAATTATCATTTTATGTGCAAGATGACTGGAATATAACAGATGCTTTTAAATTAACTTATGGCGTGCGTTTCGATAAGCCATTATATTTTAATACAGCCGAGTTAATTCAAAGATATATTGATACTGATAATGGTGCTACGAGAGATAATTCAGTATCATATTTTAATCCAAATTCAAATCAGGAAGTTACTTTCGATTCCACAACATTACCCAGCAATGATTGGTTAATTTCACCCAGAGTTGGA
>CALHGE010000039.1 GCA_938029725.1 uncultured Flavobacteriaceae bacterium
ATAATCGTAGTTCGCTATCTGTCGCACTATTTCACTGCCAATCGAACCTGCACCCCCAGTGACCAAAATAACCTGACCTTTCAGTTGTTCAGATACTTTTGATTTCTTGATATCAATAGGCGAACGATCTAAGAGGTCTTCAATTTGAACTTGTTTAATTTGAGAAACTTTAAGTTCGCCATTAATCCAGCTATCTACCGGAGGAACAATTTTAACTTGTATTGGAAAATCGACCAAACTTTCAACTAACTCACGAAGCTGATCACCCCCTACATTATTAATGGATACAATAATTTCGGAAACTTCCTTGGAATTTATAAAATATTCTGATAGTACTTCTTTTCCGAGTACCATAACCCCATTTATGACTTTTCCAATTTTCTTAGGGTCATCATCTAAATAGGCTATTACCCGAACATTACTACTCGTTTGATGCGTAATGGCATTATAGGTAAGAATACCTGACTCTCCTGCGCCGTAAATCAAAACATTCTTCGTGGCCTTAAACTTCTTAACCAAATTAAAAAATGCCGTCTTAAAAATATAGCGAGAAGCGGTTAATGCAATAAAGGCGATAAGGCTATGAATAATGATAATGCCTAGTGGAACGGTGAAATTATCCATAAAACCAATTTGTCTATTCATAATGACCAAGAAGATGGTAACAATACTTGACAAACAAATCGCATTAAAAATCTTATACACATCTCTAACCCCAGTATGTCTTACCACCCCTTTATAGGAGCTGGTAAAGAGGAATGCTATAATGGCTATCACTGCCACTACAGGCAGTTGTAGCCATAGTCTATCGGTATCAAAGTTGAAGGTTAAATTAAACCTTATGATATACGACAAAATAAAAGAAATTGATATTATAAAAACATCAATCGCCAGCACCAACCACTTTGAAGCATATCGGTGGGCATTGCTTACAAGGTAATTTTTAATCATTTGGTCAGTTCTTTTAAAATTTTATCCACTATTCTTTCCAACTCTTCTTGAATCAAATTTGAACCGCTCGGCAAACAAAGACCGCGTTCAAATAAATCCTCAGAGGTACCATCTGAATAATTGGGAGACTTTTTAAAAATTGGTTGCATGTGCATTGGTTTCCACAAGGGGCGTGACTCTATATCGTCTGCTAAAAGAGCATAACGTATTCTTTCCCTCATTTCGTATGACGGTGTTAATATACAGGATAACCATCTGTTAGAGAAGTAACCCTCGGGTTCATTTAAAAATTCAATTTCTTTTAAATGACCAAGACGAGCTTTATAAAATTCAAAGTTGGCTCTTCTTGCAGCAACGCGTTCATCAAGTACTTCCATTTGCCCGCGTCCAATACCTGCCAAAACATTACTCATACGGTAATTGTAGCCCACATGAGAATGCTCGTAATGCGGAGCGGCATCTCTGGCCTGAGTAGCTAAAAAAATCGCTTTCTTTTTGTGTGCTTCTTTCTTGGCAACTAAAGCACCACCCCCTGAAGTGGTTATAATTTTATTTCCATTAAATGATAAAATACCAATTTCACCAAAACTTCCGCATTTCACACCATGATAGGTGCTTCCTAAGGCTTCGGCACTATCTTCTACTATCGGTATTTCGTAGGCATCAGCAATTGCCTGAATTTCATTCACTTTGCATGGCATTCCGTATAAGTGTACGGCAATAATGGCTTTTGGTTTTTTTCCTTTAGCAATTCTATCAAGAATAGCCTTTTCTAGTAGTGTAGGTGAAATATTCCATGTATCGCGCTCGCTATCTACGAAAATAGGGTCAGCACCCAAATATCTAATCGGATTTGCAGAGGCCGAAAAAGTAAAACTTTGACAGATGACTTCATCACCATGAGAAACGCCTAATATCTCAAGAGCGAGATGTATCGCAGCCGTACCCGCACTTAAAGCAGCAACATACACATCAGCATTAATATAACGCTGAATGGCATCTTCGAAATTGGTTACGTTTGGCCCAAGCGGAGCGATCCAGTTGGTTTTAAAGGCTTCATCAACATAAGCTTGTTCAGTGCCTCCCATATGGGGTGAGGAAAGCCAAATTTTTGTTTGTGTCTCCACTTTAAAATTGTTTAGGTAAGTTCATTAAGGATTCAAAAATAGCTATTGTTTCCTAAAACACGCTCTAATTTCGTTTAATCACTTTGATTTATCGGTCAAATGAAATTTACATAGCGCATATTCATTTTAATTAAATATCGAATTCAAGCCCTACCTACGTTGAACAATAAAATACGCCTCTAATCGACAATATTTGCCTTATTACGGAGTTTATTTGTAATCTTTGCAATGCGAAATCAAAACTAAATTATGAAAATAACAAAAATATGTTGTATCGGCGCTGGTTATGTAGGCGGCCCTACAATGTCAGTTATCGCCAGTCAATGCCCTGATATACAGGTAACGGTTGTCGATTTAAATAAAGAAAGAATTGACCTTTGGAACCATACTGACCTAGACAAACTACCCATATATGAACCAGGTTTAAAAGAGCTCGTAGACAAAACTAGAGGTAAAAACCTATTTTTTTCTACGGATGTTGATACCGCTATCGATGAAGCGGAGGTCGTTTTTATATCAGTAAATACGCCTACCAAAACCTATGGTAAAGGAAAAGGCCAAGCTGCCGATCTTAAAAATATTGAACTTTGCGCAAGAAATATCGCCAAAGTTTCAAAAACCAATAAAATTGTTGTCGAAAAATCAACTTTGCCCGTTAGAACGGCGAGTGCTATTAAAAGTATTTTAGACAATACCGGTAATGGCGTTGACTTCGAAATACTTTCGAATCCTGAATTTTTAGCTGAAGGTACAGCAATTGATGATTTATTAAACGCAGATAGAGTGTTGATTGGTGGCGCCGAAACTGCTGGGGGGCAAGCTGCGAAAGATGCACTGAGCAGCATTTATGAAAATTGGATTCCTAAAGATCGAATTTTGCAAACCAATGTTTGGTCTTCTGAACTCTCAAAATTAGTCGCTAACGCATTTTTAGCACAACGCGTCTCTTCTATCAACTCCATATCCGCACTTTGCGAGAAAACAGATGCTAATGTGGCTGAAGTATCAAGAGCAATCGGCTATGATAGTAGAATAGGTGCTAAGTTTTTAAATTCTTCGGTAGGCTTCGGTGGCTCTTGTTTTCAAAAGGATATCCTTAACTTAGTGTATATCGCACAGAGTTATGGTCTACAAGAAGTTGCAGATTATTGGGAACAAGTAATCATTATGAATGATTATCAAAAAAGACGTTTCGCTGAGAACATCGTAACTACCCTTTATAATACGGTATCCGGTAAAAAAATAGTTTTTTATGGCTGGGCATTTAAGAAGGACACCAATGATACTAGAGAGTCTGCTGCGATTTTTATAGCAGATGCTTTATTGGATGAAAAAGCGGAGCTCATCATTTATGATCCCAAAGTACCAGAAAGCAAAATCTATGCTGATTTAGATTATTTAGGCACAAGATCTCCTGAAGAAAACAGACGCTTATTAAAAGTGGTCAATGATCCTATAAAAGCTTCTGAGCAAGCGCATGCTATTGCCATTTTAACCGAATGGGATGAATTCAAGACCTACGATTGGAATGCCATTTATGACAAAATGCTAAAACCTGCTTTTGTATTTGACGGGAGACGTTTGTTAGAAAAAGATACTATGGAAAAAATAGGCTTTGAATATTACAAAATAGGGCAGTCATGAAGATATTGGTAACCGGAGCTGCAGGTTTTATTGGTTACCACGTTTGCGAACTCCTTTTGCGAGAAAACTTTACGGTGGTCGGTTTAGATAACATAAATGACTACTATGACGTAGATCTAAAATACGCGAGACTTGAGCAGCTGGGAATACAAAAACATGACGCGGAAAAACTTCATATAAAAGCGGAAGGAACTTTACATGGCTCAAAATTTTCTTTTATCAAAATGAATCTTGAAGATCGCGAGGCACTGCCCCTACTCTTTCGCAATGAAAATTTTGACATGGTCTGTAATTTGGCTGCACAGGCTGGAGTGAGGTATAGTATTGAAAATCCGAATGTATATGTTGACAGTAATATTGTTGGTTTTCTAAATGTATTAGAATCTTGTCGCCACAATGCTATTCAACACCTAGTATACGCAAGTAGCTCAAGTGTTTACGGCAGTAACAAAAAAATTCCGTTTGCGGTTGAAGACAATGTAGATCGCCCTATTAGTTTGTACGCTGCTACCAAGAAAAGCAATGAATTGATGGCACATACCTATAGCCATCTTTTTAAAGTACCCACTACGGGGCTTCGCTTTTTTACGGTATATGGCCCTTGGGGCCGCCCTGATATGGCACCATTTTTATTTACCGATGCCATCTCTAAAAACGAACCAATACGGGTTTTTAATCAGGGTAAAATGGAAAGAGATTTCACTTATATTAGTGACATCGCCGAAGGTATTTTCAGAATTCTGAAGGGAAATCTAGATAAAAGAAGAACATCTGAAGAATATTACAAGCTGTATAATATCGGCAATAATAGTTCGGTAAAACTATTAGATTTTATTGAAGAAATTGAATTCAATCTAAAGAAGAAGGCGGTCAAGCAAATGCTACCAATACAACCTGGTGATGTTGAAAAAACCTGGGCCAATATTGACGCCTTGACAAAAGACTATAACTACAGTCCAAAAACTTCAATTAAAGAAGGGGTAAAAAACTATGTAAAGTGGTATCAAGAATATCATACTTTATAAAAAATACGGCATTTAAAAAATTAAATAACTAACCACTAATACAATACATATTGAAAAAAGTAGCCTTAATTACAGGAGTAACCGGGCAAGATGGCGCCTACCTAAGTGAATTTCTTTTAAAAAAAGGATATGAAGTTCATGGCCTTAAGCGAAGATCTTCGCTTTTTAATACCGATCGTATTGACCACCTCTACCAAGATCCGCACATAGAAAACAGAAACTTCATCTTACACTACGGTGATATGACTGATAGCACCAACCTTATTCGATTGATAAAGGAAATTCAGCCTGATGAAATCTACAACTTAGCGGCAATGAGTCATGTGCACGTTTCTTTTGAAATTCCAGAGTATACCGCTAATGCTGATGGCATAGGCACATTGCGTATTCTAGATGCGGTGCGCCTTTTAGGAATGGAAAAAAAGACTCGAATCTATCAAGCCTCCACTTCTGAACTCTATGGTAAAGTGCAAGAGGTGCCACAGTCTGAAACCACGCCTTTCTACCCTAGAAGCCCATACGCAGTTGCAAAGATGTATGCGTATTGGATTACCGTCAACTATCGTGAAGCTTACGGAATGTATGCCTGTAATGGTATTCTTTTCAATCATGAATCACCCATACGTGGCGAAACTTTTGTTACGCGTAAAATAACAAGAGCTACCGCTAGAATTGCGCTAGGTCTTCAAGACAAACTATTCTTAGGCAACCTTGACGCCCAGCGTGATTGGGGGCATGCCAAAGATTATGTTAGAATGATGTGGATGATACTTCAGGCAGATGAAGCCGAAGATTGGGTCATTGCAACAGGAAAAACAACCCCGGTAAGAGAATTTGTTAGAATGAGTTTTGCCGAAGCAGGAATAGTGCTTGAATTTAAAGGCTCAGGTGTTGATGAGAAAGCATTTGTCAAATCGTGTTCAAACCCGAAATACCAGATACAACTAGGAAAAGAAGTGCTTTCGGTAGATCCTAAATATTTCAGACCTACAGAGGTTGAGCTCTTGATTGGAGATCCTACAAAAGCAAAAGAGAAGCTAGGTTGGGAGTTAGAATACGACCTCAAAGACCTCGTTATTGATATGGTAAAAAGTGACTTGCACCTTATGGAAAAAGAACAATACCTGAAAGAAGGTGGCTATCGAATTCTAAACTACTTTGAATAACAAATGGAAAAGCATGCCAAAATATATATCGCAGGTCATAGAGGACTTGTCGGTAGCGCTATTATAAAAAACTTAACTAAAAAAGGCTATGCTCATCTAGTCACCAGAACCCATGCTGAATTAGATTTAACAAACCCTGTTGCTGTTGCTGCTTTTTTTGAGACTGAAAAACCAGCCTATGTTATTTTGGCTGCGGCTAAGGTTGGCGGAATTGTAGCCAACAACACGTACAGGGCTGACTTCATCTATGAGAATCTGATGATACAGAACAACGTGATACATCAATCTCATGTACATGAAGTCAAAAAATTATTATTTTTAGGAAGCACTTGTATCTATCCAAAAAATTGCCCTCAACCCATGAAAGAGGCATATTTATTAACAGATACCTTAGAATTTACAAACGAACCTTATGCGATTGCAAAAATTGCGGGTATAAAAATGTGTGAAAGTTACAACCTGCAATATGGCACGAACTTCATTTCTGTTATGCCTACCAATCTATACGGGCCGAATGATAATTTTGATTTGGAAAAATCACATGTATTACCAGCCTTGATTCGAAAAGTATATTTAGGGCATGCATTAGAAACTAATAATTGGGAACAAATCACCCATGATTTAAACCGATTGCCCATTGAAGGCATTTCAGGCACTTCAGCTAAAGAAGCTATCTTAGGCATACTAGAG
>CALHGE010000040.1 GCA_938029725.1 uncultured Flavobacteriaceae bacterium
TAAAAATCAGGAAACTGACAAAGGATTCGTTCCTTTGCTTTGACTTCATGATATCTGAATTGTAAATTGTTTTACAACTCAGTTGTTCATAAGAAACTTATAAACGAATTATCTAACAAAACTAAAAATTCTAGACCATGAAAAATTTGATTGGATTTATAACAGCAGGTGTTCTTGGTGGACTGATTGTCCTTGCAGGAGTCTTTTACATGATGCCTCAAATGGCAACAGTAACAGCCCCTCAAGCTACTTACGCACAAAAGGTCAACAACAAAATAAATGTCAAGAAAGGAACTGTCGCAGCGCCACTTGACTTTAAAGCTGCTGCTAAAAAAGCAATGCCTGTAGTTGTACACATTTCTGCAACGGAAAGCGCTTCCGCTTCCAAAAAAAGAAGAAATAATAATCGCAACAGTGACCCATTCGGTCAATTCTTTGGTGGTGATTCTTTTGGCCCAAGAGGTGGATCAGGCTCTGGAGTTATTTTTTCTAATGACGGATATATTGTAACCAACAATCACGTAATAGAAGGTGCTGATCAGGTAGAAGTTACACTAACGGATAACCGACAATTCAATGCGACCATCGTTGGAACAGATCCTTCCAGCGATATGGCAGTGCTGAAAATAGAAGGGGGTAATTTACCAACTCTAAAATTTGCTGATTCAGATCAGGCAGAAATCGGAGAATGGGTACTAGCAGTAGGCAACCCTTTTGATCTTACATCCACTGTAACCGCAGGAATCATTAGTGCTAAAGGAAGAAGCATAGATTTAATTCAGGATAGCAAACGTCTGGAATCTTTCATACAAACTGATGCGGCTGTAAACCCTGGGAATAGTGGAGGTGCATTGGTTGATGCGACGGGAAGATTATTGGGAATCAATACAGCAATAGCCACCAACACAGGTACTTTTTCGGGTTATTCATTTGCAATTCCAGTAAACCTAATGCGAAAGATTGTAGGTGATATTATTGAAACAGGAAGTTACCAGCGCGCTTACTTAGGGATCAATATTAAAGACATGGATAGTGAGTTGGCTGAGGAGCTTGGTGTAAACTTTACACAAGGTGTAGTCGTTGATGGTTTGATTGATGGAGGTGCAGCACAATACGCGGGATTGCTTCCCAACGACGTAATAACTAAGGTAGATGAAATAAAAATCAAGAACGTACCTGAATTGCAAGAAGTAGTAGGAAGTGCAAAAGTCGGGGATACGATAAAACTGACGGTAACTAGAAAAGGGAAAACAAAAGTGATCCCTGTGCGTTTAAAGAAAGGATAATAACTAGTAAATATAGCTTAAGATCAAAAGAGATCAGCACTATTTTCCTAAGGTAAAAGCTATGTCATAAATCAAATAATGTCATACTAAAAAAAGGAATTTAGGAATTCCTTAACATATCCTTTGCAACAAAAATTCATAATATTTGGTTATCCATATGAAGCCGTTTTGAAATAGAACTAAGTGACGGAACTAAATAATTCTGTCGAACTACTAAGAATGAATCACCTATTTATTTCAAAACTACTTCAGTAAAAAAACTTGTTTAAAGTTGGTTTTTCGTTTTGTTTTGATGCGTCTGTCCTACTAAATGTTGGGCAGACGTTTTTTATTAGGAGTACTTAATTTCGACTTCCCTTAGTTGGTTATTTATATTAATTGTAGAAGAAGGACATGTTATTAGAGCGCATCTAACGAAAAAAAATCCGTTCACAATCCGTTTAATCCGTCCAATCTGTATTCCCATCCTACCTATCGGGAAAAACAAAAACACAAAGTCTCAAATTTTTTCTCTAAATTTAGATATGAGAAAACTATTAAAATACCTGGAAGACTTCCTGGGTCTCATCTATCCAGAACTCTGTTTGGCTTGCGCCAAAAACCTTCCGCCAGGAAATGAAGCCGTTTGCATTCAATGCCAATACTACCTACCAAAAACAGAATATCATACCTATAAGGAAAACCCTTTTGCAGAACACTTCTGGGGAAGAGTTAAAATTGAGGCAGGTACTGCATTGTATCATTTTGTAAAATCAGGCAGAACTCAAAAACTCATTCACAACCTAAAATACAAACACAAAACTGAAATTGGTGTCAACCTTGGACGGTTATATGGAAAGACTTTGAGGGAGGCGCCTATCTTCAAAGAGGTTGATATAATACTTCCCGTTCCAATGCATCCACGCAAAGAAAAAAAACGCGGTTATAATCAGTGTGACCTTTTTGCACGTGGTCTTTCCGAAACGATGGAAGTTCCATGGAGTAAAAACATTTTGATAAAAAATGAAGACACTGCCACTCAAACTAAAAAGACACGACAAGAACGATTTGATAACGTAAAGTCTGCCTTTAAATTAATCAATCCAAAAGCCTTACGAGGAAAACACGTTCTGATTGTAGATGATGTGATTACCACAGGCGCAACACTAGAAGCATGTGCACACAAAATATTGGAAACTCCTGGAGTGAAAGTTAGCATGGCGACAATTGCCATAGCTCGCCAATAGGTTTTGTTTATTGAGATAAGGAGAAGTATAGCTTCCCTCTCAAGGATTAAGTGCACACGAATGGAAAACACACAGTTTAATGACAATGCTAAATAAAGAAATCCCGAATTTACCGTTGAGCAAATTCGGGATGACAATGTATTTTTAATATTATTTTTTATTCTACCAAAGTACCTACCATCTCACCCTGAATAATTCTTTTCAGATTTTCATGACGATTGATATCAAAAACGATAATCGGAATATTATTTTCCTGGCAAAGTGTAAAGGCAGTCATATCCATTACACTTAAACCCATACTGATTACTTTAGAAAAAGAGATACGATCGAATTTAGTTGCAGTAGGATCTTTTTCAGGATCAGCAGTATAGATACCATCTACACGAGTTCCTTTCAAAATTACTTCTGCATTTATTTCATTAGCACGTAGAGCCGCTGCTGAATCAGTAGTAAAGTATGGGCTACCAGTTCCTGCAGAGAAAATTACAACACGTCCTTTTTCAAGATGACGCACGGCGCGTCTACGAATATAAGGCTCTGCAATTTGCTTCATTTCAATAGCAGTTACCAATCGAGTATAAACTCCAGAACTTTCAAGCGCACTTTGTAGCGCCATTCCGTTGATTACTGTTGCCAGCATCCCCATATAGTCACCTTGTACACGCTCGATGCCTGATTCCACAGCCTGTAGCCCGCGAAAGATATTTCCACCACCGATAACAATAGCTACTTCAACCCCAGAATCAACTAATTCTTTTATTTGAGCAGCATAATGCTTTAGCATTGAAGAGTCGATACCGAAGTTTTGGCCTCCCATTAGAGATTCCCCGCTAAGCTTTAGAAGTATTCTTTTATATTTATTATTCATCACGTGAATTGTTATTAAGAATTATTAGAATTTATGAATAACGATTTGTACATAGACCATATGGCCTTTTGCGTTATATACAAGACCTTTAGTCATAGCCTCTAGTATGAGAAATAAACTTGTTGTACTAAAGTAATTTGGGGCGAATAAAAGGCGAGAACAAATCCCCAACCTTTCTATTCCAAAGAACGAACCAAAAAAAAAGCGAATTAAATAAATAATTCGCTTTCTTTAATAAAATATCATTTAGCCGAGTTCGACATGTTTGAAATCGACAACTGTTAATTTCGGATCAACGCTTTGTAGGTAAGCAGCAAT
>CALHGE010000041.1 GCA_938029725.1 uncultured Flavobacteriaceae bacterium
GGGAGTTGGTGGCTTACGCCGCCAAAAACGGAATTCCCGTACCCGGACTTTCAAATTCACTAACTTATTTTGATTCCTATACTTCCTCAAGATTGCCTTTGAATCTAATTCAAGCACAACGTGATTATTTTGGGTCGCATACTTATGAGCGTTTAGACCGAGATGGAGTTTTTCATACGGAGTGGGAAGCATAAAAATTATAACGCAAATTCATTTTAATAATGAAACACATACTATTTTGCCTTTTTTCGATTTTTCTGTTATGTTCAATAAGTGCTCAGGAAAGTTTAAATATCGAGCTAAAACAAACCTTAGATTCGATTCTTTACAAAGATCAAAAACTCCGAGAAATTTTGATGGGAGATATTGATGGAGCTGAAAAAGTGAAGATTTTAAAAGGTTTTGGATTTACTGTAGAGGAGTTTGATAAACGAACGTGGCTTATTGTTAATCGCCAAGATAGTTTGAACTTAGTTGAAGTTGAAAAAATTATTCAAAACTATAAATACCCCGGAAAAAGCTTAGTCGGCGAGCCCACAAATGAAGCCGCTTGGTATGTAATTCAACACTCCGACAAAATAGAACAATACTTCCCCGTTATAGAGAAAGCAGGGAAAGATGGTGAACTTCCGAAGCGCTTGGTGGCAATGATGCAAGACCGAATGCTCATGAATCAAAACAGGCCACAAGTTTATGGCACTCAAGTAGCGGGTAGAAAATTAGGAGCAACGGATGAATGGTTTAATTTTGTTTGGCCTATTGAAGACCCTGAAAATGTTAACACTAGACGAAGAGAGGTTGGGTTCACCAATTCCGTTGAAGAAAATGCCGAAAGAATGGAGGTAGAGTATCAAGTTTACACCATAAAACAAATTGATTCGATTTTGGATCAAAACAAGTAAAGTACGTTGTCCAAAACCCAATACCACATCTACGTTATCGAACTCTCCAAAAAAGTATATACGCAGAACAGAAAATTTCGTGAAGCAAATCCTCAATTCAACGGGGTTTTGCAATGTTTATATGTGGGAATGACCAGTAAAACACCTAAGGAACGATTTGAACAACACAAATCGGGATACGTCAATAAAAAAGGACATAAGCTTTCGGCAAACATTGTGCAGAAATACGGTTTGTATTTACGTGGAAGTCTTTTCCAACATATTGACCCCGTTACTAGCCGTGCTGAAGCGCTAAAAATGGAAGAAAATTTAGCTTTAGAATTGCGAAGACAGGGCTATGCGGTTTGGTTTAATTAAGTATTTTCGTTTTCATGTCTGAAGGTCAAAAATTAAAAGAAATTGCACTTCTATTTTTCAAACTAGGAAGCATTGCCTTTGGTGGTCCGGCAGCTCATATTGCCATGATGGAAGATGAAGTAGTTCGCAAAAGAAAGTGGATGACCCAGGAACACTTTCTAGATCTGATGGGAGCTACGAATTTGATTCCAGGACCGAACTCTACCGAAATGACCATGCACTGCGGTCATGAACGAGCAGGTTGGAAAGGCCTATTTATTGCAGGGTTTTGTTTTATCTTTCCTGCAGTAGTTATTACCGGAATTTTTGCCTGGTTATATCAGCAATATGGACAACTACCAGAGGTCGAACCTTTTATTTACGGAATCAAACCTGCCGTAATTGCAATCATTATTATGGCAGCGTATAAGCTTGGTAAGAAAGCGGTTAAGAATACAATGTTAGCCATTCTCGGTATTGCCGCAATAGTAATTTGTCTTTTTGGAGTCAATGAAATCATTGTGCTTTTCGGCTGCGGGTTGGTCGGACTCCTCATTTATTTCATAACGAACAAAAGCAATACACTAAATATCTTTGTTCCGTTTTTGCTTTTTCAAGGGGTTTCTGAAACTTCCATTAGCAACATTAAAATACTCCTAACTTTTCTGAAAATAGGAGCAATTCTCTATGGAAGTGGTTATGTACTTTTTGCTTTTCTTGATGCTGAATTAGTAGCCAACGGGTGGCTGACTCGCCAAGAACTGATTGATGCAGTAGCAGTGGGGCAAATAACTCCGGGGCCTGTATTATCGACCGCAACTTTTATCGGTTGGCAGTTGAATGGAGTATCGGGTGCACTTCTTGCAACTATAGGCATTTTTCTTCCCTCCTTTTTGTTTGTCTTGTTGCTGAACCCTTTGATTCCCAAAATGAGGAAATCAAAAATAATGCGTGCCATTTTAGATGCTGTAAACGTTGCCGCAGTTGCTTTGATTGTAGAGGTATGTATTCAAATGTCAAAAGATACGCTTACGGATTGGCGCACAATTTTAATAGCTATTATCAGCATAGCCACGGTTTTCATATTCAAAAAAGTAAACAGTGCATACATTGTTTTAGGAGGAGCATTGCTAGGCTATTTACTTAGCTTTTTTTAGTATATACCATAAAAAAACGCCAAACTCCTAGATAGAATTTGGCGTTTTCCATTTAAAGTTCGAAAAGTCTATTTGGATAAATACATCTTTCTTCGTCCGTAGAGCTCATAAAACTCATCATCCTTTAAACTATCAATAAATAATATACTTTCCCCTGTACTCTTCATTTCAGGGCCTAAGTTCTTATTTACATTCGGGAATTTATTAAAAGAGAAAACCGGTTGTTTGATGGCAAAACCATCCAACCGTGGATTGAAGTCAAAGTCTTTTACCTTCTTTTCGCCCAACATCACTTTAGTAGCATAATTCACATAGGGTTCTTTATATGCTTTCGCAATAAAAGGAACTGTTCTAGAGGCCCTTGGGTTTGCTTCAATGATATAAACCATATCATCTTTGATAGCAAACTGAATGTTAATTAAACCTACAGTATTCAAGGCTAAAGCAATCTTCTTCGTATGGTCTTTGATTTGTTGCATTACAAATTCCCCTAAATTAAAAGGAGGAAGTGTCGCATTTGAATCCCCTGAGTGAATACCACAAGGTTCAATATGCTCCATGATTCCGATAATGTAAACATCTTTCCCATCACAAATGGCATCTGCTTCCGCTTCGATTGCTCCGTCTAAATAATGATCTAGAAGGAGTTTGTTATTTGGGATCTTACGTAGTAAATCCACCACATGTTCTTCAAGTTCTTCTTTGTTAATTACAATTTTCATTCCTTGACCTCCTAATACATATGAAGGTCTCACTAATAATGGGAAATCTAATTCGTCAGCAAGAGCTAATGCTTCATCTGCGGTTTCTGCAATTCCAAATTGTGGAAAAGGAATATCATTCTCTTTCAATAAATTAGAAAAACTTCCTCGATCTTCAGCTAAATCCAAAGATTCGAAACTAGTTCCAATAATTTTAATTCCGTATTTTGAAAGTTTTTCTGCCAACTTCAAAGCAGTCTGCCCACCTAACTGCACAATAACACCTTCAGGTTTTTCATGTCTGATAATATCATAAATGTGCTCCCAGAAAACAGGTTCAAAATATAATTTATCAGCAGTATCGAAATCCGTCGAAACGGTTTCGGGGTTGCAGTTGATCATTATAGTTTCATAACCGCATTCCGCGGCAGCCAATACCCCGTGCACACAACAGTAGTCAAATTCGATCCCCTGCCCTATTCTGTTAGGTCCTGAACCTAGTACCACAATCTTTTTCTTGTCGGTAACAATACTATCATTCGCTACATAACGTTCCCCTTCAGGAGTTTCAATCTCTGCTTCAAATGTCGAATAATAGTAAGGTGTCATCGCCTTAAATTCCGCAGCACAAGTATCAACTAACTTGTATACTCGATTGATATTCAGTTCTGTCCTTTTGTTATACACTTCGCTTTCATAACAATCTAACATGTGGGCAATCTGCCGGTCAGCGAATCCTTTTTGCTTGGCTTCCAGTAGCAATTCCTTTGAAAGACTAGCGATTGTATACTGTGAAATTTCTTTTTCCAATTGATGCAGCTCTTCGTATTGTTTCAAGAACCACATATCAATTTTTGTAATCTCGTGGATACGACTCAAAGGAATTCCCATTTGAATAGCATCGTAAATCACAAAAACCCTATCCCAACTAGGAATGGTCAGTTTACTAATAATCTGATCATAGTTCTTGTAGCCTTTTCCATCAGCTCCTAATCCGTTTCTTTTAATTTCTAGGGATTGTGTTGCTTTATGAAGTGCTTCCTGAAAAGAACGGCCTATTCCCATTACTTCACCAACCGACTTCATCTGAAGACCTAAGGTTCTATCAGAACCTTCAAATTTGTCGAAATTCCAACGTGGAATCTTCACAATAACATAATCCAAAGTTGGTTCAAATAGCGCTGAAGTTGATTTTGTAATCTGATTATCGAGCTCATCCAAAGAATATCCGATAGCCAATTTTGTTGCGATTTTTGCAATAGGATACCCAGTTGCTTTTGAAGCCAATGCTGATGAACGTGATACACGCGGGTTAATTTCAATCGCAATAATTTCCTCTTTCTCATCAGGACTCACTGCAAATTGCACATTACATCCACCTTCAAAATCACCAATACTACGCATCATATGAATGGCCATATCACGCATTTTTTGATAGGTTTTGTCAGAAAGCGTCATGGCAGGAGCTACTGTGATAGAATCTCCAGTATGAATTCCCATCGGGTCCATATTTTCAATAGCACAAATAATAACAACATTATCATTCTTATCACGAAGAAGCTCAAGCTCAAATTCCTTCCAGCCCATCATGGCCTTGTCGATCATCACCTCGTGAATCGGAGAAATTTCTAATCCGCGACTTAATAGCTCATCAAAATCCTCTGGATCATAAACAATTGAAGCCCCGGCGCCACCCAAAGTATACGAAGCTCGGATTACTAAAGGAAATCCAAACTCTTGGGCAATCTCTTTTCCTTTTAAAAATGAAGTTGCCGTTGCTTGTGGTGCCATGCCAACACCAATTTCCAACATTAACTCTCTAAATTTTTCACGATCTTCTGTAATGTTGATAGCAGCAATATCAACACCAATCATATCAACATCAAAATCTTCCCAAATACCTTTTTCGTCGGCTTCAATACATAGATTCAAAGCGGTTTGTCCGCCCATCGTAGGCAGTACTGCATCAATCTGTGGGTGTTCTTTCAAAATCTCAATAATCGATTTTGTTGTCAAAGGCTTCAAATAAACGTGATCCGCCATTGACGGATCGGTCATTATCGTTGCTGGATTGCTATTAATTAAGATGGTTTCGATTCCATCTTCACGCAGCGAACGCAGGGATTGCGAACCTGCATAATCAAATTCACAGGCTTGACCAATTACAATTGGTCCAGAACCAATAATTAAAACGGATTTTAAATCTTCTCTTTTTGGCATGTGCTCTAATGTACTTTAGTAGTTGAAATATAGGGTGTTACGAGTAATTATGGCATAAAAAAAAGGTGCTACTTTCGAAAAAGTAACACCTTCTATATTTTAAAAATATGCAATCATTTATTTTTTGTGTCTTGTCTCAGAGGATACACTAAGTTTTTTTCTTCCTTTAGCTCTTCTTCTAGCTAGAACTTTTCTTCCATTCACGGAAGCCATACGTTCTCTGAAACCATGCTTGTTCTTTCTCTTTCTCTTTGATGGCTGATATGTTCTCTTTTGACCTGGCATTGTTGAATACTTTTCTTAGTTGTATGTCTTACAGAACGACCTGTAAAACTGGGCGCAAATATACAAAGAGTTTTTGCTTTGCCAAATACAATTGAAAAATAATTTTTACATAATTGCCTGCTCCGCACAAGAAGGTTTTTATTACTTTTGCCCTTACCCGATTTCAGGTGCATAATGGGGCAAATAAAATGCCTTTACCGACCACAAACCTAATTTAACAATTACTATGTTCAATAAAATTTTTAAACTAATCATAGCTGGCCTTATCATTGCCTATGCAATTTACCAATTTATTGAAGGGGAAATAGGAAATGGCATATTTCTTATTTTACTCTCTTTGATTTTTATCTTCTTATATTTTAGAAATGAAATGATCTTGTTAGCTTTTCTGCGAATGCGGAAACAAGATATGATTGGCACCCAGAAATGGTTAAGCAAAATCAATAGCCCAGAAACGGCATTGACTATAAAGCAACAAGGCTATTATAATTATTTACACGGAATTATCTTTTCACAAACAAACCTTACCCAAGCGGAGAAATATTTCAAAAAAGCCTTAAAATTAGGGTTGACGATGGATTATGATGTCGCTATGGCCAAACTTAGTTTGGCAGGTATCGCTATGCAAAAACGTCGTAAAAGAGAAGCTACTACCCTACTTCAGGAAGCTAAGAAGCTGGATAAGAATAAGATGTTAACGGAGCAGATTAAAATGATGCAGCAGCAGATGAAGAAAATCTAGTCTTCCGTTAGATGGATAAAAAAAACGCCCATTTTACTGAAGTAAAATGGGCGTTTTTTAAAAGGTATTTGTCTGAAAATCAGAAAACCCACCCACAAGGGGAGGTATCGCTATTATAAAATTTTTAGAATGGAAAAATCTAAGTATCGTCCAAGTAAAAATAGCGATAAGTAAAATGCATGTGTTGTATAGCTGCTAAATTTTTTAATCCAAATACCTAACTTTCATTTATTTAGATTCCTTATAATATCCTTTATTAGGAATCTCAATAGTATACTTCTTTCCTGAAGCATTATTCAAATGCGGTTCACGCAACCAAGGATTATGTCTTTTTAGTACCTTATAGTTGATTCCGTACTCATTTGCAAAATCGGCAAAGTTTACAACAGGGCTTGTTACTTCAACATTAAAAGTTGGGACTGCAGAATAGAGGTCCTTTTTTTGAATATCAAAACCATATTTCTCAGGGTGACTTAAGATTTCCTTTATAGCCATAATTCTAAAAACGTATCGACCAGTTTCTTGCCCTAATAACAGGTCGTAGTAATCCTTCACCTTTTGTATTCTTAGGTATTTATCAACTGACCCTGTTCCTGTATTATAGGTTGCTGCCGCCAAGGTCCAAGTACCATATTTCTTTTTGTACTTATTTAGATACCTACAAGCAACTTCAGTAGATTTTTCTAAATGGTAACGTTCATCAACATTGTCATTAATTTCTAAACCGTACTCCTTGCCCGTGGCTTTCATGATTTGCCAAAAACCAGTTGCTCTGGCACCAGAAACTACATTATCTAATCCGCTTTCTGCAACTGCTAAATATTTAAAATCATCAGGTATACCATTTTTAGCTAAAATTGGCTCGATAATTGGAAAAAACTTATTGGCACGCTTCATTAATAACAAGGCATTTGACTGCCAATACGTGTTTACTAAAAACTCACGATCAACACGTTCCATAATCTCAGGGTCTTCCTGAGGAACTGGCTCGCCAGCAAAATTTAAATTTTCAGGAATATCAATAGCAGATATACGATAGCCTTCAGAAACATTTTTCTCAACTTCATTTTCCGCTACATCATTTGCATCATCCGCTTTTGATTGCATAGCAAATACTAAAGTGCTTGCTACAAAAAGGACCCCTAAGCCCATCAAAATGTTTTTAATAATCTTCATTGCTATTGATTTATTTGATTGTTCAAAGGTATAGAACGCATTCTAAACTACAACTTATATAAAACTCATTTATTCCAAAATAATTGCAGGCAAATGCTCATTAAACCATTTCGCACGGTGAATGATCATGGTATGTGTTCCATTTCTAACAGGAATACAATCCTTAATATTCTCAATTGGAAAAATAGCGTCTTTTTCGCCATGAATGTGCACCAAGCATTCTGGGCAATAGGAAGGTTTCCAATTGACAATTTGGTCTATTGACCAATCTATATAATATTTGTCCTTTACAGAAAGGTATTCCTCATAAAGTTCTAATCGCTTGTGTACCGTTTCTCCAAAAGCATATTTAGCCAAAAGCTCAACATTATTAACCAAACCAGTAGGAAGTAACTTATGAATCTTTGTGTATTTAGCAAAAAGCATCCGTTTGGGTAATTCCGATGCGAGTTTAACACTAGAAACAACAATCACCTTTCTCGTCTTGACGTGTCTTGCCATTTCCTGAACAAGCATTCCGCCGAAAGAGACACCTACCAAAACGATATTTTCATGGTTAATACTTTTCGCCATTTTTAAAGCATATTCCGAAAGTGTCATATTTTTCTCCGGAACAAACCATGATAATAAATGTTGCTTAAACTGGTCTTCAGGAAGTTTAATATGTTTAAAAATTGATGGGTTCGCAGCCATTCCTGGCATAAAGTAAACATGAATTCTATTGTCAATCATATGTTGAAATACAAGGTTTTACTAGGAAATTTGCAATTTTTTTAGTAATTTCGGAAACTGCTTTAAAAAAAGCATCAAGTGTTTACCCTTTGTAAAAGTATATAAAATTACGGTTCGAGAACTCCGTAATTTTTTTGTCTTAAACCAACTTTAAAATCAGACTATATGAATGAAGTAGAAATTAATGACAACAGCTTCTTGCGTCAATTCGAAACTAGCGTAGAAGGTCACCTAGCTAAAATAGAATACTCTTCTCAAGAACGTAAAGTCTTTTTAACCAAACTAGTTATACCTGAAGCAATTACCAAGAAGGATTTCAAAGAGGATTTTATTAAATCTGTTTTAAATCATATTCGAGAAAAAAATCTTCGCGTTGTACCTACCAGTCCACAAATTGCAGGTTTTCTAAGAAAAAATAGACAGTACAAAGAGATGTTACCAGTTGGCATACGCATCTAATCAGAACTTTCTAAAATAATTAAAACCTCTTTGTTAGAGGTTTTTTTATGCACTATTGTTACTGTTTTAAAAGTCTACAGTCTAAATCTGGCTATAGGAGTAGACTTTACAAATTCTTAGCGGGCGCAAAAGATGACAATTCATTATTTTTAGCAAACTCAAACCGCACCAATCCATCTTCATCTATCTTATTTAGTATAACCTGATGAAGCGTATTCACTAATTCAGGGTTCCAAGGCGCTTTTACTTTTATATAGTTTTCGGTAAAACCATAAATATAGCCTTCCTTATTCTCACCTTCGAATAGAACGACTCTTAAGCTTCCGAGTTGGCTTTCATAGAAGGCTCTTCTTTTTTTAACTGAAAGTCCTCGTAGCATTTTACTGCGCTTACTACGAACATTTTTAGGCACAACGCTCTCCATATCGGCTGCAGCCGTATTATCACGTTCAGAATAGGTAAAAACATGCAAGTATGAAATATCAAGTTCATTTAGAAAATGATAGGTTTCTAGAAAGTGATCATCCGTTTCTCCTGGAAAGCCCACAATAACGTCAACACCAATACAAGCATGCGGCATGACTTCTTTTATTCGTTTCACCCTATCAACATAGAGCTTACTCAAATAACGTCTTCGCATTAGTTTAAGAATCACATCACTACCACTCTGCAATGGAATATGAAAATGTGGCACAAATGAATTGCTGCTAGCCACAAAATCAATAGTTTCATTTTTTAATAGATTGGGCTCTATAGAAGAAATTCTTAGTCGATGAATACCTTTAACTTCATCTAAGGCCTTCACCAAGTCAAAAAAAGTATGCTCGTGCTTTTTATCACCAAGTTCTCCTTTTCCGTAATCTCCTATATTAACTCCCGTCAAGACAATCTCTTTGATGCCTTTTGAAGATATTTCGGCCGCGTTTTTCAATACATTTTGGACCGTATCACTGCGTGAAACTCCACGTGCAAGGGGTATCGTGCAATAGGTGCATTTATAATCACAACCATCCTGAACCTTTAAAAAAGCACGCGTTCTGTCACCTATAGCATAACTTCCAACATAGAAATCAGCATCTTCAATTTCACAAGAATGCACCTCTCCCATATCATTCTTTGAAAGGTCGTTGATATAATCTGTAATCTTGAATTTTTCGGTTGCCCCTAGCACTAAATCTACGCCATCTACAGCAGCTAATTCTTCAGGTTTCAACTGCGCATAGCATCCAATAGCAGCTACAAAAGCATTAGGGTTTACCTTCTGTGCTTGTTTTACAATAGTTTTAAAACGTTTGTCTGCATTATCGGTGACCGAACACGTATTAATGACATACATGTCTGCATTTTCAGTAAAATCAACTCGTTCGAAGCCTTCTTCTTGAAAATCTCTTGCAATAGTAGAGGTTTCCGAAAAGTTAAGCTTACAGCCTAAAGTGTAAAATGCGACTTTCTTTTTCATAAGAAAAAAATTATTTCTTTAGTTCATCAGCTGATCAAAATTAGCTAACACAAGATCAATATTTAATGGTGTATTACAATAAAATCAACTATAAACCGAGAACTACCACTTAATATTTTCTCCATTTTTTCGTCATCTCGAAGACATGCTCTAAAATTCTAGCCTCTACATCATCAAACTCCACTCCCCGCCTAGCCATCATCACCTTTGCAACCTCAAAAGCTTTTCTTGGCAAGTAGCTAGAAAAACCAGAAGCACCACCCCAGCTAAAGCTTGGAATGAAATTTCTCGGAAAGCCAGGTACGTATATATTGCAGTTTACACCGATTACGGTACCCGTATTAAACATCGTATTGATAGCGGTCTTACTATGATCACCCATCATGAGTCCGCAGAATTGCAAACCGGTTTGGTCAAATTTTTCTGTATCATAGTTCCATAGACGAACTTTGGCGTAATTGTTCTTTAGGTTTGAGTTATTCGAGTCTGCGCCAATGTTACACCATTCGCCTAATACAGCATTTCCTAAATACCCTTCATGACCTTTACTGGAGTAGCCGAAAATAACAGAATTACTCACTTCACCGGCAACTTTTGAATAGGGCCCTACAGTCGTAGCACCATACATTTTTCCACCCATTTTAACTGTGGCGTTAGCGCACAAAGCAAATGACCCACGTATCATTGCACCTTCCCAAACTTGGGCATTTTTACCTATATAAATAGGACCGTCGGTTGCATTCAAAATACTAAATTCAACACTTGCACCTTCTTCTAAGAAAATATTATCAGCATTAATTAAATTGTTCGTACTGGAAATTGGTTGACTTTCTCGGCCTTCAGTTATAAAGTCAAAATCAGCTTGAAGTGCTTCTCCATTTTTAGAAAAGATATCCCAGGTATATTCTATCCGAAGAATAGCACCTTCATATTCTATTTGCTTGAAAGAAGAAAAATCAATATCATCTTGCGTTTCACTCGAATAAAAGGCAACTACATCATCTTCATAAAAAACAGCTTCATTCTCCTCTAAAGCTTGTACCATTTTAACAAGTTCTGCATTTGGCAGAAAAGAAGCATTTATTAAAACATTCTTTTCCATTTCTACCATAGGATATTTTTCTGACAAATATTCCTCAGTAATTGTAGTTGTGGTACTTCCTAAGTACTTCTCCCATTTCTCACGAATGGTTAGAATACCAATACGAATCTCTGCTACAGGTCTTGTAAATGTAAATGGAAGTAAAGCATCTCGTACAGGGCCATCAAAAAGAATGTAATTCATCAAATCTAATTTTAAACAAAATTAACAAAAAACGCCTCCGATACTTAGTATCGGAGGCGTAAGGTATATTTTATCTGTAAAATACGTTCTATTCTTCTTCCTTGCTTTCTTTAGCTTCAACCTTAACTTCTTCAGCCTTTGGAGCTTCTTCAGCAACAGGAGCAGCTTTCTTCTTGAATTTATCGTATTTACTTTTGAACTTATCAATTCTACCAGCGGTATCCAAAAATTTGGCTTTACCAGTATAGAAAGGATGTGATGTTCTTGAAATTTCTAATTTCACCAAAGGATACTCAACCCCTTCAACTTCTAATGTTTCCTTAGTATCAGCAGTAGATTTTGTTAAAAACACTTCTTCGTTAGACATGTCTTTAAAGGCTACTAATCTGTAATTCTCTGGATGAATCCCTTTTCTCATTATAATAAACTTTAACGCGCCCATTCCGACAGGCACTCGATTTAAGGCTGCAAATTTAATTCTTTTTATTTAATTCGCAATTTTAAAGTATAAAAAAGAAAGCTTAAAAATTGTAACTTTAAAATGTAACAAAATGTAGGTATTCGCAACTAACCAAAGAAACAACTTAAAAACTATACAAAATGGAAGAGAATCAACCTCAAACAGGAAAATTTGCATTGACTTATGGAGCCATTCTTGGCGGTATTAGCATCGTATTCGCTTTAATGCTATTTTCAGTAGACTTGCATTATCAAGGTGGCTTAATGGTGATGATGGTGTCATTAGCACTAAGCATTGCTGCTATTGTTTTCGGAATGATTCAATTTCGTAAAGAAAATAATGGGTTTATCTCGTTGAGTGAAGCTATGAAAGTTGGTGTCGGAATTGCCCTTGTTGGAGGAATAATTGGAATCATTTTCAATCAGTTAATGATTAATGTAATTGACCCAGATATGATGGCAAAAGCGATCGAATTTCAAAAAGCTTCTTTAATGGAAACTACGAGCATGACTACGGATCAAATAGATGCACAAATGGAAATGGGCAAATCATTTTCTGGCCCGGGTATGCAAATAGCCTTTGGCCTTTTATATAGTTTGATTGTAGGACTCATAATCTCATTGATTTCTGGATTGATAGTAAAAAGGTCTGAAAACCATGACTAATTTGTACTTTTGAAAAAGCAATCAGAAGTAAGCAATGAATTTATCCATAGTTATTCCTTTACTTAACGAAGAAGAATCACTAAATGAACTTCATGATTGGATCGCAAGTGTTATGCAATCCAATCATTTTTCATATGAGATTCTTTTTATTGATGACGGTAGTACCGATAGTTCTTGGGATATCATTTCCACACTAGCGGAAGAAAACCCATCGGTAAAGGGTATTCGTTTTCAACGAAATTTTGGCAAGTCGCAAGCACTTCACGCAGGCTTTAAAGCCGTAAAAGGGGATGTGATTATTACCATGGATGCTGATTTGCAAGATAATCCTGATGAAATTCCCGAGCTATACAAAATGATTCATGAGGAAGGTTATGAGCTTGTTTCTGGCTGGAAGAAAAAAAGGTACGACTCCGTTATTTTTAAAAACATACCCTCAAAACTCTTTAATTGGGCCGCTCGTCGAACTTCTGGCGTAAAGCTTAATGACTTCAACTGTGGCCTCAAGGCCTATGACAAAAAAGTGGTGAAACGTATTGAGGTATCGGGTGAAATGCATCGCTATATTCCCGTTTTAGCTAAAAATGCTGGCTTTTCAAATATTGGAGAAAAAGTAGTTCAACATCAAGCTCGTAAGTATGGAAAAACAAAATTTGGAATGGAACGGTTCATAAATGGTTTTTTAGATTTAATCACCATTTGGTTTGTTTCTAAATTTGGAAAACAGCCTATGCATCTTTTTGGTGCCCTAGGCGTTCTTATGTTTATCATTGGTTTTGCATTTGCATTATACATAGGAATTGATAAACTTTTCATCAATAAAACAGGTAGATTAATTACAGAACGCCCACAATTTTTCATCTCTCTTAGCGCCATGCTAATGGGTTCTCAATTATTTCTCGCTGGGTTTTTAGGCGAAATGATAATTCGATCTAAAAAAAATAAGACGAGATACAGTGTATCTGAAGAGGTTAACATCCTACAAATAGATTAAAGAATATTCCTATTAAAAAGACGTTATATAAAAAACTTTCACACCTATGAACGACATATTAAATACCGCTAAAGGATGGCTCTCAGATTTTTTTGATGCCGATATAAAATCAGAAGTACAACAACTTATTGATACTGACCCTGAAGAATTAAAAGACCGTTTCTACAAGAATATGGAATTTGGAACCGGCGGAATGCGCGGAATGATGGGTGCAGGAACTAACCGAATTAATAAATACACTTTAGGAAAAAGCACACAAGGTTTAAGCAATTTTTTAACGAAAACATATACTGATGAAGAAATAAAGGTAGTGATTGCCTATGATTGCCGTCATAATAGTGACACCCTAGCACGAACGGTAGCTGAAGTATTTTCTGCTAACGGAATTAAAGTTTTTCTCTTTTCAGAATTGCGAACCACTCCAGAATTATCCTTCGCAGTAAGACACTTAAACTGTCATGCAGGCATTGTTCTAACAGCCTCTCACAACCCACCAGAATATAATGGGTACAAAGTGTATTGGACCGATGGCGGACAAATAGTACCCCCACAAGATGGAGAAATCATTTCAGAAATCAATTCACTCGCTTTTGAAGATATTAAATTTTCCGCTAATGCCGATCTGATTGAAATCATTGACAAAGATGTTGATGAAGCATTTATTTCAGAATCTGTGGCTAAAGGAAGTTTTAATGCCCAAGGCAAGGATGATTTTAAAATAGTTTTCACCTCTTTACACGGCACATCGATTACCGCTATTCCGGAAGTATTAAAACGTGCAGGGTATAAAAACGTAACCATCATCGAGGAACAAGCCAAGCCAGATGGAGATTTTCCAACGGTAAAATCGCCCAACCCAGAAGAACCTGAAGCCTTGTCGATGGCGGTTGCAAAAGCCGAAGAGATAGGTGCAGATATGGTAGTTGGTACCGACCCTGATAGTGACCGCTTAGGAATTGCTGTTCGAAACTTGGATGGTAATATGGAAATCGTCAACGGAAATCAAGCCATGGTACTCATGACCAAATTTCTTCTAGACAAACAAAAAGAAAAAGGCTTTAAACGCAATGAATTTATTGCAACTACCATTGTTTCTACTCCGATGATGGAAGTAATGGCAAAGGCATATGGAGTTGAATTCAAAACTGCCTTAACCGGATTCAAATGGATTGGCAAAATGATAAAAGACTTTCCGCAATCTAATTTTGTGGGTGGCGGTGAAGAAAGTTTCGGCTATATGGTTGGTGATTTGGTGCGTGATAAAGATGCAGTTACCTCTACCCTACTCGCTTGCGAAATTGCAGCTCAAGCTAAAGCAAATGGAAGTTCTTTCTATAAAGACTTAATCGATTGCTATGTTGCTTATGGTTTTTACAAAGAACACTTAGTTGCCATAACTAAAAAAGGAATGAGTGGTGCTGAAGAAATAAAGCAGATGTTAATTAATTTCAAAGAAAACCCTGTAGCATCAGTAGCGGGATCAAAAGTGAAGTGGATTGAAGATTACAACACCTCGATTGCAATAAATGTGATATCTGGTGAAGAAAAACACATTGATTTACCAAAATCAAATGTTTTAATTTACGAAACGGAAGATGGAACACGCGTTGCGGCAAGACCAAGTGGAACAGAACCTAAGGTGAAGTTCTATATTAGCACAAACGCAAAACTCGATACGGCAGCAAACTTCAAGAAAGTCAATGCAGCATTAGATACCAAAATTCAAACCATACTTACGGAACTCCAATTGAGTTAATGGACTATTTTAAAAAAATTCTTCGTTTTGCAAGGCCATATTCTAAATATGGCTATTTAAATATTTTCTTTAATGTACTGTATGCGCTGTTTAGCGCCTTGTCTTTTGCTGCATTGATTCCAATGTTGAATTCTTTATTTGGAAAAGACAAACCTGTTACCAAACTACCAGAATGGACAAGCCTTGGCGGTGCTAAGGACTATATCATGGATTTTCTTGGTTACCACGTCACTCAATATGCCGGTGATGATAAAATGAAAGGATTAGTTCTGGTAATAGGACTGATATTGGTGCTATTCTTGCTTAAAAACCTATTTAATTATTTGGCGATGTATTTCATCACCTTTCTTCGAAATGGCGTTCTAAAAGACATTCGGAATCAGATGTATGAAAAGATTACAGAATTACCTATTTCCTATTATTCCGAGAAAAGAAAAGGAGATGTAATTGCTAGAATCACATCTGATGTTTTAGAAATTCAACACTCCTTCCTTTCTGTTTTGGAATTGATCGTGCGTGAACCGCTGACCATACTTTTCACCATTCTAATCATGTTTGGTATTAGCGGTAAGTTGACGCTCTTCGTTTTTATTTTTATTCCTATCGCTGGAGGAATTATTTCGTGGATTGGAAAATCCTTAAAAAAACAATCCGATGACGTGCAAAAAGAACAAGGTCATTTTTTATCTATTGTTGATGAAACTTTAGGAGGCTTACGCGCTGTAAAAGCTTTTAATGCGGAATCAAAATTTTACAACACCTTTTCAAGTTCTACGAAACGTTTTTTCGAGTTTAGCAATAGTCTGTTAAACCGTCAAAACCTTGCTTCGCCAACAGGAGAGTTTTTAGGGATTGTTGTTATTGGCGTATTACTATGGTTTGGAGGAAAAATGGTTGTTGTTGAAGAATCTTTAGATCCAGCATCTTTTATTGCATATATGGGCTTAGCATATAACATATTAACCCCTGCAAAATCAATTAGCAAAGCATCCTACGGGGTTAAAAAAGGAAACGCAGCAGCAGAACGTGTTTTAGAGATTCTGGAAACTGAAAACCCAATTTCTGATATTGAAAATGCAATTGACAAAACATCGTTTAAAAAAGGTATTTTACTAGAAAACATATCTTTCAAATATCAAGATGAATATGTTCTAAAAAACTTCAACCTAAGTGTTCCTAAAGGGCATTCAGTTGCGCTCGTTGGTCAATCGGGAAGTGGAAAAAGCACCATTGCTAATTTAGTCACTCGCTTTTATGATGTCAATGAAGGGGAAATTAAGATTGACGGTGAAGGCATTAAAAACATGACAAAAAAGTCTCTTCGGAACTTAATTGGCTTGGTAACACAAGACTCTATTTTATTCAATGATACTGTCAAGAATAATATCGGTTTAGGTAAAGAAAATGCATCGGAAGAAGAAATAATAGAAGCTGCGAAAATCGCTAATGCTCATGAATTTATTTCTGAACTTCCTGATGGTTATAATACCAATATTGGTGATAGTGGAAACAAGTTAAGTGGGGGTCAAAAACAACGCTTATCAATTGCAAGGGCTGTTTTAAAGAACCCACCCATCATGATTTTAGATGAAGCGACTTCCGCCTTAGACACGGAGAGTGAACGTTTGGTTCAAGATGCTTTAGAGAAAATGATGCACAATAGAACTTCTATCGTTATAGCCCACCGCCTATCCACCATTCAAAAAGCAAATACTATTGTAGTGCTTCAAAAAGGCCAAATCGTTGAACAGGGTTCTCATGAAGAATTGTTAGCTAAGAATGGTGCGTACAAGAATTTGGTTGATATGCAGTCTTTAGGCTAAAAAAGTTAAAACGCGGGTACTCCCCTTTTTTCAAGGGAAGGTTGCGACAGGCTGAGCAATTAAATTTATGATTTTGGTAACCAACTGATTTTCAAAATCTCAACCTCCCCCCTTTCTTAGGCTAAATCGAAATTCATTACCTTCTTTATCAGAGAAGGAGAGCTTTTAAAAATTTACTGCCATCAACTAAACCTTTCGGTAATATTATAGTCCAACAAAGGAATTCAAACGAATAGCTAGTGCTAGTAGAAGCTAATTTAGTCGAAGAATTAAAAGATTCTAAAACCCAATCAAGGGCTTTTGAGGTGTTGGTTAATACCTACAAACAAAGACTCTATTGGCATATTCGCAACATTGTTTTGAATCATGATGACGCCGATGACGTGCTGCAGAATACCTTTATCAAGGTGTATAAAAATATTGACGGGTTCAAAGGGGAGAGTAAATTATATTCTTGGATGTACCGCATTGCCACAAATGAAGCACTTAGTTTTCTAAAGGCAAGATCGAAAAAACAAGGAATAAATAACGAAGAATTGCAAAATCAAACGCTAGCTAATTTGCAAGCCGATGTGTATTTTGAGGGCGATAAAATTCAACTCAAATTGCAAAAAGCGATTGCCACCTTACCAGAAAAACAGAAACTAGTTTTCAATATGAAATATTTTCAAGAATTGAAATACGAAGAAATTTCGAATATTTTAGAAACCTCAGTAGGTGGATTGAAAGCATCATACCATTTGGCAACAAAGAAGATTGAAGCTTATTTAAAAGAAGATTAAACCTTTTAAGGTATTGATAGTCAAAGTAAAGAGATGAAAGAGTTGAATAAAAATAATCCATTCAAAACGCCTGAAAAATATTTCGAGGGCTTTGATGCTAGGTTGATGAAAAAACTTTCGAAAGAAAGCTCCAACATTCCTAAAGAGGAAGGTTTTGCTGTTCCTGAAAACTATTTTGACTCCGTTCATGCAAAGATTCTTGATAATATAGCTTTTGAGGAAAGACAGGTTATTACGCTAAACCCTCTTAAAAAACACTATTACACTGCCGCATCAATTGCAGCAGTCATCCTACTATTTTTCGGTTTAAACTGGAATACATCTGAAGAAGTATCTTTTGAAAATTTAGCCGAAGTGGATATCGAGCGGTATTTTGAAACTAACGGTTTCGATTTGAGCACTTATGAAATCGCAGAAGTCATTCCCTTTAACGAATTGGAAATCAATGATATCTTAACTACTGGCTTTGAAGAAGAAAACCTTATTGACTATTTAGATAACAATACAGAAGACTTTAACGAACTAAATCTTGAAGACGATGAATAAGCTACATAAAATATTCTTGCTGGCCCTATTGTTTGCCACAACAGTCTTTTACGGACAGCGCAAACAAGAACATAAAAAAATAAAAGCATTGAAAATTGCTTTTATTACTGAAAAGCTAAATTTATCAAGTGCAGAAGCCGAAACTTTCTGGCCTATTTACAATGGCTATCAAGAAAAAAAAGAAGCGCTTAGACAAAGAGGACGCACCCAAATAAGGAGTAAAATCAAAGAAGCAGATGTGCTTTCTGAAAAAGAAGCGAAAGTGCTTTTGGAAAAACATATTCGTTTCGAAGAAGAAGAGGAAGCACTTGACAAAGCCTTTCTAAAAGAAGTTGGCAAGGCAATCTCAGCAAAAAAAACACTTTTATTACTGCGCTCCGAAGGAGAATTCAAAAGACAATTGATTAAGCAGTACCATCATAAAAAAGGTGGTGGCGGGTACCGCTGAACAACACTGAATAAAATAATGATCCGCACAAACGCAGTAGATAATAAATTCAAGTTCCTCGGCTAAGTATGTCTTGAGTAAGATCAAATAGTTCAAAGTGAAATTCGTGAAAATTTTATCTGAAAATTAATTTTGATATGCGATTCTTACCTGCAGCATAGGCAACAGAATCATTTAGGAAGCGGATCGTATAAAAGGGCTCATCAGAAAGTTGACTCCATGTATTTCCAGTATCACTTGAGTAAGAGATTCCGGTAAAGCCTACGGCAACAATTTCTTTTCCAGAAGATTTAGGCACGAATTGTACGCAACTTTTGTAGGACGGCTCTTTTCCATCGGCAATTAACTTCCATGTTTTTCCGCCATCGCTAGTAATCGCGGTATTAGCCCTATTAGCAGCCGGATTGGTATAATCACCACCCATTGCAATTCCCAAATTCGCATCATAAAAATCAATGGAGTAGATGCCTTCTGTCTCCCCCTTATTTAAAATAGGCGTCTGAAATGCCTCCCATGTTTTTCCTTTATCTTGAGAAAATAAAATTCTTTTGGTACTTGCTATCCAGGTCTTGTCTTCTAGCGTTTTAATATTAGTATTACTTGCTGCAAATGCAGCTTCACCTTCAATTCCTTCAGGAAGCACATCACAGGGTAATTTATTCCAGGTATAGCCCCCATCTCTGGTAAGAATAATTGAAAGACAGCCCGCTACAGTATCTCCTACTGCTATTCCTTCTGTATCATTCCAAAAGGTCATCGCATCATAGAAAACACCATCGCCTTCTTCCATATAAACCAAATCCATTTTTCCAGTATCACCAGTTTTGTAAAGTAAAGCAGGATTCCCTACAGAAAGCATAAAGAAATCTTTTGCCGTATGAGCGACCGCTCTAAATTCAGGAATACTGGTGTGGTGCTTCTCTACGCCTTCCATGATTTTACCGGTACGCAAATCTATATTACCGAAAGTTCCTTTATTAGCAGAATAGCGCAGGGTATTCCCCACGATATCAATGGCACGAATACTTAAACTGTCTTCGTAGATGGTTTCAATCGCAACAGAAGTATAAGGAAATTTGTTTTCGGTTTCGTTACAAGAAAACATTACAATTAAAAGAAGTAGAAGGCCTAGTTTATGCATACCCAAAAGTAGCATAATTATTAAAGCTCCTTTTTAAGAATTTTTATATGACGTATCAAGCGTTTGACTTCAAGAGCCAAAGTACCGTTATATACACCTCTGATATACCCCTCTTTATCAACCAGAACAAAATTTTCTGTATGAATGAAATTTGTTTCGTCTTGGGTTTTTACAAAATCTTCATCGGCAAAATAACCATTTCTTGCGATAGTATAAATCGCATCTTTATCACCAGTCACCAAATTCCATTGGGGTAATTGCACCTTATGTTCTTCAGCATACGTCGCTAAAGCAGCTACAGTATCATTCCAAGGCATGACAGAATGAGATATTAGTTTTATATTCTGATCATTTTGATATTCCTTTTGAAGTAAGCCCATATGCTTGGTCAATTTGGGGCAGATACCGGGACAAATTGTAAAAAAGAAATCGGCCACATAAATTTTTCCTTCAAAGGTTTTATTGGTAACCTCATCTCCTACTTGATTCGTAAAAGAAAACGCTGGAATTTTATGGTTTCCCTTCTCCCATTCGGGGGTGAATATAGCCGTGTTAAAATACGGCAATTGGGTAATTTCAGTGTTTTCGACATGCGCAGGTTTTTCTGTTCTCTTATTGCTGTCTGCACAAGAAACAAGGCTTATGAAGGCAATCATTAAAAAACTAAAGCTATTGCAGTTCATTTGAATGAGTCTTAACTGTGTAGCACTTCTTTAAACCAATCAAACCGAAACGCTCGCCATTTCTAACTTCATAATTGGCTCTGATTTTTCCGCCGTCAGTCCACATACGTTGGCTTCCAATTTCTTTTCCGGAGGCATAATTAAAATCACGAACCAATTGTCCGTTTGGGTACCATTCTTTTCGACTGCCTTCGTACTCGCCCTTAGTATTGAAATGATACTCAAATTTAGGAGTTCCATCTTTCCACCATCCGAGGTGATTATTAATTTTTATCCCTTGAGAATACCAACGACTTTGAGAAGGTTTACCATTCGGGTACCATTGCTTTTCATAACCGTCTTTACGTCCTGCTACATATTGTAATTTCATTTTAAACGAAGTATTGGCATAAGTTGAAACTAACAGCCCTTCAAAAGGATTGTTTTGATAATAGAGTACTCCGTTCACCACTGTGAGCTCGGTATTCGATTTATCAACAACCAAGTACTTTCCTTTACAGGATACTAGCATTGATACCAAAACTATAAAAAGAACTAAAAATCGCATCTACCTATTGACTTATATTACCTGGTGTACCATAAAAACCATTCCCATTCAAATACGGATCTGCATCGGTAATGTGATAGTGATAAATGCCATTAGGAAAATCTGCCGTTGCACTCGTATGCCCATGAAAATCATCTAAATCTTCATTAGTAACAGCAACATCATTTTCCATCGGGCCATAAACAGGAAACCCATCAGAAAGCAAACCTAGAAAAGCATCAGCGCCAAATTCACCCGTTAAATAGGTGGGTTCTATATGATAATGATATTGTCCTGAATTCTGTGGATGTCCTAAAAACTGATCAAACGAATTAATCTCATTGGTTAAGGGCTGATTATTAGGGCCTGCATATTGATTGTAAAAAACAATACCATTTCTAGAAATTCCAATAGGACCCAAAGAAGTAGTTGCATTGTTGCTTGCAGCTGCTGGGTTTAAAGGAATCGTAAACATAATGTTCTGTTCTGCTATTCGATTCGGATTGAGATTGAAGTCTGCATTGTCACCAGTATAGGCTTCGTAGAGTTCATTGGAAGTGTCCCAATACGGACTCGTATGATTTGGTAAGTCAGTTGTGGTGAAAATAACATTGTCACCACTAATTTCATAAGAAAGGTCAGTGCCTTCAAATAAGCCTAAAATAGCATTAATGTCATACACAGTATCTTCTGCAACCTCATCATTATCGTCGAAATCTTCTCCATCGGTATCAACAACCGGATCGACACTGTTATCAGAAGAACAAGAAACACTTGTGACACTCACTAAAAGCACATTCATCAATACTGGAAATAGGAATTTAAAATCTTTCATTGGTCAGGGGTATTTGGGTTTTGTATGTCGTCTTTTTTTTAACTATAATCGAGGTATAATTAATTTCGCATCAGCGCTAACTCGGCAGTAAGCTTATCTTTTTCTGCACTGTTCGTATCGCTTAGGGGCAATTGATTTGCATTGAGTAAGTTCGTATCCTCCAAAGCATCTAAACTTAAATCAAACAGAGCCTCATCACCGTCAGAAAATAGAATGTATTTGTACCTGTCATTTCTAATAGTCTTATCTGACCCACCTAAATCATAACCAACTTCAGAATAAATATATTCTCTATTATTTGAAGTAGTTCCATCGAACAAGGCTTTAAATGACCTACTATCATTGATTTCGGTTGTGCTCGTACCAGCAACATCTGCTATTGTAGCAAATAGGTCAGCTGTTCCTACAAGGGCATCTTCGGTTTCATTCATTCGGCTAACTGTTGCGCCTGAAATTACCATAGGCACATTTACACCGCCTTGATAAACAGTTCCTTTAACACGTCTATTAGGGTATTCTTGCCTCACTTGATTAGGTGTACCATTATCTCCAATAAATAGAATAAGTGTATTGTCTTTTTCTTCTTGAGTCATTGAATTTAAGAACCTGCCCATTTCTGAATCCATAGCTTCTAAAGCAGCCATGTAATATGGGGTTGGGTTGGCGTCAATACTTGATTGATCATCAGCTAGCGCTCCTTGAGAATGTAGGCCTGTAGGTGGTAAATGAAAAGGTGTATGTGGTGCGTTGTAAGCCAACCATAAGAACCAAGGTTTGGTTTGATCGTCTACCCAATCGATAGCAAGATCTGTAAATTTTGTTGTTGTGTATTCTGTAGATGTGCTAGTATTGCCATCTTCTATCAAACTCCAGTTTGAATAATCTTGCACGCCACCGCTAAGAAATCCGGCATAATAATCGATTCCCATAGCTGTTGGGTGACTTGAATCTTTTGACAAATGCCATTTACCTATGACTGCATGGCTATAGGTGTCATTCGTATTCTCATCTAAATATTTCTGAATTGATGTTTCTGAGGTTGCCAATACATCATCAACTTTAAGCACATTTGTTCGAAAACCATATTTACCAGTCAGTATACTTGCTCTTGTTGGCGTACATGTCGGATAGGCCCAAACATTATTAAACGTAATGCCTGAATTGATCATGCTTTGCAAAGTAGGCATGTTCGGTTTTGTAGCGCCTATAGAATAACCCGGACTTGCGTCTAAGCCCATGTCATCAGCAATTATTAAGAGAATGTTTGGATTGTCGCTAGTGTCGTTATCGGCTGGTTCATCTGTCGTTTCATCATCAGCATCTTGTTCTGTACCTGTGTTCGTTTCAGGTAATCCATCATCAGAACTACAAGCAAAGAAAAAAACTATAAATACAACTACGAAAAGGCTTTTGATTTTCATTAGACTTGGGGTTTAATTACTCATTCGACTAATCACACTCTAAAAGGTTTAATTAGAACAGATTCAAGTATGCTTTATTGCTATTTTTAGCGAACTTATATTTTAAACAAAGACAGCATACAACTGACAGCTAGCCATTTCTATCTACGAAGTGTAATAAAACACCTAATCTTACTGGTTTACGAATTCGCTTTAAACCAATAATTTAAAAGTACATCAGAAGGTCTACTTTGATCTGCTGAGTTCGGTGGACCACCTCGTTGACCGCCTTGACCGCCACCACCTTTACGACCACCGCCGCCAGGAGGACCTCCTTGACCTCCACCAGATCTGCCTCCTCCTTGTTGACCACCGATAGTTAAACCTCCTAAATTGCCGTTTAAACTTCCATCATTGTTTTGTTTTTTCTTCTCTTTAACTGTTTTTACACCTATTGTTAATTTTGAAAGGTCCTTTTTTGAATCGATATTGATTTTAGTTTTCGGAAGCTTTAACTCATACTCAAAAAGACCTTCTACCTCATCGTAGGTAAATGATACAGAGATTGCTAAATTGTTTAAAAGAATATTAAATTCTTCGGTGTCATTATAATAGCCGTATTCCGCAAATTGATGATAGTCGCTTTCTATAATTTTTTTAATCTTCTTTCGCCGATGCTCTTGATCTTCTTCCGAACGATTTGTTCCCCTTCTATCACCTTTGGGTTGTTTTCGATTTGTTGCTATAGATTCAGAAGGGTATTTAATGTAAACGTTTTGTTTCTTCTTGCCTTTAATATCAAAAAAAACAGATACTCCTAAATGAAGGATTGACATAATCGTCTTTTCATCTGTAGTGCTAATGTTTACCATTACATTGTTTGCATCCTCTGAGAACTCATAGCTCACCTTTTCGTCGGTTAATACTGTATCTATACCAACAAATGCTACTGAAGATTTTGCAGTAGCTGAAAATGTTAGACTGCATACTAATAGAGTAAATAATATATGTTTCATATAATTGATTTTGTAAATTGAATTACGACCGTGGTCCTTTAGGTTGTGCCAAATCTTTTTCTAGTTCGGCTTTAGATATATAGCCATCGCTGTTTCTATCAACTTCAGAAAACTTTTCTTTTAATGGTCCCTGTGATTCTTTAATCGCAATTTTTCCATCTGTATTCGCGTCCATTTTTTCAAACAAATCTTTTACAGATGGTCGCTCTCCTCTTGGTCCACGACCCCCTTGTCCGGAAACTTGAGGTGGACCTCCGCGTTCTTGCGATTCAAATTCACCCATCAAACATCTACTCACATACGGAAATTCATTGGTGACCAAATACATATATTGCCCATCAATAGTAATTCCGTTGCATTCATCTAAATCACCAGAGCCATCTACAAATGTATAATCAGAACCATAGGTTCCATCATGGTGACTTCCGAGTGAAATATCCATTGTTTGCATAGGGTTTGAATAGGTGCAATCCTCCCCTTCTCTATTGCCCTCTTCCAGCTTAAAACTTGGTTTATAAGCATTACTTTTCGAGTAGTACATTGGGAAACCGTCATGGGCAAAACCAATATGTATCAGATCTTCTCCAACATCTAAATCTTCAATTACGGCTGTGGGTTTGCCGTGATAATGATAAGAGCCTGTTGGTTGCACATGAGCATGATTACCGTCTAAACCCAAATCAATAACATCTTGAAGTGCCTCTACACGATAATTTTCACCAGATTCGCAAACCACTACTTCTCCCGTACCTGGTTCAAATTTTATTCCGTTTATAGCAATTCCTGGTTCTCTAATCCATTGGACTTTTCCAGTATATTTCGGATGTAATGGAAAACTAAAAGTTCTGTTTTGAGCCGAAATGGTATTTGGGTTGCCCGAATTTGGAAACTCCCCAGTAGCATGATTAGGTAATGAATTTGTTATCATTATTCGCTCTTCTGCCGTAATAGTAACTTTGGTTTTAGTACCAAACTTTTTATCATTCAAGTTATAGGCGCCAAAATAATTTTCTGAAACATGAGCTAGTATTACCTCATCATGTACATGGGTATCAGGGCCATGTGCATGGTTTTTGTTTTTACCATTACACCCGGTGAAAAGCAATCCTGTAACTAAGGGAATAATCAAAATAACTAAATGTTTCATCGTATTAATTTTTTAAGCTAACTACAGTTAATCCACTATTCTTAATAAGGCGAGAATTCATAAGCAATAGTAATGCAGCAATACCGGCTATCACTATCAATAGTAATCCTGCAGAAATCAAACTTGTATTATTTTCTTCTACTTCTGCAAATTCATTACCATTTACTTGTAATTCCACCGTATGATTATTTGCATCGTTTAATACAAACTGTTCTTTACTAAAGCCTTCTTTTAAAAGTACCAACGCACTCTGACTTTTATGTATGTCATCAAAAACTGTATTCTTTACCCATGCAGATTTTATATCTGAAGGAATACCAAAAACTTGGAAAACTACCTTAGTTTCATGACCTAATCGCACAGCTCCGTTACCTAAGGTTATGTTTTGACTATCATTAAAACTTAAATGAAAATTATTTTTGATATGTTCAATCACCATTTGCTGAAACTCTTCAGGGGTTTCATAGGGAGTTTCAGCAAAATGTGTTCGTATTTCATGTTGAAAAGCAGTCAATGAAGAACTAATCTGCAATACCCATGTACCATTTTCTTTTTCCATAAGCATAGTTGTAGAAATATCTGCTTGGTGCGCTTTCATTCCTAAAGACATTAGAAATACCGCTACTATTAGTATGAATTTTTTCATGTTTTATTATTAAAACGTATGATTAGTTTGCATAGGCGCCATTGATACAATTCAGAAAGTTATTACTACCAGGTGCATCAACATGATAATGGTAGCCTCTTACGACATCTGTATGCCCACGGCAATCATCTAAATCTGTTGGTTCGCTACCACTAGCATCTAACTGTGCGTATAAACCAAAACCATCAATTGCGTAACCAATCATAGCTGCGTGATCATCATCTTGAGCAAGTTGCGTTGACACTCCTGTAGCAGCATGATAGTGATAGCCAGCATTAAGATTAATGTGTCCACCAGCATCGTCAAATGGAGCTAAAGTATACGCTCCTAATATGGCATCTGTAGGCGCGGGAGCATCAAAAACGGTTCCGTTAAATGCGACTCCTCTTTGTGATGGACCTGTAGCAGCTTGACCTGGAGGTCCTCCCATTCCTCCAAAATTAGTAGAAGAAGTTTGCTTTACAGGCGTAATAGGAATTAAGTACGTAGCCGTTAAATCAGTTACGTAAGATGGCAGACACTCTACACAAAAATTTTCATATTCTTCTCCAACATTTGGGTTGGCAGCATTTGCACAATCGTCTTCGGTCTCTGTAGTATAAATATCTCCATTTTCATCATACATCTGCCAGGTGTTATCACCATAAAATGTAGCCATGTTCTCGACAAAAGCACCGTCTACATCATACACTTCTCCACCTTCTAGCCAAATACCTCCTTTATCGGCTCCGTCTGTAATATTTTCAGGACACCAAGGTCCCATCTCGTGATCTGCGGGTGCGCTTTTAGATACTATTTGATAACAATCTGTGGTCGTTCCATCAGAAAGTGTGCAGGGTACTGTAGTAATCGTAACAGAGCCATCGTTTGTTAAAAATAATTCAGAATCTACAGCAACAACAAGCGTGTCATCATCTGTTGTGCCGTCATCTGTACCGTCATCAGTAATGTCGTCAGATGTATTTTCGTCATCGCTGCTGCAAGAACTGCAACTCACAAACATCAGCGTTAATAGAGTAAAAATTAGGCTTAAGCTTTTAAAATTATTTTTCATTTTGTAGATCTTTATTGTTTGAATATTTAGATGACGTATTGAAAAGAACCTTGTGCTTACTTCTTGTAAAAAAATGTTAAAATATACGCTTGCCTTTTACAATGCAGGTATCCTTACTATTTGTAAAGCTTCAAATAGTATGATCACTATAAATCGAATGTTATTTTGAGTTAGCCTTCTTTTTTCAAGGCCTTGATATCGGTAATTAATTGGGCAATGGAAGCTCTGTTCAATCCATTATAAATACCACGAATATGTTTTTTTTTATCAATCAATAAGAAATTTTCTGTGTGCAGAAAATCATTAATATCTTTTGGTACACCTAGATCATTCTCTACAAAATATTGGTCTCGTGCTAGGTTATATATCTCATCTCTATCACCTGTTACCAAGTGCCATTTATGATCAATTACACCATTATTTTTTGCATACGTTTTAAGCACAGAAACAGAATCAATTGATGGTGTCACAGAATGCGATAAGAATGAGATATCAGAATCATTCTTAAACTCTTCTTGTACTTTAAACATGTTTTTTGTCATTTTTGGACAAATTCCTGGACAAGACACAAAAAAGAAATCTGTTACATATATTTTGTCCTCAAATGTTTTGTGAGTTACATTTTCACCTAACTGATTCGTTAAGTTAAAGTCTGGAATCTTATGGAAAGCTGCCGCTTCTTTCGAATTTGGAGTTATCCAATGCGCAGTAAAGGATTCGTCATTATAATAGGGTAAATACGCTACCCTACTAGTTTCAACAACTTTAGTGTTTTCTTTTTTTATTTCTTTTTTACAACCCGTAGTAATTACAACTAAAAAAAGAAATAAGAATCTATAATTTTTTCTTTCTAATAACAACTTCATCTTCTAATGTATAACAAGAATTTGCACGACGCATACCAAATATACGTCCGTTTTTGGCTTCGTAATTCACATATAATTTCCCATTGGCTAACCAAGCTTTTTGCACGCCTTGTTCTTTTCCATCAACAAGGTTTCTTATTTTAGAGAGTTGTCCACTTGCAAACCATTGTTTTTCTTCACCTTGTAAAGCACCATTTTCATAATAAGCCAGTTTAGCTAAAACGCCATTAGGCCACCAGCTTTTATACACGTCAGTTAAACGGTTATTTTCGTAATACGACTCTACTTGAAGTTTACCGTCTCTAGTCCAGCGCTTAGCAATGCCTTTTCTTTTACCATCATAAAAACCCCATTTTTCCGCTAAGGTTCCATTCGGGTGATACTTTAAAGAATACCCATTAAAAGGTTTTTCTTCATAATACCATTTTCCCTCATTACCATTAAGAACCAAATCTTTTTTTAATACGTCAACACGATCAATAACAATAGGCTCGTCTTTTGAAACAACAATAGTCGTTGTTTTTATCGCTGCGGTTTCTTTGCAACTTGTTATCGAAAAAGCAATAAATATTAAAAAAAGAAATGGTTTCATATTTCTATATTTTAGTAACCTTGAAATGGTCCAGCAAAAAGAACATATGCTGGCTCGTACGCATATGAACCTGTAGGATACACTTCGTTAATAATATGATAATGATAGATGGCTTCAGTTTCATATTGTGTCGTAGACGTATGACCACCTGAGGCATCCAAATCTGTAGGATTCGTTCCTGTTGAACTACATTGTCTTCCATAAATGAAAACACCATCCATTAATATACCAACTAAACTGTCATCATCACTCGTAATTGGTGTTGGTTCTAAATGATAATGATATACACCAGGACCTTTGTGTGCTCCAGCCCAATCTAAACTACCAGCAGCTTCATCTAAATCACCCATACCTTCTTGGTCATTAAATATTGCTGATCCACTAACTGCTATACCAATAGTACCTAGTTCTGTAGCAACAGTAGCACCTGTTAAGTCTGGTATTGCATCAACTGTAAAACTTGAAGCTTCCCCTCGACCACCACCAATAAAAGTGTTTTCCGTTGTTTTTCTAACATTTGGTTCATCTTCATACAGCGTATTATCGGTTTCCCAATAAATTGACCTATGGTTAGGAAACCCTGTCGTTTCAATATCGATTTGGGTACCATCACTAGATAAAATAACAGTAACTGCATCTGAAAACTGATCAAAAGCACTACTTAACTCAGTTATCGATGCTTCTTCTTCTCCTGCTTCTTCTTCTATAATTATAGCACCATCACTATCAGTACTACAAGCAGTAAAACCTATTAATACAAAAAGAATGAGGGGAAGGGCAATGTTTACATTTTTAAATCTTTTTTTCATGGTACTCTATTTTTAGTATGTATTCTTTAGATGTGTTTCTTTTAAAAAACTTGCGCTAATTTTTTATTTTATTGAAAAACTTCGCAATTGCTAGCGAAGCCTTTCTCATCAATCAAAAAACCAACCTAAAACATCTTTTAATCATTTAAGTAACTAGTTACTGCAGAAGCACGTTGCGAAACATGTGTATTTAACGCGCTTATTGCCGCTTGAAAATCTGAGCTATTATTTAAAAAGCTGTATCCCGATTCTTCCATAGTAGCGTAGGGTTCAACCAGCGTTGCATATGAACTATATAATGCCTGCATCGTGCTGATATTAAACGGACCTTCAAGCACATCTTTAACATACTCGTCGTATTTAGTTTTATAAACCTCATCTTGATACAGATAGCCTATCAATGGCCATTCTGATGCCGTAATATCTGAAAAATCGAGTGCTAGTGACCCTCCCCTTTTACCTTCTTGAAGCGATTCATTATTATCCCATGGAATCCAAGTTAATTTGCTCGTCGCTGGGTCATTATACAGGTAATAATTATGCGTCATTCTACCATAAGTATCCCAGTTTTGAATGACGGTGTTTACGGCTAAGTATTTCAAGAACACATCCGTATCGAATACCGCTTCCAACTCTGCTCTCCAAGCAGAAGTATCTGTCATTCTAGTTGCAGAATTTAAGATATTTAACAAACTTTCCACATCTGAAAAATCAGCTTCATCTTCATTGGTCTTCTTTACATACTCGTCTTCATCAAACGTACCTGATGCAAAACTGGCTGCATCGCCATCTGGCTTATATAAATTACCCTCATCATCTGAAAATTGCTCCTCTAAGACGGTATCGTCAACTTCTTCTACCATGGTATACACGCCAAAATACTGAGGACCATCACCATGATCTAAGTACACTGCGTAAAATGCCGTATGCGAAGCTGCTAAACCAGCATTTCGAAAAACGTCAGTGGCTACCTTTTCTCGTAACATCGACCTATCATCAAAATTATTTTTAAGGCTTAACTTTTTAAATCCATAAAAACGTTGGTTGTCTATTTGAGGATATTGATCTTCAAACTCATCAAAGTCTAATTTGAATGATAATTTTAAATTTGCTGCTTGCCAACTACTTTGTAAACTAGAATTTCCTTTAAATCGAACGCCTACCCGGTACCATTCTTTACCTTCATATAGCACTTCTGCTGGAACGAAAATCGGATTTTCATCTGTTTCGATTAAACCTCCCCCAGGTCCGCCACCAGTGCCAAAAGCACCATATGTAGCTGTCATGTCGTCTAACATACTTTGCCAGCGCTCTTCTGTCACAACGATATCTAACCTTTTAATAGTGTTATCTTCAAAGATTTCATCAAAATCAGGGTTTGCATCCTTACTGTGACTTTCGGTAGTCCAATCGGTTGCTTCAAAGTCGGTATCTTCATATGTTTCACTAAGGGTTTCTTCCTCAGTCTCCTCAGCGGCTTCCTCTTCTGTACCTGAGATAGCTTCGTCGTCGTCACTACATGACATAAATAGTAGTGTTGTAAAACTAAACAGCACGGCTCTTATAAACACCTTGGTATATGGTCTACTTATTTTCATTTACTTTTATTTTTTATTTAATTTCTTACTTCTATTTCTTAGGGCCTCTTTTTGGCTTTGGGGCTTCTGCAAATTCTTCTTCTGAAATAAAACCGTCTTCATCGGTATCTACTTTAGCAAAATCTTTTTTCAATGGGCCCTTTATTTCTTCCTTAGAAAGTTTACCATCTTCATTGGCGTCCATTTTTTTAATAAGTTCCTTGAATGTTGGCGGACTTCTTCTATCCTGCTTGTTTTGAGATTGTGCGAAAGAAGTGCTTGATACGCATATGGTCATTCCAAAAACTAATACTGCTGCTTTAAACTTGTTCTTTTTCATAGGGTAGAATTTTATCTATTTGGTTCTTTAGATGCCCTTATTTTCGCAAACTTGTGGTGACCTTTGTTAAATAAAACACAAAAAAAAGACCCTAACATTTACGTTAGGGTCTTTTTTATACCGTATAGTTCTTAGCGCCTAGCTGGAGGTGGCGGCCTATTTTCACTACCTCCTCTGCCCGGGGGTCCGTTACCTTCCGGTCCTCCTGGCCCTCCTGGTCCACGAACAGCATCTTTTATAATAGTCTTAAAACGAACTTTCTGATTTGCATTACATAGCGCACTAACAGCTCTAAAAAAATTAAAAATTTCCAATTCTTTTAGCGTTTGTTTTTTTGCAATCACATGAGCTAAAGAATCAATGGCTCTGTTACTTATCTTCTCATTTGTCAATTGATCGAATAGCGCATCTTTTGATTCTTTCGTAGCATCAAGAATTTCTCTAATTTTTTCATGATGCAATTCATTTAACTTTTCAAATTGAATGGTTTGTGCCTCGTCAAATTTTAATTGTTTCGTTATAAAATTTTTCGGGCCACGTCTTTGCGGGCCCTTTGTTTCAGAACTACTAAACTGTTTGAACAAGAAAAACCCATTCATGGCGACTAAGAAAGCTAATAAAATATATAAGAGTAATCTTTTCTTCATGGTCTCTAATTTTGGTACAAGTAGGTATCTGAATCCGTTTCTGAAAGTCCATATACTTCAGCAAAACTGCTCACATTAGCACTATAGTTATCTGAAGAATAGTTCAGTACCGCAGCAGCATTTAGAAAAACAAAACAGATCAATGCAGCCGCTTGGTATTTAGGAGTGAACCAATTTAAATAGGCTGCTCCTTCTGTTGACACCCTATCTTGCTGTGAAAGACTTTGAAGTACTTTCTCTTTAAAAAAGGGAGGCGTTTTTACCGCCTTAATACTTGAAACACTATCTAATGTTTCTTCTACTACTTGGTCGATATTTCTTTTTGTATCCATACTCCTACTCTTGATGTCTTACTTTAAGATGCCTTTAACAAAAAAAACTTGCGCTAGTTTCCTTCTTTTTTATAATAATCATGCAATAGCTCTTTTAAATTCTTTTTTGCTCTGAACAATAAAGACTCTATTGAAGATATACTTTTCTGTGTAATATCACTTACCTCCTGATAACTCAAATCGTCTACTTTATTCAAGGTATAAACAATGCGCTGCGCTTCTGGCAGTTTATGTATTGCCGCGAATAGTATTTCGCTTTTCTCTTTATTCTCTAATTGAATACCCGGATGATTAAACTCTGTAAAATAAGCGCTTCGATCTATTGGCGTGTCATTCCCCATCAGCGACTGCATAAAACCAAAACGTTTTTTAGTATTTCTCTTTCGAATGAATTCCAAACTCTTATTTACAGAAATACGATAGATCCAAGTAGATAATTTAGAGTCACCCTTAAATTTTGCAACAGAATTGAAAACTTCTATAAAGACCTCTTGGGCGATATCTTCAGCATCTTCTTGGTTAGGCACAAATGAGATACAGGTACCAAAAACTTTTTGCTGATATTCATCAAGTAACTGACCATAGGCATGGTTTGTTCCTTCTTTTAAAAGTTTAATGAATTTCTGTTCTTCCAAATGGGAAATTTGAAACGCAAATTACACAATTAATACGATTACAAAACATTATCTTTGCAGCTTCAATTTTCTGAAAGACAGTAGGCATGAAATTACATAGAAACTTAGTATTTGCCGTTATAGACGGACTCAACTTAATCTTCAATGAAGGTGAGTATGCAGACAAAGTAGTTCAGAAGGTTTTGAAGATTGATAAGCGTTGGGGTTCTCGTGACCGCGGGTTTATTGCAGAGACCATTTATGAAATGGTTCGTTACAAAAGACTTTATGCTGAGATTGCAGATATAAAAGCGCCCTATGGCAGAGCAGATTTATTTAGAATGTGGGCAGTTTGGGCTGTTTTAAAAGGTATTGAATTACCCGATTGGAAACAAATTGAACCTACACCAGAGCGCCGTATCAAAGGAAAATTCGATGAACTTTCAAAAATTAGAAAGTTTCGAGAAGCTGTGCCAGATTGGATAGATGAGCTTTGTGAAAAAGCTCTAGGCGATAAACTATGGACGGCGGAGCTAGCAGCACTAAACAAAAAGGCAGAAGTCATTCTTAGAACAAATACGTTAAAAACTACCAAAGAAAAGCTTCGCAAAGCATTATTAGAAGAAGGTATTGATGTGGAGCCTATAAAGGGCTACGATTCTGCATTACGCCTTCCAGAGCGTGCAAATGTGTTTCAGACAGAATCATTTAAGAAAGGTTATTTCGAAGTACAAGATGCTTCTTCGCAATTAGTAGCTGCTCTTCTAGATGTGCAACCCGGACAACGGGTTGTGGATACCTGTGCAGGTGCAGGTGGAAAATCTTTGCACTTAGCTGCTCTTATGGAAAATAAGGGGCAATTGATTGCTATGGATATTTACGGAAGTAAATTGAAAGAATTAAAACGTCGCGCCCGAAGAAACGGAGCGCATAACATCGATCCACGAGAAATAACCTCTACCAAAGTATTCAAAAAACTATATGGCAGTGCTGATCGCGTTCTTATTGACGCTCCGTGCACAGGATTGGGAGTTCTTAGAAGAAACCCCGATTCGAAATGGAAAATGCAGCCTGAGTTCTTGGAAAAAATCACTAAAGTACAGCACGAGATAATTCGCTCGTACAGTAAAATAGTAAAGTCAGGTGGTAAGATGGTTTATGCTACCTGTTCTATTCTTCCGCAAGAAAACAATGATCAGGTCATTTCATTTTTAGCGTCAGAAGAAGGTCAAGATTTCACCTTAGTTCAAGAAAAGAAAATCTACGCTTCAAAAGGAGGATATGATGGGTTTTATATGGCCTTATTAGAGAAAAAGTAATCGTAACATATCTCATCAAGTAGTGTCGAGAAATCTTTTTAAAAGGTTCTCGACACTGCTTGAATTGACAGTTTGAAATACTAATCCTCTTTCAGAGTTGGGTAGCTAACCTCCAGCTGCTCTAAATACGAATCATATTTAGTTTCATCATAATAGAACTTCTCTAATTCTGGACGAAACTTGTCTTGCTTCTCTTTGTTCAAATAAATCGGAGGCATATCGCTTTCAGAGATCATCGGTTCAAACTTTCCTGCTTTTGCCTGTTCGTTATTAAAATAATCCCAAGCCCCTTTTAAGAGTTCTGGTTTTAAAAGAAAGTCTAAAATGGTCATCGCTTCTGCTTTCGCACCAGCGGTAACGCCTTTATGTGCTATTGGTGTTGCCATTGCTATAGCGTTACTCCAATGATGCCCTTGCAAGCCTGGAATGTTTGAAGGGTAGCCCATGGTCACCGTTGGGGTTTTCCAAGAAATATCACCAATATCATCAGAACCGCCACTAATCGGCTCTATTTGCGGCATCCCTAGAGGCGAGAGCTCTGTCGCCAAACCTGTTATTGATTTCGAATTAACTTCAGTCTGTACTGCTTTCGCTAACGTTTGATCTGCTGCAGACCATTCTGGCAAACCCACCTTCTTAATATTTTCATACATGGTTTCAGCAATCACTTTATTGTAATGTCTTGGCCAAGCAGCTCCCAAAATTTTCGAAGTCATTTTTGTTCCGGTCATCAAAGCAGCACCTTTCGCCATATCATTAGCTTCAGCATACATTTCCATGATACCCTTATATTCAATATCTCTAAAATAAAACCAGATAGAAGCTTCTGAGGGTACCACATTAGGTTGATCACCAGCATCTGTAAAAATAGAATGTGAACGGCGCAAAGGATGCAAATGCTCTCTTTTATAGTTCCAACCGATATTCATAAGCTCAGCAGCGTCTAATGCACTTCTTCCTCTCCATGGTGCTCCTGCGGAATGCGCTGCCTCACCTTCAAAAGAATACTCTACAGATATCAGCCCTGTTCCTCGCGTAGGCCCATAAGAAACTCTTAGGTTACTACTAACATGGGTAAATATGCACATGTCTATCTTATCAAATAACCCGTCACGTACATACCAGGCTTTAGACGCCAATAGCTCTTCTGCTATACCTGGCCACACTAATAATGTACCGCCAATATTCTCCTTTTCCATAATTTTCTTTACCGCTAATGCAGCGGTAATATTCATAGGAATTCCTGAATTATGTCCTTCACCATGGCCGGGTGCCCCATCAACAATTGGCTTATGATATGCCACACCAGGATACTGCGAAGCCTTAGGAATACAATCTACATCACTACCCAAAGCAATTACGGGCCCCTCTCCATTGCTCCATTTGGCAAACCATGCGGTAGGAATTCCAGAAATAGAATTTTCAATAGCGAATCCGTTTTCTTCTAGTATTCCGGTTAGGTATTTTGAGGACTCTACTTCTTGAAAGCCAAGCTCGGCAAAACTGAAGATTTTGTCAACCATCACCTGAGACTGCTTATCATTAGCGTCTACGATAGCTACCGCTTCGGCTTTTAGTTTTTCTATTTGTTTTTTAGAGTACGTTTTTTGGGCATTTACGGCTGTAGTTATCATAAGCATACTGCTCACCATAACTACAATTTTAAAGATTTTCATACGATTGGTTTTAAAATTAGCTATCTTCTAAAGTAGGAAAATAATCGCAAAGTTGGAGACGCCGGGTCTTCTTTGGAACTGATTTTTAGCAGATTACTAAAAAAAGCATCCTCGATTGCCAGTTCCTTACTTAAAACCTTTTATGGGATGCGTTCTTCTATTAACAAAAAAGACGACGCTGCACCGGCAAGGTCGTCTTTCAAAAGGAAAATGGATTATTATTCTTTCAAAGTAGGGTAATCTACCCCCAATTGTTCTAGGTACGAATCAAACTTTGTTTCGTCATAGTAGAATTTTTCCAAGGCTGAGCGAAACTGCCCTTGCTTATCTGCATTCAAATAAATCGGTGGCATATCATCTTCCGATATCATTGGAATGAATTTCGTTTCTTTCGTCTGTTCGTTATTAAAATAGTCCCATGCTCCTATTAATAGTTCTGGCTTCAAGAGAAAATCTAAGATGGTCATAGCTTCGGCCTTTGCTCCTGCCACTACTCCTTTATGTGCAATTGGTGTTGCCATAGCGATCGCATTAGACCAGTGATGCCCTTGCAAGCCAGGAATATTTGAAGGAAAACGCATGGTCACCGTCGGGACCTTCCATGAAATATCTCCGATATCATCAGAGCCGCCACTAATAGGGTTTATTACGGGTAGGCCCAAAGGTGAAAGTTTTGTCGCTAAGCCTTCCGTCTTATTCGAATTTACTTCGGTCTGTACAGCTTTTGCTAAAATCTGATCCTCTTCAGACCAAGTAGGCAAGCCAACTTTCTGAATATTCGCATGCATTGTTTCGGCAATCACTTTATTAAAATGTCGTGGCCAAGCCGCTCCTAATATTTTAGACTTCATGGTAGTACCTGTCATGAGCGCTGCACCTTTGGCAATATCGTTAGCTTCAGCATACATCTCCATAATACCTTCATACTTAATATCTCTAAAGTAATACCAGATAGATGCCTTGGAGGGCACCACATTGGGCTGATCTCCGGCATCGGTAAAAATAGAATGTGAACGTTTGAGAGGATGGAGATGTTCTCTTTTATAATTCCAACCAACATTCATGAGCTCTGCTGCATCTAAAGCACTACGCCCTCGCCATGGAGAACCTGCAGAATGTGCAGCCTCTCCATCAAATGAATATTCTACCGATATAAGTCCGGTTCCCCTTGCAGGGCCGTAAGAAACACTCAAATTATTACTTACATGCGTAAAAATGCACATATCAATAGCATCGAAAAGTCCGTCACGTACATACCAAGCCTTGGCAGCTACTAATTCTTCTGCGATACCTGGCCACACTAACAAGGTACCACCAATATTCTCGCGCTCCATAATTTGCTTTACTGCCAAAGCAGCCGAAATATTCATCGGTATACCTGCATTGTGACCTTCGCCGTGGCCTGGTGCGCCATCAACAATGGGCTTGTGATAAGCCACTCCAGGATATTGAGAAGCTTTAGGAATACAATCCACATCACTTCCCAATGCAATTACGGGCCCCTCTCCATTACTCCATTTCGCAAACCAAGCTGTTGGAATACCTGAAATCGAATTCTCAATAGCGAATCCGTTTTCTTCTAAAATTCCTGTTAAGTATTTTGATGATTCTATTTCTTGAAAGCCAAGCTCGGCAAAACTGAAGACCTTATCAACCATCACCTGAGATTGTTTTTTAGTTGATTCTACAATGGCGGCAGCTTCTGTTTTTAGTTTTTCAATTTGTTTGTTTGATCTCTTCTTTTGAGCAAAGGCAGAATAGCTGCAACTTGCTAAAGCGATTAATGCGATACTAAAGGTTATATTTCTTTTCATAAGCTTGGTTTTAAGGTTGTGTAAAAGGTACTAAATTTAATGGCTACTGATACTTCTTAGCTACTGTTTTACACCATCCACAAAAGTGGAAACTAAACTTTACGAAAAAATTAAAATTGAAAGCAGCTATCTTATGAAACTGCAATTTTAAGTAATCAACAATCTGTTAACTTTTTTAGTAATAATAATGGCTTAACAGTTTATTAAAAATCCATTAAATAGCTAAATTTGTACTTTATCAAACCTAACAACTCAGGCACTAAATGATTCATTTTTTCGGAGAGCAAACCAACAAAGTTTTTGCAGTTCAAACCAGTCAAGAACTTTCTCAGGAAGACACAAAAAAATTAGTATGGTTGTTCGGCAATCAAGCACAAATCAACGCGGCGTCTCTTGACGCCTTTTTTATTGGCCCACGTGCTGCGATGATTACACCTTGGAGTACGAACGCTACCGAAATCACTCAAAATATGGGCGTTTCAGGCATCTTGCGAATTGAAGAATTCAAAAACGTCGCCGAAGCCTTTACCGATTTTGACCCGATGATTTCGCAAAAATATACGGCACTTACACAAGATATGTTTACCATAGCTGTACAGCCAGAAGCCATTATAGAGATTGCTGATATTGCTGCCTATAACAAACAAGAAGGTTTAGCACTCAACGAGGAGGAAGTTGACTACCTCAACAAGCTTGCTACCAAGATGGGGCGCAAACTTACTGATTCTGAAGTCTTTGGTTTTAGTCAAGTAAACTCAGAACACTGTCGTCATAAAATTTTCAATGGCACTTTTGTGATTGACGGCGAAGAAATGCCAACATCACTTTTCAAGCTCATTAAAGAGACAGCGAAAGAACACCCGAACGATATTGTTTCGGCATATAAAGACAATGTGGCTTTTGTAAAAGGCCCCACAGTAGTGCAATTTGCCCCCAAAACTGCTGACAAACCTGATTTTTACCAAGAAGAGGAATTTGATTCCGTCATTTCTATAAAAGCAGAGACGCATAACTTTCCGACCACCGTGGAGCCTTTCAACGGCGCCGCAACCGGTTCAGGAGGCGAAATAAGAGATCGATTAGCGGGTGGTAAAGGTTCCCTGCCTTTAGCAGGTACAGCAGTGTACATGACTGCGTATTCGCGATTGGAAGAAGAACGCCCATGGGAGGGCGGCATGTCTGAACGCGAATGGCTATACCAAACCCCGATGGATATTTTGATCAAAGCATCAAACGGCGCATCAGATTTTGGCAATAAGTTTGGGCAACCTTTGATTGTTGGGTCAGTATTAACCTTTGAACATGACGAAGCCTTAGAAGAATCTTTAGAAACAGGTCATGGCCAAGGGCCTGAAAAGCGCAGATTGGGTTACGACAAAGTAATCATGCAAGCAGGTGGTATCGGCTACGGCAAGGCAGATCAGGCGCTTAAAGACAAGCCAAAAACAGGTGATATAATCGTCATCTTAGGGGGTGACAACTACCGTATTGGTATGGGCGGCGCAGCTGTTTCAAGTGCTGACACGGGTGAATTTAGTTCGTCAATCGAATTGAATGCTGTGCAACGTTCGAACCCTGAAATGCAGAAAAGAGCAGCCAATGCCATTCGAGGCATGGTTGAGAGTGCTGTGAATTCTATTGTTTCTATTCATGATCATGGCGCTGGCGGACACCTCAACTGCCTATCTGAACTCGTCGAAGAAACTGGCGGAAAAATAGATTTGGATAAGTTACCTGTAGGTGACCCTACTTTATCGGCTAAAGAAATTATAGGCAATGAATCGCAAGAACGTATGGGCTTGGTCATCGGAAAAGATGATGCCGCACTTTTAGGCAGAATTGCCGAAAGAGAACGTTCACCAATGTATGAGGTGGGTGAGGTTACAGATGATGACCGTTTTACTTTCGAATCAAAAACCACAGGTGAAAAACCGATGGATGTGAACCTTTCTGATATTTTCGGAAGCTCACCAAAAACCATATTGACAGATACTACTATTGAAAGAAAATATGAAGATGCTGCGTACTCCTTAGAGTTCTTTCATGAGTATTTAGAGAAAGTATTGCAGTTAGAGGCCGTAGCTTGTAAAGATTGGCTCACTAACAAAGTAGACCGATGTGTCGGCGGGCGTGTTGCCAAGCAACAATGTGCTGGCCCCTTACAATTGCCGTTGAATAATGTGGGCGTGATGGCTTTAGATTTTAAAGGAAAAGAAGGGATTGCCACGAGTATTGGTCACGCTCCCATTTCTGGTCTAATTGACCCCGCCGCAGGAAGCAAGAATAGTATTGCGGAAGCCTTAACTAATATCATTTGGGCACCCCTAAAAGACGGCCTAAAATCAGTCTCTCTTTCTGCCAATTGGATGTGGCCTTGTAAGAACGAAGGTGAAGATGCGCGACTCTATAAAGCAGTGCAAGCGATTTCTGAATTCTCAATTGCTTTGGGCGTAAACGTACCCACAGGAAAAGATTCGCTTTCAATGAAGCAGAAGTATAAAGATGGTGATGTGATCAGTCCGGGTACGGTTATCATTTCTGCCGCTGGAAACTGTGACGATATTACGAAAGTAGTAGAGCCTGTTTTACAAAAAGGAGGTGGAAGCATCTACTATATCAATCTATCAAAAGACAATTATAAATTAGGCGGTTCTTCTTTCGGTCAAGTCTTAAATGCTATCGGTAGTGAAGCACCCAGTATTGAAGATGCTTCCTATTTCAAAACTGTTTTTAATTTAATTCAAACTTTAATTCGAGATGGTCAAATACTTGCAGGTCATGATATTGCCTCTGGAGGCTTGATTACCACCTTATTAGAATTGTGTTTTGCCGATACGAATCTAGGCGCAACATTAGACCTTTCTAGTCTGGGTGAAGAAGACACCATCAAATTATTGTTCTCAGAAAATGCAGGAATCGTTTTTCAATCTAAGGATTCGTCTATAGAACAGTTCTTATCCCAAGAAAATATTGATTTTAAAAAGATCGGTATGGTAATTTCTGAACCAAGCTTAACTATTAAAAATGGGGGTATGGAAATGGGCTTAAATATTTCATCTCTTAGAGATACTTGGTTTAAGACTTCTTACTTACTTGACCAGAAGCAAACATCAAATGGTTTAGCGAAAGATCGATTTGATAATTACAAGGAGCAAGCCTTGAAATATACATTTCCAAGCGATTTCTCTGGAAAACTTCCGGTCACTTCAAGCGGAACTAAGAGACCAAAAGCGGCTATTCTTAGAGAAAAGGGAAGTAACTCAGAACGTGAAATGGCAAACGCTATGTATCTGGCTGGCTTCGATGTAAAGGATGTACATATGACTGATTTAATATCAGGTCGTGAAACGCTAGAAGACATTCAATTCTTAGGGGCCGTTGGTGGTTTCTCTAATTCTGATGTTTTAGGAAGCGCCAAAGGTTGGGCTGGAGCCATTAAATATAATGACAAAGCAAACGCAGTTATCAAAAACTTCTTTGCAAGACCAGATACACTATCTATTGGTATATGCAATGGTTGTCAATTATTTATGGAGTTAGACCTCATCAACCCAGATCATGAAATTCATGGAAAAATGACGTATAATGATTCTCATAAACATGAGAGTAATTTTACATCTGTAAAAGTGCAAGAAAACAACTCTGTAATGCTATCGAGTTTAGCCGGAACAACGCTAGGCGTTTGGATATCACATGGAGAAGGTAAATTTAATCTACCGAATTCAGAAGATAGGTACGACATTGTTGCGAAATACGGTTACGAAGCTTATCCTGCCAACCCAAATGGAAGTGATTTCAACACCGCCATGTTATGTGATGCTACTGGAAGACATTTAGTCACCATGCCACATATAGAACGTTCTACTTTTCCGTGGAACTGGGCGCACTACCCTGCTGATAGAACTGATGAAGTATCACCTTGGATAGAAGCTTTTAGCAACGCAAAAGCTTGGATTATGATGTACACTAAATAAGAATAGGCCAACAATAACCAATTGTTGACCTATTCAATCTAATCGAAATAAAAACAATAATTTAGTTAACCATTATTCTTCCAGACCAGTTTTTATCACTGGTACTTGTTAAGTTATAAAAGTAAATGCCTGATCCTAAGCCTTTTCTAAAAATTTCAATTTCATTTTGCCCTTTAACTGAATCACCCTCTAGACGATGACTGTTTATTTTTGAACCATTAACCGTAAACATTTCAAAAGTATAGCTAGCTGCAGCATCTTCGTAAAAATATAGCTTTGTAGCTGTTACTAAAGGGTTTGGCATTACCAAAGCTTTACTTGTATCTGGCATAATAAAGCCTGAACTTGCTTCTTGGTTTGTAAATTCAATATTTTCTAGAAGCATTTCTTTTTCAGTAGCCTGACCGTTTTCGGAACGCAACTCGAATGAAATAACTTTTAAATCTGAAAAATCGGTATTAACAAGCTCACCAGAAACAAAATCATTCGGATTTAACTCATAAGTCGTTGTCTCAGAAGTCAAGGTAATTTGAGCTGAAAAACTAGCTCCATTTCCTTTCAAAAGATTCACTGCAAGAGCACCTGTTCCTGAAGCTTCCAAAACAAAGTTGTTGTACTCTGATAAATCTACAGCTGCAAAACGCGGGCTTAAGGCTCTATAAACTCCTATATATTCACTCGTGACCCCTTTCAAATGAACATTACGCTCAATTCGGTAACCATCACCCATATAAGATAAATCGTTTGGCAACACCTTGTAAACTTCAGCAGAAGAAGTTTCTGCAGAATCATCTAAGCCCCATGGCGCATCTGCAACAAAAAGATCATCAGGTGTACTTCCTTTATCATCACTAATTCGAAAGCCGAGATCAAACAGGTCTCCTGTTTCAACATTCATAGAACTTAGGTAGCCATCAATGGCAGAAGTGGTACTATATCCTTCTGATTGACTCGTCTCTGTTCTTTTTATTGCGCCTTCTAAGAGCACAGTATCAGAATAGTTATTATTAATTAATTTCATCGATACCATTCCATTTTGATATTTTGCGGATTTCACAAATACTGGTGGTGGAGCTGAAGCTTCGTAAGCACTTATAGGGCTATTTACTTCTAATAACCTGAGAACTTCTTCACCAAGTGAAAGTAAATTCTCTATTGAACTTGACCATATTTGGAAATTATAATATAGCGCGTCTTTTTCAAATGCATCAATATTCCAGTGTGATTCAACGACAAATTGATTATCGGAAGTTTCTCTAGCAGAAAAAGTTAGCGCAAACTCCTGGCTTCCGTCTGGTTGCTTAATAATTGATTTTATAAAGTTTTTCTCCCGCAATTGAATGGTTGTAACTGATAATAATTCAGCCCCTAAAAAGCGATCACATATAAATTTACTATGCTCATATACCTTATCCTCCGTCTTAATTACCATTAAAGCTCCGATAGGGATATCATCTTTCAAATAATCTACGGAATAGAGGTCACTCGCATTGGTAAGATCTAATAAATCTGATGCGGATGATTCTACTATTTCGCTCTCGTTAATTACACCTAAAGGCACTAAGCTCGCTAGCTCAATATTATTTTTAGCGGTCCTACTTTTCTTCATATAAGAAGCTCCCTTTTTAACACGTTTTGCTGTTGCCGTATTAAATACGTAGCCTTCTTTAGCACGCTGATAATTTCTTCTTCCAATTCGTTCGGCTAAACGATCATTACTTTCAAGACCACCAGTGTCTGCAGAGGATGTAGTGTAGGTAACTGGGCATTCTTTTACACCAGAACAGGCAGGATCATCGCAATCAACCAAACCATCGCCATCATCATCTACCCCATTAGCACAATCTTCTTGTAGAACTGGTGCCGTAGGGCAGCGAGCCCCATCATTACTTGCACTTGCGGGTCCGTAGGCAAATATATTTGAACTAAAACCCGTGGTAGATATATTATGAACTTCATTGATAATATAGACAGCACCCGACTCGTTTGCAGATACATAAAAGTTACCGCTTGCATCAAAGTAAACAGCTCCATAGGTATAGCTTAAACCTGCTAAAATTGGTACTTCACCTAAATCTTCAAGCGCACCCGTTTCTGGGGTAATACGATATAATTTGTTGGTGTTTTTTTCAACAGTATACAACTTATTGTCTACCGAATTAAAAGCCCAATCGTGTATACTAATGCCTTGAGACAAGGTTTGAGCACCTAAATATTGCAAATAGCTAGCTGAATTAGGGTTCAAATCAACTGAGTAATAAGAAGATCCACTAGACCTAAAATAATAGATACCTGCTGAATTAATATCTCCAACATATTTGTTACCCGTTGGTAATTCAGGTATGGTGAAAATATCAGTTGAAAAATCCTTCCCAATACGCACTATCGATTGAGATGGTTCGGATAGATACCCCCATATAAAACCATCAGAAGGGTTATACCCAGTTGCGTTAATTGAGCCTGAAACGATTGCCTCAGCAACCAAAAAGGAGCTTCCTGAAGCTAAATCAATAGAATACACGTCAGAATATTGAAAAAGGTACGCGTTATAATCACAATTAAAGGGTATGTCTTGAGCTACCGCGGCAGTAATAATCAATTCATTGTCAGTAGTATCAGAACGAGTTTTTCCGGAAGAACTTCTAGATGCTTTTGCCGCTACACCATAGGTGTTAGGACTTAATGCCTCTACTAATGCTAAACTCCAATTAAGATTATCTATAACTAGTCCGTTTGCAGTAGTATGCTCTACGCCATTAACGGTAACCGACAAGCTATCGTCTCCTAACATTGAACTACCCCAAGTACCTGTTAGTGTAGGTAGACTGTTATCTGTAGTTTGTGCTACTACTGTTGGGGTTACAATAGCCCCTGAAGTAATATTATTTAAGGTTCCATTTATAACAAGACCTAATTCAACCCAGGTTAAATCAAGTATTCCTGATATCGTATCGTCTACACCCATCACATCTCCGTTTGATGTTTGGCTCGTAGATGTAAAACTATGTAATGCTACCGCAGAATCTCCAGAGATAGATAAATTAAAATTATCTAGCACATAAGCCTTTAAAATTTCTTCTGTAAATGCAAATTCTAACCAATAATCGGTTCCACTATTTCCACCATCTATGTCTGTACCAGCACTATAATCGCTAATTACAGCGTTTCTACTTGTTAATGCCAACTCATTATTTTGAGTGCCATTCAACCACGATGTTTGGGAAGGCGAAAGTCCAGTCTTAGCATAATCTCTTAAATGAAATGAAACGAATGGTGTTTGACTTTTTACATTTGCCTCAATAAATAAGTCAGCGATAAAATCGCCACTAACATCTAATCCAAAATAGAAAGATGTACTAGGATTACTCTGTCCCATTCTTACCCTAAAATAATATACTTCATCTGTTATGCCATCATTGAAAGAAACTGTTTGTTTCTGAGTTTCCATAATGGCATAGTTTGCATTACCTACAAAATCTGTATCTGCATTAGATTGCTGATCATCATTAGGGTCAAAATTATCTAATTGAACTAACGCACTCCAGTTACCCGTTGCCGTATTAACAAAGTCTGTTTGTGCTGTTCCTTTGAAACTATTTAAAAAAATAAGAAACAGTGCTAGGTTAGTAAGCCGTCTAGTTGTTCTTTTTAAATTGTAATTTGAAATCATATGCTTTTAGATTTGAGGGTTTCTAATTTGATTGGGTAAATACAGAAGTATATTGATAGGATTTTTCCTACATTTAGACCAAACTATATGCATAACCAGTTTAATTGCGGTTTATTGTAGACCAACGGTGAACTACACAATTTTTAGTTTTCAGCCTGTATTTCATCGATTTTTAGTCCATTGTACCTCCTATGGTAAAGCGGAGGCCTCAATTGTATCACAACGGAAATTATATTTATTCTTCCAAAAAAAAATGTAGTATAATTAGAAGCATAAAACGAGGCTAACAAATTAGCAATCATTGATTTTACCATTATTTAACTCGAACATAATTAAGGTATCATCAATATTTAATGAGGTATTTTATTAAACTCATTTTAAAATACCACTTCCTTTCCCTATTTTGCAGTTAGCTATAAGAAAACTCCCTATGCAAAACATTACTAGACTTTTTGATTTTCCATATTACCAATTAGAAAAATATAAGCTCCCTGATTGTTTTCTAGACAAGAAAAATGGAGAATGGATACCCATGTCCACGCAAGAATATGTAGACAAGGCTAATGCCATAAGCCGTGGTTTATTACGCATGGGAGTTCAAGCCAATGATAAAATTGCAGTAATATCAATGACCAATCGTTCTGAATGGAATGTTATGGATACTGGAGTTCTCCAGTTAGGCGCTCAGAATGTACCTATCTACCCAACAATTTCTGAAGAAGATTACGCATATGTATTGAATCATTCCGAATCAACATACTGCTTTGTATCCTGTTCTGAGGTATATGCGAAAGTAATGGCTGTAAAAGACCAAGTTCCTAGTCTAAAAGAAGTCTATTCTTTTGATGCATTGGATGATTGTAAAAATTGGAATGAGGTATTGGAACTTGGCGCTGACACCGCTAACCAAGATATGGTAGAAGATAGAAAAGCTAATGTAAAACCAGAAGATCTTGCCACCCTTATATATACGTCAGGTACCACCGGACGTCCAAAAGGAGTAATGCTCTCTCATCAAAATATAGTAAGCAATGCCAAAGCAAGTTCAGAACGCTTGCCTATTGAAAGAGGAAATGCACGTTGTTTAAGTTTTTTACCAGTTTGTCATGTGTACGAGCGTATGATGATTTACCTATATATGTATGATGGGGTTAGTATCTATTATGCGGAGTCAATGGAAAAACTCACAGACAATCTAAAAGAGACCAAGCCACATATGATGACCGCTGTACCCCGGCTACTGGAGAAAGTATTTGATAGTATTCTATCAAAAGGGAGTGCGCTGACCGGACTAAAAAAGAAGATTTTCTTTTGGGCTGTGGATTTGGGTTTAAAGTATGAGCCTTACGGCCAGAATGGATGGTGGTACGAAAAAAAATTAGGGCTTGCTAAAAAATTAATTTTCAGCAAATGGCAGGAAGCATTAGGAGGTGAACTTAAAGTAATCTCTTCTGGTAGTGCTGCTCTACAACCGCGATTAGCTCGAGTCTTTAATGCTGCAGGCATGGGAGTTATGGAGGGCTACGGTTTAACGGAAACCTCTCCTGTCGTTTCTGTTAACGATATGCGCAAAAACGGGTTCAAAATAGGAACCGTGGGTAAACTGCTACCAGGTGTTGAAGTCAAAATTGCCGATGATGGAGAAATTTGTGTAAAAGGCCCCAATGTAATGCAAGGCTATTACAAAGACGCTGAGAAAACTGCTGAAGTAATGAAAGATGGCTATTTTCTTACCGGAGACATTGGAGAAATAGATGCAGATGGCTTCCTAAAAATAACAGATCGTAAAAAGGAAATGTTTAAAACATCAGGCGGTAAATATGTTGCGCCGCAGTTGCTGGAAAACCGTTTCAAACAATCTCGATTTATAGAACAATTGATGGTAGTTGGTGAAAATGAAAAAATGCCGGCTGCGCTGATTCAACCGGACTTTGTCTATCTATTTGATTGGGCCAAAGAGAACGGTATAATCATTAGTGAAAACTCAGACATCGTTCTCAACGAAAAAGTACTAGCAAAATATCAAGAAGAAGTTGATATGTCGAATCAAGACTTTGCTAAATGGGAAAAGGTTAAACAGTTTCGATTAACTCCTGATATATGGAGTATAAATGAGGGACACTTAACGCCTACCATGAAACTACGTCGCAAAATTATTAAAGAAAAATACATGGCTTTGTATAATGATATTTATGGCCATTAACATTGTAAGGCATCAAATATGGTTTTAAAAAAATAGATCGTGTAGCACCTTTCTAAGAATTTTCTAAAAGGGTTATCGTGTAATTCAAGCCTTAGCTTTATACAAACCGTCTCAACTTTATGTTGGGGCGGTTTTATTTTTAGATCAACTTAGCCTGCCATCAGTTCATCGATTATATCATCGCTTCGCTCTTTTTTATTAAAATTTATTATGCATGCATAATAAATTTCTTTATATTTGGATTCCCACAATCAAATTTATGAGTGATATTACAATAGATTATATTCTTCGCGCTACATGGCAAGCAGTCGCTAGAATGTATAATGAGGAGGCCAAAGAATTTGATTCGACGATGGCCGTCGGGTTTACGCTACTAAGTATTGACCCGAAAACAGGCACCCCATCAACAGCCTTAGGGCCTAAAATGGGAATGGAAGCGACAAGCTTATCGCGAATACTGAAAAGCATGGAGGAAAAAGGCTTAATCAAACGCAAACCGAATCCTAACGATGGTAGAGGCGTTTTAATTCACTTAACAGCCTTTGGTTTGGAAAAAAGAAACCATTCCAAAGCTGTGGTACTTCGGTTTGATGATGTGGTAAAAGATAATATTTCTGAAGAAAAGTTAGATCACTTTTTCGAAGTTATGAACACGATTAACAGCCTAATCGCTGAAAAGAAGATACATACAAAAGAAACAACTAATTAATAGGAACCCCATACATGAACAAACACATTAAAAAAGTAGCGGTAATTGGTTCGGGTATTATGGGAAGCGGCATTGCTTGCCACTTCGCCAATATCGGAGTCGAAGTAATACTCTTAGATATCGTGCCACGAGAATTGACCGATAAAGAAAAAGCTAAGGGATTAACTTTAGAAGACAAGGCTGTTCGAAACCGATTAGTAAATGATTCATTGATGGCAGCTTTAAAATCAAAGCCTTCTCCTATTTACCATCAAAAGTTCGCAAACCGAATTTCAACAGGCAACCTAGAAGATGATATTGCCAAAATCGCTACAGCAGATTGGATTATCGAAGTTGTAGTTGAGCGTTTGGATATTAAAAAAATGGTTTTTGAAAGTATAGAAAAACATAGAAAGCCTGGCACTTTAATTACTTCAAATACTTCAGGTATTCCTATAAAATTTATGAGTGAAGGGCGAAGTGATGATTTTCAGAAGCATTTCTGCGGAACACACTTCTTTAATCCAGCTCGTTATTTAAAATTATTTGAAATCATCCCTGGTCCTAAAACTTCTCATGAAGTACTAGAATTCTTAAATGGATACGGAGAGAAATTTCTTGGAAAGACCTCCGTAATAGCCAAAGATACACCTGCATTTATCGGAAACCGTATTGGTATTTTTAGCATTCAAAGTCTTTTCAATATGGTAAAAGAATTGGGAATGACGGTTGAAGAAGTTGACAAGCTTTCAGGCCCCGTGATTGGTCGCCCAAAATCTGCAACCTTTAGAACTGTTGATGTTGTCGGCCTTGATACCTTAGTTCATACCGCTAATGGTGTGTATGACAATTGCCCTGACGACGAGAAACGCGCTATTTTCAAACTTCCAAATTTCATCAACACTATGATGGAAAACAAATGGTTGGGAAGTAAAACGGGACAAGGTTTTTACAAAATGGTCAAAGGTGCTGGCGGCAAGAAAGAAATCTTGACCTTAGATTTAGATACGATGGAATATCGATCTAAAAAAAGCGCTAAGTTCGCTACACTTGAATTGACCAAAACGATAGATAAGGTTGTTGACCGTTTCGCCGTATTAGTAGACGGAAAAGATAAGGCTGGTGAATTCTACAGAAAAAGTTTCGCTGCTTTATTCGCTTATGTATCGCATCGAATTCCTGAAATCACAGATGATATTTATAAGATTGACGATGCCACGAAAGCTGGTTTTGGTTGGGAACACGGACCCTTTCAAATATGGGATGCTATAGGCTTAGAGAAAGGTTTAGAAATCATGAAAGCAGAAGGCGAAGTTGCTGCTCCATGGGTTGCTGAGATGTTGGCTTCTGGTCAAAAATCGTTCTATTCGATAAAAGATGGCGCTAGCTATGCCTATGATATTCCAAAGAAGGCTTCCGTCAAAATACCGGGTCAAGATTCGTTTATTATTCTAGATAACATCCGCAAATCTAAAGAAGTATTTAAGAATGCAGGCGTTGTCGTTGAAGATTTAGGTGATGGTATTTTAAATGTGGAATTCCAATCTAAGATGAACACCATCGGTGGTGATGTTTTAGCAGGCTTAAACAAGGCTATCGACTTAGCTGAAAAAGATTTTCAAGGTTTGGTTGTTGGTAACCAAGCAGCAAATTTCTCTGTTGGTGCCAATATCGGAATGATATTCATGATGGCTGTTGAGCAAGAATATGACGAGCTAAACATGGCTATTAAAATGTTCCAAGATACCATGATGCGTATGCGTTATTCTTCAATACCTACAGTTGCTGCTCCTCACGGAATGTCTTTGGGTGGTGGTTGTGAGATATCACTTCATGCAGATATGGTAGTTGCTGCGGCAGAAACATATATGGGACTTGTTGAGTTTGGCGTTGGCGTTATACCTGGTGGCGGTGGCTCAAAAGAAATGGCCGTTCGCGCACAAGATAACTTTAGTAAAGGTGATGTCGAATTGAATGTGCTGCAAGAACACTTTTTAACCATCGGTACAGCAAAAGTATCAACATCAGCGTATGAAGCTTTTGATTTAGGATTACTTCAAAAAGGAAAAGATATTGTTGTGGTCAATAAAGACAGACAAATTGCTACAGCAAAGGCGCACGCGAAACTTATGGCAGAAGCAGGCTATACCCAAGCGCCAATGCGAAAAGATATTAAGGTACTCGGCAAACAGGCTCTAGGAATGTTCATAGTTGGAACGGATGCTATGGAAGCAAGTCACTACATCAGCGAGCATGACCGCAAAATCGCTAATAAATTAGCCTATGTAATGGCTGGCGGTGATTTGTCAGAACCAACGCTGGTATCTGAGCAATATCTATTGGATATCGAACGAGAAGCTTTTCTCTCTCTTTGTACGGAGAAGAAATCGCTTGAACGCATCCAACACATGCTTAAAACAGGAAAACCTTTACGTAATTAAAATTACGAAGCTATTCGCCTTTAGCCACTAGCTACAGGCATTCTTTAGAATAATAAATAAATGCTAAAAGCCAAAAGCTAATAGCCAAAAGCATAAAAAATGAAGACAGCATATATAGTTAAAGCATACAGAACAGCCGTAGGAAAAGCCCCAAAAGGTGTTTTCCGTTTTAAGCGTACCGATGAATTGGCAGCGGAGACCATCGCATACATGATGAAAGAATTGCCAGATTTTGATAAGAAAAGAATCGACGATGTTATTGTTGGAAACGCAATGCCAGAAGGTTCACAAGGTTTGAATATGGCGCGCCTAATTTCGTTAATGGGATTAGACGTAATCGATGTTCCCGGGGTAACCGTAAATCGTTTTTGTTCTTCAGGAATTGAAACTATCGGAATCGCTACAGCAAAAATTCAATCAGGAATGGCTGATTGTATCATCGCTGGGGGTGCTGAAAGTATGAGTTCTGTGCCTATGACAGGCTACAGAACAGAACTTAATTATGATTTGGCAAACCAAGGTCATGAGGATTATTATTGGGGAATGGGTAATACTGCTGAAGCAGTAGCTAACGAATACAAAGTATCTCGTGAAGATCAAGATGAATTTGCCTATAATTCTCATATGAAAGCATTGAAAGCCCAGGCAGAAGATCGTTTTCAAAGTCAAATTGTTCCTATCGAAGTGGAGCAAACTTATTTAGATGCAAATGGTAAAAAGGCTAAGAAAAAATATACAGTAACCAAAGATGAAGGCCCTAGAAAAGGTACGTCTAAAGAGGTCTTAAATAAACTTCGCGCCGTATTTGCAGCTGGCGGAAGTGTTACAGCGGGTAACTCATCTCAAATGAGTGATGGTGCTGCTTTTGTTCTGATCATGAGTGAGGATATGGTGAAAGAATTAAACATTGAGCCTATTGCACGTTTAGTGAATTATGCTGCGGCGGGAGTTCCACCAAGAATTATGGGTATTGGTCCGGTTGCTGCCATTCCGAAAGCACTAAAGCAAGCTGGATTAAAACAAGATGATATTGAATTAATTGAACTGAACGAGGCTTTTGCTTCTCAGTCGCTTGCCGTAATGCGAGAGTTAAAATTAAACCAAGAAATCGTCAATGTAAATGGTGGTGCTATTGCTTTAGGTCACCCTCTTGGATGTACAGGAGCAAAGCTATCTGTTCAATTATTTGACGAGATGAGAAAAAGAGATATGCAAGGAAAATACGGTATGGTTACCATGTGCGTAGGTACAGGGCAAGGCGCTGCTGGTATTTTTGAATTCCTGAACTAGAATCAAGACACTAGAATCAAGACCAATAGGCAGGCTTATTTTTAAAAAGCTTAAAATTTGGAGGAGGAAATGACTCTGGTAGATGAAACCTATAAAATGATAAAGAAGTTTCCTGAATTTTAAAAATTTGGTTCGACTTCTAAATAACAAGATGCGCAGTTTCAATTTCAGTAAATAGTACAAAAGGAACAAGCAAATCAACTGATAAACATTTTAACAAATATATAGAAGATCGTATTGGTTCCGCTTTTGAATGGAAAACACAACTAAATATTGCGTATCGCCAAGGGTATACCCATCATGACAATTTTCTATTAGTAATAAACAAAATACAACAATTACAAAAAACGATTTCAGGTTTTCAAAATGAGCTAAAATTTTAGTTTTAATTCTTGTCTCCTGATTCTTTAATCTTTAAAAAAGTTATGAGTTCTAATACAGTTGAAAAAGATAATTTATTACGCGGAGGTCAGTTCCTTGTAAAAGAAACGAAATGTGAAGATGTTTTTACTTTGGAGGATTTATCCGAAGAACAAAAAATGATGCGTGATAGCACCAAAGAGTTCGTCGATAGAGAACTTTGGGCACATTGGGAACGTTTTGAAAACAAAGACTATGCATTCACAGCAGAAACCATGCGTAAAGCTGGAGAACTAGGTCTTTTAGGTATTGCGGTACCTGAAGAATATGGTGGTATGGGAATGGGTTTTGTATCTACGATGTTAGTCTGTGATTATATTTCAGGAGCTACAGGTTCTTTCAGTACGTCATTTGGTGCGCATACCGGTATCGGTACCATGCCAATCACACTATACGGTAACGAAGAACAAAAGAAAAAATACGTACCGAAACTTGCTTCTGGTGAATGGCTGGGTTCGTATTGTTTAACGGAGCCAGGAGCAGGTTCTGATGCAAATTCTGGAAAAACAAAAGCAGTATTATCTGATGACGGCACGTATTACAGTATCACCGGTCAGAAAATGTGGATTTCAAACGCTGGTTTCTGTAATCTACTCATCGTATTTGCTCGAATCGAAGATGATAAAAATATTACTGGTTTTATAATTCCAAATGACCCTTCGAATGGCATCACAATGGGTGATGAAGAGAAGAAATTAGGAATACACTCGTCCTCTACACGCCAGGTTTTCTTTAGTGAAACTAAGGTACCTGTTGAAGACATGCTTTCCGAAAGAGGAAACGGATTCAAAATTGCAATGAACGCTTTGAATGTAGGTCGTATCAAATTGGCAGCTGCCTGTTTAGATGCACAAAGACGAGTGGTCAGAGAGGCAGTAAACTATGCTAATGAGCGTATTCAATTTAAGACGCCAATCATAAATTTTGGCGCAATTAAAGCAAAAATTGCTGAGATGACTACAAATGTATATGTAGGTGAATCAGGGAGCTACAGAGCGGCAAAAAATATTGAAGATAGAATTGCTATACGGGCTACAGAAGGTAATACGCACCAAGAAGCTGAATTAAAAGGCGTTGAAGAATATGCTATTGAGTGTTCTATTTTAAAAGTAGCTGTCTCAGAACATGTACAGTATACTACAGATGAAGGTTTGCAGATTTTTGGTGGTATGGGCTATAGCGCTGAAGCTCCTATGGAGTCTGCTTGGAGAGATTCTCGTATCGGTCGTATTTACGAAGGCACCAATGAAATTAACCGAATGCTTGCCGTAGGCATGTTAGTTAAAAAAGGAATGAAAGGGCATGTTGATTTGCTCGGCCCTGCGACTGCAGTAGGCGAAGAATTAATGGGAATACCATCTTTCGATGCTGTTGATTTCTCTGAATTATTTGCTGAAGAAAAAGATTTAGTGGCCCGTTTGAAAAAAGTGTTCTTAATGATTGCTGGTTCTGCGGTTCAAAAATTTGGTGCTGAACTAGAAAAGCACCAACAGTTAATGATGGCGGCATCTAACATTTTGATTGAAGTTTATATGGCGGAAAGTACCATTCTAAGAACTGAGAAAAATGCGAAACGTTTTGGTCAAGAATCACAAGCAACACAAATTGCTATGGCTCGATTGAACCTATATAATGCAGTTGATATTATTTTAAAAAGCGGAAAAGAAGCCATTGTTTCTTTTGCTGAAGGAGATGAGCAACGTATGATGTTAATGGGCTTAAAACGCTTTACGAAGTATACCAATCACCCTAATGTAGTAGCGCTACGCATACAAATTGCAGATAAAGTAGCTGCAGATAACGGGTATACCTTTGACTAGTTTAAATTAATATTTTTGTTGAAACAGAACTAAAAACCGTCCCCCATATAGGTGGACGGTTTTTTTATGACCGATATCGAGATGTCATTTGATTTAAGAGCGAGATATTATTGTTTTTTTTTACAAAAACATTGCCATTAACTAATTTATTAATAATTTAAGGGATCTAATTAAAATCAAAACACTTATGAAAAAAAGTTATTTAAATCCTACAAAACCATTTCTACCTTTATTAATGGTAGCCCTACTCTTATTTTCTTGTTCTACGGAGAATGATTTACCTCAAGAAGAAGAACTCAATGCCGTTTATGCTAAATCATCATCTAAAAAAAATTATATGGTGATTTTGAAAAACGAAAGTATTCCTGATGATTTCATTGCTAAAATGGAAAGTATGGGAGCAACAGTTAAATCAACAATTCCAGAAATTGGTGTCGTGGTAGTTTCTTCAAATGCAAGTACTAGCGCTGCTATATCTTCAAGCAAAGAAGTTCGCTCAGTAGTTCCTGACTTTAATGTGCAATGGATAGAGCCAGAAGATTTTTCTCCATTGGCATCACCCCTTAGCATAGGAAGCGATGAGCCCTATTTTGGTTTACTTTGGGGAATGGATGCAATTGATGCGCCCGAAGCTTGGAACATTGGGCAGACTGGGGCAGGTGTTCGCGTTGCTGTTTTGGATTCAGGTATGGATGGCACACACCCTGATCTAGTTTCTAATGTAAATACAGCTCTGAGTACTTCTTTTATCGAAGGTGAAGATTGGCAAGTACGACCTGGTTTTTATTTTAACCATGGAACGCATGTTGCAGGTACTATCGCTGCTGCCGACAACGAAATTGGCGTTATTGGTGTAGCTCCAAATGCTGAAATTGTAGCCGTAAAAGTACTTTCTGAATTTACTGGTTCAGGTCCTTTTAGTAGTATTAATGCAGGAATCGTTTATGCAGCTCTAATTGATGCAGATGTCATCAACATGAGCCTAGGCGCAACCCTTGTAAAGAATGGAAGATTTCTTCAAGAAGATGGCACCATTTTTAAAATTCCCGGTAAATTCATTGCAGAACTTAAGATTGCGCAACAAAGAGCAGTTAATTTTGCTTATCGAAACGGTACAACCGTTATAGCATCTGCTGGAAATGGGGGATCAAATTTAGATGGTGACGGCTCTGGACTTAAATTACCTGCTGCACTAAATAATGTAATCTCTGTATCGGCCACGGCACCTTTCAGCTGGGCTGAAAACCCTAATACAAACCTAGATGTTCCATCTAGCTACACGGACTATGGAAGAAGTCATATTACGGTTTCTGCCCCTGGTGGAGATTTTGATAGCCCTAGTTCACTATGGTATTATGATATGGTACTTAGTACCATTCCTGGTGGCTATACTTGGACTGCTGGAACAAGCATGGCATCTCCGCACGTAGCAGGAGTTGCTGCTTTGATTATTGGCAAGAATGGAGGAGATATGGATCCGTTTGATGTGGCTAAAAAGTTAACCAATACCGCAGACAAGGTAGACGGCAACGGAGCAAGCCTTTATCACGGTAAAGGTAGAGTTAATGCCTATCGTGCTGTTACGGAATAGATAGTATTAAACTTACTTAAGTAAAACTGAACCGCTCCAAATTGGAGCGGTTTTTTTAATATTAGCTCAAGAAACTTAGGCGATTTAAACCAAAATAACATCTAAGTTTCAACCGTCAGATAGCAAAAAAAGTACTTGAATTTATAGTGCTACCAGTTCATTTAATCGCTAGAAGACTATTTCATGAACGCGTATGCTTCGAACATATAAAATGCTTCTTCAACTGTTATAATTAAAAAAATACGGTTTCGAATCCTAACAAAATCGAGTAACTTTATGCGATGAATAAATCGGCACTTCAAAAAGCATACTCCACAGAAGATTTTAAAAAACGTGGCCATCAATTGATAGATGAATTGGCAAATCATATTGGTCAAGTTTGTAATGAAAGCCCCGGCAATGTACTTCATTGGGTTAGCCCCAATACATCTCTTAACTTTTGGGAAGAATTTCTAAAAAATGGCGATTCAGAACAGCTATTTCATGAAGTTTTAAAACGATCCACACATGTGCATCATCCTAAATACCTTGGGCATCAAATATGTCCCCCTGCTCCTATCACTGTCCTAACGGCTATGATTAGTGCGGTTTTAAACAATGGCACTGCTGTCTATGAAATGGGTATGGTCACCAATCCTATAGAGCGAATCATTACAGCGTTACTAGCCGCTAAAATTGGCTATCAAGAGCAATCGAGTGGCTTTTTAACGTCAGGAGGTACACTTGCAAACCTAACTGCGCTTCTTAGCGCAAGAAAAGCGAAAGTTTTATCAGATGTATGGCATGAAGGCCATTCGAAACCACTAGGAATTATGGTGAGCGAAGAAGCACATTATTGTGTAGAACGTGCTGCTAAAATAATGGGCTTAGGAGAAAGGGGAATCATTAAAATTCCTGTGAAGTCAGACTTTTCTATGGATACTGCGCTACTAGAAAAATATTATAGCGATGCTATTCAAAATGGTATTGAAGTCTTTGCTATCGTCGGAAGCGCACCATCTACTGCAACTGGAATCTTTGATGATCTCGACAGCGTCGGCATATTTGCTGAAAAATATGATCTCTGGTATCATGTAGATGCGGCTCATGGCGGAGCAGCACTATTCTCTAAGAAATACCGATATACTTTAAATGGAATTTCAAAATCAGATTCCGTAGTTATCGACGGGCACAAAATGATGATGATGCCGGGCATCACTACTGCTTTGGTCTATAAAGATGCAAGAACATCAAATGCTACTTTTCGTCAAAAAGCAGATTATTTACTCGAAGATTCAACAGAATCAGATTGGTACAACTCAGGAAAACGCACTTTTGAATGCACTAAGAACATGATGTCTTTGCATTGGTTTTCACTCTTAAAGACCTATGGCGAAGAAGTATTTGAAGCCTTCGTAACCACCCTGTATGATAAAGGTATATCGTTTGGAGAAATCATCGAAAAAAACCAACGCTTTGAACTTGCCATTAAACCTATGAGCAATATCGTTTGTTTTCGATATGTAGATGTTAGCTTAAATTTGAATACCTTAAACAAAATAAATGCTGCAATTCGGCAGCAATTATTGGAAGACGGAGAATTTTACATCGTACAAACAAAATTAAGAGGCATCCAATATTTACGCTGTACGGTTATGAACCCCTTTACAACAGAAACGCATTTCAAGGATTTACTAGAACAAATAGAGATGAAACTAGAAACTATTTTAGCGCTAAAACCTTAACATATGAAATATATACCCTGCCTGGGCCTACTTTTTTTCATAAGTCAACTCTTTGCACAACCTGACACAGAAGTCCATTTGGTTGACCTTGAGATTAGTAATGGTGAAATTAAATTATCAAACCCTAGAAATATTTCAAATAATCAAGGCTACGACAACCAACCATCGTTCTATGATGAAAACACGGTTTTGTTTGCTTCTACAAGAGCCGGGCAAACTGATATTTTGAAATTCAACATTCTTGAGGGTAGCACCGCGTCATGGCTTACAGATACCCCAACAGGAAGCGAGTATTCTCCTTTCCGAATTCCTGAAAGCAATGCCATATCTGCCATTCGCTTAGATCTAGATGGTTTACAGCGCCTCTATGAATACAATACTGAAAATGATTCTACTAAAGTAGTAGTAAAAGGTGCCAAAATAGGCTACTACTTATGGTACACACCAGATATGCTTGTAGCCACGGTGTTAGTAGAAAACCGAATGGATCTCATTGTAAGTTTCCTAGAAGATGAAGGGAAATTTACAACGGTTCAAAAAAATGTAGGAAGGTCATTACTGAGTATCCCAAATACAGACCTCGTTTCTTATATCAGCAAAGAGAATTCTGAGAATTGGGAACTAAAATCATTAAACCCAGCTACCGGAGCTACAAAAAAAATAACCGATTTAGGAAATACAGCGGATATCTGTTGGCTTCCTGACGGCACTCTGATTGCAGGAAAAGGGAATGCTCTTTATAAATTTCATCCGAAAAATGATGAGACTTGGAGTCTACTACAACGTTTTCCGAATAAAAACATTACTAATATCACACGCTTGGCAGTGAATCAAAATGCTACCCGTTTGGTTTTTGTGGCAGAACCTTCACCAGAAAATATTGTTCAAAAACAAGTGGAAGCTTTTAATGCGCGAAACTTGAATGATTTTGCAGCATGTTACTCAGAAGATGTTGTGGTCGGTAATTTTCCGAACGACATTCAGTATGAAGGTAATGAAACACTAAAAAGCAATTATGAGCGATTTTATTCTAAAACGCCACAAGTACACGTTAAAATAGTAAAAAGATTCTCTATTGGAACTATGGTCATCGATGAAGAATTGGTGACAATTGGTGATAAGACCCATCAACAAGTTGCCCTCTACAAAGTTAAGAATGGTTTAATTTCAAGTATGACATTCATACATCAAAATGCCCTGTACTCAGCTGCTGAAGAAATTGTAAAACAACAATTAGATGCTTATAATTCTAGAGATATTGAAGCTTTTCTAGCTACGTATTCCGAAGACATCAAATTATATGAATACCCCAACAAACTAACTGAAGAAGGGCAAGATGCGCTTCGTAATAGCTACGAGGCTTTCTTTGAACGCACGCCTGATTTAAATTGTGAAATCAAAAATCGAATTGTTATTGGCAATAAAGTTATTGATCAAGAATACCTCACCATGAATGGAAACAACTTCGATGCGGTATTAATATATGAAGTTGCAAGCGGTAAAATTTCGAAAGTCACTGTGGTAAAATAGAAGGCCTCTGAAACCGAAACTACATATTCTTCCAGTGATAATTCTGTCGCAATTTGCCTGTACCTCACTGTGGTTTGCTGGCAACGCCATTGTAGATGTACTTGCTCTTAAAACAGGCCTTGGCACCGAAATCGTAGGCTATGTTTTGTCCTCGGTGCAATTTGGTTTTATCACAGGTACCTTAGTTTTTGCACTCTTGATGATTGCTGACCGTTTTTCACCATCTCGTGTATTTATGGTTTGCTCAATGCTAGCGGCACTTTGCAATTTAGTTTTACTATCAGAAGAACTCTCAAAATGGATGCTGCTTTTGGCCCGTTTTGGTACTGGTTTTTTCTTAGCAGGAATTTATCCCGTGGGAATGAAAATAGCAGCAGACTACTACGAAAAAGGTTTAGGAAAAGCATTGGGTTTTTTAGTAGGCGCACTCGTTTTTGGCACTGCACTGCCCTACTTCGTTAGTGGTACCGAACTTGGAAGCCACCCAGACACCCTAATAAAGACGGTATCTATTTTATCTGTTTTAGGAGGAGTATTACTTTGGATGCTTGTTCCTAATGGCCCCTATCGAAAGCCAAGTAGGGTATTACAGCTAAATGCCGGTTCAGCACTATTTAAAATAGTAGGGTACCGAAAAGCGGCTTTCGGGTATTTCGGCCACATGTGGGAACTCTATGCATTTTGGGCCTTTACGCCTTTAGCTATTCAAACTTTTAATCTGCTGAATTCAGAAACACTTTCGGTTCCGATATGGACGGGCATAATTATATCATTAGGTGGTTTATCTTGTATTATTGGTGGCTTTCTTTCGCAAAAAATAGGAAGCCTAAAACTTGCCCATATAGCACTAACCATATCAGGGCTATGCTGTTTACTTTCTCCTCTATTTTTTCAATTACCACCATCCCTATTTTTAGTTGGATGGTGTTTATGGGGTATGGCGGTAATCGCCGACTCACCTCAATTCTCAAACTTGGTAGCCAGTGCAATTCCCGCTGAACTAAAAGGAACGGGCCTGACATTGGTAAATTGCATCGGTTTCGCAATTAGTATTTTCAGTATTCAATTGCTATCATATCTATCGACAAATACAAACCCAAAGTATTTGTTTATGCTTTTGGCTTTAGGGCCTTTACTAGGGCTGATACCCTTTACCAAGAAATCTTCTTAGTCCATTTTCATCATCAAACTCAAAGAATAAGCGTATTTTAGAAGAGTCAAAATATGCATTATGAAAAAAATTATAGTACTATCATTTTTATTCTTCTCAATCTACACCTACGCACAAACTGACCAGCGTATTTATGAAATCATTAATGCTGTTTCTTCAGAACGCATCGAAAAAGATATCACTACGCTAGCAAACTTCGGAACCCGTCATACGCTAAGCGATACGCTTTCAACAACCCGAGGAATAGGCGCCGCCCGAAGATGGATTAAAAGTGAATTTGATAAAATCTCAGCTGATTGCAATGCTTGTCTTGGGGTTAGCTTTCAAAGAGATTTAGTCGAAAAAGGAAGAAATAAACGCATTGTAAATGATGTATATGTCGTCAATGTAGTAGCGGTACAAAAAGGAACAAAATATCCGAATCGTTATATTATTATGAGTGGAGACATTGATTCTCGAGTGAGCGACCCCACTAACTTTACAGATGATTCTCCTGGTGCTAATGACAACGCCAGCGGAATGGCAGGAACGATCGAAGCAGCTCGCGTACTATCCAAATATAGATTTGAAAGTAGTATCATTTACTTAGGCCTTTCTGGAGAAGAGCAGGGCCTTTTCGGAGGGCAAGGATTAGTAAAACAAATGAAAGCCAATAATTGGGATATTATCGGAATCTTCAATAATGACATGATTGGAAACATTACTGGTGTTGACGGTGTTATTAGCAATCGAGATTTTAGAATTTTCTCTGAACCCGTACCGGCTACAGAAACTGAAGAGCAACGAAAAGCAAGACGTTTTTATGGTGGTGAAGTAGACGGAGTTTCAAGACAATTGGCACGCTATGTTTATAAAACTACTAAAACCTATATGCCAGAAATGAACCCAATGATGATTTATCGTTTGGATCGCTTTGGTCGTGGTGGACACCATCGCCCGTTTAACGATGCTGGCTATGCAGGCATTCGTATTATGGAGGCTCATGAGAATTATACGCAACAACATCAAGATATTAGAACTGAAAATGGTATGAACTATGGCGATGTATTAGAACATGTTAACTTTGAGTATGCCAAAAAGCTAACTGCGGTCAATGCCATCAATATGGCATCATTGGCTTGGGCACCCCCCACTCCGGCCAAAGTAGAAATAGGAGGAATCGTAGAACCATCAGCTAAATTCAAGTGGAGCAAAGTACCAGGAGCCCTAGGTTATAAAATCTATTGGAGAGACACCACCTCACCTACTTGGGATAACAGTAGGTTTGTTGGCGATGTGTCGGAATACACGCTTGATGGTATCGTTATTGATAATTTCTTTTTTGGCGTTTCAGCTGTTGGTAAAGATGGTTTTGAGAGCCCCGTTGTTTTTCCTAATGCGGTGTTCCGATAAAGTTTAAAATATAATTCCGATAAGAATATTACCCGCAGTGGGTATTTTAGGTGTGTCAACATATAAAACCGAATATGATTAAAAAACTATTTTTAGTACTGCTATTTTGTTTAGCTAGTTCTTTCTTGCAAGCGCAACAATTTACGGAACAAGATACCCTTCGCGGCAGCATTACCCCAGAACGCGCTTGGTGGGATTTGAATTATTATCATTTAGATATCGAAGTGAACCCTGATGAAAAATATATCTCAGGAACTAATACCATTCGCTATAGGGTTTTAGATTCGAAAGAGGTCTTACAAATCGATTTACAGCCGCCATTGAAAATCCAAAAAGCGACACAAGACGGTATTGCTCTGAAGGTCGAATCGAATGGAAATGCACATTTCATCCATCTAGAAAAAGAGCAGAAAAAAGGAGATTTCAATGAAGTTATAGTTTCCTATTCAGGGCAGCCCAAAGAAGCTATTCGCGCGCCATGGGACGGAGGTTTTTCATGGAAAAAAGATACGAACGGAAAACATTTTGTTGCTACATCTTGCCAAGGACTAGGTGCCAGTGTTTGGTGGCCTAACAAAGACCACATGTATGATGAAGTGGATAGCATGCTTATAAGTGTCAAAGTACCTAAAGACCTTATGAATGTATCTAATGGTCGTTTGCGAAAAATATCAGAGGAAACAACTACTAAAACCTACCATTGGTTTGTAAGTAACCCTATTAATAATTATGGTGTTAATGTGAATATTGGGGACTACGTTTATTTTGGTGAAAAATTTCAAGGAGAAAAGGGAATTCTTGATATGGATTATTATGTGCTGCGTGATGATTTGGAGAAAGCCAAAGAACAATTCAAAGACGCACCAAAAATGATGAAGGCTTTTGAACATTGGTTCGGTCCTTACCCTTTTTATGAGGATAGTTTTAAACTTGTTCAAGTACCCTATTTGGGTATGGAGCATCAAAGTTCTATTACCTATGGTAACCAATGGCAGCAGGGCTACCTAGGTAGAGATTTATCGAGTACGGGTTGGGGTTTAAAATTTGATTTCATTATCATACATGAGGCTGGTCACGAGTGGTTTGCAAACAATATCACATATAAAGATGCTGCAGATATGTGGGTACATGAAGGTTTTACCTCCTATTCTGAGAACCTCTTTCTAGATTTCCATTATGGAAAAACAGCAGCGGAAGATTATGTAATTGGATTGCGAAAAAATATCGTGAATGACATCCCAATTATAGGGCCTTATCATGTCAACCAAGAAGGTAGTAAAGATATGTATTACAAAGGTTCAAATATGCTTCATACCATTCGCCAATTGGTAAATGACGATGAAAAATGGCGACAGATTTTACGTGGACTCAATACCGACTTTTATCATCAAACCGTTACTACGAAACAAATTGAAACGTATATCTCAGATACCTCTGGAATAGACCTCTCAACCGTCTTTGACCAATATTTACGCACTGCAGATATTCCTGTTTTTGAATATAAAGTAAGTGATGGTGTATTGGAATATCGATATACCAAGGTGGTCGCTGATTTCAATATGCCCATTCGTATATTCATTGACGATAAACAGCAATTGATTCACCCCACAACAGATTGGAAATCAGAGGCTATAGAGGGAAACCTGTCCACCTTTAAAATTGATCGCAACTTTTATATTGCGCTTAAAAAAGGAGAAGGTGATTAGCGGTTCAAATAGGCTAAAACATTCTTCTCGATACGCTCTTGAATATTTGAAATATCGGCTTTCACAAAAGTTTCTCCTGTAATATTCTCATACAATTCAATATAGCGTGCTGATACCGTTTCAATATATGCATCAGACATATGAGGTACAGTTTGACCTTCTAAGCCTTGGAAATCATTAGATATCAACCATTGTCGAACAAACTCTTTAGAAAGTTGCTTTTGCGCTTCTCCTCTATCTTGTCGCTCTTGGTAGCCATCGGCATAAAAGTAGCGGGAAGAATCGGGCGTGTGAATTTCATCAATTAAAACGATTTTACCGTTTTTCGTTTTTCCGAATTCGTATTTGGTATCTACTAAAATCAATCCGCGAGAAGCAGCAATCTCAGACCCTCTTTGGAATAATGCTTTGGTGTACTTTTCAAGAACTTCATAATCTTCAGAAGAAACAATACTTCTTTTCAAAATATCTTCTCTTGAAATATCTTCATCATGGTCTCCTTGCTCCGCCTTTGTAGCTGGAGTAAGTATAGGTTCAGGAAATTTATCATTCTCCTTCATGCCTTCAGGCATAGGAACTCCGCATAAGACTCTGCGTCCTGCTTTGTACTCACGAGCAGCATGACCAGACATATAACCTCGAATCACCATTTCTACCATAAAAGGCTCACAAGCTGCACCTACCGCTACATTTGGGTCAGGAGTAGCCGTTAACCAATTCGGAACAATATCTTTGGTAGCTTCCATCATTTTGGTCGCTATTTGGTTTAATATTTGCCCCTTATAAGGAATGCCCTTAGGCATGACCACATCAAAAGCCGAAAGTCGGTCAGTAGCCACCATGACTAAAAGATCATTTTCTAAGGCATACACCTCACGAACTTTTCCTTTGTAAATACTTTTCTGGTTGGGAAAGTTAAAATTGGTATCGGTAATGGTATTGCTCATGTAATCTGATAATTATTTTTAAAATGTAGTAACGAGGTATTCCCTAATGTTACTTTATTTTTTTGCTTATTACTTTATAGTTTTGCTGCAGCTGCCCATTGTTTTCAATTCTGATGCTCTATACTTTTATAGGCTGCAATAACACTTTTTACGAGTTTGTGACGAATAACGTCTTTTTCATCTAAATAAACTACTTCGATACCTTCCACATTTTGCAACACCAGAACAGCCTCCTTTAAGCCAGATGTAATACGTCTAGGCAAGTCAATTTGACCAGGGTCACCTGTTATTAAGAATTTTGCGTTTTTTCCCATTCGGGTCAAAAACATTTTCATTTGTGCATGTGTGGTATTCTGGGCTTCATCTAAAATTACAAAAGCATTATCTAAAGTGCGCCCACGCATAAAAGCCATAGGGGCAATCTGAATAGTTCCGTTTTCAATATAATGTGTCAATTTTTCTGGAGAAATCATATCTCGTAATGCGTCATAAAGGGGTTGCATATACGGATCTAGTTTCTCCTTTAAATCTCCTGGTAAAAATCCTAAATTCTCTCCTGCTTCAACCGCAGGTCTTGTAAGTATAATTCTTTTTACTTGTTTCTCCTTCAATGCTTTCACCGCAAGAGCAACACCTGTATAAGTTTTTCCAGTTCCAGCGGGTCCAATTGCAAAAACCATATCGTTCTTCTTAGAAGCATCAACTAATTTACGCTGGTTAACCGTCTTTGCTTTTATCAATCTACCTGCAACACCGTGAACTAAAGTTTCACCCGCCTTTTCAGAAGATGTATTCTCATCTGAATTAGTAACCGTTAGCAAACGTTCTATGGCATTTTCGTCAATCTTATTGTATTTAATAAAATAATTAGACAACATTTCAAAGCGCTTACCAAACTCTTCAAGCAGCTCTTCTTCTCCGTATGCTTTTATCTTATTTCCTCGCGCAACAATCTTGAGTTTAGGAAAATATTTCTTAATAAGATTGATATTCTCATTTCCTTGCCCAAAAAAATCTCTAGGGCTGATATCGGTAAGTTCTAGTATAAGTTCGTTCAAAAATTCAGGTGTTTGTGTTATGCCGGTAAATATAATTTCGTGCGGCTGTTTTTTTGATTAATTTTACGATATAAAAGTAAGCAAATTATACCTTTTCTTAACCAAAAACATATCAACATTGCTGCATGGCAATCATCACTCTCACCACTGATTTCGGACTTAAAGACCACTTCGTAGGGGCCTTAAAAGGTAGTATCTATAAAGAATTGGCCGATGTAACTATTGTTGACATTTCGCATGGCATTAGTCCGTTCAATATTCAAGAGTGTGCATATATCTTAGAAAACTCCTATAAAAGCTTTCCTGACGGCACTATTCATATTATTGGGGTAGATTCAGAACCCACAAAAGAAAATCAACATATTGCGGTCTTGCTCGATGGTCATTATTTTATCACATCTAATAACGGAGTCATAAGTTTGTTGACTTCCGAAATTAATCCTGAAAAGGTAGTAGCGATTAATATTCCTAATCCATTAAACGGCTCTTTCCCAGTAATGGATGTATTTATTCAAGTAGCTTGTCATATCGCTCGCGGCGGAACTTTAGAAGTAGTGGGTAAGCCCTTTGACCAGTTAAAAGATTTGATTGGTTTTCTTCCGAGCGTTACCGATAATGATAATAAGATTATTGGAAGTGTTATTTACATCGATAACTACGGCAATGTCGTCACCAACATTCGAAAGAAGTTCTTTGATGCGTATCGAAAAGGAAGAGACTTTGAACTGAATGCACGAACAACAAAAATCAAACAAATTCATAATACCTATAGTGACATTATAAATTTTAGTCTTGAAAAAGGAAAACGTAAAGGTGCTGGTGACCTACTTGCTCTCTTTAACTCTTCTGAATATATAGAGCTAGCGATTTATAAAAGTGATTTGAATACAGTAGGTGGAGCTTCTACCTTATTAGGCCTAGATTACCGAGATACGATAACTATAAATTTTTTGTAAATGTTTATACGTATCGTAAAAATGAAGTTTAGATCGAAAAACATTGCTTTGTTTCAAAGCGTTTTTGAAGAGAATAAGCAAACGATTAGCGCTTTCAAGGGATGTAACTTTCTAGAACTGTATCAAGACAAGAATGATGAAACCATTTTCTTCACCTATAGTTTTTGGGAAAAAGAAGAGCATCTTGAAGCTTATAGAAATTCACAATTCTTTAAACTTTTATGGGCAAAAACAAAGATTTTATTTTCAGATAAACCAGAAGCTTGGAGTGTAGATAGAATTCATAGTTTACCTTGATTAAAGTGCTAAGAAATCAATGAACTCCTTTTTTAGTGCAAGGCTATGCACGCACTTATAAACATTAGAATTAAAAAATCTCATTCGTTTAGCACGCCCTTTCAAGCTTGAGTTACGAAGCACTATTCGTGAAAAGCAAACATATCAACTCTTTAGACGCAATTTTCAAACAAAGATTCCTTATTTTTAAGCTTCAAAATAGAACTTAAAAGTGTTAATAAGTTTGTTTCGATAAAAAGGTGAATTCAAATATCTTTGGTTGTCTAGAAGATTGCTCAAAAATAAGTCCGTTTTAAGAAAAAAGAACGAACTAAACTAAAAATATAGCGCACATGAAATTCATAGTATCCAGTACCTATCTATTAAAACAACTACAGGTTTTGGGCGGTGTCATCAACAATAGTAACACCTTGCCTATTTTGGATAATTTCTTGTTCGATTTAAAACAAAACAAATTAACGGTATCCGCATCAGATCTTGAGACTACAATGAGTTCTGTATTAAATGTGGATTCCGATAATGAAGGTGTTATAGCTGTACCAGCACGCCTATTATTAGAAACTTTAAAAACTTTTCCTGAGCAGCCCTTAACTTTTGTAGTTGAGGATAATAATACCGTTGAAATAAGTTCAAACCACGGTAAATATGCTCTAGCTTACGCAGATGGCGCTGAATTTCCGAAAGCAGTAGAATTAGCGAATCCTAGTTCTACCACTATTCTTGGTGATATTCTGGCAACTGCAATAAACAAGACTATTTTTGCTGCTGGCAACGATGACTTACGCCCCGTAATGAGCGGTGTGTTTTTTCAATTCTCACCTGAAAATTTGACTTTCGTAGCAACGGATGCCCATAAATTGGTGAAATATCAACGTGAAGATGTCTCTGCTTCTCAAGTTGCAGAATTCATAATGCCAAAAAAACCACTGAATCTACTAAAAGGTATTTTAGGAGGTAGCGAATCAGATGTAGTTATCGAATATAATGACAGTAACGCAAAGTTCAGTTTTGATGATACAGAGCTAATTTGTCGATTAATTGACGGTAAATACCCTAATTATGAAGCAGTAATACCAAAAGAAAATCCGAATCAGCTTACGATTTCAAGAAATCAATTTTTAAGTTCTGTACGAAGAGTTTCTATTTTCTCAAATAAAACTACCCATCAAATTCGTTTAAAAATTGCGGGAGCAGAATTAAATATATCTGCAGAAGACATCGATTACAGTAATAAAGCAGAAGAGCGTCTGACCTGTTCCTATCAAGGTGATGATATGCAAATAGGCTTTAACTCGCGTTTTTTGACTGAAATGTTAAATAACCTTACTTCAGATGAAGTTTCTTTAGAAATGAGTTTGCCAAATAGAGCGGGTATTTTGACTCCCTCTGATGGTTTAGATGAAGGAGAACATGTTACCATGCTCGTTATGCCTGTCATGCTTAATAGCTAGTTTTAATAATTTATAAAAAAGGGGTTTATTGTTTTACAATAAACCCCTTTTTTATGGACGAGCATTGCTCCGATTGCTCTTTTTAGCATTATTTCTGTCTTTATTCTTAATTTTAAATCGCCTGTGAATGGTAAAAAAGTAGTTCAGCTATGAAAATTACTAGACAGTATGCGCAAAAAAGAACTCCTCCAAGGCATGACCTTGGAGGAGTTTATATGTTAAAATAGGAACAAGAAAAAACGTAAGTTTCTTTTGTTTATATAAATCTAATGGTAGCAAAGTGGCTAGGAGATTCTCCGTTTGCAGCTTTTATCGCATTCACTATAGGAAGTATAAAACCAATAATACCAACGAACAAAAAACCAAGTAACCCAAGGCCGAGTAACAAAATCGCCGGAACGCTAATCGCTAGAAACAAAAGCATGCTGAGTTGAAAATTGATAATAGACTTGCCATGTTCGTCCATTCCTTCAACAGAATCTTTGCTACTTAACCATATCACTAGAGGCACAATAAGGCCCCCGAAACCCGTAACATAAGTTAATAACTGCGATACGTGCGTCAAGGCTAATAATTGATTATCAGTTCTTTGAATTGATTTTTGATTGATGAGTTCCATACTGTTTTATTTAGAGATTGTTACCTATAGGACAGTATTTTATGAAAAATGTTACAAAAATTCAGTATTATTTTTTTTGCTCAAGTTTGGCAAGTTTCTCTCTATCTTTGGCTATTGTGAGTTCTAACTTGTTGATTTTTTGATTTATACTCATCTCATCAACAGGCGACATTTTTCCTCTACTCTTTCCTTTCGCCATTTTACTTTTCAACTTGCGAATTTTCATTTCACTCTTAGTAATCCCTTTTTTCTTCGCATGTATAGCCTTTGTTAGTTTCTCTTGTTTCTTTAGTGCCTTCTCTGCTTTATTCTTCGCTTTTTCGGCTTTCTTTCTTGCCTTTTCAACTTTTTTAATTTCCTTCTTGACCGCTGTATCCGTTTTTATTTCTTGCTCAAGATTCTCAATTTTCTGTTGGGCAATTTGTACAGAATCAATAGGTTGTTGCGCTTCTTGTGCAAGACTAAATTGGACTAGAACGACCATCAAGCTCATTGTAATTAGTACTCTTTTCATGTGTTATGTTTGTTTATAGTGTGCTCAAAGATAAAATATAAAACCTGTTTATGCATATCAAACAAGGTATAGCGTGAAAAATTATCTAATAATACACCTGAGCTTTTCTAAGTAAAAAAAATAATCTCGTTAAAACAAATAAGAATTCTAACTCAAATCGACTTGGATTCCATTCCCTAAGTTTTAAGCCTACAAACTCATTTAAAAATCAGTGCTCCGTATTTTGAATTCGTATTTTTGGCTTATGAATCATTCCGATACTATTATTGCTTTAGCTACGCCTTCAGGAGCTGGTGCCATTGCTGTCATTCGCCTTTCTGGTGAAGATGCTATTGTCTTCGCCGACTCACTGTTTCTATCCATACGTGGAAAAAAACTAAAGACACAAAAAAGCCATACAATTCTACTGGGGCACATTGTTGAAGGCAGTAAGACCTATGATCAAGTGTTGGTTTCTATATTCAAAAACCCGCATTCGTACACAGGTGAAGATGTGATTGAAATTTCGTGTCACGGCTCGCCTTATATACAGCAGCAGATTATTCAATTGTTTCTTCGTAACGGCTGCCGTATGGCAGACCCTGGTGAATTTACGCTTCGTGCCTTTCTAAATGGAAAAATAGATTTAAGTCAAGCAGAGGCAGTTGCAGATTTGATAGCCTCAGACAATGCTGCTAGTCATCAAATTGCGATACAGCAAATGCGAGGTGGTTTTAGTAATGAAATTAAAGCCTTGCGTGATGAACTATTAAATTTCGCTTCGCTTATCGAATTGGAACTAGATTTTGCTGAAGAAGACGTAGAATTTGCTAATCGTGATGAGTTTAAAGCTCTTTTAAATAAAATTCAAAGAGTTTTAAAAAGTTTGATTGATTCTTTTGCTGTTGGTAATGTGATTAAAAATGGAATTCCGGTGGCGATCATTGGCGAACCCAACGTAGGAAAATCTACCTTATTAAACGCCTTGTTAAACGAAGAACGTGCTATTGTTTCAGAAATCGCTGGTACGACTCGTGATACTATTGAAGATGAAATTTCTATTGGAGGTTTAGGGTTTCGATTCATAGATACTGCCGGAATACGAGAAACGGAAGATATCGTAGAAGGAATAGGTATTCGTAAAACTTTTGAGAAAATTGAAAAAGCGCAAGTCGTTATCTATCTTATAGAATCACAAAAATTTAAAGAGCAAGGTGCCCGATTTAAAATAGAGATCGAAAAAATAAAAAACAAATACCCGCAAATACCCTTACTCATTGTTGCTAATAAAGTAGATCAACTTTCAAAAGATGAACTTCCGGAACTACAATCAACTTTTCCTGATGCGCTATTACTCGCTGCCAAAGATGGCCTAGGTATAGAAAGTCTTCAAAACAAACTACTCGATTTTGTAAACACGGGTGCCTTACGAAACAATGAGACTATCGTCACCAATACCCGTCATTACGATTCGCTTCTAAAAGCATTAGAAGCTGTGGAAAAGGTAAGTTTCGCTATGGATGATGGTATTTCGGGAGATTTACTATCCTTAGATATTAGAGAAGCTTTAGATCATTTTGGTGCGATCACTGGTGAGATTACCTCCGATGATTTGTTAGGAAATATTTTTGCTAATTTCTGTATTGGGAAATAAAATGCATTTCCTTATGTTTCGTTTAGTGTCTTTTACTTCACCGTCAAGGAATTAGAGTATTTTTAGTTTTCGTCTTATTTGCTTTGTTACTATATTCGTTACCTCATATGTACTACACTTTTTTAAAATGTGGTACAAACGTACTACTCAATGAAGATTACATTAAAAGAGCGTAAACTAGCAAGCGGTAAAATCAGTTTATCAATTGAATATTACAAAGGTTCTGAAACTACGCCAGAAGGTAAACGAAGACATATTAGAGAGAATGAAAACTTGAAGATGTTTCTCTTTGGAGAACCAACAAATGTAACTCAGAAGAAAAAGAATAAAGAAACTTTGATCGTAGCAAAGAAAATCTTAGCAATAAGAGAAGCTGAGTTTTATCAAGGTCGTTTTAATATTAAAAATACTTCGAAGTCGAAACGACGGTTTTTAGACTTTTTCATTGAAAAAGTTGAAGAGAAATGCGATAGTCCAAAAAACTACGGAAACTGGTCAGCTACATTAGTTCATTTAAAGCGTCACATTCCTGCAAGTACAATTTTTGAAGAGATAGATGAATCTTTTGTTAAAAGAGTCCGTAATTACTTCGATAAGGAAGCTCACACGAAGAGTAATTTGCCTCTAGCACTTAATTCTAAGTATTCGTACTTTAATAAGTTTAAAGCAGCCCTAAGGGCTTCATTTAATGAAGGCTACTTATCAATTAATTATGCAGCTAAAGCGAAATCTTTTGAGCAAGCTGAAAGCCAACGTGAATATCTCACGTTTAATGAAGTTCAAATCTTGGCTAAAACAGATTGTAAATACGACGTTTTAAAACGTGCATTTTTATTCTCTTGTTTAACAGGTTTGAGATGGTCAGATATAAACGCAATGACCTGGTCCGAAGTCCGGGATGAAGAGGATGATGTAAGTCGAGTAAATTTTAGGCAACAGAAAACAGATGGAGTAGAGTATCTCTATATATCTAAACAAGCAAGAGAATTATTAGGAGAACGTAAAGAACCAGAGAGCAGGGTTTTCATAGGATTAAAGTATTCAGCTGTATACAATAATGAAATTGTTCGTTGGTGTAATCGTGCTAGTATTTCTAAACATATCACATTCCATAGCGCCAGACATACTAATGCGGTTCTGTTATTAGAAAATGGGGCAGATATTTACACAGTTTCAAAGCGATTAGGACATCGCGAAATCCGAACAACTGCCATATATGCCAAGATTGTAGATTTGAAAATGAAAGAAGCTTCTAACTTGATACCAACATTAACATTTTAGCAATGAATAATATTGAAAATGAACTTTGGGTTAAACTAAAAGATGAGATTAAAACTGAAATTTTAGATGAATTAAGAGCAAAAACTGTAGTTCAGTTAAGAGACGAACTTGTAAAATCAGTTATGTTTAAGGTTGAGAAGTTAATATTTGAGGAGCGATATTTTGAAACACCTTTGAAGACGTACATAAAATCGCTTTGCTATGAAGATGTGCATTATTTGAGAATGCTAAATCTTGGATTAGTCAAACAGGGAAATAATATTATTCCAGTAAGTGAAAAATCTACAGGGGAGGTATGGATGACATTAAGAAAGAATGTAAATACAAATATGCTATATGAAGAATACAAAGGTGGAGGCTTAGTAGATTGTTCCTTTGAGAATTTTATATCTATTTTAAATTTTGATTCAGCTGCGGAACGTCTTATATGGCAAGGTAAAGGAAAAAGCAAATTTAGTTATTTGGGTTTGTTTGATTTGTATAACAGAATTTATGATTATGATTTTTCAAATTTAAATCCACTTCTAAAGCAACGTTTTTTATTATACCTGAGTGTCAAATTTATCTTTGATGGAGAAACTAAGGAATATGAAAATATTAAAAAATCATTTAATAAAGAGTATGGTAATAAATTCAATTCTGTAAATGAATAAATAGTAAATGTTAAAATTTTATTAAGTAAAGGGGATTAGACAAGGAATTAATCTGTTCCCTATTTCCCTTATTTTTTTCCTCTAGGACATTACTAATCTTTGCTTTAGTTAACCCAATAAAGTAAAGAAAATGGAAAATCATTTAATTATCGAAAAGCTGAACCGATTAGAAAAACTAATCGTTGATTCATCAAAAGAAATCCTTAACGTGGAAGACCTCATTAATTATACAGGTTACAAACGTTCCTACATCTACAAGTTAGTTCACAACAATATTTTACCTTTCTCTAAGCCTAACGGTAAGACCTTATTTTTTGAGAAATCTGAAATTGATGACTGGTTACTTCAGAATAAAAGCCAATCTATTTCTCAAATAGAAGAACAGGCTCAAGATTACATTAATTCTAGAAAAAAATAAAGCGTTCAACTTCCTCAAATTGAAAGCTCAAAACTCTTTTATCTAACTGAATTCTTATATCATAAATATAAGGATTATAATCTTTAAAATTTATGAGCTTAGACATTCCTTACATACGAGTAGGCACGTCGTATTACAAAACAATTGAGAAACCTTTAATCTCAGGAGACAAAGTTAAAGTTATGGTACGATGGAATCGAGAAACTA
>CALHGE010000042.1 GCA_938029725.1 uncultured Flavobacteriaceae bacterium
GCAATCTTTTAAATGAAAAAATGTTTTCTTTTTTAAAATCAACCCAAATCAACAACTAACTATGAACGTAATTCCTCTTTAAATCCCTAAACACACATCTTCATACGCGCCTAACGGGCTGCAAATGTAACATGCTTTTTGAATCTAAACAATAGCTAAATCGTTTTTTTTCGAAATAGCAGCGTGCAAGCATTCAAATTACTGACTATCAGTTGCTAAAAAGACAAAATAATTCAATCAGGGAAGCAATAGCCTCTTTGTTTGAGCTCTTTTCTATGTTAGCACTGTTTTTTTGATATCATAGAAAAAGTGAGTGGCGAAAGCCAGCTGCTATTTCTCACAGCAGCCCTCATACAAAAACAAGTAATTGAAGCCTTTAATACATACTAAGAGAAGAAGTTCCAAACCAAACCAAAACGTATTACAAAATCTCTATATGGATAGTTAGGTGCCGAGTAATACGTCTTCTTACTAAAAGAAGAATTGAAATGCTCGGCTTTTAAAAATATACGTGTTTGCTGCACCTTGGCATTAATGAAAAAATCAAGCAATGGGTAGCCTCCTAGCTTTTCGGTATTCTGAATATAAAACTCTCCTAATAGCGGATTGTAAGCATCCATATTATAAGCGGTGAAATACTTAAAGGTAACACCTGTTTGTAAGCGCATGGCTTTATTAAAAATATCAGCTGAATAGTATAAGGTGTTTCTTGTGACCAACTCCGGAACGTTCAATACGCTATTTGACTGGTTGACATTTTGATACATTACCGTATTGTTTAAGGCAAAGCTTCCTAGCTTAAACTCCTTCGCATATTTCACTTTTAAATGTTGAATGCTACTCCCCTCTTGAAAAGGTTTAACAATAACATTCTCAATACCCGCCTCCGCGGCAACAATAGGCTCTGAGTTAATTGAAAAGTAGGTATAGTTATCTAGGTTGGTAACTTTCGCTGACAAATTACCCCAAGTCTGCGATTCAAAATTTGCTTGAAGACTATTTACACGCTCGTTTTTAAATAGTTCCGTATTCTGCCAATTGTAATTTAAATAATCACTTTGATACAAGAGATAATTAAAATCTGGCATTCGTGCCGATGTATGAAAAGCCACGGTCATCTTATTCTTTTTATTGAAACGGTAACTTGCTGCTGCATCTATAATATTGCCCGTTAGGTCTCCGACGAGTTTATATTTAATTGCACCTCGAACTAAAAAACCTCCTATTTGCTTTTCATAGTTCGCGCCAAGTGCGATCTCTTCTCCTTGCAATTCATTTTCAATTCGCTGTGTCTCGGTAACCAAAATACTATTGAAGGCATAACTATAGTTATACAAACTCAAATTAGCCTGTAGGCTACCTAAAGTGGCATTATAAAAGTCAAGACTTACCTGATTGTACATCGTCTTGAGATTTACCCTATCATTTACACTGGGTAAAAATGCTACTCCAAAATAGCTATTTTCCTGAGCTTGTATAAACTGGTAGTATTTTGTTTCATAATTAAATTGGTGCCCAAGGCCGAATGATGTTTTCTCTGACCTACTTGAATCTTTCTGTTTTCTTATCAGTTTGTATTTATGATCTAGAAAGTAGCGCTTACCTAAAATTCGATTACTCGCTGTTTGATTGTCAAACCTTACATCAATTTTTACTCTATCAGTGAAATCCGTATCGCCCGACTCGAATTGCTCAGGACTTGTCAAACCTCCATTTTCTTCCGCATCTACACTTTGGGCTGCAATATGAGCCCTAAGGCTATATCTACCATTTTTTGTTATATAATTGGTTGTAGTTCGAAAACTACCTGATTCACCTTCATCAAAATTATATTTACCACGAGACCTCATTCCTTCATAGGCTACAGAGAAATTTAACCTTCTTGACATATTAAAGGTCAGTAGCGCATCTAAGAGCTGCCCTTGTTCGAAAGTTGTTTTAAATAAAAGGTCAGTCATTGGAGTAGCTACATTATAGTAGTTGATATCCTCCATTTCAGAATAGTTGAAATGCTTGGCTTTGGCCCCAAGCTTTGGGTATAAATTTCTTCTTTCAAAATCGACACCCAACTTATTATACGGTTGCCCAACATTTGAGAAAGGCATTAATTCAAAATCATCGCTTCTTAAGTAGTTATACTTGTACTCTTTATTAATGGTTATGGTGGTATCTAAAAAAGTAGTGTCTCTAGCAAATGAGATTATCTTATACTCTTTTATGGTGATTTTAACCGGTTCTGGTTTAGCATCCCTTTTCATTTTCTCACCCCGAGACTTTATGAGGGAGTCTGATTTTTGAATCGGAGCAGGAGGTCTATCTTGCGAAAACAGGCAAAAACCTATCATTACAAATACTACCAGTAGAATATATTTCATTGTATACTATTACCCAGCAAAGTTAATTTTTTTTGTTGGTAAAAAAATGTGAAAGTTTAGGGAATAAAAACCAAAGACAAGCTACGATCTCACAAACTCAATTACTAAATCATTTTCTGAAAGTTTTTTGTTCTTGAATGTTTTGATAAATTCGGGGCGAAGAAATTCTTAAAATGCTAAAAAACCTATTTACTAGCTCAAATGAAGCAGGCACTGACGAAGCAGGTAGAGGTTGCTTGGCCGGCCCCGTAACCGCCGCTGCGCTAATATTACCACCAAATTTTAAAAATGAAATACTAAATGACTCTAAGCTACTTTCAGAAAAAAAACGAATTCATCTAAAACCAATTTTAGAGTATGCGGCCATATCTTATGGCGTAGCACATGTTTTTCCTAAAGAAATTGACAAAATCAATATTTTAAATGCTTCGATACTGGCTATGCATAAAGCCTTAAAGCAACTGAAACCAATACCTGAATTCATAATTGTTGACGGCAACAGGTTTAAACCTTTTAAAGACATTGCTCATGAATGTATTATTAAAGGTGATCGTAATTATATGAGTATCGCTGGTGCCTCGGTATTAGCAAAGACTGCTCGAGACCTATACATGGAAAAATTACATGAAGAATACCCTATGTACAATTGGAAGCAAAACAAAGGTTACCCTACCAAAGAACATCGGGAAGCTATTCGAAAGTATGGCATAACTAAATACCACAGAAAAAGTTTTAGACAGCTACCTGAAGAAATCACGTTAAAATATTTAAAATCATAACTTTGCAACAAACCATAGCCTAATGAAAATCAGTGTTTTTGTCCTCCTTCTTTTTTTGTTTTTCAATTGCGCAGATAAGGATAATGCTGCAAAGCCACTATTGCATTATGTTCCTGAAAATTCGTTTTTGATTATTAAAATTGAAAATCATGAAGACTTTAAAACCACCATTGAAAATAATGATTTTATTGCAGATTTGGCAAAATCAAACAGCTATGATAGTATTCGCTCAAAACTGCGATACCTTAACTATATAGCTCCTAAATCTGAAGCCATTTTAGCGCTCACAGAAACTACAGATAATCATTTCGAATTTTTTTATATAACCCATACTGCAGCTGATTTAATTCATCTTGACAGTATTCAAAATAAGACCGTTGAACGTATTGCACTTGCAAACACTACTTTAGATAAGTATACCATCGATAACAGCAGTTTCTATTCTTTGATTACAAATCAAAAAGTGATCATTAGTTCTTCTAAATTACTTCTTGAAAAGCTAGAAAAGAATATAAGCGTACCAAGGCCTAAGTCATTTGAGAAACTATTTCAAATTACCAACAAAAACAAACCCGCTACTGTTTTTCTTAACATGAATAATAGCAATTCGTTGTTATCTACACTTACCAAAGAAAAATCGAAATTACAATTCACAGGCTTTTCAGATTGGATTTCACTAGATATTAATGACAAGCGAACCAATCTTAACCTCAGCGGAATCTCCATAGCCAATGATTCTACCTATAACTATATTGATTTACTGGCGCACACGAAACCCGTAGAAAACCAAACCGCAACCTTTGCCCCATTGAAAGCCGATGCCATTTTATCGTACACCTTTGCTGATTATGCCATTTTCGCAAAAAACAGAGAAGTCTACTCAGGCATTGTTTCACCGGTCGAGCCGCCAATGGATGCGGTTGAAGAAATTGGAATTATTTATATGAATGATGAAAAAGCCATTGTTCTAAACACCTATGGTACTGAAGAAATTTCTGAGTACTTAATGGGACAAAAAAAAGAAGCGATTGAATACCAAGGTCAAGAGATTATGGAACTTCATAAAAATGATTTTTTAACGAGTCGATTTTCGCCGCTTGTAAAAGATTACAAAATGAATTTTTGCGTTTTTCTTAAAAATGCTTTTGTATTTTCTGACTCACAAAGCACATTAAAAACGATTGTCAGCAACTATAAAAAGAGCAACACCTTCAACAATAGCTCTATTTTCAAAACACTCAATAGAGCGATTGCAAAGGAATCAAGTATGCTCTTTGTTTCTAACTCAGAACATATAGAGAAGATAATAAAAGAAAATTTTAAACCTAGTTTCTCAGATGATATCAGCAAAATTAAACTCTCAAAATATGGTTTTGCTGCTCAAACTATTACAGACAAGAGTTTTTATCATACCAATATCGTTATCGAAGAAATTGAAAATGAAACCAACTTAGCAAGGCGTACTTCCTCTCTTTTCAAAGTAAATCTAGAGGCCGATTTAGCAACAAATCCGCAACTCGTTACAAATCATAAAACGGGCAGAAAAGAGATCATTGTTCAAGATCAAAACAATGTTCTCTATTTGATTTCCAACAAAGGAAAAATTCTGTGGAAAAAACAATTAAGCAGTTTGGTACAAGGAAAAATCAATCAAGTTGATCTCTTTAAAAATGGACGCTTACAGTTCGCATTTACCACCAATAATCAATTTATGATTTTAGATCGTAAAGGGCAAGGGGTGAAAGATTTCACCACAACCTATGAAGGGGGCAATTTGAATGCTTTAGCCGTATTCGATTATGAAAAGAAAAAAAATTATCGTTTTGTAGTTACTCAGAAAGAAAAAATCTTCATGTATGACAACAAAGCGAAAATTGTAAAAGGTTTTAAATATATAAAGGCTGAACAACCGGTCATAGCCACACCAAAACACGTAGTAATCGGCAATAAAGACTTTCTAGTTTTTAAACTAAAAGATGGTACGCTAAAGCTTTTAAATCGAGTCGGCGATGAAAGGGTAAAGCTTACTGAAAAAATAGATTTTTCTGAAAATGAAATTTTTAGTTATAAAAATAAATTTACAGTATCAAACAAAAAAGGGGTACTACATCAAATAGATTTAAAAGGAAAAATCACCAAGACCAATTTCAATCTCTCCAATGATCATGGTATGGTCACTACTGAGAACACGCTAGTATTAATGAACGAAAATATTTTGACCATAAAGGGAAAGAAAATTGAACTTGAACTAGGTGTTTATAGCAAGCCTCAAATATTTTACTTGAACAAAAAGATTTATGTCAGTGTAACCGATCTTCAAAACGAAAAGGTTTATCTATTCGATAGTCAAGCGAAAGGCATTGCTGGTTTTCCAATTATTGGAGCCTCAAAGATCGACCTAAGTGCTACTAAAAATGGCAAAACTCTAGAACTGGTCACCAAAAAAGATCACGCCACTATAGAAGTTTATAGCTTTTAATCACCTCATAAAGTTCGAGTCATACAGCATTGCTTACCAACAACACATTTTATGCTACTGTCTATAAGATAGTTGTTTTTAGATTCTTAGTGATTCGGTAACTTAACCTACTCTAAAGCAATAGCTTAACCTAGAGTAACTCTAGGTTACGGTCATCTTAAAAAGCCGAAATTGAGACTATAAAAACATAAGAATGAGAAAAATAATACTTAGTATATTATTGGTAGTGCTAGTGACTTTAAATAGTAAAGCACAAGAGGGGTGCAGTAAATATTACCCCATGAAAGAGGGTTCTTCATTCCAATACACTATGTACAACAAAAAAGGAAATGCCGAAGGTATTACGGATTATACCATCTCAAAAGTAAGCACAGAAAGCGGTACCACCGCTGCCACTTTTGATTTCAAGTTTACCGATAAAAAGGGCAAAGAACTTTTTAATTCAGACTATCAAATCATTTGTTCTGAAGACGGAATTAAAATAGACTATGCATCTTTGTTTCCTACTCAAATGATGCAACAATATAAAAAAATGGGACTTGAAATGGATATTAGCGGAACCGATATTCAACTACCCAACGACCTAAGCGTGGGTAAAATACTCGAAGATGCTAATCTTTCCATTGCCATGAATATGAGTGGAATCACGATGAATATATCGGTTGACCAAACCAACCGAAAAGTTGAAAAAACAGAGCGTATCACAACACCTGCAGGTACTTTTGAATGTTATTTGATTACTGAAACCAATACCTCAAAAGCTATGGGCACCACAAAAGAGACCCTTAACAAATTATGGTTAGCAGAAGGCGTGGGCATGATCAAACAAGAAACCTATAAGAAAAACGGTAATTTGATTACCCGTATGGAACTCACTGCGTATTCGAAGTAATTACAAAAGAAAATACTTTTCAAAACCGAGGCCCTAAACCTCTGTTTTTTGTTTTACAATCTCCGCCTCAAAAAGCACTTCAAAATGCCGAAGTAATTTCTGTTTTACTTCTGCCATATCAACCTCAATTTTACCCAGCTCTACATTTAAAGAAGTAACAGCCTTGCCTTTTATTCCGCAAGGAATCATCAAATCAAAATAACCTAAATCAGCATTTACATTCAAAGCAAACCCATGCATAGTTACCCAGCGAGAAGCTCTAACGCCCAAAGCGCAAATCTTTCGCGCAAAAGGAGTACCAACATCTAACCAAACCCCTGTTTCTCCATCTGATCGTTCTGCTTTTAGTCCGTATTCGGCTAAAGTCAAAATCACCATTTCTTCCAGAAATCTTAGGTATTTATGGATGTCAGTAAAAAAATTGTCGAGGTCTAAAATAGGATAGCCCACAATTTGCCCTGGACCATGATAGGTAATATCTCCTCCCCTATTTATTTTATAGAATTTTGCTCCTTTTTCCTCTAGCTGTTTTTCATCTACCAAAAGGTTTGACAAATCACCGCTCTTTCCTAAAGTAAACACGTGTGGATGTTCTACTAATATAAAATGATTGGGAGTTTGTATATTGGCTTCCTCCCTCCTATTCTTGATTTTGATATCTAAAGTTTCTTGAAAAACCTGTTCTTGGTAGTCCCAAGTTTTTTTATAATCTTTCAGCCCTATATCTTGTAAAATAACCTTCTTATTCATTACCGCAAAGATATGAAATTGACTAGCAGTCTATTTATAGTGAAGTAGAAGACTTAATTGGGGTTATTCAAAATAACCAAAGCTGCAATTACCCCAGGAACCCATCCGCAGAAGGTGAGCAATAGCACAATTAGAAAAGAACCACAACCTTTACCAATGACGGATAGGGGTGGAAATAGGATAGCAAGTAATACTCTTAAAAAACTCATTTGATTTTGATTTTTGATTGATGAGCCCGCTCTTCGGCAGAGCAGGTATACTTAATATGTCGCAAATGTATCTATAATGTTACAAAATCTTCTATTTTAGAGCTTTAGAAGTTTTGCACCTATTTAGATTTACTTTCCTCAATTTTACCCCAATCCTAAAGAGGAAGATTGCGGAAATCTTTCTTTCCTCCTTTCAGACGGGACGTGAAAACTAAAGATTTTGATTGTTTTTAGGGAAAATTTAAAACTGGGTTAAGCATCGTATATATGATTCAAAAGAGTACTTTAATTTTCATGTTCTTACTGAGTTTTCTGAGCTATTCACAGTACAGCTTTGAAGGGCGTATAGCTGAAAATGTAAATGGAGAAACAGTTTATCTTTCTATTATTGAAGACTACCGAAAGCTTTCTCGCCCCTATCTCGAACAGATTATAAAAAAGACCCACGTTGATTCATTAGGCTATTTTAAGTTTCAAGGAGACAACTTATCACTTGACAACCGAATTTATCGTATTCATGTTGATGAATGTTCTGATAAAAATTTAGACCCTAACCATTTTTTGGGAAGATGTGAAAACAGCAAAAACATTCTCTTTATAGCAAATAATACAGATACCATACGCTTTCCAACTTCGTTTGCTGATGAAGTCTTATGCGAAATAAGCTCAACAAATTCCAAATCGGAAGCCTTCCTTCAAATCGATGCGTTAAAAGAAGAAATGGCATTTGATTTTTATGATTTCCGAAGTGAAGCAAACCGTAAATTAAATTCTAAAAAATGGTTCGCTACGCTACAACAATTTGGGCAACATCTAAATGAACCCCTTGCAGAGCTTTATGTTTTCGATTTTTTATCCGATAAGCGAAACGAAACCTATTCTTACTATCTAAAAGATGTTTCCAAAAATGAGTATTACACAGGTCTTAGTAAACGTTTAGAAGAAAAATACCCAAATACGATTTTTACAGAACTATATCAAACCGAGATTTCTACAGACCTACAAATGGCAGCACAAAACAAAAGCACAAACGTCTACTGGAAATGGATTTTAGGTGCGCTTCTTGCGCTTTCCATCCTATTGAATATCTATTTCGCTGCGAGGCAAAAATCTCTTATTAAGACCCAAAAAGATCATAATTTAGGTACGCTAACTACGCAAGAGCAAAAAATAGTTAATGAAATTCTGAAAGACAAAACGAACAAAGAAATAGCTTCAGAATTGTTCATCAGCTTAAGCACTGTCAAAACACATATCAATAATCTTTATAAGAAATTGAATGTTTCTTCTCGTGAAGAAATTAAGCGGCTTTTTCCTTAATTTAAAAAATCCACCTAGGGTCTAGTCCCTATTTCCATCCCTCAAAACATCATTTAGAAGCTCATTTTGAACAACTTTCGGTTCTAATATTAAAAACCGAAAATTATGAATCCATTTGCATTTCTCCTTTTTTTATTGACCATTTCATCAAGCTTATCAGCTCAGCAAATCAACCAAGAGATAAAAGTGAATGACCAACATCCTTTTTTGGTAGGCGAAATTGATCGTGAAGGACTCAACGCTAACTCCTATCAAAACTGGTACCGTACCAATCATAAATCATATGAAGTAAACACAGAAATTGTCACAGAAATTAAAACCGAACTAGCGCAATATAAAATATTGCTATTCATGGGCACTTGGTGTGGCGATAGTAAAAGAGAAGTACCTCGTTTTATAAAAACTCTAGAAGCTGCAAATTTTCCAATGGAAAATCTAAAAATAGTAGCGGTAGACCGAAGAAAAGAACAGTACAAAAAGAGCCCTACGGGAGAAGAATGGGGCCTCAGTATAAAACGAGTGCCTACCTTTATTTTTTACAAGAACGGTAAAGAAACCAACCGGATTATCGAAAGCCCGATTACTAGTTTAGAAGCTGATATCAAAGCTATAATTACAAGCGCTGAATACACCCCTAATTACCCTACATCTTTACATTTTGACTAAAAGGCAAAAGTGAGAATTTCTGCTGTTCTAGGCGTGATGGGTTAAAGGCATGAATGAACAAGCATAGCGCTTCCAACTCCATACTACTTTCACTACATTTCCCTTTTAAATTAACCTTGCGAAACGCTATATTTGCAGCTTTAATAAAGAGCATATGCAACTGTCGGAACAAGAAATCATCAGAAGAGAAAAATTGAGCAAATTACGCGAGATGGGTATTGACCCTTATCCTGCGGCTTTATATCCTGTGAATGCTACTTCAAAAAGCATCAAGGAAAACTATAAAGAGGGAAAGAAAGTAGTGATTTCTGGCCGACTGATGCGAAAAAAAATACAAGGAAAAGCATCTTTTGGCGAATTACAAGATAGTGAGGGTCGCATTCAACTCTATTTCAATAGAGATGAAATTTGCCCTGCGGATGATCATACGAAGTACAATGAAATCTTTAAAAAACTTTTAGATTTAGGAGACATTCTTGGTATCGAAGGAGAGCTTTTTATTACCCAAGTTGGCGAAAAAACAGTTTTGGTAAAAGACTATACCATTCTCTGTAAAGCTTTACGCCCTTTACCTTTGCCCAAACAAGATGCTGATGGAAATAGTTACGATGAATTCAACGACCCAGAGCTGCGATACCGCCAGCGATATGTTGATTTGGTTGTGAACCCACATGTGAAAGAAACCTTTATTAAACGCACTAAGATTACCAATAGCATTCGCCAATTTTATAATGACAAAGGCTATTTAGAAGTTGAGACACCTATTCTTCAACCTATTCCAGGTGGAGCGTCTGCAAGGCCATTTTTGACGCATCACAACGCGCTAGACATCCCTTTATATTTACGTGTTGCTAATGAATTGTATTTAAAAAGATTGATTGTAGGTGGCTTTGACGGTGTATATGAGTTCTCAAAAGATTTCAGAAACGAAGGAATGGACCGCACTCACAACCCTGAGTTTACGGTAATGGAATTGTACGTTGCTTATAAAGACTATAATTGGATGATGGATACTACAGAAGAACTCTTAGAAAAAGTAGCCATCGATACTAATGGTACTTCCAAGCTTACCGTAGGAGAAAACGAAATCGAATTCAAAGCACCCTATGCTAGAGTTCCGATTCTAGAGGCTATAAAAATTCACACAGGGGCAGATGTTGCCGGAATGGGTGAAGTGAAACTACGTGAAACAGCAAGAAACCTAGGTCTTGAAGTGGACGAAACCATGGGTGTTGGCAAACTCATTGATGAGATTTTTGGTGAAAAATGTGAGCACTTTTATGTGCAGCCTACCTTTATCACCGACTACCCGAAAGAGATGAGCCCTTTGACCAAGCAACATCGTGATAACCCTGACTTGACCGAACGTTTTGAGTTAATGGTCAACGGAAAAGAATTAGCAAATTGCTATTCAGAACTGAACGACCCTATTGAACAACGCGAACGTTTTGAAGAGCAATTGAAGCTTTCAGAAAAAGGGGATGACGAAGCAATGTTCATTGACCAAGATTTTTTACGTGCTTTGGAATACGGTATGCCACCAACTTCAGGTATCGGCATCGGTATTGACCGATTGGTTATGCTTATGACCAATAATTCTTCGATTCAAGAAGTGTTGTTCTTTCCTCAAATGCGCCCTGAAAAGAAAGCTATTGAATTGACAGATGAGGAAAAGGCAGTGCTAGCCATATTAAAACCAAATGGTTCTATGGATTTAGCGGCCCTAAAAGCACAATCAGGTCTTAGTGGTAAGAAATGGGATAAATCAATGAAAGCACTTGGCAAGCACGGGCTAACCAAGGTCAATAAAACAGACGAGGGCCTTTTTGTTGAGATGACTTAAAAAAGTACTTGTTTATTTTAGAAATGCACATTAGGGGCTTTCAGAACCAAAAGAAAAAACATAGCTTAGAGCCACCAATCTAAGCCGATGCATATTAGCAAAAAACTTGGACTTTTTTTAGGTCCGATTTTATTCTTTGTAGTTCTAAATCTACCCTTTGAATTTGTTTCAGCACAAGGCGATGCTGTAATTGCCGTAGCGCTTTGGATGGTCGTTTGGTGGATTACAGATGCTGTATCTATTTCTGTTACGGCACTTTTACCTTTGATTCTTTTCCCCTTACTTAAAATAATGCCAGTTGCTGATGTTGGAGCGAACTATGGAAGCCCTATAATATTCCTATTCTTTGGAGGCTTTGTAATGGCTTTGGCACTTGAAAAAGTGAATCTACATAAACGCATAGCCCTCAGTATTATTAAAATCACAGGCACCACTCCGAACAAAGTTGTCTTAGGCTTTATGATAGCTACTGCTTTTTTAAGTATGTGGATTAGCAATACTGCGAGTACGGTGGTAATGCTACCGATTGCCATGTCAGTTATTGGTTTATTAATTGATGACAAAGACGGTTTTACGAAAAGTGACCAAAACTTTGCTCTATGTGTTATGCTTGGCATTGCTTTTTCAGCAAACGCGGGCGGTATAGCCACCGTTATTGGCACTCCTCCAAACTCGGTAATGATAGGTATGCTAGAAAATGAATACAACATTCAGATTTCCTTTCTAAAATGGATGGTCGTTGGCGTACCTTTTTCTACACTAATGATTGCCATCAGTTACTTGGTTTTGGTCAAATGGATGTTTCCAAACAAACAACTGAAATTTAATGCTAGTAAAGATATCATCAATTCTGAACTGGCAAAGTTAGGACCGATGAGTGGAAAGGAAAAAATGGTTTTAGTCATTTTCAGCATCACTGTTTTTTTATGGATTTTTAGAACGCTTATCAATAAAATATTTCCGGATTTAGGTCTTTCAGATACGATCATCAGTATGATAGCGGCAGTATCACTCTTTGCAATTCCTTACAATCTAAAAAAAGGAGATTTTATAATTAAATGGAAAGACACCTCTAAACTCGCTTGGGGCATTTTGATTCTTTTCGGTGGCGGCTTGGCGCTTGCCAAAGGCATGTCTGTTAGTGGCATTGTCGATGTGGTGGCTAATGCCATTGCAGCAAGTGAAATCAGTATACTTTTAACTGCAACGCTCTTAATAGTGCTAATGCTCTTCATGACTGAATTGATGAGCAATGTGGCTTTGATTGCCGTGCTTGCACCTGTAGTAGCTGGTATAGCAATAGGCTTAGAGATTCCAATACTTTATTTATTGATTCCGGTAACAATGGCTAGTAGCTGTGCCTTTATGCTTCCAATGGCCACACCGCCAAATGCTATTGTTTTTGCAAGTGGCTATATCAAAGTACATGAAATGGCTCGGGTTGGCATCATATTGAACCTCATCTCTGTGGCACTTTTGGTAGTGCTTTTTCAGTTTGTGATTCCGATGTTGTTTTAGAAAGTTAGTTTTAGCACTATATTTTAGGCTCTGAGTCGCAAAATTTAGCTTATTCTCTAGCCAAGGTATCTACATTACCATCTTCTGCTTCATATTGAATGGCGGTATAGGATACGATTTTCCAAGCCTTCTCTTTTTTAACTAAGGTGATCGTAGCTTTTGCCAAACTATCTTCTCCTTCTTCCGTTGTCCAGGTTTGGTCGAATGCTACCCATGCCAGATTGGTGTCATAAAAAATAAGATACTTAGAGTTTAAAAAAGTCGCCGTAATTGGCTGGGGGTTTTCCTTGAAAAAATTCTCTAAATTTCCACCACTTTTATCCCAACCTCGAGTTTGCGAGAAGCCGGCCGCTGTAACATCAAGGCGTAAGACTTTATTGCTATGACTCCAATAAGAAGCCCATTTCTCATAGTCCTTCTCCATATAAGCATAGGTCTCTCCAGTCACTACAGCCTTAATAGCCTCCTTGGTGGCTTCAGCTTGTTCCACACTTTCTTGTTGACAGGATAAAAACACGAAGACCAAAAGCACTACTATATATCTTTTCATAGCAATCGTTTTGTTTTATGAAAAGTACAAATTTTAAAAGACTGTTGAAAAGCAAAAAACCCTCGCAGAGCGAAGGTTTTTTTATAAGTGCTAGCTCAAATATGGCGCACTATCTATTTTAGGTATGCATTAAAACCTTTCGGCAAATGTTTCTTCGTATCGAAATCTACACTGAATGAATCAGTAGTGTCAATATAATTGATGCTCTGCACATCAGTTGGGTAAGCATAGGCATCAAAACCTTCGGGTAAATACTGCGATAGATCTGAAATCTCAATCTCCTCCTCTACAAATGATATCGCATTTAAATCGACGTACATTTTGTAAGGGTTGAAACCTTCTGGCAGATAATCAGCTACATCAAAGCCTAAATCAAGTTCAGCTTCTTCTTCGATATACTCGACGGTATTAATATCAAAAACCTCAAGGTCTTTAGCAGGGCTATTGGCGAAAGCTCCGCTTACCAATGCTACACCCATTGCAATACTCAAAGTAAAATTCTTTTTATTCATAACATTCATAGGTTAATTTATGACAAAGGTAGAACGCAATATTCGGCTTATATTGCCCTTTAATCATTTCTTAACCTTTGTTGAATAAATCTAAAAAACTAGATTGGCAATACTTAAGCCTAAATTTTGACAAGTTCACATTTCAACAATCTAATCCTTAACTTATGCATGCACTTCTTGACATAATTTAAGAGAAAAAACAGTTCGTTTTTTATTGTTATAATTTTGTTAATGCCTCTTACAAACCCTATAAATATAGCATTTCATCGAAGTTTTAAAAAAAACAAAGCCATTTACCAAGGTAAACAGCTTTATCATTGACTAATTCGCTAATTGAAAAATGAATATATACTTTAAAGACGCCGCTAAATACAAATTGTTACAGTGAAGATTAAAAACTAATCAATTTTAACGGCCTTAGCTTATGATTTTATTAACAAAAAGGAAGCTTATTTTTCAGTTCTTTGAAAATTCAAAAAAATAAAAGCAACTACTTTATGACCAAGTCTGGTTTAGCGAAACTACTCCTCGCCTTCTTTATTTTAAGCGCTACCACCGCGGAAGCTCAAATCTTCAAAAAGAAAAACAAAAAATCTGAAAAGGCCGCTGAGAAACCTATAAAAGGAAAAATTCAACCCTACGATAAGGTAATTACCAAGGATGCTAAAACCGACAAAGGTTTATTTGATGTGCATGTAGTTGATGACAAGCACTATTACGAAATACCTGACTCGCTATTCAACAAAGAAATGTTGATGGTCAGCAGAATTGCGAAAACCGCTTCCGGAATTGGTTTTGGTGGCGGAAAAATCAACACCCAAGTCTTACGTTGGGAAAAGAAAAGTAAAAAAGTATTGCTCCGTGTTGTTTCTTATGGCATAGTAGCCGCAGATTCTCTCCCTGTACATGAAGCCGTTTTAAATTCCAATTTCGAACCTATACTTCAAGCTTTCGATATTAAAGCCTTTAAAAAGGACACTTTGGCACCAACAACGGTTATTGAAGTAAATGCCCTGTTCGAAAAAGATGTGAATGCTATCGGTATGCCTGATTTTTTTAGAAAAAGATATAAAGTCAGTCGTTTAGATGAAAGTCGCAGTTATATTGATAGCCTAAAAAGTTATCCTTTAAATATTGAGGCTAGGCATGTGAAAACATATTTTGCTAAAGCATCACCATCAAATGGCTCACTCGGATCGATATCAATAGAGATCAATAATTCTATGATATTACTTCCAGCGGAGCCTATGAAAAGACGTTATTTTGATAGACGTGTAGGCTGGTTTGCCAGAGGGCAAGTCGATTATGGGCTAGATGCTCAAGAAAGTAAAACCATACGTTTTTTAGATCGTTGGAGATTGGAAGTAAGCGATGCGGACAAAGAAAAATATGCGGCCGGCGAATTGGTTGAGCCAAAAAAGCAGATTGTATATTATATCGATCGCGCCACACCAAAGCAATGGGTTCCTTTTATAAAACAAGGTATTGAAGATTGGCAAGTAGCGTTCGAAGCTGCGGGTTTCAAGAATGCAATTATAGCAAAAGATCCTCCAACAAGAGAAGAAGATCCAGAGTGGTCTCCAGAAGATGTACGCTATTCCGTTGTGCGTTATTTGGCTTCTCCTGTTCCAAACGCAAATGGCCCACATGTAAGCGATCCACGAAGTGGAGAAATTCTAGAATCTGATATCAACTGGTATCATAATGTTATGACCTTGTTGCGTAACTGGTATTTTGTGCAAACAGCCGCGATAAACCCCGAAGCGCGTGGTGTAGCTTTCAAAGATGAAGTCATGGGGCGATTGATTCGTTTTGTATCATCTCATGAAGTAGGTCATACTTTAGGCCTTCCACATAATATGGGAAGCAGTGTTGCCTACCCAGTTGATTCATTACGCTCCGCGTCGTTTACTAAAAAATATGGTACTGCGCCATCGATAATGGATTATGCGCGTTTCAATTATATTGCCCAGCCAGGTGACAAAGGCGTAGCCTTGATGCCAGATATCGGAATTTATGACAAACACGCTATTCGCTGGGGCTACAAGCCAATAGTAAACAAAAGCGCAGAAGAAGAAAAATCTACTTTAGACAGCTGGATATTGGAACACGCCGGAGACCCAAAGTACCGTTTCGGACATCAGCAAGTTGGTGATGTGGTAGACCCAAGTTCGCAAACTGAAGATTTAGGTGATGACGCTATAAAAGCAAGTACTTACGGCATAGCAAACCTAAAACGTATCGTTCCGAAATTAGTGGAATGGACTGCTGAAGACGGAAAAAACTACGATGATCTCGAAACACTATATGGACAAGTACTTTCTCAGTATAATAGGTATATGGGCCATGTCTCTAATAATATAGGAGGAGTCTATGAGAACCATAAAACCTACGAGCAAGAAGGTGCCGTTTATACCCATGTTTCAAAGAAGCATCAAAAAAATTGTATGCGCTTTTTACAGAACGAATTATTTCAAACGCCAGAATGGATGCTAGACAGTGATCTATTCTCAAAAATTGAATATTCAGGCTCTATAGAGCGGTTGCGCAGAATGCAGGAACGTACCTTAAATAATATGTTAGGTTTAGGCAAAATGGCAAGGCTTATTGAAAATGAAACCATGAATGGAAGTCAAGCCTATACCCTTTTAGAAATGATGCAAGAGCTACGCAGCGGTATTTGGTCTGAACTAGGATCAGGAAAAAAAATAGATACCTATCGCAGAAACTTACAGAAAGTGCATATTGATCGTTTGGCCTATTTGATGACTGCCGAGAACCAAAAGAAGTTACCCGGTTTTAGTGGATATCAAAAATCTACTGCTATAAACACAAGTCAATCTGATATCCGATCGGTTGCTCGAGCCGAGTTAAATATTTTAAAAAAAGAAATCAAAAGTGCTACAGGCAGAACTTCCGACAGAATGAGTAAATATCATTTACAAGATGCTGTCGAACGAATCCATATGATTTTAGATCCAAAATAATGAAGCTTTTGTGCGAGGCTTAAACAAACAAGGGTTAAAAGAGTTAGAATAAGACTTTTTCAATTCAAAAAAAGAAAGAGGCAAGGGTACTTTTTATTGACCTCTCGATGAACAGATAGAAAAGTTCGATAAAGAAAAACGCTATTCAACAACATAGCGCATTTTGACATCACAAAAAGCCCATTTCGCAACAATGGGCTTTTTTGTGCCCTTTTGCGAAGTAGTTTAGATTCAGAATTAAAACTCAGATAGTATGAATCCTAAGACAAAAAGTTTCCTGTATTTTACATGTTTAGTGCTAGCCGTTGTTACGTACTATTATACCTTTAGTATAGACACCGTTCAAAATACTGAATTGGCTGAAAACATGATAGCGTATGCTGCTACCCAAGAAGCTTTCAACTAGAAAATATATTAAACGTTTTTAGGTTTCCCAAAAGCCTAAAAATATTCGCCACGACTACACCTACTTAAACCTAAAAAAAGGGCTTGGATTCATCCAAGCCCTTTTTGCATTTCGACCGTTCATCCAAAAGACAAAAAATATTCAATAAAATAGGCTTGTTCAACGTTTACGAAAGATAACCTACTATACTATGAAATTTTTTTTCGCTCATATACTGATTTTTGCACTCTCATTTTTCAGTCTTACTAGTCTCAGTGCACAGAGTCAGAACCAAAATCCAATCGTAGTAGCTAACAATTCAAGAAGCTTTATTGACGGTTTTTCTACAACCAACAAAACGAGCAAAAGCACTGCTCCTATAACAATTCAGCTATCTAGTTCAAAAACATTTACACTAAATCTGAAAGTAAAAAATCAAGAAAAAGGAACAATATCTTATATCGGCTCTGTAAACAATAAAGCAGATGCATCTTTTCGCTTTTCTTATACCAATGGTAAGCTTGAGGGCCATATTATAGAAAGGGCAGAAAACAAAGCCTATCGTCTATTTACAAATAAAGCCCATACTGTTTTTATAGAAGAGACCGACATCAATGCGATTCTTTGTATCGCTTTTGACAAGGCAAAAGGAACGGCGACGCAACAGAAAAATGCATCAACTATTTCAAGTAAAATTCTTTCAACAACTTTACAAAGTAGACCAGGAGCCCCTGCCGTTATATATTTAGATTTTGATGGAGAAACAGTATCAGGCACATATTGGAACTCAGGCGCAACCATAATCGCTCAAGCTTCTGGCCTATCAGATACCGAAATCATAATTGCCTGGGAAGTAATGGCCGAAGATTTTAGTCCGTTCGATGTGAATGTAGTTACTGATCGTTCTGTTTTTGAAGCAACACCTAAAGATCATAGAATGATGTGTATTTTCACACCTACTGATGATGCGGAACCCGGTTCTGGCGGTGTTGCCCTACTCGATTCTTTTTCTAGAAATAATGATGATCCTGCTTGGGTCTACAATATTTTTACTGGAAAACAGGCAGGTGATACCGGTTCTCACGAAATCGGTCATACAATGGGTCTTGACCATGACGGAAAAGGTTCTACTGAATATTACGAAGGTCATGCTAACTGGGCACCTATTATGGGTTTTAGTTTGAGTAAAACAGTAGCACAGTGGAGTCTAGGTGAATATTCGAATGCTACCAACATGCAAAACGATCTTCAAATTATCGGAGGCGGAGTAAACAATTTCGGTTTTATTACTGATGATCATAGTAGCAATGCTACTATGGCAACCGATATTGAAGCTGATGCAGGAGGAAACGTATTGGCTGCCAATAATACCGGTGTTATTCATTCAAGAGATGACATTGATATGTTCTCATTTTTAGCAGAGGCAGGTACAGCTACTTTCAATTTTAGCCCACATGATGTTCATCCGAATCTAGATATTCAAGTTAGATTATTAGATGCAAACGGTGTGGAAGTTGCTCTTAGTAACCCCTCAGGTCTTTCTGCTTCTATTACTTCGAATCTTTCTGCAGGCCTGTATTTTCTTGAAATTCAAGGCGTAGGAGCGGGTACTGTCGATACCGGATATTCTGATTATGCTTCCCTTGGCCAGTATTCAATTTCTGGTCAGTATTCGGTTCAAACTCCACAAAATGACCTTGTATTGGTTTCGATTTCTCTTGAAGAAGGAAGCTTAGAATGTGGCAGTATAGCTCCAGCTATAGAAGTTAAAAACGGCGGTTTAAATAGTATTTCAGGATTTGATATTCTATACCGAGTTAATAACGGAACTCAAGAAACTCAATCCTTCTCAAATATCTTGGCCCCACAAGAAACGACAACAATAAATTTAGCGGATATCACATTTACGGCCACAGGAGATACTACTCTTGAAATTATTGCGCAAATAGCAAATGACAATTTACCAAGCAACAACACCATTTTTAGAAACTTCTTTGCAAATGTTTCTGGGGTTGCGGCTCAAGTAAATTCTTTTGAAACGCTCAATGACGTATTGATCGCATATGATCAATCAAACGATGGTTCAGTATGGGAAAGAGGAGCGCCAAGTGGTTCAGTCTTGGGCGCCGCCGCATCAGGAACGAATGCCTATGCAACAGTGCTAAGCGGAAACCACCCAGACCTAAAGAAAAGTTTCTTAGTTAGCAATTGTTATGATTTTTCTAGTATCGAAACTCCCGTTTTAAAGTTTAAAATGGCTTATGATTTAGAAAATAACTTTGATGTTCTTTTTGTTGAGTATTCACAAAATGCTGGTGAAAGTTGGACCTTATTGGGGTCGAGTACAAGTCAACCAAATTGGTATAATAGCAATAGAGCACCTAGTGAAACGGTTTGTCAAATATGTCCTGGTCAACAGTGGACAGGTACCAATAGTAGCTTTACCGAGTACGCCTATGATTTTACAGCCAATGCTGCTAATGAAACCGACCTCACCAATGCAGATAACATTATGTTCCGCTTTGTATTTCAATCTGACCAATCTATAACTCAAGAAGGTGTGGTTATCGATGATTTAGTTATTGAAGGTACGCCCGCAGTAAATGATGATGATGACAATGATGGTATTTTAGATATTAATGACAACTGCCCATTAACTAGTAATGCTGATCAGTTGAATACTGATGGCGATGCCATGGGTGATGTTTGTGATACTGATGACGATGGTGATGGCATCTTAGATGTTGATGACAACTGCCCATTAACACCAAATGCAGATCAAGCAGATAGCGATGGAGATGGTATTGGTGATGTTTGCGAAGATCCAAATGACCCTGATGGTGACGAAATAGTAAATACAAATGATAATTGTGCTGATATAGCTAACGCAGATCAAGAAGATACTGATGGCGACGGTATTGGCGATGTTTGTGATAATGACGATGACAATGACACTATTATTGATACGATAGATAATTGTCCTTTAACCTACAACCCTGATCAACTAGATACAGACAATGATGGTATAGGCGATGTTTGTGATAGGGATGATGACGAAGACGGAGTTTTTGATGTTGATGATAACTGTCCGTTGCTAGCAAACCCGAATCAAGCTGATTCAGATAATGATGGTATAGGCGATATTTGTGATAGTACTGCAGATGATTTAGATAGCGATGGAATTCTCAATACTGATGACAACTGCCCGAATACCCCAAATGCAGATCAATTAGATTCTGATAATGATGGAATTGGCGATGTTTGTGATAATGACGATGACAATGACACTATTATTGATACGATAGATAATTGTCCTTTAAACTACAACCCTGATCAATTAGATACTGATAATGATGGCATAGGCGATATTTGCGATAGCGATGATGACGAAGACGGAGTTTTTGATGTTGATGATAACTGTCCTTTGCTAGCAAACCCGAATCAAGCTGATTCAGATAATGATGGTATAGGCGATATTTGTGATAGTACTGCAGATGATTTAGATAGCGATGGAATTCTCAATGCTGATGACAACTGCCCGAATACCCCCAATACAGATCAATTAGATTCAGACAATGATGGAATTGGTGATGTTTGTGATGCTCTCACCAGCACATTTAATTTAGCTGAAACGAACTATGTGTTTACCAATGTTCCATCTTGTGAAGCAAATAAAGGAGGCATTAAAATTGATGCGACACAAGATTACAGATATCAAGCTACCCTATCGGGAAGTGCTTTTGGCATTTCAAAAGACTTCATAGGAGCTGTACTTTTTGAAGATTTGGATGCAGGAGTGTACTCCGTTTGTATTACCGTAGATGGTGAACCCGATTATGTTGGATGCTTTGATATTACAGTTGAACCTTCTGAAGCGTTTTCCGTAGAAACAGTGGTTGACTACGCTAGGCTAGAAGTAACCTTAACCTTAAGCGGAAGCGAAACTTACGAGGTCACCTTGAATGATGAAACTCAAACCGTTTCTTCAGATGAAGTGACTTTAAACCTTACTGAAACCGTCAACAACTTACAAGTCAGCTCTGGTAGAGATTGTGATACGATATATGAAGAAATATTTGCAGTTAACCCTAAGGTCGCTATTTACCCTAACCCGGTTGAAGGTGATGAACTTACAATCAATCTTGAAGGCGGTGTAGAAACTGAGCTAGTTGTTTCGCTATTTGCTATGCGCGGTACCCGAGTATCTTCTGCGCTCTATGAGGTAGTTGATAACCAAGTAAAAATTCAAGTAAGCGGGTTGGCAAAAGGTATTTACATTTTAAATGTTAGTACATTCAACAAAACTACTAGCTATAAGATTATTAGAAACTGATACCCTTAACGAAATAGAGCAAAAAGAAATTACGAGGGATGTGACGCAATTCACATCTCTTTTTCAAGCCCAATTTCGAATCAAAATTTACATTTCGAAAGTTTCCAATACTACTTAAAAAATAGCCGCAATCGGTGAAAAGAATATTAATCCGATGAGTGAAAACGCTATTCCACAACATAGGCTTAGTTGACATCATAAAAAGCCGTTTTGACAACAACTGCGTTTTTCACCTCACCTTGCGCTGTACATTTGAATCATAATTAAAACCCCTAATGTTATGAACTAT
>CALHGE010000043.1 GCA_938029725.1 uncultured Flavobacteriaceae bacterium
TCACACTCTTTACAAAATCCGCTTTTTGTAAAGAGTTAGAAATGTATGCGTAATTGTGAAACCTGACAATGGTAGAAAGTTTTGTCAAGTATTCTAGCAGTTTAGTTTTGAGAAACTACCTCTTGCGCTTCTAATATCAAGTTAAACTTGACACTAATGCTAATAGTGTCATATATAATTATTCTAGCGTGAGTATTCGCTTTAACCTTTCCTCGGCATCGGTAACAAAAGATTCCGTTAATTGCCCTTCGTGTTTCATTATGCGACGCTCGATTCCCTTACCACCTTTGAAGACCTCTAGGCGGCACATAAATTTATCACCGTCGAACCTATCATAACATTCAACTTTTATAAGATCAAAACCATGCTTTTTAAACCTGAATTTTAATAGCTTGTCGAGTAGTTTTTCTTGTCTGTACATTTTCATTTCTTAGTCTCTTTTCTTAGCCTTTCCCATCCTAAGTTGGGTACGCCCCAATACCCTAGAACATCCATTAATTCAAAAACAGTTCCACTAGGATACATATAAAAAAGAGTTACATTTTTATCTTCCCATTCAACATAAAAACCATCCAATCCTATAGGTTTCATTTCTGATAGTCCGGCATCCATTAAGGCCGCTTCGTACCTCTCCTTACCTATCTCTGTGAGCAATTGACGAATAGCATTGTTATCAGAGTTTTTAAATATTTCTTTGGACATATTCCAAAATTATGGAATATTTCCTAAATTATACGAATTAACTTTTCAACATTTTTTTCTAAATTGTGATTATAGATTTTATAAAGTACCAAGCCCAAAAGGATTAATATGTGTTACTCAGCGGCAATGGCCGAAAAAGCTAAAAAATTGGAAGAGCATTATGGAGCTGTTGCCAAACTGCCCGAATACCTTCTGGAAGAAGATTTGACAAGATACCATATCAACGGTTTCGCAAAACAAATTGTAAACGAAGGAACAAAACAGTCATTGCATCCGCTGATGTGGATTCTGCCCCAAGAAAACCCAAAATTTCTCACGCCCTTAATGTGGGGGTTTGTTCCTTCTTGGAAATCAGGCTCGCAAATCGAGGATTTTTACAAGGAAACAATAGGGTATGGGTCTGGGCTAAATGCCACCATCGAAAAAATGTTCATTTCCGACCACTTTATGGAAAGTGCGTTACATCGGAGGTGTGTCGTTCCGGTTACAGGTTTTTTTGAACCATATAGGGTTTTGGATGTAAAAAAACCGTTTTCGATTCCTTTTCATTTTGAAAGGAAGGACAAGGGAATTATAAATCTAGCAGGCATTTACAACTTCACCAATGATGGCCAAGCGACATTTGCCGTATTGACAAAACCAGCAACACCACTTTTTGAGAAGATACACCATACCAAAAAGAGAAGACCTGTCATATTAAACGACGAACAAATCAAGGATTGGGTGGACGGTTCCGCTAAAAGAAAGGATTTAGAGCACATTATTGAGAATGATATGCCTGACGAACTTATTTACGCCCAACCCATCAGTAGAGATTTGTATTCAAATAAAGTTGATTCTAACAGAGTTGACATTACATCACCCATTCATTATCCTGAAATAAGAATAGAATACGAAGGGAAACCGCAGCAAGGCTTGTTCGGATAATCTTCAATTATTGAAATGTTTTATGGCACATAAATCTTACCTTTTGGAAAGAGTTTAAGGTGCTCTGGGATTTTTATTAACTTCCTAGAAAATTCAAAAAAGGGATGTTATATAGCCGTATTTAAGTCGCATAACTATCACTAAATAATACCAAGGAAAGTGTTACTTATTTTTTTATCTTAGCTCATCACACTTACTTGAACAAAATCTATATTATAGTTTATATGGGGATTTACGAATTCAACATCTTACCGCTAGAAGATAGATACTCGATGACCTATAATGAAGGACAGTTTGTGGATACCGTTACCGAGGGAAGTATAAAGTACGTGCTATATTCCCTGTTTTACTTTTGGGTCGAAATCCAATATGATTCGCTTAACAATAAGACTATTGACATTGCTAGTTTTGTGGCTGGTGATAGTCTTAACCGGTATAGCAATGTTTCAAAGCAAATTTAGAAGTTTATGAAAGTAGTAATAGCCGGCGGACGTGATTTTAATGATTATGAGCTTGTAAAAAAAGAAGCTGATATCTTTATTTCTGAAATAGAACCATCTGAAATAATCATTGTTTCTGGCGGTGCAAAAGGTGTGGATGCTCTAGGCGAAAGATACGCCAGCGAAAACAACCTGCTGGTTGAAATATTTAAAGCTGACTGGTCAAAGTATGGCAGAGCCGCAGGTCCGAGAAGGAATGCTGTAATGGCTAAGAACTGCACCCATTTATTAGCTTTTTGGAACGGAGAAAGTAAAGGCACCAAATCGATGATTTCACTTGCAAAAAAAGAAGATAAAACAATAAAAATAATATCGATATGAGTAACGGAACAGATGAAGTAATAAGTAAAATAGATTCAATGATTTATAAGATGGATAGGAAGTTCAACTTCCTAAAAGCTTACATTATTGTATGGTTTGTATTGTTAGCAGTCATCATAGTTTTGTAATTACTTATCTTTTCTCAAACCTACAGCAGTCAGCATTATGCTAACTAATGAAACAAGGAGTTCAGCGCTCATAATTTCAGTTGTCGGTAGTACATTTTATTAAACATAGGAACCTAAAGAGCTGATATACTTTGAGCGGTCTATCAGCTTTTTTATGTCTACTAATTTTGGAGTAGAAAGGCATCCCTTCAACATTGAATTTATATAATTAAGTAACGTCATTAGTTTCCTAAGCATAGTCCCAAATCCTTACCAAACTAATACTATAAAGTGCGATGAGCCTGATTACTCTATAAAATCCTGATTATTTAAAAACCTCTTGAGAATAGTTCGTATCGGTTCGGCTTCGTATTCTATCGTTTTGTTTTTAGCTACGATGATATCCGATACAGGGGTAATTGTCAACCATTGATTCTCGTCTTCTCTCGACCATACCCCATAGAGGCACTTAGTTCCAGCCTTGATTACTATATCTTGCTTAAATTCAACGGTACCGCTGAACAAAGGGGTGTTCTTATCTTTCCTTGTTTTATTTCGTAATAGTTTAAAGCTGATTCTTGACCAATCTTTTGGTATTTTCTTTGATGTTTCCTTCTTTAATTTAGAGATGTGCTTTTCGATGTTATGCTTTAGTCGATTAGAGAATTTAAAGCTATAGTTTGAGCTATTAGGTTTTTTAAAGCAGAAGATTAGTCCTTGATCAGTAAAGCGCTCTAACAGCTCCTTTTCTTCTTTAAATCGAGGTTTTTTCAATTTTTCGAAATCAATTTTAAGCTCATTCGATTCTATAAGTTTCAGCAGTAGTACATTTTCCGCAAGATTGAATTGCTCCCATAATCGTTTATTCACCGCATTTTCTAATTGTAGATTTAGCTGTTCTTTAATTCGTTGAGCTTCCTTTATCCTAAAATCTTCCTTTTTTTCCTGTAATAGCAAATCACAACTAGGGCACAGAAAAGAGTCTTTTAAAAGGCTTAAAAATTCATTCTGAGAATAGACCTGTGTTGCGAAAGACATTTCGCAATGCAAACAGGTAGAAGAAATCAATACTGCCGAATTCTCCCTAAGGACAGGGATGAGTTTGTTATGGGTCCAACCGAAGTCTTTGGATATTTGACCGGGACGTTCTTTGAATTCGGCCCCATCAAAGCTCCAATATCGTTTTACAATATCCAATGAGCGTTCATCAATATTGTCCTTGAACTTAATTTCGTAATTGTTGGGATAATTTTCTTCCATAAAAAAACGTGGAACTGAACTTATAGGTTTAGGAGGTATCGCCAGACACCCATTCGCCAAACAAGAACAGCCCACGCAGAACGTGGGCGTCTTAGTCTTGATTGTGGCGAATTAAAAAAACTGGCGATTTTCCTAACCAAATCAAAAGCTAAACGCTTTTGTATTTTATATTTCCTTTATGTTCCTATATTCATTAATGCTATGTTTGACTTCAAATTTAGGTAATTCTCTTTCAACTTAATTCGTATCCAACCGCTTTCTTCTAAGCGGCTGGAAGCCGAACCTTAAGGGTCCAAAGCTACCATAAAACTTATCGGGTTGGTCGCTCCATTATAAAGTTATCATTCCAGATACTGTTCTATGGTTTTCGTCATAATTTCCTTAAAATTCAAACCCTCTTCCAAGGCCTTTATTTTAAGTTGTTTCAACAACTTTCTTTCAATATAAAAAGAAACCTGTTTTTCATCATGAACCTCTTTAGGTTTATTTTCTCGACTGACTTTTTGGACTATTGTTTTATTATCGGATTTCAATACCTGATCAATTGCCTGGCTAAAGTTCTCTTTTTTCATTTTATCGTTTTTAATTTAATGTAGTTTTCTACAATACTATAATTCTACTTTTATAGAAGGGCGGTTAACATTTCTTTGGTCAAACTATCCAATTGCCTTTGTGCTTTATTATTGCCCAACCCTTGAACTACGACCGATCTTGTAAATGACACCAAATCACTTACTTGTGTTTCAGCCACGGTAATACCGTAGGCTTCGACCCTAACTTGAATGTCTTTGGTCAATGTAGTATTAGGTTTTACCATATTGAGTACGATTAGAGTATTTAGTTCTTTTCTAGCATTCGAAATAAGATCGATAGTTCCTTCAATTGCAAGTAAATCGAGGACTCCAGCTTTTGTAGGGACGATTATCAAATCCGCCCTTCGTATTAAACCGTCTAGTTCGTTCGATAAATAGGGAGGGGTGTCGATAAAAATAAGATCATATTCTTCGTCCCTTTCTAGAATTGATTTGTTGGTGGTAATATGGAGGTCATTTACTGTACCCGCCAAACGTGTTAAACTTCCTTGTAAATCCATGTCCAGTATCGCTACTCTGCAGTTCTTACGGAGGTTAAGGGCAAGATTAAGGGTTAAGGTGCTTTTACCGACCCCGCCTTTCTGACAAGCTATTAAGATAGTTTTCATAATATAGTATTATAGTTTTATAGAAATGTAGAAGTCTATAATTATAGTTTTCTACCTTCTAATTTGTATATGTTCTGCTTTATTTTGTACGGACATTTCTAGCCCTTTCAATGAAAATTTCCTATCGATTTGCGATCCCTTAAAGCTTACGCCGTCTTTATCAATGAAAGTTGCTCCACGACCTACTTTCAAAGTTATTCCCTGCTGCTTTAGGTTTGCTATCATAGCGTTCATAGTATTTGAAGTCTTCAAAGCTTCTGCTATTTTTTCTTTTAGGAGCGGCAAGCGTTTATCTTTACAAACGAATATTTCTTGCTTTTGAAGTTTCTCCAACTTCCTTTTGACTTTTCTCAAATCATATTTTTTTTCAATTTCACGGCTGAAATCAAGATTTTTATAGTGTGTATAACTATTGTTTACTGCGGTGTTATCCTCTTTAATTCGGGATGCAACGATATGTATATGTTCTTTCTCCGTGCCTTCTGCATGGATATATACCGCATAAGGATTATTTTCATAACCGATTTTTCGTGCATAATCTTTCGAAATATCAATCCAGTCTTGAGTGTTTAAAATTCCTTTATCCTCTGGAGCTATACGTATTTTGATATGAAAACTCTTTTTCAAGCATCGGTCATTAAGAGCGTTGTTCGCATTCATTTGCTGATTTATAGTGTCACTTGTGCCAAGACAGTTGTGCGAGTCCAGCAATTCTCCACCTCTTTCGCAGTATGCCAAGGCATTTTTTAAATATGATATAGTCTGAAGCTTCGCTATCATTTTAATTTTTCCAATTCATTTTCTAATTCCATGCGCCTTTTGGTCAATCGGTGCTGCGATATCATTTTGTTATACTCCTTTATAAAGTTTGCATCTCTGGTTTGAATATGTTTAGCTAATTGCTGCATGGTATAATTCGTAGGCTCTTGACTCGTATCTTTCAAGTATAAATATTCATACATCATTCGATAATTTGTATTTTCCAATTCCAGTTTATCCTGTTTCGATACAATCGGAGCCAAGTATTTAAAACCCAACCAGGCAACAAAAATGAGGCTTGCTAAAATGAAAAGTATGCGACTGTTCATGGTTGAGTCTTTACCGAACAAAACATACTCATTGTAGTTGTTTGTATTCTCACTTTTGGTCATGTTGGACTTTTCCATATCATTTGTCAAATGCACCAAATAGGCAATCATAGTGTCCTGTTTTTTAATAATATTTTGAACTTCAGACCCATGGTTCTTAGACTCAATTTTACTAGAAAGGCCGCCAAGCTTGTCTGAAACATTTTGCATGAGATTATATATGGCGTCAATATCTTTTTTATCCATTTTATAGTTGTGATTTTATTTCCAAAATATGACTTGTCAAAGCTTCCATTTCATCTAAGACTTTTCTTTGGTCTGCAATTAAAAATGTAGCGCCTGAATTTAATTTTCGAGCTACTTGATTTAAATTAACTCCGATACGAATAAGTTCCGAGACGTACTTCTTGGTATTCACGTTTTCTACCTGAATCTTTATCACCGGTTTTCCTAATTCTTCCAATATCGTATTGCGAACAAAAAAGGATGTTTTCACTCCAATCAGATTACAATGGTTGAATAAGAGGTCCTTGTCAATTTTCTCAAAATAGAAAACAACCCTTTCTTTTTTCTTTGATGTATTCATATTCTTTTCTGTATAAGCCCGAAGGAGCGAATAGAGCCAGGCGGGGAAGGTGTGCACATAGTGTGCACCTTTCCCACGACTGGCTATCACTCAGACGGATAGTTAACGTGTTCTACTAAATCGAATGCATCGACAAGTATTTTTAAGTTGTTATTTCTGATTAATAATTCTTCCATGTTAGAATTCACTTTAGGAATCGGCCCCAGGTTGATTAATTTGTTTTCCACTAAAAAGTAATCGGCGATATCCAGACCATTGCTTTTTTGATTGTCTGTTGCGCTATTTTCTAGTAAATCAGAAACAGATATATCAAATCCCTCCTTCGCAAAATGATTCGCTTTTTTAGTCCAAATATCAAAGGGGGTTTGACCATTGTTTTGAATTCCTAAATCAGGATAAAGAACAACTTTGCGTTGTTTTAAACATGCGATTTTTTCTTCTGTCAAACCTCCTAGACTACCAGTTGCTAGCCAAGTATATTTGCAAAATAACTGGCTCATTATGCATGCTGTTTTTTCGGATTCAACAATGGCTACTGGCTTCTTGTTTTCTTTTAATAAGTGTTCTCCAAAAAGGCATTGCTGGAGATTGAAAACTGATAGCGTTCCTTTCTTTTTAAGATGTGAATGCACCCAATTGATATACTTAGTTCGCTTGCCTGTTTTTTGATAGATAATAATTTTTCCTGCTTTGATTTTACCATCTAAATCTAGCTGCCAAAATATGGTTCCATTGTTCCAGTAATTTGCTGTACCAATTTTGTAATCTTCAATTATTGATTTACAATTTTCAGGACCTAAAATGCTATCTAAAAAGAAAAAGAAGTTGTTGCTATCATAATATTTTAAACTCTCTTGTAGTAATTCATTATTATGAAAAGTGGGTTTTAATTGTTCTTTTACTACTTGTTTATTTTCAATTAAAAAAGAGTTATACTTTATGTTATAATCAGCAAAATGTAGTTTGGGTGTAAAATGATAGCTGCAGTTTACTTCTCGATCACAGCGACCTACTATATCATCTAGATAATCTCCTGTGAGATTATCAACATACTTAACCAATCGTTTCTTACCGCATTTAGGGCAAACGAATTTCTTTGATTTCTTATCTAGGGAATATCTATACACTTCACTTACTTCATTTAGTTCACAAGCCAATAAGCATGGGCTCTACAGGCTATAAATTTATTTCACAACAATTGCACTTACTGCACTAACGCTTCACAAAAAACAATTCTTAACAAGCATGATTTCAGTTGATTAGCTCTTGAAATGAAGCAAGTGAAGTAAATGCACTCTTATATAACTTTTGTATATTTTCCTCTTTTCTCTTTTTTGAAAAGTTTCCTGTCATTCAGATAAGTTTTGAACTGCCTTTCACTTACTCTAGGTTTACCTTCCTTATCGTTCTTGCATGCTATTTTTATACCTTGAGCTGTGGTGAATGCTTTGGGTAGTTCACTATATATTGTTTGTTGCAAGCCGGAAAGAGATTCTAAGTATTCACAAGAAGTTGTCTGTGCTCTAACTTTTATGGCGTTGGCTCTGAAATAGTGAAATAGCTTTAATGCTCCTTTGATAGCATTCATTTCAACTTGAATATTACCTGCTTCATTGGTAGAAAAAAATAGTAATTGTAGTATTAAGGCAAAACGTAGTACATATTCTTGAAGTTTTATTTCTATGCTTCGTTCATAATCAAATAAATAATCATTCAATCTTTTGTTTTGCCAAGCAAAGAGGAACTCTTTGGCTTTTTCTTCGATAGGAAGAGATTCAAAATTATATTCTTCATGTATCAACTTATTAATTATCGAATGATAACTAGATATTAGGTTAGGGTCAACATTTTCAATGTTCCATTTAATAGTTTTTAGTTCATGTGGATATACAAAAAGAAGCCTATCCATAAAACCGTTTGAGCCTCTACCGCCCATAGCAAATTGCTTTAAAACAGAAATTTGGGTGCTTCCAATAACACCAACAAATGGATTATCAATTCTAAAACTCTTGCCAGATGCACGATCTATAGAAATTGGTGTACCACTCCATAAGCTTAAATAGGTTTCTGCCTCCCCCGAATTATTATATCTATTAAAGTTTTTTAGCCAACCATTTAGCTCATCAACATAAATGCAAATTCCATTTTTATTATTGTTATGAACCGTTATTAGCGCTTCTGGTGTAAAGTCACTAATCAAGCTTTTTCTTAAGACAGGCTTATCATTACTCCCTTTATTCTCCTTATCATTCTCGTATTCTTGGATTAGTTTAGAGTATTCTTGAAAATGGGAGCTATCTCTTTCTAGAATTGGATTAAAGCAAAACTTAAGTGCGTGGCTTTTCGAATCTCCTGGTCGACCTACTATTACTGTAAATAGATTTATCTTTTGCTCCCAGCCTTCTTTGACAGCCAATCTATATTTCAAGCCAATAGCGGTAGATGCAGCAGCTAAAATACCTGAACCCAAATAATCTATTGGGAACTGGTATTTATCATTTGCTTCTAAAGCTATCTGACGAAGACTTTCAGGAAATACATCAATAGGGAATGGGTTTGGATTATTCTCTACATTCTTTGAGTAATCTATGTGCAAATCAGCCTTACTGATTCGTCCTTTTTTTTCATTATCTTGCATGTCTATTATTATTACTAACTACCATTCAAATGTTTCAGCAATTCAATCGGTAGCTGGGTTAAAGAATAAATAAAAGTGATGGTCTCAAGCCATCACTTTTATTTTTTTAGCTGATGTTTTTTCATCAATTCCAGAGCCATATCTGCATCGGTAATTATTTTTCTACCGTTTTGAATTATGGCTTCATTGATTATTCCCTCTCTCTTTAACCTATTGGCGGAAGCAATACTACATCCAAGTAAACTGGCTATGCCTCGAATACCGTAGACGTATTTTTTCTTGGGACGTGCTATTGTTTCTTCAGCTGTTCTGTTGTTATTTTTCATATTTCCTTGAAGAAACAGGTATTCCTCAACAGTTAGCTGAAAGAGTGACTTTTCTTTAATTGTCTCTAAATCCATAGAATGTTTTTATGTTTAATGTCGCAACCCATTCATTATTAAATGCGTTTGAACAAAACAAATTTAGAGAGGAGGTAGGGTGGAAATGAAGTGGAAATACAGTTTGATTATAAATCGTAAAATACTGATTACAAAATTGTTACGTAATTATAATATGTGGATAACGAGGATTATGAGTGGACTTCGAAATCAAAAAAGACTTTATGATACTAGGGGGGCTATACTTTCCTTAAATAAGATGTCAAGCTCTCCAGCGAAGTTCTTTTGTTCTCTGGTGGCGTTTGACCAAGTAACGGCCTTATACTTACTTGCGTAGTGTTTTTTGGAGATATTTATTTCTTTGATAATTCCAGCAACCCATTTATCACCGGTTTCGTTAGGCAAGAGCAAACTCAATTTATAGATTAAGTACATAAATTTCTGTTTGTCATTGATTCTTAATATTGGGTAAATATTTTGGAGATTAAGAACCTTAAATAATTTTAACTCTGGAATATCTTCAAAAAGGAGGCTGTTGAAATTACTATGAACGTGGTAAATTACGCCCATGTTAAAAAAGGAATCATGATAAATATTCATAAAATTTTCATCACTTTTATCATAACTAGAAAACCTATTATCCATCATACTAAGTACATAAATGCAGTAATTGTATATTTTTTCATGAAAATTATTGTCAAGGAAACCTACCTCTTTGTAAAGTGATGAATCATAATAGGTAGCTCTATCTTTTAACTCTGCATTTGCAATAAAAATATCATTAAGTTCATCATCACTTTTGTTACTGTCTTTAAATTCCTTTTCTCTGAATTTACTTAGCCTTAAGCTCTGCCTATTCAAAGAATCAAATAGATCTTTATAAGTTTCATATAATTCAATAGTCTTAACCAAATTAGGCCTTAACACGTCCATCATAACTTGTCGCTCCTCTTTATCTATCTCCGGAAAAATCTTTTCATTCAATCTGGATGGAAGTAAAACCCCTTGATAAAATGTACAATAGGAATCTTGTGAGTCAAAATCAAAATTTCCTCCATCACAGTTTATCTCTCTAATCCAAGTTGCTATTAAATATTTGAATGCAGCTGCGAGAAGTCCAAAATTACCATCAGTTTCGTTTACATTTATTTTTTCTTTGTCTATCATTATTGATTGTTTTTAGAATAAGTAATTGTTATTAAAATGTTGGGTTCATTTTAAAAAGAAATAATTGAGTCTAATGCATCATCAGCACTTTTGTGAATAAAATTACCTTGGTAGCCCATAGTGGTGCTAAGATGTGTGTGACGATACAATTTCTGAAGCATCTGAGGTGAAATTTTATCACCTGCAATATTCCCAAACGAGTGTCTGGCAATATGATTTGTAATTTTTTTGTCAATTTTAGCCAATTCAGCTAGTGACTTTAAATTTTTGTTTAATTTTTTAATTGCGGTTTTTGTTTTTGTATATATTTCCTTTGCGTCGTTGCTGGAAATTTTTTTAAGTTCTGGAAAAATATAATCTAAGTTCGTATTTTTTTCTTGTTTATAGCTCGATAATATTGCTATTACCTGTGGTGGAATTTTCAAAGAAACTGTTTTGTTGTTTTTGCCCATTTTGTAATATATCCTGCCGTCAACAATGTCTTTCCACTGCATTTGTAGAACGTCTCCAATCCTGATTCCTGCCAAGTAAAAAGAGAAAAGAAAAATGTTTCTAGTATTTGATATTTCTGGGTATTCTGATAAATCTACTTCTTGAATTTTACGAATTTCTGTTTCATCAAGACCGATTTTTATAGTTTCTGGATATTTTATTTTTATTTTACCCTTGCCAAAAGGGTAAAATTTTTGATCAACTAAATTTTTTCGAATAGCATTATTGAATAGTAGCCGTACTAGAACAAAAATGTTCATTATAGACCTTTCTGATAGGTTTCCATTATTAGCGAAGTCAATTTTCATTTTGTTTAGTAATTGCTCGTCAATTTCTTCAAATGACAAATTCTTATTCTTAACAAATTCTTTAATTCTATTAATTTTACTTTTATCTGATACTGCTCTGTTGTGTTTGTTCGATTTAATTAAGTCTTCAGTATGTTCTTCTGCTAATTCAAAAAAAGATAATTTCTCTTTGTTTTTTTTGATGACATCCATTACTTGCTTAGCTGTGTAGCTTTTTTTGGAGGATTCCATTTCCAAAATATAATCTTCTATTTCATCATATTTTTTCCTTATCAGACGATTGAGTTGTTTGTGCTTTGGATGATTTGACTTTAGTTTTTCAGCAGGAGCATCCCAATGTTCACGATCTATGTTTTGAGCTAGTTGATAATAACATCGTTTTCTGTTAACTGTAAGACGTAGAGTTAATCGGTAAATGTTATTTCCGTTTTTATCTTTTTTTGGATGTAAAACTGTTTTTAAGGTGCTCATTGTCTTAACATTTATTCAAATATAAAGAATTTAGGTAACACATAGGTAACACTATATTTGATATTCAATGATATTTAATGATATTAAAATGTAGTTCAAACAACTTATAATGTGTATTTTAAGGTTTTAATGTATTTTGTGATTTCTTATGAATCATATAATCGCTAGACTTAGGATCTAGTGCCGCAAGGTGTGAGAGTTCGAGTCTCTCCGCCTGTACAGAGGAAAGCTTCTTGGAAACAAGAGGCTTTTTTATTGGAATAAATCGAAAAAATTAAAAAACTAAGCAGACAGAAGAAGACTTATCTGAGCTCGATTGATAAGTCTTTACAGCGTAAAACGCCAATTTTAGAAGTTGGCTTTTATGGTTTTAGGAAGCAGATGGGTGAAACATATTAACTTTTTGGTCTTTATATTTCTAGTTAGTCTACTTGATACTATTTAATGCCAAAACTAATTAAGAGGGTCTTTTTTATTAAAAGGAGCCTTATTTCTTATTATTAAAGAAAGGATGAAGCAAGAGTCTACGTCATTTCTAACACAGATTGACTTTTTCAGTAGTATTGTATACGTGAATTTCAAAGTATGGCTATCGTAGCTGTTAGTGATGCTATGCAAAGTTTACGGCTGTAAAAATGATGAATCTGATACATAAGAAATAATGCGTAATGAATCTGAAACAGAACAGGTTTATTTCACATTGAGGCCTTCAGTAGTGAATGAGAAAGCTTGATTGCTTACTGCGCCCATCATCACTGCTTGAAATAATGGTTTAATTGGTTTATTTGCATACCAATCTATCAAAAAGTTTGCACCTGCACCTCCTACTTCGTCTTTTTCTGCAATCACATAATCAACCGTCTCCATAGGTTTCAGATAAATCGACTGCTCAACATATTGTCTTACCAAGGTTCCTTCAGTATTAAAATAAGCCACGCGGCTTATGAATAATGTGTCTGTTTCACTTGTGTTGCGGATGCTTAGCGTAGCGGTCAGTAATACCCGAGATTCCTTGGTGCGATTGTAAATTTCAGAATAGATCGGCACATATATTGTTTGATTGATATCGCCCTGTGCAAGGTCTGTAGTTTGTTCGGAAATTTGTCGATTATTTAGCATTTGATTTGCCTCAGTATTAAGGTTTTTCTCAACGCAAGAAATCGCTGAAATGAAAAATATAAATATTAAAATTCTAAGAATTAGTTGCATATTAATAGCCTTATTTAAGTTATTGAGGAATGTATTTGTTTTTTATAAAGTTACCTTAAAAATTTAATCAAATCTCTTCTGAAATGGCACAACGGTATAATTTAGGTATGATGTTTATAGACTATAGATCAGAAAATTTATATAAGATCTGAATGTTTTTTCTGTTAAAAGACTAATAAAATAGCAATTCATAGGTCTTTATAAAACTTGCTTTCGAAGCCAGTTTTTATCCGTGTATTGTTTCTTCTTTTCCGTAGTTTTTAATCACTTCAGCTTCAAATGCAACAAGCTCTTGCCAGCGTTTGTCTACATCTATATTTGTGCCGTATTTACGAGCAAAGCCAATAAAAGTGGTGTAGTGTCCTGCTTCGCTAATCATTAAATCGTGGTAGAATTTAGAAAGTTCTGGGTCTTTTATTTCTTCGGAAAGTAGTTTAAAACGTTCGCAGCTTCTCGCTTCGATCATAGCAGAAAATAAGAGCCTATCAACCATCGATTTCAGTCTGCTACCGCCTTTATTCATAAACTTATAAAGCTCGTTAACATAACTGTCTTTGCGTTCTCTGCCTAAGGTGTAACCGCGCTTTTTAATGATATCATGTACCATTTGAAAGTGTTCTAATTCTTCTTGGGCTAAAAGAAGTAAATCGGTAACTAGATCGGGGTATTCAGAATTAAGTGTAATTATAGTAATCGCATTAGTAGCGGCCTTCTGTTCACACCATGCATGGTCGGTTAGTATTTCTTCTATATTTTTTTCAACAATATTAACCCAACGCGGGTCTGTTGCTAATTTTAAATGAAGCATGGGCTGTTTGTTTTTGTAAAAATAGGAATCAGCAAGAAAAGACGAGCTACTATGGCATCAGATATTTTATAAATAAAATGAGTCTCAATGCGCCGCTATCGCTAGTTTGACCTAGTACTGTTCTGGGTGAACCATGAATAATTTTTAAACGCTACATAAATTTACGGCTATGATTTTAATGATGATCATCTTTAAAAGAAAAATTAACTCGCACTAGAAGTTGAGAAAAATGAATTTTAAATATAATCTTGTTGGCTATGCTGTTGATTAGAATCTAAAGGAATGACCTATCTTTTTGAACGGTCAAGCCAAAGCAGTTTTTAAACAATAGTAGATCTAATTAATGAAACCAGTTAAAGTTTAAATATAGGATCAATTATGAGATAATATAGGGTGCTTTGTACATGATGTTTATCGCGAAGCGATAAAATAGCAATGATCAGAAACTACATTGAATGAAGACATTGTCAAAGAGTATGGATAGGCACAGTTTTAAATAAAAGAGATTAGCTTATTAGGGTAGAAATTTTATTAAGCCATGATAGCCTTATTTCTCTTGGTAGTAAAAGATAAAGCTTTCTTTACACGAGAATTTTTGTATTTGTATAAACGAGCAACTTCATTCGTTTTTTCTAAAGTAACTTCTTTGTTTTCAGTAGAAGTTACTGTCGTCATTTCAATAGCGTCAATTGTAATTTGCTCAGTTGTATTTTGAGCTTGTGCAGCTACTCCGATAAAAAGAATAAAAATTAAAGTTGCGATAGTTTTCATGACTGTTTGTTTTACATATATAAAACGCGCAGACCCCATTATGAGGGGGTTTGATTCGCTTAACGAGGCTAAATACTCGATAACTAACACAAGTTCTGATGAAGTGTAAAAAAGCATCGATAACGGTAGTCAGCGTCAAAAACACTTGACCGAAGAAAAGAGGTTTTTAGTCGATTCACCAGGTGTAATTTTTGAAAAAGGTTAAAACCTAAGCGTATGAAGATATCTTTGATTACATTGAATACTGTTTCAATAGAGCTAAAGGGCAATTAAAAGAGGCGGATAACGAATGAAAACGTATGGATGGATTCAACATAGTCATCATTATAGCTATTATCTTGTTTGCCAGATTAGGGGTGCGCTTGGTAGCTAGATATATTAAAATGCGAAAAGATAGTGACGAGACAGGATCGAAATAGACCAAATAAAGGTTGGTGTTTATAAAAAAAAATGCTGGCTAAGGTTTATAGTAAGTCTAGTACTTAGCAGTAAGATAAACGAGGCGCTGATATTGTATACATAGGGCAGGGTGACTCCAAAAGCATTTATTTTTTGAATCGTTCTTTATCCTATCTTAGTGTATGGCATGGTTGCGATCGGAGAAAACAAAAAGGGCTAAAATTTAATTTAAAGAGCAATGAAAAATACTAGTTTCATACTACGCATCAATTGGTTATTTTAAAGGAGCTTGATCAATGGAGCGCCTTTATAGAAAATTTTGAAGGGGAAGTGAAACGAAATTAATTCAAAATCATATGAACAAGCTAACAAAGTTCAAATTAAAGATGACAATGATAAAGAACAACCCTGCAGTTTACACCTTTACTTCGTATCTTTTAATTACAACATATTAAATGAAAGTCTGTATTGCCGAAAAACCATCTGTAGCGCGAGAAATTGCCGCCGTTCTAGGGGCTACCACGAAACGTGATGGGTATTACGAAGGCAATGGCTACGCCGTAACTTATACTTTTGGTCACCTTTGTACACTTAAGGAGCCAAACGATTACAAACCGCATTGGAAAAGTTGGGATTTAAACAATTTGCCAATGCTACCAGAGCGCTTTGAAACGAAAGTATCTCAAGATTCTGGTATTAGAAAACAGTTCAAGATTATAAAACAATTATTCGATAAAGCAGATGTTGTTGTAAATTGTGGTGATGCTGGGCAAGAAGGAGAATTAATACAACGTTGGGTTTTAAACCAAGCAAATTATAAAGGAAAGGTTGAGAGGCTTTGGATTTCTTCACTTACAACCGAAGCCATAAAAGAAGGTTTTAAAAACTTAAAACCTTCTGCAGATTACGATAACCTATATTATGCAGGTTTTTCTCGTGCCATTGGAGATTGGCTTTTAGGTATGAATGCAACACGTTTATACACATTAAAACATGGTGGTTACAAACAAGTATTATCGGTTGGTCGTGTGCAAACACCAACATTAGGCATGTTAGTTAACCGGTTTAAAGAGATAGAGGGCTTTAAACCGCAGCCTTATTGGGAATTGCAAACCCGCTATCGCGATACTTTATTTAGCTACGAAGAGGGGCGTTTTCTTAAAGTTGAAGATGGAGAGAAGCTGTCGAATATTGTAAAAGAACACGATTTCGAAATTGTTTCTACGGTAAAAAAAGCTGGCAATGAATATGCGCCAAGGCTATTTGATTTAACAGGCTTACAAGTCTATTGTAATACTAAATTTGGTTTTACTGCAGACGAAACGTTAAAGATTGTTCAGAAATTATACGAGCAAAAAGTAGTAACCTACCCCAGAGTAGATACCACATTTTTACCCAATGATGTGTACCCAAAAGTTGCAGGAATATTAAAAAAATTAACTAAATACTCTCTTTTAACTCAGTTTCTACTGGGTAATAAGATAAAGAAAACAAAAAAGGTTTTCGACGATAGTAAAGTTACAGATCACCACGCTATTATTCCAACAGGTGTTCAAATTAATTTGCAATACAACCAGCAGCAGGTTTACCATAGTATCGTGCTTCGCTTCATTGCTGTGTTTTATCCAGATTGCAAAGTATCTAATACCACCGTTATTGGAAAAGCAGAAAAAATAAAGTTTAAAACTACAGGAAAAGAGATTCTAGAAAAAGGATGGAAAATTGTGTTCGAGGCAGCTGACTCGCCAAAAAAAACAGGAATGTTGCCAACATTTAAGAAAGGTGAAAAAGGACCACACCAACCGTCGTTTTTAGAAAAGCAAACCAAGCCACCAAACCAATTTACGGAGGCATCACTGCTACGTGCGATGGAAACCGCAGGAAAGCAGATTGACGATGATGAACTTCGTGAAATTATGAAAGAAAATGGTATTGGCCGCCCTTCTACACGAGCTAATATTATTGAAACTTTATTCCGAAGAAAATATATAAAACGCAATAAAAAACAAGTAATTCCAACAATTACTGGCATTCAATTAATCGGGGCGATTCAAAATGAATTATTAAAGTCTGCTGAGCTTACTGGAAAATGGGAAAAGCAGTTAAAAGATATTGAAAAAGGGGCCTTTAGTGCTGGAAGTTTTATTAAACAAATGAAGCAGATGGTAGATCGATTGGTGTACGAAGTTAGAAGCGAAACAAAGAAAGCTAATATTTCTTCAGTAAATAACAAGCCTGTTGGCGCAAAGAAAAGGGCAACAAAGAAAAAAATAGCAAAGAAAATATTAGGAATAACCTCTGAAAAATGCCCTAAATGTAAGCATGGTGCTATTCTTAAAGGGAAGTCTGCTTATGGTTGTTCTGAATTTAAAAAAACTTGTGATTTCGTTCTTCCGTATATATATGAAGGTAAATCCATTTCAGAAACACAGTATATTAGATTGCTACAAAAAGGGTCGACTGTAAATTTAAAAGGCTTTACAGTTAGTAATGCAGCTGTTGAGGGGCTTCTTAGATTTGATGAGAATTTCAAACTGAAATTTGAAGTTAAAAAACAATCAACAGCAAATAGCGTTCGAATATCGACAAATTCGTCTGAAGAAAATAGCTGCCCAAAGTGTAACAAAGGAACTATTATTAAAGGAAAAGCAGCCTATGGCTGTAGCCAATATAAAACGGGCTGCGATTTTAGGTTTAGCTACGATTCCATTCGCGAAAAAGCAAAAGGGCAAGAACTCACCAAAGGTTTGGTGTATAAAATACTCAGAGGAAACTAAATGTTTTGGTGCTCTTATATAAGGATATCGTGATTTAAATTTTCTTGGGCTTTCCTATAAGACCGTTTTGGAGTCCTAGTTTGTGGAACTATGTTCAAAAACCTAGATTTATATGTAATGCATAGCTATAAGGTCAAGAAAATTGAGATGCTATTCCCCTGGTTTTAATAATAATCTAATAAGAGTGATCGTATTGCTGTTTATTATTACCGCAAGTACAGTGCTAAATTTCAATGCATAAGACCTTACATGTAGGAAAGGTTGAACGCCTAATTTAAGTCGTTTAGCCTGTGCTAAATAAGAGCGATGATTGTGTTCACTTGTTTTTTATCTTAGCGCCTTAGAATTCCCTAATTACTAGTTAAGTAGGATATTGAATAGATGAAAAATATGATAGAAGAAAAGGACCGCCTCAAAAGAGAGAAAAAAGGTATTGTAAACCCTAAACTGGTCAGACTTTTTAGCTTTATAATTATTTCGCTGTCACTTGTTGCATGCACGGTCTTATGTATTTTGGCTATTTGGGAGTTTACAAAAACAGATGCCGTTTGGAGAGCAATTACCACCTTTGGAGTAATAAGCTTGGCTACTGCGGTCTTTACTTTTGTAAATGAAAGATTAGGCTAACTAAGAAGATTCAAATTGACTCAACGCCATTCGATGTCGATAGATGAATTTTAAATAATAGCGAAAGAATGTTAGACTACATATGCAGCTACTTTTCTGTTGATATTCTCTGTAATGCTGAGTTAATATCTAAAAATGATTTTTATAGGATCAGCAACTTTTTTTTCTAAGACCTACAGCATTAATTTTTGTTATAAAGTCCGCTGCCGTAACGTATTTATTTGTGCTATCGATTGAAGCTTAGTGACCTGCTTTATTGTTTATTTACATAAAATAGAGATTTCCGAAATGCAAATTTTAAAAACCCATTATCATCCTGAAATATATTCCTTAGAAAATAAATCTATTTTCACAAGGCTAGCCACAAGAAGTATCACGCTACAAGGTGCCAGCATATTATTGATGTACACCGAAAGATATGAAGATTATAGTCTGCCTGGTGGTGGTTTAGATTTGGTTGAAGATAAAACGGCGGGTATGATACGAGAGCTAAGAGAAGAAACTGGAGCTCAGAATATTAAAAATATAAAGCCCTTTGGTGCTTATGAAGAGTATAGGCCCTGGTATAAGCCGGACTATGATATTCAGTATATGATTTCTTATTGCTATACCTGCGACATTAGCAGCGAGCTTGGCAAATCAAATTTGGAGTCCTACGAAGTAAAAAATGGTATGAAAGCGATTTGGGTTAATATTCATGAAGCTATAGCGCACAATAAAAGAACCATGGCTACGAGCGAGAAAAAAGGGATGTCTATTGAACGAGAAACTTTTTTATTAAAGCGTATCGCTGAACAATTAGTATAAACCAATGCCATGGCCTATGCCATTCGAAAACAACAAAGAAACTAATTTACGCTCAGTAGTCTCTTTAAAACGTATCTAATTCGGCTAAAATATCAGAGAAACTGGGACGAGATTTAACTTGTGATATGCTACAATCACTAATTAAGTCCTCCCATTTAGTGTGCAGTTGACTGCTAATCTCATTTTCATGAACAAGACCGAATACATCTTCTAGCAAACATCCAAATGCCCGCACTTCAACGCGTTCAATGGCAGCAGCAAGCATGGTATTAACATCGTAGAAACTAGCTGCGCCAAAATCACCCAACAGGCATACTGCAGTTTTATTTATCAATATATTATGTGCGTAAAGATCACCATGATTAATTCCTTTACTGTGCAGCTGAGCACAGACTGAAGCAATGCTTTTTGCAATCTTAAGCAAGGCTTCTCCGCTAAAATTAGTTTTTTTATCAAAGACATCTCGCGTGCAGGTTTCTAAACTTGGTGGATTACCTAAAGTGATATAAGAAGGCGCTATAAGCTTCATGATTAAACCACTTTTCGATTCAGGGTGGTTTTTGATTTTTCCAAAAACTTGGATTAAATTTTCATGAACACCAGCTGCGATAGCGATTGCCATTTCATCATCTGGTAAGCCATCACTGGTGACAGCTCCTTTAAAAACCTTAATAGCTACATCCTCATTTTTAGAATTCCAAGTTGCTTTTGAAATAAAGCCCGAAGCACCTTCACCTAGTAACTCTTGAATAGCGAAATCATTCCAATGAAATGATTCAATAGCATGGTCTACTGCTGGCTGGTACGTGGCAGGGTTTCCTCCAAATCCAACCCAAGACAACTTCGGCAAGTCAAATAGCCATTTTGGAATAGCCTTCAGTGTATTGGCCGAAACTCGTAGAAGTTCTAAATTTTCGCAGCGTGCCATTTCAATAGGTAATTCTTCTATTCGGTTGCCTGCTAATGCACATTTTTGAAGCAGTGGACAGTCACCAATACTTTTTGGTAATTTTTCAATCTTATTATCCGTTAGAATTAACCACTTTAGCTTTAAAGGAAATGCAGTTTCTGGTACGATTTGAATTTGATTAGATTTAAAGCCAATCATTGTCAAGGCAGGAAATTTTCGAAGTATTAAGGGAAATACTGTAAAATTGTTGCGGGCAAAAAACAGCACTTTTAAGTACTTCAGCTGCGCTATACTATCAGGCAATTCAGTTAATTGATTGTCTGATAAATCTAAAACTTCTAAGGTGTCTGCGAGGGTTAATATTTCTTCTGGAAACGCTTTTAAATTACAAGCTAATTTTAGTTTTTTCAAACCAATTAGTTTTCCTGATTTTAATTCTTCTAAAGTCTGTTTCATGTGTAAAATAATAGTCTGCAAATTTAAGTGCTATTGTGTTTAATGAGCTGTTAAACCGAGTAAAGACTGAAAATATAAGACAGCAATCTCGCAAGCCTTAGCTTGTGACAAGAGCCGTTCTGAGATAGTTGTATGGTTTTTAGATCATAATGTCATTTCTCTATTGGTCGAAAGTAGAGCTAGTAGATAAAGCCCTAAGAGTGAACCCTGTTTATTCAGAAATAGCAAGTTGATATTTTTTATAGGAATTAAAAAAAAGGCACATCTTTTCAGACGGCCTTTTTTAGTGCAAAGTCAAAATTTTAAAGTAGGTACTAAAGATTTTTTGGGGAACTAATCGGATTAGGTTTAAAAGAATCCAACGGACCAAAGAATAAGAGATACAATAACAGCAAGTAAAATACAAACTAATACCGTGACCATTAAACTTAAGAAGCCGTTCAACACTTTCTCGCCAAGTGCTAATTCATGTTCCATGTTTATCTAGTTTTTTTTCAATTTACGAAATTAACTGAGAGGATACTTGATTTTTAGACAATATTTCGACTAACTGTCTCGTGTTTAGTATGTTCTGCGGTTGTAATGCCTATTTTATCGATGAGATGTGAATTTGTAAAATGGGCGCGGCTATTTTTTTTCACTTAGTTTTTTACTCAATTCTTCTAATGACAAACCTTTTGTCTCTGGCATCATGTAATGAACAAACAGCAGTTGAAGCACCATCATAAAGGCAAAAAAACCAAAAACTGGCCCTGGACCAATCCATGAAAATAGAAAAGGAATCGATGAAGGTATCATCCATGCCAAGACCCAATGTACTGAGGTTCCAAATGACTGCCCTGAACCTCTGAGGTGGTTCGGGAAAACTTCTGAGATAAAAACCCAAATTACAGCTCCTTGACCAATAGCGTGCGAGGCAATAAATAGAAATAAGAATATAGGTACAGCAATACCTTCCCATTCAAAGATAAATGCGCAGGCTACTAGTGATAACGAGATGATATAACCAAAAGAGCCATAATACATCAGCTGTTTTCTTCCTAATCGATCAATCAGGAATATGCCAATGATCGTAAAAATTAGATTGGTAATACCAATTCCGATACTGCTCAAAAGAGCGGTGCTTTCGCCTAAGCCGGCAGCTTCAAAAATTCTTGGGGCGTAATATAGAAATGCATTGATGCCAGAAAATTGATTAAAAAATGCAATATAGAAGGCTAGCATAAGAGGAAAACGATACTTTTTGATGAAGATGTTTTCTGATGCATTTGTGCCTTCGTTAGAAGTTGCAAGATCAGCTTGTAGCTCTGCTAAGGTCGTTTCATTACTCATTGAGGCCAATACAATTCGGGCCTCTTCAGTTCTGTTTTTGGTTAAAAGCCATCTGGGGCTTTTAGGAACCGTAGTAACAAACAAGGTGTAGATAACGGCAGGAAACGCTTCAACGCCAACCATCCATCGCCAATCATTTTCTGCGATTCCGCTTAAAACATAGTTCGAAATGAAAGCAACCAGAATTCCGAAGACAAGCATAAGCTGATAAAAGCCTACCAACCGGCCTCTGTGTTTCGCAGGTGCAATTTCAGAAATATAAGCGGGTGCGGCTACTGTTGATGCCCCAACGCCAATACCTCCAATAAATCTAAAAACGCCAAAGGTTACAGGGTCAGCTGCAAGTGCTGAGCCGATCGCAGAGACAGAGTAAAGAGCGCCAATCCAAATCAAGGTGTTTTTTCTTCCAATTTTATTAGTTGGTATGCCTCCGAAAATAGCCCCGAATAGGGTGCCAAAGAGTGCCATTCCGATAACTACAGTACCGTGAAATGCATCAGAAGAATTCCATAAGAGCTGAAGCTTTTTCTCAGCTCCTGAAATAACAACGGTATCAAATCCAAAAATAAAACCTGCGAGCGCTACTATCAGTGATATGCGTACAATCTTTGAGTTCATAGGTTTGTTTGTTGGTTTTTGTAAAACTAACAAAAAAAACACTGTAATAATGTCAATACTAAGGATTAACTGTAACTCGTTTTAAGGTATTTATAGCCTTGAATTTTTTCTTTTTCGTCTCTTTGTTAAGCTGCTTTTTGATAGGTTTTGTCCAGTTGGTTTAGGAACAGATTTTTCAATTTTCTGGTCTTCTGTTAAAGGAATTAGATTTGACTTAGGCTCGGTATTACCTTTTTGCCCATAGTATTCTGGCATGAAAAAAAAGCAAAAGGAGTGATCGAATTAATAGGGTTCGAGAGAATTTCATAATTACTAAAAATTGGAGCTATAGCAATTTATGTGCGTAATCAACGATTTGGACGCTTGCTCCCTTATTTTTAAAAATGTAATCGGCATTGATTTCGCCTGTTCTTTGAAGAAATTCTTGACTGTCTAAAAGCTTTTTAACTTGCTCATCAAAACTCCATTGGTCTTTAATGGGTAGTAAACCTTTTAATTCAACGAGGTCCTCCGCTTCTTTAAACCCTGAATAGTTTGGGCCAATTAGAACAGGAATTCCAAAAACGGCTGGTTCTAGGGTATTATGTAGGCCGGTAGAGAAGCCGCCGCCAACATAAGCCATTTCTGCATAGCTGTAGATCTTGGTCAGCATTCCAATAGTGTCAATGATCAGCACTTCATAATCTCCAATAGTGCGTTCATCAATTTTAGAATAGAGTGCAGTTTTCTTAGTGATTGCACCAGCAAGACCTAAGATTTTATCCGTTTTGATAGTATGCGGAGCGATAACAAACTTTAGGTTTTTTTTGGCGTGGTTGATGTGATTGATGAGAATAGCCTCATCTTCGGGCCAGGTACTACCTGCCACAAAACAGTTACGGTCTTTTTTGAATTTTTCCATAAAAGACAACGAATTATCTCGCTCTAGTATTTCCGAAACGCGATCTAATCGGGTATCTCCAGATATGGTTGTGTTTTTTATTTGAATGGATTCTAAGAGTTTTTTTGAGTATTCGTTCTGAACAAAAATATGAGTGAATGTGGCTAATGCTTTTCGTAGATAAGACCCATATAATTTGAAATATATATGATTTTTTTTAAAAATTGCAGAAACCAATAGTACTGGAATTTTGTTAGCCTGAAGTTCAAATAGATAATTAGGCCATATTTCATATTTAACAAAAATCACCAGTTTAGGGTTGACCTGACTGATAAATTTCTTTGCGTTTTGATTTGTATCTATGGGTAGGTAGGTGACGACATCTGCGGCTGAGGTATTTTTTTTAACTTCAAAGCCCGAAGGAGAGAAAAAAGTAACCAAAATTTTATAGGATGGATATTCACGCTTTAGTCTTTCAATAATCGGAAGGCCTTGTTCAAACTCACCTAACGAGGCAGCATGCATCCAAATGACGGAATCATTTTTTGAAATTGAATTTTCGAGTAGTGTAAAAGTTTCCTTTCTCCCATGAACAAATAGCTTCATTTTCGAACTAAAGAGCGCCGCTATTTTTAAGAGGAACCAAGCAACATGGGCAATCAGATTATAGATAAAGTTCAAACCGAAATTGTTTCTGGCGAAAATACGCTTCTTTGGAAGAAAATCATTGCAGGTGGTTTCGTATTTTTGTGTCGAAATCACAGTATATCACGTCTAACTTATCAAATAAGTACGTATGAAGAAAATACAAATGGTAGACCTTAAAGGGCAGTACCATGCTATCAAAGAAGAAGTAAATAGTTCAATTGCAAATATTTTAGAAACTTCAGCCTTCATCAACGGTTCAGACGTTAAAGAATTTCAGAAGGAGTTGGAAGCCTATTTGGGAGTAAAACACGTCATACCGTGCGGAAATGGTACTGATGCGCTGCAAATCGCGATGATGGGTTTGGAATTGAAACCTGGTGATGAGGTGATCACTGCAGATTTTACTTTCGCTGCTACCGTTGAGGTTATTGCCTTATTGCAATTGGTTCCTGTTTTGGTTGATGTAGAACCCGATACCTTTAATATAGATGTTTCTGCCATTGAAAAGGCAATTACCTCGAAGACCAAGGCAATTGTGCCGGTTCACTTATTCGGACAATGTGCTAATATGGATGCTATTTTAGAATTAGCAAAAAAGCATAATTTATATGTTATAGAAGATAATGCACAAGCCATTGGTGCAAACCATACTTCTAAGAACGGGAAAAAACAAAAGGCGGGTACTATGGGTCATGTGGGTTCAACCTCATTTTTCCCATCAAAAAATTTAGGATGCTATGGTGATGGAGGAGCAATATTTACCAATGATGACGAATTAGCACATGCGCTTCGTGGCATCGTAAACCACGGTATGTATGAGCGTTATCATCATGATGTAGTAGGTGTGAATTCTAGGTTAGATAGCATACAAGCTGCAGTTTTAAGAGCAAAGCTTCCGAAGTTGGATGAATATTGTGGAGCGAGAAGAAATGCTGCTCGAAAATATAATATGGCATTTGCCGGACAAGAAAATATAGTAATACCAAAAACTGTGAATGGCTGTTCTGGAATTTGTGATACCTGTGATTGTCATGTTTTTCATCAGTATACCTTGAAAATAACCAATGAGAAGCGTGATAAATTGGTGCAGCATTTGAGTGAGAAAGGAATTCCTTGTGGGGTATATTATCCAATTCCGCTTCATAGACAGAAGGCTTATTTAGATGATAGATACAATGAGAAAGACTTTCCGGTGACCAATCAACTCGTTAAGGAAGTGATTTCGTTGCCGATGCATACCGAACTTGACGATGAGCAGATAAACTATATTACGTCTACGGTTATCGGTTTTGTAAATGGGTAATAAGATAAAGTATTAGTTTAGCTAGTTCATACAAGTATTTAATAAAAGCGAATGAAAATCTTAGTTACAGGCGGTTTAGGTTTTATTGGTTCACATACCGTTGTTGAATTGCAAAGCGAAGGTTTTGATGTAGTCGTCATAGACGATTGTTCAAATTCATCTGAAAAGGTTTTAGACGGAATTACGGCTATTACTGGCAAAACTCCAGTTTTTGAAAAGATAGATTTAAAAGAAAAGAATGAAGTTTCTGATTTTTTTAAAAGGCATCATGATATAGAAGGAGTTATTCATTTTGCTGCTTCAAAGGCAGTAGGAGAAAGTGTTCAAAAACCTTTATTATATTACGAGAACAACATCGGAACACTGGTTTATATTTTACAAGAACTTTCTAAGAATACCCGATCTAACTTTATTTTCAGCTCTTCTTGTACCGTTTATGGGCAAGCAGATGAAATGCCTATTACTGAAAACGCTCCAGTGAAAGTAGCTGAATCGCCTTACGGTAATACAAAGCAAATGGGTGAAGAGATTATTGCTGATACCTGCAATGTAACAACAGGTCTTAATGCAATAGCGCTTCGCTATTTCAACCCAATGGGGGCCCACCCGAGTGCTGAAATCGGAGAATTGCCGCTGGGGGTACCGCAGAATTTAGTTCCTTTTATAACGCAAACCGGGGTTGGTTTACGAGAGGAGCTCTCTGTGTATGGTGATGATTATCCTACACAAGATGGCACAGCCGTTCGAGATTATATCTATGTGGTTGATCTAGCAAAGGCGCATGTAATTGCTTTAAAGCGATTAATAGAAAATAAGAATAAAGAGAATTACGAGGTATTTAATGTGGGTACTGGTACTGGAAGTTCAGTATTGGAAGTTATTCAGAGTTTTGAAAGGGTCTCTAAAAAAAAATTGAATTATAAAATTGTTGCTAGAAGAGCTGGTGATATCGTGTCGGCTTATGCAGATACCACAAAGGCAAATAATGAATTAGGTTGGAAATCAGAATATACTTTAGATCAAGCAATGAAGTCTGCTTGGGATTGGGAACAAAAAGTTCGCAATAGGTCTTAAATAAAAAGTAAAATTTACGAGAAGGCGAGTGCCATGAAATTTGTATATTTCATGGCACTCTTATTTAAACCAAAATCAGATGAAAAAATTACTACTCACGATCTCACTGTTTTCGCTAAGCCTTGTATCAGCCCAAGATATTTATTTGCAATGTGGAAATATTGTGGATACGGAATCGGGGAAAGTTCTAAAAGAAAAAACCATTATTGTTTCAGGCAATAAAATTAAGAGCATTCAAAACGGATTTGTAAATGGTGCTGAGAATGACCAAACAATTGACCTAAAATCCAAAACTGTATTACCTGGATTTATTGATATGCACGTGCATCTTGAATCTGAATTTAATCCTCAAGTATATATTAAAAGATTTACAAATAACGAAGCAGATATTGCTTTTGAATCAGCCGTTCATGCAAAAGCTACCTTAATGGCTGGCTTTACAACAGTTCGCGACCTAGGGGGCACTGGGGTAAATATAGCCTTGCGAAATGCAGTAAATAAAGGATATGTTGTTGGTCCGCGTATTTTCACTTCTGGTAAGGCATTAGCAACCACTGGAGGGCATGCAGACCCTACTAACGGAATGAGAAATGACCTTATGGGTGATCCAGGGCCGAAAGAAGGTGTTGTGAATTCTGTGGAAGACGGAAAAAAAGCGGTTCGTCAACGGTATAAAAATGGAGCTGATGTTATAAAAATAACAGCTACCGGCGGTGTGTTGAGTGTAGCGAAAAGCGGACATAACCCTCAATTTACTTTGGAGGAAATACAGTCTATTACCAATACAGCTAAAAATTATGGAATGTCGGTTGCAGCGCATGCTCATGGTGATGAAGGTATGAAATTAGCTATTATAGCAGGTGTGAATACAATCGAACATGGTTCTTTTATGAGTGAGGAAACGATGGATCTAATGATTAAAAACAATTGCCATTTGATTCCTACTATTAGTGCCGGGATACAAGTAGCGGAAAAAGCGAAACAACCTGGTTTCTTTCCTCCGGTAGTGGCGAGAAAAGCTTTAGAAATAGGGCCCATACACAAAGAGACTATGAAGAAAGCTTATAAAAAAGGAGTTCCGATGGGCTTTGGCACAGATGCTGGTGTTTTTCCACATGGAATGAATGCTGTTGAATTCGGTTATCTCCAAGATGCGGGAATTCCGATAAAAGAATCACTCAAAGCCGCAACAATTATCAATGCTCGATTATTAGGAATGGCCAATGAGTTGGGGCAGGTAAAGGAGGGTTTTTTGGCTGATATTGTTGCTGTTGAAAATAACCCATTGGAAGATGTAAAAACCTTAGAAAATGTTATTTTCGTTATGAAAGAAGGAACCATCTATAAGCACTAAAATCTCTGTTTCCATTAAACATGAAAAAGTGCTAGCTTTAGGTCGTATCTTTTCTGTATTAAGGTTTTAAACGATCTTAAAAAATGTACTAGACTTTCAATATTTATAATATGCTTCCAGAGTTTATAGATAGCACAGTGCTTTTTGAAACTGCTTTAAGAGAGCAGTTGTATCAGAAGTTAGTGGTGCAATTACAAAAAGATTTTGCTTTGGCAAATATTGATATCGATTTGTTCGACACTATTACACCCACAGCGTTGAAAGTTCTGCTCCATGAAAAAATCTATCACTTGATTTTAGAGAAATTCACAGCGTATCTCAATCTCCTTTATATTGTAGATGTGCCTGAAAATGCATTTAAAAAAATTCATATGACGGATGCTGTAGAGGTGGCTGAGCAAGTTGCTTTTTTAGTGCTAAAGCGAGAATTACAAAAGGTGTGGTTAAAGGCGAAATACAGCTAATTTTTATTAGAAATAAAATCGCACAAAGGGCACCCAAGCATTAAGGTAAATACTGTTTTCGTTGCTTTGAAGTGCGTTATATCGAATGCCAATAGTGCTAAAACGATTTGTATAGCCTATTCCTAAAAATAAAGCTGGAGACCAAAAATTGTTTTCTAATTCTCGAAATGATTGGTTTACGCGAAGCTGTTCAAATTCTGAGGACAGTTGTAAAAATTTTAACGGATTGTACAAAGCGATAACACCACCGCCATAAGCGGTAAATCTATTGTCGCCTGCTTTTGAAAATATAAAATTGCTAGTAATACCACCTGAAAAGTTATCGGTAAATTGATAAATGGCACTTGGGGATACCGAAGCATTATATCCGGCATTATTAAAACCTAAGCCAACACCACCTCCAAAACGTACTTTATTCCAAAATTGACCTTTCTGAGCAGTGTTTTGAGAGAAGCATGAAAGGCTTGCTGTCAAAATTAGTGCTCCAAAAATCCACTTTTTTAGACTTGATTGAACAATTTTACACATAATATTCGTTTTTTATTAAGTAATCACCCTAAGATACATCCAGAAATGGTAAATATTGTATTTTTGGTATGAATTTATTCCGAAGAGAGACAAAAATTTTATGGATAAATATTCCTTTTTAAACGCTGCGCACACTTCTTTTTTTGCAGAGTTATATGACAAGTATTTAACGAGTCCTGATAGTATCGAGCCTAGTTGGCGTGCTTTTTTTCAAGGCTACGATTTTGGTGTAGAGAGTTCTCTAGATGAACTTGATATTCCGTCTGGTAATGGTGTAGTAGCTATTCCGCAATCACTGCAAAAAGAGTTTCAGGTGCTGAAACTTATTGATGGGTACCGAAGTAGGGGGCATTTATTTACGAAAACGAACCCAGTTCGTGAAAGACGAAAATATTTACCTTCGCTCGACCTTGAAAATTTCGGCTTGAGTGATGCTGATTTAGATAGTATTTTCACAGCTGGTGAAATATTGGGTATGGGCCCGAGTTCTTTGCGTAATATCTTAAAACATCTGACCAATATCTACTGCGATGCCATCGGTGTTGAGTACATGTATATTCGGAAGCCCGAACGTGTTGAGTGGATACAGAATTGGTTGAATGTCAATGATAATCAACCGAATTTTGATAAGGATAGAAAAAAACATATTCTAAAAAAGTTAAGCCAAGCGGTTTCTTTTGAAAGCTTTTTGCATACGAAATATGTGGGTCAAAAACGTTTTTCTTTGGAAGGTAATGAATCGCTTATACCCGGCCTTGATGCTATTGTTGAACGAGCCGCCGAAATGGGCGTTGAACAATTTGTAATGGGTATGGCTCATAGAGGTCGTTTGAGTGTCTTAACCAATATTTTTGGAAAAGCGGCCAAAGACATTTTTAGCGAGTTTGATGGTAAAGATTACGAGCAAGAAATTTTTGACGGTGATGTAAAATACCACTTGGGTTGGACGTCAGATCGAAAATCAGATAAGGGGAATAAAATTAAAATGAACCTTGCGCCTAATCCTTCTCACTTGGAGACTGTTGGAGCCGTGGTTGAAGGTATTGCAAGGGCGAAACAAGACGCACACTATGCTGATGATTTTTCGAAAGTTCTTCCGATTGTAGTACATGGAGATGCAGCCATTGCTGGGCAAGGGTTGATATATGAGCTAGTGCAAATGGCAACTCTTGATGGGTATAAAACGAATGGAACGATCCATATTGTAGTGAATAACCAAATTGGTTTTACTACAAATTATCTAGATGCTAGATCATCTACATATTGTACTGATGTTGGTAAGGTTACTTTGAGTCCGGTATTGCATGTAAATTCTGATGATGCAGAGGCTGTTGTTCACGCTTCCCTTTTTGCATTGGAATATAGAATGCGTTTTAACCGCGATGTTTTTATCGATTTATTGGGTTATAGAAAATATGGGCACAATGAAGGGGACGAACCTCGTTTTACCCAACCTAAATTGTACAAGGCTATTGCCAAGCACAAAAATCCAAGGGATATTTATGCAGAAAAATTATTGGCATCTGGCATTATTGATGAGGGCTATGTGAAGCAGCTAGAAAACGAATACAAATCTTCTTTAGAGGAAGAGTTGGAGGATTCCAGAAAAGAGGATAAAACGGTCATTACCCCGTTTATGGCAGATGAATGGAAAGGCTTTGAAAATGTGCGGGAGTGGGAAATGATGGAAGCTGTGGACACCACTTATGACAAGGATAAACTTACGGATATTGCCAAGGTAATCACCACTTTGCCCGAAGGTAAAAAGTTTCTGCGTAAGGTTGAAAAACTGGTCCGGGATAGACAAAAGATGTTTTTTGAAAGCGAATCTTTGGATTGGGCAATGGGCGAGTTATTGGCCTACGGAGCTCTATTGCAGGAAGGGTACAACGTACGGATGTCCGGACAGGATGTAGAAAGAGGTACCTTCTCCCACCGTCATGCGGTAATGAAAGTTGAGGAGAGTGAGGAGGAAGTTTTACTACTGAACCATTTGTCCAAAGAACAGGGGAAATTTCAAATCTACAATTCCTTATTGTCGGAGTACGGTGTAGTTGGTTTTGATTACGGCTACGCTATGGCTAGTCCAAACACCCTCACCATTTGGGAGGCCCAGTTCGGGGATTTTAGTAATGGGGCCCAGAT
>CALHGE010000044.1 GCA_938029725.1 uncultured Flavobacteriaceae bacterium
CAATGAACCTTCCAGCTGCGTTTGTGAATGTCAATCCCAATATATAACTTCGGTACTGCAGTAATTTGAGTAATCATATCTTTAATTTTTAGTTCATTTTAAAGATACTCGACTTGCTGCTTTTTCATGGATGCTATAAAAACTAAGGGTTTCGGTCTTAATCGTAAGGTCTGTGTATAACTGCAGGCAGGTTTATAAAGTCATTAAAAAACAGATTCCTGAAAAAATGTTGAATATAGAAATAGCAAAGCTATTAAGGAAAAAAGGGAGTTTAGAATGTATTCAAAAGTCAGAAACTTTAGAAAATAAAATCTCTGAAGTTATAAATCTAAACCTACGAAATCTAAGATTAGATGAAAGAGATATCGTTGATCTTATGAATGTTATTGAGAAAGCGAATGATAATATTTCTATAAAATCAATAAGTTTTAGCTACAATCAACGTATCGGAGATGTTGGAGCAACTCTAATGGCAAATAAATTGCCATATTCTATATCTCAAATTGGATTAGTTGATTGCGGAATTGGAGATAAAGGAGGAACTGAAATTTTAAATTGGATGAGAAAATCAGATAACCTTCAAATGATCTGTATGGAACAAAATAACTTCTCTGACAAGTTAAAAATGGAATTCAATATTTTTAAAATGGAAAATAGTAATGTAATGGTCGTTTATTAAAATGGAATATTAGGAATAATCCCGACCTTCTAACCCTATAGAAAAACAATAAGGGTTTTGAGCCAGACCAAAAGTTCGTGCATATGAACTAAGTCCGCCAAATCTTTTGGATTTGGCTTTTAAAAACTATTAAGTTCAAATAATTCTAAAGAATGGCTGGACGAAAATAGGGGCGGATTGTAATTTTGCTAAAGATGCTATTTTAGGTTTAACATAGACTCTAATCAATACAGTATCAGAATTTCATTTAGGAATTGAAAAAGCAGATTTAAACCCTAAAAAGCACATAACAAGACTGAATCGTGATTTGTGGATCTCTAAAGACAAAACAACATATAAAACCGAATATTATATTGTGCTTAATTAGAATGGAAAAAATAGTCTTTCAGCTTTCTATTATGTGCAGATAGAACCCAATGATTGTTTTACAACCGATGGGGTTTACAATTCACAATCTGCTGAACTGAAAAAAATACGAAACGAAATTAGCACAAGTTTTACGGAATGGAATGAGGGTACTGATAATAAAGATTTTCGAAAGAAATTCTCAAGCGAAATCCGTTATTCAGGAACTCTTATCAGAAACCCTAAAGAATTTGAAAGTGACAATCTTGCAATTGAATTTCTAAAACTGAAAGAATTTTATACGCAAGAATCTATACCCGATAAGGAAATTTAATCTAACCTGATTTTGGAAAAAATCATTGCGTATTTTAAAGCAGTTAAACCGTTGGCAGACTATTTCAATGTCGCGATTGAGTAATATTGCGTAAATCTCAGTTGCCCAAAATGCACATAAAAAACAACGCAAGTAATTTCTAACACTGAGGCTTGGGCAGTTTTTGCTGGTGGTCAAACTTTTAAATTTGACGATTTCCAATAAAAAAGATAAATAGTAAAATTAAAAAATTCGGTTCGTGCCTAGTCCTAAATTTATTGCTAATTTACACGTAACTCGCCATATAAAAACAAATTAACGTTCATTGAAAACGACTTATATACAAAATAATAATAATGACCGAATTAGATATACTGGCCTTTGCTCTTAAACAATTTGCAGACTTGACACCTAACGATTTTAATATGTCAACTTCTTTTTGGCATAAAAAAGAGTATAAGAAAGGTGATTTCTTCAATCAACATAAAAACGTTTGCAGGTATTTAGGCTTCATAAATACTGGTACTTTCCGTTCTTTTGTTATAGAAAACAATACAGCCGAAGAAAAGAACGTTTTTCTTTATTCAAAAAATCAATTCGTAGTTCCATTCAAAAGTTTTATCAACCAAACACCTTGCGACTATCATACTCAAGCAATGACAGATGCTTCAATTTATTACATTAGCATCGATGATTTGCTTCTTCTTTACAAGCAATCACATAAATGGGAACGATTTGGGCGTTTGATGGCGCAAATGGCGTTTAATGTGACTATCGAAAGAATGGAAAGCTTCATCTTCAAAACACCAGAAGAACGTTATTTGGATTTAATAAAAAATCATCCAGATATTTTCAATAACATTCCATTATATCATATTTCTTCTTATTTAGGTATTCAAGGTCCTTCATTAAGTAGAATCAGAAAAAGAATTTCAGAGAAGTAATACGATTTTAACTTAGGTTAAAATTTTACAGAATTGTTTGTTCGACTTTTGCAGAAATAAAAAGACAAAATGGGATCAACAAAAACAATCGTATTTATTCACGGATTATGGATGCACACATCTTCTTGGCAACAATGGATGTACTATTTTAATGAACAAGGTTATAAAACATTAAACCCAGCATGGCCAGGAGACTCAGCCACTGTTGCAGAGTGCCGTTCAAATCCAGCATCTATTGCCAACAGAGGCGTTACAGAAATTGTAGATAGCTATGCCAAAATTATAGCCACGCTTCCAGAACCACCAATTGTGATTGGGCATTCATTTGGCGGATTAATTGCACAAATTCTATTGGGCCAAAATTTAGCAAGTGGTTGTATTGCTTTAAACCCTGCACCACTAAAAGGGGTGTGGCAACTACCCTTATCAGTACTCAAAGCATCTTTTCCTGTTCTTGGAAATCCATTTAATTTCAAAAAGACAAATTCACTTACTTTCAAACAGTTCTGTTATGGATTTGCAAATGCACTTCCAGAAAAAGAAGCAAGAGAACTCTATGACAAATGGACTATTCCAGCACCTTGTAAACCGCTTTTTCAGGCTGCAACAGCAAGTTTTGCAGGTTCCGAAACAAAAGTGAATACCAAAAATACTAAACGTGGCCCTTTGCTAATCACGGGAGGTGAAAAAGACAATCAAGCGCCACCAATATTGGGCAAAGCATCCTTAAAAAAATATAACTCATCAGTAATCTCAGAATTCAAATTATTTGAAGGACGCGGTCACTCAATTGCTATAGATAATGGCTGGAAAGAAATAGCAGAATATTCACTTACTTGGCTAAAAAAGAACGGACTTTGATAAATGATAAACAATGAACCGCTAAACATATATAAAATAGCAGCTAAGAGCTAAACTTAAAGTTGGGTTGGGTTCTTTTCTGCTATCTTTGTTTTAATCCGAAAAATCGCACATATAATTCTGCTACTTTTCATATTCTAGACCGTTAGCAATAATTAAAGAACCAAATTACCATGACAAAAAAAATCTTACTTCTAATCTTTGGAATAACTCTTTTTTATTCCTGCGAAGAAACTAAAAAATTAAACCCATCAACGGTGTATTACAATGGTGATATTATTACCATGGTTGGTGATTCACCAAATTATGTTGAGGCTATAGTTGAAAAGGAAGGAAAAATTGTTTTTACAGGTTCAAATGTTGAAGCAATGAAAGTTGCTGGTAAAGGCCATAATATGGTTAACCTTGAAGGAAAAACACTTGTTCCTGGTTTCATAGATGGTCATTGTCATTTTGCGAATTTTGGAGGACAAGCTATTGGTGCGCAGTTACTGGCTTCACCTGACGCAAATGTTAATGATATTGAAATGCTTATTTCCGTTTTAAAAAAATGGAATACGCCAGAAAATAGAGTACTAACGGGTTGGATATTTGGAGCTGGTTTTGATGATTCAGTCTTAAAAGAAAAACGTTTTCCAACCAAACACGACCTCGATAAAGTAAGTACAGAATTTCCAATAATGATAGTTCATATTTCAGGTCACTTTGCAGTTGTAAACTCAAAAGGATTAGAAAAGCTCGGTATTAATTCAGATAGTAAAGACCCTGAAGGTGGACTTATCAGACGTGAAAACAGCTCGAATGAACCTAACGGTGTGCTTGAAGAACTAGCAGCAATTCCTTTTATGCTTGAAGCTATAGCACCTAAATCAGAAGAGGCCCTTATCAAGTTCTTTGATGCAGGACAGAACATGGCTCTTTCTTACGGCTATACTACTGCACAAGAAGGAAGAGCAATGCAAAATCAAGAAATGCTTGTCACAATGGCTGAAATGGATAAATATAAAATTGATGTTATCAGCTATATAGATTACATGTTTGTAGATCAACACATGAATAGTAAATGGAATAGTAAAAATTACATTAATAAATTTAGAATTGGTGGAATGAAAGTAACCTTAGATGGTTCGCCACAAGGAAGAACTGCCTGGAGAACAGAACCCTATCTTATTCCACCAGCAGGAATGCCTCATGATTATAGTGGCTATCCAGCAATACCTAATGATAGTATTCTATCTTCTATATTTGAAAAAGGTTTCAAAAACAATTGGCAGATTCTTACACATACAAATGGAGATGCAGCAATTGACCAACTCATAAGAACAATGAAACCATTAAAAGAAAAATATGGAAATGAAGGTAGAAGAGACGTTATCATTCATGGCCAATATATAAGAGAAGACCAATTAAACGCAGCCAAGGATATGAATATGATTGCTTCGTTATTCCCTCTGCATACATTTTATTGGGGAGATTGGCATGAGCAATTAATAGGTGATTCTTTAGTTCAAAATATCAGTCCTGTAAAAACGGCCTTAAACAAAGGTATAGACGTTACTATACACACAGATGCGCCAGTAGCCTTACCTAATTTAATGCGTGTGCTGTGGACTGCTGTAGCCAGAACTTCGCGCTCTGGTAAAATCATTGGACCAGATGAAAGAATAACTCCCTATGAGGCATTACAAGCGATAACCATATGGTCAGCTTATCAGCACTATGAAGAAGATAAAAAGGGAAGTCTTGAAAATGGAAAGTTAGCCGATTTAGTGATTTTAGATAAAAATCCATTAAAAGTAGAACCTGATAACATAAAAGATATTCAAGTCTTAAAAACAATAAAGGAGGGAGAAATTGTATTTGAAAAACAACCATTACAAACAACGAACTGAGGTGAAAAACAAACAAATTTTTCCTTAATTTAAGACCTTATTATTCTAAGCTCAGAGATTCAAAAAACAGATTCTTTGAGCTTTTTTTATTGTATTTATTTTTGGTTTACCTAGGCAATTTTAAAACCTAATTCTCATCATATGGCCTTCCTGATTTTGCCATAAAAAAGTACTGTTTAAGTAGTTTATTAGCTACTGCTAACAATGCCAATTTTTTACTTTTGACTTGCTAACTATTCGTTCGTAAACGCCCTTACATGCCCTGTTGTGATTACACGTATGAAAAGAACATAGAAATAATAGATTACGCAGCTCTCCATTACCGACTTTACGTATTCGTGCCAGACCTCTAACCCTACTAACAGATTTCAGAATCGTTGCGGTAATACCAACTTAATTGCAGAGCTGTACAGCATTTTTAAACTTCGAAATACGATCAGTAACTACCATAAGAACAATGCAGTCTTCGGTTCTAAGACGGGTATAGAAGTTAACAAAGTCAATTGCTCATGTTGGTCCTCTTTAATTAGAAAAGAAATAATTCGATAGCTACTAGCTCTTTATTTAGCTGCTTTTTGTTCCGTATTAAAGAACGATGAACAAACTTTGATGGCATCCCCAAAACAGCTTCTCCATGCATCTATATTGTTCGTCTTGCCCTAAATAAAGGGCTTTTATGGCCTATTGAGCAATCATCTTTACATCAGAAAGTTAATTGTTTATGCGCCTCCATAATTTGCGACTATACCTCGTGTAACTAACTATTTCGTAATCGTAATCTTTGTTGATTGCCAGTGACTCATCCCTAGTAAGTACGCCAACCATTCACCGAAGTATAAGGTTTTAAACTGATTCCTGCACGTATTCTATCAACTGTGATCGAGCATAGATAGTAAGTCTTTAAGTATTCAAAGTAATGCACTGAGTAAAAATGCGTGCTACTACAATCTGTTGTTGCTCATGATATAAGTCTTTTAAGTTCTACAAACCATGTTTGCAAAGACGACCTTAAATAGCCCGAAATGCTACTTAAATTTACAACAACTGGTGTATTAATCCATTCACCACACCATATGATCTGAGACCATATAAAATGAAAAACCCTGCCAATCAAATGATTAACAGGGTTTTGATACGCCTTTACAGGCGGTTCGTCGGGGTGGCAGGATTCGAACCTGCGACCTCCTCGTCCCAAACGAGGCGCGATAACCGGGCTACGCTACACCCCGAATCGGTTATCAATATTTTAAAACTACTGCTTCTCGCAGATTTTCTTGCGGAGAGACAGGGATTCGAACCCTGGGTACCCTTGTTAGAGTACGACGATTTAGCAAACCGTTCCTTTCGGCCACTCAGGCACCTCTCCTAATGTTTTACTGAACTTCACCCGAAAGCGGTTGCAAATGTACATTTTTCAATTACTATTACACAACATTTTATTCACTTTTTTTACTACTATTTACCTAATCGCTTAGACACCAGCTAGCTTAATAATTAAAAGATAAAGCTTCAGCTTTTAATTAGGCTATTATTCAGGGTATTCTACTCGTAAATGATAAATATTGGTAAGCTTTTGCTTGAAAATTTTCTTGATGCTTTCAATCTCCTTGAAAGTAATGTTAGCATTTAAAAACTGATTCGCTGCCATTTGCCCTGCTATGATTTTATCTACAAACTCATCAATAATCAAAAACGTTGGATTCTTTAAACTCTTAGATGCAGCTTCCACTGAATCGGCCATCATTAAAATTGCAGTTTCCTTTGAAAAAGGCGTAGGTCCAGGGTATCTAAAATCATCAGCGTTTGCCTCTGAATCAATTTCTTGCTGTTTCTTATAAAAATAATACACTAAAGTAGTACCATGATGCGATCTAATGAAATCTATAACGCGGTCTGGCAAATTGTTCTTTCGGGCCAATTCAATTCCGCTAATAACATGATCGAGAATAATTTTAGCGCTGTCTTTTGGCGATAGTTCGTCATGCGGATTCACATTGGTAATTTGATTTTCTGTAAAATAAGTAGGATTCTGCATCTTTCCAATATCGTGATACAAAGCACCTACCCTAACCAACATGGCGTTTGCGCCTATTTCATTAGCCGCAGCTTCCGCCAAATTTGAAACTTGCAGTGAATGATGAAAAGTGCCTGGCGCTTTGTTAGAAAGCTCCTTTAGCAATTTAGAATTGGTATCTGACAACTCTAGTAAGGAAACATCTGAAACTAATCCGAAGACTTTCTCATACACATAAATCAAAGGCTGAACAAAAAGGGTTATCATACCGTTTAATAAAAACAATCCCAAAGTAAACCATACTATATTTTCAAGATTACCCTCATGTATGATATGGAATGCGAGATACCCAATGATATAAATAATGATGATTTGACCTACAGAGATAAAAAGGTTTGCTCTTTTATATAATTCTGAAACTGTAAGTATCGTAACAACCCCAGCAATAATCTGAAGGAATATATACTCAAAGCTGTTGGGCACCACAAAGCCAAGAATCAATACGGTTAGCACATGCACAAAAAGACCTAATCGAGCATCAAAGAAAGTTTTTAATAGCAATGGGAGGATACAAAGGGGCACTACAAAAACATAAGCTTCATCGTATTTTACAACTACGGTAGTGACAAATACCATCAAAAGCACATTAAAAAAAATAAAGGTAACCTTTGTATTATTTTCATAAATTTCTGGCCTGTACTTTTTCAAAAATAAGAGCAACATCATTAACACGAGGGCTACTAAAATCGCGTAGCCAAAGAGGATAAAATATTGACTTTTTGCAGTCCATAGCTCTGACTCAAACTCCCCTTTCAAAGAATTTAGAACTTTAAAATTCTCAGATTCCACTACTTCCCCTCTTGCAATAATAAGTTTGCCTTCATCTATGGTTCCTCGGGTATACGAGATCTTAGAAAGTTCGTCATTTAACGCCTTGCTAGAGAGGTTGGCGTCGTAGGTAGCGTTTGGCGCAGTAAGATTGAAAAACAATTCTTGAAAAGCAGCCTTAAAAGTCAGTAGACCTTTTTTTCTTAAGGTTTGGTTTACCACCAGTTCAACATCTTGCAAACTATAAAGTACCTTCGAAGGTATCTCACTGGCCTCTTGGTCTTTAATAATGTAAACTTGTTTCCCTGAATTCTGCGAAATAGCCTTTTTAACAATTCCGTTTTCATAAAGCTCATCAAGAATTAACTTTCCAGTTTTATAGAAGTTCTTTAATTGTTTTGAACTATACCTCTCTGAAGGAAAGACCACAGGAAAATCCGTATCGAATTGCTTGTATACTGCAGTAGTTACTTCGGAATCATATTGGTAATAATCAATTCGATTATTTTTAATTCGCTGCTCTTCCTCTAAAATTTCCGCTTTGCCCTTACTTATAGAAAAATCAAAAGGTGCATATAGGTTTTCATATTGCCAGGGCTTCCCTTTTTGGAATTCATATTTAAACTGTCCACCCTTCGGAAAGAAAAAAACGATAAGAAATAGGGATACAGCATATAAAAAATATTTATAAATCCGAGATTGGTGTTTGTATAATGTACCCAGCGATTTGCTCATAGAGAAGATATCTGGTTTCAAAAATAGAAAAATATTAAGGGATAAGCCTTTAGATTACTATTCATTTTAAATAATGAAGTCGAACAGGCTACTACTAAAAACACTATAAGACATCAAAAAGCATTCTCGTCTTAAGATTCATTTCGGCTTAAAATTTGTATTTTCGCAGGGATAGTAACAAACGAAAAATTAGCATGAAAGAAGTAGTAATTGTATCAGCTGTTCGAACGCCAATCGGAAGCTTTATGGGTGATTTATCAACCATTCCAGCTCCTAAATTAGGAGCAATCGCAATTAAAGGCGCTTTGGATAAAATTGGGCTATCTCCTGATTTGGTAGAGGAAGTTCTTATGGGTAATGTTGTTCAGGCAGGTACAGGTCAAGCTCCGGCAAGACAAGCTGCCATTTTTGCAGGAATTCCGGATAGCGTTCCATGCACTACTATAAATAAAGTTTGTGCCTCAGGAATGAAAACAGTAATGCAAGCTGCTCAAGCTATTGCCTTGGGTGATGCAGCTATTATAGTTGCTGGAGGAATGGAAAATATGAGTCTGATTCCACACTACATACACCTGCGAAATGGTCAAAAATTTGGCGCTGCAACCTTAATAGATGGAATGCAAAAAGACGGACTCGTAGATGCATACGACGAAAATGCAATGGGAGTTTGTGCAGATGCTTGTGCAACGAAGTATGACTTCAGTCGAGAAGATCAAGATAATTTTGCTATTCAATCGTACAAAAGATCTGCAGCAGCATCAAGTACTGGAAAATTCAAAAATGAAATTATCCCCGTTGAAGTACCTCAGCGCAGAGGAGAGCCTCTTATCGTTTCAGAAGATGAAGAATTTAAAAATGTAAAGCTTGAAAAAATTCCTGCTTTGCGTCCTGCTTTCACAAAAGAAGGTACCGTAACAGCAGCAAACGCATCCACTATTAACGATGGAGCTGCCGCATTGGTATTAATGAGCGCTGAAAAAGCTAAAGAATTAAATCTAAAACCTTTAGCTACTATCAAAGGCTATGCAGATGCAGCACAAGAACCAAAATGGTTTACTACAGCACCCGCCAAAGCCCTTCCAAAAGCCTTAAAAAAAGCAGATATAGCAATAGATAATGTAGACTATTTTGAATTCAATGAGGCCTTTGCCATCGTTGGACTGGCTAATATGAAATTGTTAGGATTAAAAGATGACAAGGTAAATGTTAATGGTGGTGCTGTTTCTTTAGGGCATCCACTGGGTTGCTCAGGCGCACGAATCTTAGTCACCTTACTTCATGTTTTAGATCAAAATAATGCAAAAACCGGTGCCGCAGCTATCTGCAATGGCGGTGGTGGCGCATCAGCAATCGTCGTAGAAAGAAACTAATACTTCACCAGTAAGAACCATGCTATACGGTATTTGCCCCCTAAGTGTTGTTCCCATCCGCGCAATTGCGGACGAGGTTGGCGAAATGACGTCTCAGCTTTTGTATGGCGAACACTTTAAAATCTTAGAGCAACGAAAACTCTGGTGTCGTATTCGCATAGCATTTGATGGTTTTGAGGGATGGGTGCGTAATAACCAAATCACAGTCATTGCATCGGCAGACTATGAAGGCATAGAGAATTCAAAGAATTTAAAATATGCAACCGACCTGGTTTCATTTGTTTCCGATGATTTAGGCCTTTTAATTCCTATTATAATGGGTTCTTCAATCCAAAATAGTGAGGCACTACCGTATCGTTTCGAGGGAAGCGCTACAGATACAAAAAGCGAAAAATCGCTGCTATTAAAAACTGCTGTATCATATCTAAACACTCCTTTTCTCTCTGGAGGAAAAACGCCCTTCGGAATAGATAGTTCCGGTTTCACCCAAATGGTTTATAAAATAAATGGGTATTCTTTAAAAAGAGAGGCATTAGAGCAGTCTGCACAAGGAGATGCGCTTAGTTTTATAGAGGAGAGCGAACCTGGTGATCTGGCTTTTTTTGACAACAGTGACGGTGTTATCAATCACGTGGGTATCATCATGAAAGACAACTATGTTATTCACGCTTCAGGAAAAGTACGAATTGATCGTATAGATCACACCGGTATTTTTAATACGGAAATTAAAAATTATACACACTCGCTTAGAGTAATCAAAAAGATTATATAAAAAAAGCCTCCTTTGCATACACAAAGGAGGCTTTTAAATTTAGTGGAAAATATTACTCTCCCAATAATTTTTTAACACGCATGAAGTTATCATTATCACCCATGGCGCCATAAATATTTTTCAATTGCGAAAGAACACCTTGATTATCTGGATTCAATTTTAAAGCATCTTCTAAAATTTTAGCTCCTTCACCAAACAAATCATCTTTTTTCTGCTTTAAAACGTCATACCTAGCAATATCTTTTCTTGAATTACCAAGGGTATTCATTTCATCAATTAAGCCATTTCCTTCGTTAACATAGGTAGTCGAAAGATTCAACTGAGCATTGGTATACCCCGGATTTGCATCAAGCGCTTTTATGTACGAAGCTCTAGCTTCTACAAGGTTACCTTGTTCCATATTGATAACGCCAATATTGTAATGCAAATCAGCATTATCAGGCTCCATCTCTGCAGCCTCTGACATTAAAGCCTTGAACTTGTCTTTGTCTCCTAACTTATAATGAAGGTTCGCTTGTTGTAAAATTAGGTTTACATCAGTAGGGTTGGTTATACGCGCCTTTGTATAAGCCTCTAAAGCCTTATCATCTTGACCCAATTGCGTATAAATCAAGGCTGTATTCTTAACAATTTCGGCCGTTTTCGATGGCGTCTTTTCATCAAGTGGATCTGCATAAGTTCCTGATTTAACCATTAAATCTCTCTGAAGCTTATCCATTACTTCAACTTCACCTGTTTCATTATTAGTCGCTTTAAAAACAACTTCGCTACCATCATAACCTATATCTTGAAGTTCATTATAGTAGGTCAAAGCTTGCTCGTAATGAGCTCCGTTCACCGCACTACTTGCTGCGTAATACAAGTATGATGTGTCTTTAGGAGTGATCTTATAGCTCATATACAACTTCTCAGCTGCCTCTTTAAACTTTTTATTTCCATTATCCGCAACTGCCGAATTTACGAGGTCTGCTGTTATTCCTCCTAATTTTTGATTGGTCTCGGCCGTATACTTCGCTTTACCACTTTTTTCTTCAAGAGAAATAACACTTTTAAAAGATTCAACTGCCTCCATATAGGCCGAATTATCGCCACCCTTTGCGATTTCAGCATAGGCTTTACCTCTTAGAAAGTGATACTGCGCCTGTAGTTTACCATCTGCACCCGCTATTGTTCCCGCAGCTGCATCTAATGCCGTTTTTGCTGCCATAGCGTCACCGCCTTTTAGTGCTTTTTCAGCTGTTTTAATTTCTGTTTTCTGAGCAAAACCGATCATCGCAAAGGACATGGCTGCCAGTATAAAAATTTTAGTTTTCATTTTTGAATTAATTAAAAATTAGAGTTTATTGATTAAAATTTATTCTTCTTCAGAGCTACTATCCGTAGCATCCGCACTACCTTTATCAATAGGCGTGCCATCTTCAGCATCTACCTCAATATCAAGAACGTCTGCCTCCTCCAAGTCATCTTCATCTTTCATCACCTTAGCTACCGCTGCAATTGAATCATCTCCTTTTATATTGATAAGTTTAACCCCTTGAGTAGCCCTACCCATCACACGAAGATCTTCAACGCTCATGCGAATTGCAATACCAGAACGATTGATAATCATCAAATCATCAGAATCAGTTACATTTTTGATAGCGACCAATCCTCCAGTCTTCTCTGTTATAGAGATAGTCTTTACACCTTTACCACCACGATTAGTTACGCGATAATCATCTATGCTAGATCTTTTACCATAGCCATTTTCTGAAACGACAAGCAATTCGTCTTCGAAATTATGAACAGAAACCATTCCTATAACTTCATCTGTATCGTGAGCCAAAGTAATTCCTCTTACCCCTGAAGCATTACGCCCCATTGGTCTTGTTTTACTTTCTTCAAAACGAATAGCTTTCCCAGATTTTAACCCTAAGAAAATTTGACTTGTACCCGTAGTTAATTTTGCTTCTAGCAATTCATCTCCCTCTCGAATTCCTATGGCATTGATACCATTTTGACGCGGTCTAGAGTACTGCTCTAAGGAAGTTTTCTTTACGGTTCCTTTTTTAGTCGCCATAATCACATAGTGACTATTCACGTATTCCTCATCTTTCAAATCTTGCGTACAGATAAAGGCTTTCACCTTATCATCATTTTCAATATTTATAAGGTTTTGTATCGCTCTTCCTTTCGATGTTTTACTTCCTTCTGGTATTTCATATACCCGCATCCAGAAACATTTTCCTTTTTGAGTAAAGAATAACATGTACTGGTGATTGGTACCAACAAACAAGTGCTCAAGAAAATCTTCCGTTCTAGTGGAAGTAGCTTTTTGACCCACTCCTCCCCTATTCTGTGTCTTATACTCGGTAAGTGGTGTTCTTTTGATATACCCGGCATGTGAAATCGTGATCACCACTTGCTCATTCGGAATCATATCTTCCATACTTAAATCACCCCCTGCAAAATTAATTTCAGAACGACGCTCATCACCATATTTAGTTTGCACCTCAAGAAGCTCCTCTTTAATGATATCCATTCTTCGCTCTTTACGGGCTAAAATATCCTTCAAGTCAATAATCGTATTCATTATACCATCATATTCTTCACGAAGTTTGTCTTGCTCTAAGCCCGTTAATTGACGTAGTCGCATTTCAACAATAGCTTTCGCCTGAATTTCCGATAACTTGAAGCGCTCAATTAAGTTGTTTCTAGCCTCATCAGCATTTGAAGAAGCACGAATAATCTTAATAACCTCATCTATGTTGTCAGAAGCAATAATTAAGCCCTCTAAAATATGCGCTCTATCTTCTGCCTTTTTAAGCTCGAATTTGGTACGTCGAACAACAACCTCATGACGATGCTCCACAAAATAGTGAATCATCTCTTTTACATTCAACAATTGAGGTCTTCCTTTAACCAAAGCAATATTATTGACGCTAAAAGAGGACTGAAGCGATGTATACTTATATAAGGTATTAAGAACTATATTAGGAATAGAATCTCTCTTTAAAATATAAACGATTCGCATTCCATTTCTATCCGATTCATCGCGAATAGTTGAGATACCTTCAATCTTCTTCTCATTGACCAAATCGGCAGTCTTCTTAATCATGTCTGCCTTATTGACCTGATATGGAATCTCGGTCACAATAATACATTCACGACCCTGAACTTCTTCAAAAGTTGCTTTGGCGCGCATTACTACACGACCACGTCCGGTATGGAATGCTTCTTTTACACCATCATATCCATAAATAATTCCTCCTGTTGGAAAATCTGGGGCTTTGATATGGGTAATTAGCTCGTCTATTTCAATATCATTGTTCTCGATGTATGCAATCGTACCATCAATAACCTCAGTAAGGTTGTGAGGAGGCATGTTCGTTGCCATACCTACTGCAATACCTGAAGCTCCATTAACTAATAAGTTTGGAACCCTCGCCGGAAGAACCGTCGGTTCTTCTAAAGAATCATCAAAATTTAATTGGTGATCTACGGTGTCTTTATCGATATCCGCCAACATGTCATCAGCAATCTTTCGCATACGAGCCTCCGTATAACGCATTGCTGCAGGACTATCTCCGTCAATAGAACCAAAGTTACCTTGACCATCAACTAACATATAACGCAAGCTCCATTCTTGAGCCATACGAACCATTGAGTCATAGACTGAAGTATCACCATGCGGGTGATACTTACCTAAAACCTCCCCAACGATACGGGCAGATTTCTTATGAGAACTTGAAGATCTTACGCCCAATTCATACATCCCGTAGAGTACTCTTCGGTGTACTGGTTTTAATCCGTCTCTGACATCAGGAAGCGCACGTGACACAATGACCGACATTGAATAATCAATGTAGGCAGATTTCATTTCATCTTCGATATTAATATGAATCAATTTTTCGCCTTCCGCCATCTTAAAATCTTATGTTTTTTATGTGTTAAAAAAGTATGCCAATATACAGAAAATAGAAGCCTTCAAAGCATACATCAAAACCTTTCTTCAACAATTTATTAACACTTTCCACGTTGTGGTTAGTTGATAATTACAATGTTAATTATTTTGTAATTCAGCCCTTTTTTCGTCATTTCGAATAACTTTATCGAAATGAGGTACAGTATTTGCCTTAGTTTGCCTGAGATTTATTAATTTTATTGCTGATACGCATAATTTATGGACGATAATTTTTCACCAAGAGTAAAAGATGTAATTGCATACAGTAAAGAAGAAGCGCTAAGGCTCGGTCACGACTTCATTGGCACCGAACACTTGATGCTAGGTTTGTTGCGTGATGGAAATGGAAAAGCGATTAGCATTCTTGACGCACTTGATGTTGACTTGGATCACCTGCGACGCAAGGTAGAAATTCTGAGTCCCTCAAATCCAAATCAGGGTGGTATACAAAAAGATAAAAAAAATCTACATCTTACAAGACAAGCAGAAAGAGCTTTAAAAACAACTTTTCTAGAAGCAAAACTTTTTCAAAGTTCCTCTATTAATACAGCGCATTTATTACTTTGTATTTTAAGAAATGAGAATGATCCAACTACCAAATTACTTCACAAATTAAAAGTGGACTATGACGGAGTTAAAGAACAGTTCAAATTTATGATTACAAGTGATGATGATATTGTAGATGCGCCGACTTCAGAATCTTTTCCTAGCGAAAATGATGATGCTAGCGAGGGTAAAGAAGGAAACTTCGGAGCAACTTCAAATCAAAAAGGAAACAAGAAATCAAAAACCCCTGTACTCGACAACTTTGGTCGTGATCTTACCGCTATGGCGGAAGAAGACAAACTTGACCCAGTAGTTGGTCGTGAAAAGGAAATTGAACGGGTTTCCCAAATTTTAAGTAGAAGAAAGAAAAACAATCCGTTATTAATAGGTGAGCCAGGTGTTGGCAAAAGTGCAATCGCCGAAGGTCTTGCACTGCGCATTATCAATAAAAAAGTATCACGTACCCTTTACGGCAAACGTGTAGTCACCTTAGATCTTGCCTCGTTGGTTGCTGGTACAAAGTACCGCGGACAGTTTGAGGAACGTATGAAAGCTGTAATGAACGAATTGGAAAAGAATACTGACGTTATTCTTTTCATTGATGAAATACACACCATTGTTGGTGCAGGTGGCGCCACAGGAAGCTTAGACGCTTCTAACATGTTTAAACCTGCCTTAGCAAGAGGTGAAATTCAATGTATAGGAGCCACTACACTTGATGAGTACAGGCAGTACATAGAAAAAGATGGCGCTCTAGAGCGGCGTTTTCAAAAAGTTATCGTCGAACCTACATCTGTTGATGAAACGATAGAAATTCTTCAAAATATTAAAGGAAAGTACGAAGATCACCACAATGTCAGCTATACAGATGAGGCAATTATCGCATGTGTAAAGTTAACGAACCGGTATATGACAGATCGCTTCTTACCTGACAAAGCTATTGACGCTTTAGATGAAGCAGGGTCGCGTGTTCATATCGTTAATATGGATGTACCTAAACAGATTGTGGAGCTTGAAAAACAACTAGAAGATGTTCGCGAATTAAAGAACAGCGTTGTTAAAAAGCAGAAGTACGAGGAAGCTGCAAAGCTGCGTGATGATGAAAAACGACTAGAGAAAGAATTAGCCGTTGCTCAAGAGAAATGGGAAGACGATAGTAAAGAAAATAAGGAAACCGTAAGCGAAGATAATGTCGCAGATGTTGTTTCTATGATGAGTGGAATTCCGGTAAATAGAATCGCTCAGACAGAAAGCAATAAATTAGCCGAATTGCCTAATCTTATTAAAGCAAATGTTATTTGTCAAGATGAAGCAGTTGCTAAAGTTGCAAAAGCAATACAGAGAAATAGAGCAGGGTTAAAAGATCCTAATAAGCCAATTGGTTCCTTTATTTTCTTAGGTCAAACAGGTGTTGGTAAAACACAATTAGCAAAA
>CALHGE010000045.1 GCA_938029725.1 uncultured Flavobacteriaceae bacterium
GGCTCAAGACTACATTCAAAGTAAGCTTATCGAGGTGGCAAAAGAAAAAGTTTTTGACCTTAATAAATCGGTTAGTGAGATAGCCTACGACCTTGGATTTAAATATCCACAGCATTTTAGTCGTTTGTTTAAGAAAAAAGTTGGGCATTCGCCGCAGGAATTTAGGTCGTTGAATTGATTCTTCCATTACCATTTAGGATTCTGTCTATAATAAACTAGGTGTAACAAACGGGTGTTTAAAGGGACAAGTTCAAAAGACAAAAAAATATTCCTTTAAAAGTCACATTCGTGGTCTCTTTTAGTAGTTTCTTTAATTGGGCTAACTAGACCATTTTCAGTAGGGGAAGCAGTAAGGAAAGGTTCTAAAAGAATTCAATCAAGATTGTATATGTCATCAATCTTAGCTTGGTTTTGAAAAAGTTCGGTAGAAGCAAGAGGATAACACGCTAAAGCGATGTTATTTATTGTAAAATAATGACAATCAATGTGTTAATATTTTTTCATCACTATTTTTACTTGATTTTTTCGTAAAAAACCTTCGCAGCTCCTGTTTTACAGTTAATTTTTTAGTAAAAAAGGCAATTCAAGATGTGTCATTGTCATGACAATCTTGCTTTGCTCCCGATGGTTGCAAAGGAAAATTAGAACTTAAAACAAGATAAGTAGATGCGCCCTATTTCGATTTCACTTAACGCTTATCTATCGGAACACTATGAAATCGAAACAGGAACCATGCGCAGTTAAGTTAGGGTAAGATTTGGGATGATTCTACTAAGCAACAATGCGTTCGTTGGCTTCATCTAAAGTAGAGTTATCAAAACGTTTCAAGTAAATTTCAGTAGTTTTTAAGGAACTATGCCCCAAACCTTCACTTATTATTGCCGTCGATATTCCCATAAACTTAGCAATTGTCGCCCAAGAATGACGAATAGAATAGGTTGTAAAGTGCTGTTTAATTCCTGCGTCTAGCGCGATAATTTTTAGTCTTTCGTTTACCCTTCTTCTTATAGTTTTATACTTCTCATATTTAGCTGTACTGCCATCGTAATTTGCAGGGAATAGAAAATCTTCTTCTGATTTATCTATTAAATAATGAGTTAAAATTTCTTTTAGCTCGGAAGTGAGTTTTACTGATAATGGGTCACCAGTTTTACTTCTTCCATAAAATATTCTATCCTGACGCACATTAGATTTTTTAAGCTTTACCAAGTCTATCAAATTCATTCCTCTACAATTAAACATTATTAGCGCATAGTTTTTAGTATGCCACAGCGCAGAACTCTTATCATATTTTAATTTGCGAATGTTCAGGAAGTCCTCTTTAGAAATCGCTCTTTTTTTGGTTTGATTTGAAGAAGGAATCTTGTAGCGGTGGAAGGGATTCTTAGCTACTTCAATTCTATCTTCATTTATAGCTGCGTTATATATTGCTCTGATAGCTCTTAGAACTGAACTTATGCTATTTGGTTTTAGACCTTTTGATTCTTTTTCTATTTGAAAATCTTTGAGCATACTTACATTTAATTGGTCCAATCTTAAATCTTGATTGTTATTGAATTTTATAAAAGCTTTTATCCCATTGAGATACCATTCGGCTGAGCTTGGTTTGTTTGTTTTTAGTTTTCTGTCAACAATGACTTGACCCCAAACTTTTAGAGTTAATCCGTTTGACAGTTTACCTTTGAGCGATGGGCTTATCTGTTCCTCCCATTTATCTTTGATTTCTGTTACTAGAGTATCGATGTCAATATATTGTATAGAATCTCCAAGTTCATTTATCAAGCTTCGCGCAACATGAAGTTTGTCGTATAGAATTTGGTTGACTTTAGAACAGTCAATACTTTTATTTACAAGAACAGAACGTTTCAGACAGAATGAATTTACGTCCCATCCATTTTTTGAAGTTTCATAAGGCAATCGAATAATTCTTGGCTTAATATGGAAGACGCGTAAAGCAATCGGATACAATTCGGAAATTGCATTTTTCGATGATTTTCGAGTATCTAATATGAGTCTAACTTTAGCCATTTTTACCACTTAAACTACTTCAAGTTAGGAATAAAAATGCACAGTCTGTGCACAGTTTTGTTTGTATTCATATGATGTCAAATGAATATAAATCTTATGAAAAATGAGTTAATAATCTGAAAATCAATTAGTAGCGAGCAATTTTGATTTTTGTTGTATTTAGAAATTTCGGACTGGCAGGCAAGAAGTCACCGGTTCGACTCCGGTATTCTCCACTAGTATTTAAAGGGCTTCAAGAGTTTTTGACTTTTGAAGCTTTTTTGTCTTCAAAAAACTTAAGTTCCATAAAAACACTCGGTTTCAGGAACTAGGCTGAACAGGTTTTTAAGTAAATGAGTAGAGCTACATTGTCGTTCTTTTTAGTAATACACCTTTTAAAGAGCTAAAAAAGGTTTATTTAATTCAACACTTTGAAAATTACGCGCTGAATAAGCTCTCAATATATATCTTGCTATGGTAATTAATTAAGGCGTATTTTAAGCTTAATTCAAATTTTCGGGTACGTTTTCGAGACAGGTTTAGGCAAGCATCAAAGAATATAATACTGATTTACAAGGGGATGCATTTTTGAAGGATTAGTTAAAGGTGCAAGGTTTTGCCATACCTTTCTTATATTTAGTTTGTGAAAGCATCAAAAAGGGCAGCATACGTGGCCTAGTTGTTGAAGACTTATGTATTAGTTTAGACAGGTTCAATCTATCGCAATAAATGGTACACTGCGATTTGGCATTCGTTTAGCGAATTTAATAATCATAGTAACCAAAGGGGATGAAAATAGCACACACTTGTAGTGTTCATTTTTGGTTGAAGAAAAAATCAGTCAGCGATTTACGCTCCGTATCCAATTTTTATTTAGAAAATAACAATTAAGCACATAAACTATGCTCAAATTATCAAAGCGGCCAAGATTCATTTATTTCTATATGCTAATTGGTTTTATAACCCTAGTTGGCTGCTCTAAAGAGGTACAAACTATTGTGCCAGAAGTAGAAGATAGAAACTTGGTTTTTGAAACTTTTGTTTTTGAAAAGAAAAATAACCCGCATTTAAGTGAAGATATTGTTTTTGATATTACAAACAATGTCATAAGCGGAGAGCTTAAGACCTATTTTTTTAATTCTATTCCTACGTTTTCTACAAATGCAAATACGGTAGAAATAGGTGAAATCGAGCAAATTAGTTCAAGTAGTATTGTAGATTTTAGAAAGCCAATTACGTATAATTTGAAATCTGCATCTGGTAGTATGAATAGTTACACCGTCAACGTTTCATGGGATGATGCATTAGCTCATATTTATATTGATACGGAAGCAGGTGCACCAATTATTTCTAAAGAAGAATATTTATATACGAAGTTGACCATTGATGGCCAATCAAAATATGAAGACCGGGTTTTTGAACTTAGTGAACAAGCCAGAGTGAAGGGTAGAGGAAATTCTACTTGGAGTTGGCCAAAAAAGCCTTATAAAATTAAATTGGATACTAAAGAGACGTTGTTATCTGATAAAGACCCGCTTGCCCGATTATTACCGGAAAAGGATTGGGTATTATTAGCGGATTATCAAGACGGGGTACATTTATTAAATAATGTTGCTTTTACCATAGGGCGAATGTTAGAAATGCCTTTTACCAATACGATTATACCAGTAGAATTAACCTTAAACGGCGAATACCTTGGAGTATATGGTTTAACAGAGCAAGTAGAGGTAAAAACCAATAGAGTGAATGTAGGTGAAGCCGGTCTGTTATTAGAATTAGAAGAATATTTTGATGAAGAATGGCAGTTCAGATCAGCCGCGTACAATTTACCCGTAATGATAAAAGACCCAGGGTTGGATACTCAAGCTGAGTTGGACCTAATTCAAAGTGAGTGGAATTCCTTTGAAGCGTTGGTAGCTAGTGAAGATTTTCCTAATAATAATTATCTTGATTTCATAGATATTGAATCTATCGCCAAATATTTTATCGTGTATATGCTAACTTTAAATGAAGAAATTAATCATCCAAAAAGCACGTATATTCATAAAGTAGCTGGAGGAAAATATGCTATGGGGCCAATATGGGATTTTGATTGGTCGTATGGATACGAAGAGACAGGGCAGCATTTTAGCAACCCTGCTGACGATTTATTCTGGACAGGCACAAAAAGTGGCACTACTTTTTTTAAAAGACTGATGTTGTCTGACCCTAGAATTAAAGCTTTAGTTCAAGAGTATTGGTTAGATTTTACAACAAATCACCTTGGAGATTTAATGAATCATATTGATGAACACGCTTTTATCATAGCGGGAGCAAAATCGAGAAACCTTACAATATGGAATAGAGGTTTAGTAACCGATGAGTTGGTTATGAAACAATGGATTGAAAATAGGGTCTCCTATATGAACAGCTTTATTAGTAGCTTTTAAAGCTATTTCATATGTATGAGACACTCCTGTTCATTTAAACAAGCCTTTTCTTGTACTAAGACTTACGGGTAATTACTTTTTGTAGTAGCTACCATCCCGTTTACAAATAGTTCTACTTGGTTTTGTGAAACAGGAAAATGAACTACAAGTTTCCGATTTACTTTGTTATTTTTAACCTTGAGAACTGCACAACCTCGTAATCTTCCATGGTGAATAAAAGCTACAGACGATTACTCATAAAAGCAGAAACGCCTTTTTTATGCCATATCACCTAGCGCTTAGAGGTTTATTATAGAAAATGAATTACTATTTTTTCATCACCTTATTGTGTTCTTACTATCTAATTAACCTGTTTTAGCTCCTGTAAAAGGAATTAGTCTGTCAGGTATTTTTAATTCTAAAAATAGAATCATACTTTCATGCAAAAGAAAAGTCATGCAAGATTTAAAAGGAAAAGTGGCTTACATTACTGGAGGTTCTAAGGGCATTGGTTATGGCGTTGCAGAAAAACTAGTTGCAGCAGGAATGAGAGTTGCTATTAGCGGTAGAACTTTGAAAACGGTAGAAACCGCTGCACAATATTTAGGAGGTTCTGATACTGTTCTAGCCTTACAATCTGACGTTTCCAAACTGACTGATGAGAAAGCCGCTATTCAACAGATTTTAGAGGCTTGGGGGCAAGTAGATGTTGTTATAGCAAATGCAGGAGTAGGGCATTTTGCGCCTGTTGATGAAATGTCAGACGAGCAATGGCATCAGATGATAGATACAAATTTAAGCGGCGTCTTTCACACATTAAAGGCTTCTGTACAGGGCTTAAAAAAATCTAAGGGTTACTATATAACCTTGGCGAGTTTGGCAGGCACGAATTTCTTCGCTTCTGGCGCAGGCTATAATGCCACTAAATTTGGAGTGGTTGGTTTTACCCAAGCTGCTATGCTAGATCTGCGAAAGTACGATGTTAAAGTTTCTACGATAATGCCAGGATCGGTGGCTACCCATTTCAATAATAATGAACCTTCTGAAAAAGATGCCTGGAAAATTCAGCCTGAGGATATTGGAGCGTTAGTTTTAGATTTACTCAAAATGCATCCGAGAACTTTACCAAGTAAAATTGAGGTGCGGCCAACACGGCCAGATAAAAAATAGGCTAGACTTCTTTTTCTGTAAAAGGAATTTCAGGATTACAAATTTCTACGATCAAGGTTTTAAGCTCTTCTTGAAAGTAGGAAAGCGTTTCTTGACTAATGATATGATCTTTCTTAGCCCAGCTACCTTTTTTATCTTTTGTCGCAAATCGTAGAAGTCCAGAATTTAGATTTTTGAAAGAGATGATTCCTGATTGAATGCTTTCAATAGGGTTTTCGTCATTGTACATTAAAGCATAACACAATAACTGAAAGGCCTTACTGAAATCATATTCGGCCGTAATTTCATTCCAGTTTACGATTTCTACGTTTTTAGATTCCACTTTTCCGGTCTTGTAATCGATAATTCTCAACATTCCGTCTTTCTCATCGATGCGGTCAAGTTTTCCTTTTAAAACAACAGGAAAATCTAGTTCTGAGATGTCAAGAGAAATATTCAAATTTTCTTCGATACCTAGAATTTTAATTTGATGATTTTTAGCTTCTTTGATTTCGGAATCAAGATAGTTTTCTAGGTAGCGGAGAATTACGTTATAGGCAATTAAATTTCTACCGCGACTAATATCTCCATCCAGATAACTCTTAGCAAAATGTTTCTTGACTAAAACTTGGATTTTAGTTTTTGCATTCGTTAAGCCCTCAGGTGATAAATAGTCCCCTAAGAAAGGCGTGTATAAGTCTTCTAAGGTGTCATGAACAATTGTTCCAAATGTATTGGCCGCAATCGTCTCTTCAACTTCTAGCGTATCATTGATACGTAGCAGGTTTCGTTTGTAAAAGTCTATTGGGTTTCTAATGTAATTGCTTAAAGAGGTGGGTGAGAAACCTTTTTGAGCGTGGTTTTGAATTAATTTCATCAATCCACTATCCTTTTTGAAGGAATGTAAAGTTTGAATAACAGGTTCAATGGCAGGGGTTGCAACTTTGGCTACAATATCTTTTTCTTTAGTAGGATCTGTTAATAATTGGGAAATCAACCTGCTTTTTTCTCCTCCTTCAAGCACATCAGGCTCGGTATTATAAATGATATGGATATTCTTTGCACGCTGCAGTAAACGGTAAAAGTGGTAGGTATATACTGCGTCTTTTTCTTTAAATGTGGGCAAACCTAGCATTGTTTTTAAATCAAAAGGGATAAATGAATTGTTTGATTTACCGGAAGGCAAAATACCTTCATTCACTGAGCTAATGATTACAGTTTCAAAATCTAGATTTCTGCTTTCGAGCATTCCCATTATTTGAAGGCCTTCAAGTGGGTCGCCTTGAAAGTCAACGGTTTCTGATGACAATAGTTCGGCGTACAGACTTTGCAATGATTTCAAATCATTGATAAAGGAGTGCTTTTGTACCAGTTCTAATATCTGATTGAAAAGCGTATGAAAGCGATATAAGTACTCGAGTGCTAAGGGGTTTTCACCATCTTGCAGCTTAGTTTTTAATTCTAAAATAATTTGAAGACACCTAGTAACAAACTTTTCAGGGCTAAGTTCAGCGTCAAAAAAGAGTAGTTTTAACATGGGCTGTTTACTAGTATAGCGCTCTATTTTAGAAGGGGTTATGTGGGTCCAATTTTTGCTTTTAATAACGGTTTGGAGGTCGGAATGCTCCGCAGATTCTTTAGCGCCTAGCAGTTGATTTATATTGGGATGTGATAAAAATGAAAGCACGTTTTGATAGAACCAGCCTTGCTTATCTCGGTTGATGTACAAATCTATAAACTGATGAAATAAACTTGCTAGAGGAGTTTTATTCAAAGGATAACCCATGGTAATGTTTACAGCTTCTATTTCTTTTGGAACTGCATTTAGTATTGGGTTCAAAAGTGTTTCATCACCCAAAACAACCGCAGTACTTTTTAAAGATTCAGGATGTTCTGAATTAATCCTCTTAAGAAGAGATCCTATATATTTCGCTTGAGAAACATTTTTGGGCACCCCGGTAATTTGAATGTTCTTTTTAGAGTCGTAGTTCTTACCTATGCCTTCAAGTTGACGTTCTTTAAAGTACGGCCAAGTTTTCTGATGGTTTCTAATGAAGTGACCCGCAGAATGCATGGGGTCATCTAAAAAATACGAATCTGTATCCCAATAGATAACTGCTTTTGAATCTTGAAGAATTTTTTGAATGATCTCACTTTCGGCGGTATTGAGAGCATTGAAGCCAACGAATACATGTGTTTTATCCGTAATATCACTTAGATACTCAGGTAGCTTCTCACAGGCTTTTCGATACACTAAGCCTTGATGACCCACCCCTTGATCAAGTAATGAAGTATTAAACCCAGTGTATAGTTGGTTTAAGTTATTCCAAAAATCTAGGTAATCTTGCATCATTTTGGTCTTCTCAGCTTGAACTGACCAATGCTCTATTTCTTGAATCGCTGCTAGATTTGAAAAAAGCTTTTCAGCATCAATAAGATAGCGATCTATTTCGTTAAAATCTTGTAACAAGGTTTGTCCCCATTTTGAAAATGCGAAGAAGCTATCTTCTTCTTTTGGGCTGCTCTTTAAATAGGTGGCGTAGAGCTCAAAAATTTGTTGTGTATTGGAGGCGTAACCAAGTCCAGATATTTTTTCTATAAAGCTTTCAATACTATAGATTTCTGGGGCGAAAGACGTTTTAAGATTAGTCTTCGCTAAGGTATTTTTCAGAAAAGTGCCTGCTCTTTTACTCGGTAGTATGAAGATTAAATCTTCAGGGGTATTATGTTCTTTGGTGATTTTATCTATTACTTCTTCTAAAAAACTCTGCATGCCTAAAAATAAAAAAAGCCTCGCAATTGCGAGGCTTTTCTTTTATGAATTTAAAGTTTAAATCTTCCTTATTTCATTAAGTTGATCTGAACTCTTCTGTTTTCTTTTCTACCTGCTCTAGTTTTGTTACTAGCGATAGGCTGATCTTCACCGAAACCAGCAGCACTCAATCTGTCTGCTCCAATTCCTTCACCGATCAAGAAATCTCTAACTGCGTTAGCTCTTGATTCAGAAAGTGCTTGGTTAGTAGCAGCTCCACCTTGACTGTCAGTATGACCTTCAACTGAGAATTTAGCATTAGGATACTCAGCTAAGATTCTGATAATGTCAACCATAACTCCAGTTGATTCAGCTTTGATAGAAGATTTACCTGTGTCAAACAAGATAGTTTTAGCATAATCATTCAATTGCTTCTGAACTTCAACAGTTACTTCTGGGCAACCCATGTTAGCTACAGTACCAGCAACATCTGGACATTGATCATCTTTGTCTAATACGCTATCACCATCTTTATCAGCCCAAGGACATCCTTTGTTTTCAGCAGGACCTGCTTCATTTGGACATTCATCTTCTTTGTCAGCAACACCGTCACCGTCAGCATCAGGACAACCACCTAAAGCAGCAATTCCTGCTTCATTAGGACAAGCATCATCTTTATCAGCAACTCCATCACCATCAGCATCAGGACAACCGTTCATTTCTTTAGAACCAGCTTCATTCGGACAGCTATCTTTGCTATCTTCGATTCCATCGCCATCAGCATCAGGACAACCGTTGAAAGCTTCTAATCCAGCAACTTCTGGACAAGCATCGTCTTTGTCATAAATGCCATCGCCATCAGTATCAGTACCGCCAAATTTAACAGCAATACCTGCTAAATGTTGCCAGTGCTTAACACCGTAATCTTCGAAAGCATGTTTGTAACCAGTCTGTACTGTAAAACCAACGTTTTCAGTAAACCATAAGTTAAAACCAACACCAGCATTTACTGTACCAGCACCAATTTCTCTAACCCAAGTATAACCACCACCTACTTCTAGGAAAGGATCAAAAGTTTTGTTCTTTAAAAAGTTATATTTAATGGTACCATCTAAAGCGTAGTGAGAAAAATCATCAACAGCGGTATCACCTAGTTTGCTGATTTTGTTCAAAGAACCTCTAGCACCAACTGCAAATCCGCCACCAACAGACTTAGATACTGCAAGAGTAGAAATAGAAGGAAGAATGTTCCAGTGATCATTAGCGTTGAAGAGCTCGTTACCAAAAGAACTTACATCCCCTGTTGGATATACGTCAATGGCATTAACCCCAAAACTTACTTGCCAAGGGTTATTCTCGTCTTGCGCTTGAATACTGCTAATACCTACGAATAATAGGGCAACAGCCATTAATTTGCTCAGATGTTTCATGTTTAAAAATTTAAGTTTAAGTGTTTATTAATTGCAAATGTAACTTGTTAATAATTATTAACAAAATCAATTTCTTATTTTTTTTAACACCGTTGATAGGGTGAATATAGCATTTAAACGATTTCAAGGAGCTTACCAACTTCAATAAAGGCCATAATTGCCTTATCTAAATGTGCTGTTTCGTGCGCCGCGGATAATTGAACACGTATACGGGCTTTTTCTTTAGGAACTACGGGGTAAAAGAATCCAATAACGTATATTCCTCTCTCTAAAAGCATGTTAGCCATCTTTTGAGCAAGTTTTGCATCATAAAGCATTACCGGAACAATTGCAGATTCACCATCAATTATATCAAATCCTGCTGTTTTCATACCCCTTTTAAAGTACTCTGTATTTCTTTGTAACTTATCTCTAAGGCTAGTATCTGTTTTTAACATTTCAAAGACCTTTATAGAGGCACCTACAATTGCTGGGGCGAGCGAGTTGGAAAATAAATAAGGTCGAGAGCGCTGTCTGAGTATTTCTATAATTTCTTTTTTACCTGTAGTGTAACCACCCATTGCTCCACCAAGTGCTTTTCCCAGGGTTCCTGTGATGATATCAATACGATTCATTACATTCTTTTCTTCTAGGGTACCACGTCCGGTTTTGCCAATGAATCCGGTAGCGTGACATTCGTCTATCATTACCAAGGCATCATAGGCATCTGCTAGGTCACATATTTTATCTAGAGGGGCTACTAAGCCATCCATCGAGAAAACACCATCTGTGACTATTATTTTGAAACGGGCATTGTCCGCATTGGCTTGTTGCAGTTGTTTTTCTAAATCTTGCATATCGCTATTTGCATACCGATAGCGTTTTGCTTTGCACAAGCGAACACCATCTATTATGGAGGCATGATTGAGCGAATCAGAAATGATGGCGTCTTCAGCGGTTAACAAGGGTTCGAAAACTCCGCCATTTGCATCGAAGGCCGCTGCATATAAAATGGTGTCCTCCGTGCCATAGAAATCTGCGACATTTTGCTCCAGTTCTTTATGAATGTCTTGAGTTCCACAGATGAAACGTACCGATGACATTCCGAAGCCATGTGTATCCATAACATCTTTTGCAGCCTGAATGACTTCAGGATGCGAGGATAGCCCCAAATAGTTATTGGAACAAAAGTTAATCACTTCTTCTCCAGTAGAAATTTTGATAACGGCGTCTTGTGGAGTTGTAATGATACGTTCCGATTTGTAAAGGCCGTCTTCCTTAATCTGGTCAATCTCTGCTTGCAGGTGTTCTTTTATTTTTCCGTACATAATAATCTTATATGAATTCTGGTATAATTTCTTCGTTAATATAAATGATAATTTTATTTTCTATTCGGTAGCCCATTTCCTGTAATGCATTGCCATAAGAATCGATTTGGTCTTTATGTCTAATAGCTCTATGACCGGTTTTATAGTCGATAATGGTTGCGTTGTTTTCCTTTATGACAACCCTGTCTGGTCTTAAAATGCTTCCGTTTTTGGTAATGATGTCTCGTTCATTCTTTATTAGAGGCCCATCTTTATAATAGGGCTGTAGTTTTGGATGGTTTATAATTTCAAATACCAAGCTTTGTATTGGAGCAACATCAGCCTCTGTAACATCGCCATTTCTTTGCACTATCGCTAAGGCATTTTCGACATCTTTCTCCGTTTCAATCAAACCCATAATAAAATGGATAAGATTTCCTCGAGATAAGGCTGCTTCACTGTTGGTATCCCATAAAACCCCCGATTTGGTAAGAATTTTAAAACTATCCCTGTCCTTATAGGAGTATTGATAGGTAATATCTTCTTGCTTTTCGGATGTTTTCTTTTCTTTAGCAGGTTCTAAAACACCAAATTGATATAAACTCTTGCTTTCTTCCCAAAGTCTTTTCCCTTTTAAAAAATGAATGAACAGTTCGCCGTAATTTTTAGGAGCAGCTAACTTTTTAGAAGAAGGTTCTACTTTGGTAATTACAAAAAGTGCTTTTACTGCTCTAGTAAGTGCAACATATAAGACGTTAAAAGCATCTAGTTCTAGCTTCGTATTTTCTTCTTCATATAAATAGGCTGCAGTAGTATTATAATGAGCAATTTCTTGTTTTTTGCTAATTAAAACCTCATCAAAACCATCATAGAATTCAGCTTCCACAGGAAGCCATAGTTTTGGGTCTATTTCTCGATATATATTTGAATTGGCATACGGGTAAATAACGATTTCAAATTCTAAGCCCTTCGATTTATGAATGGTCATAATCTGAACGGCATTAATACTTGAAGGAGCTGTAATGCTTAATTTCTCTTTTTTCTTTTCCCAGTGAGATAAAAATACAGGAATACTAGTACCTTCTTTTTGTTCTACATCAAGAACCGTATCCATAAAGAAATTTATATATGCATCTGAACTAGGTGCTAAATCAAATTGCTTAATGCCATACTCAAGCGCATCATAAACAGATGCCTGTTGCATTTTTGCCAAATCAAAATCATAGTTATTCCTAAATAACGAGTCAATACGCTTTAAATGAGTATTGATAAATTGATGCTGCTCTTCCTCTTCGTTATGTAAAAAACACAACAATTCAAAAGCGGTGCCTAAATCATCAGGTTGACTTTGATAGCGGAGTAGATTAATTAAAAACTGAACAGTTGGACTGCTTTTTAGCAAAAGGCTTTCTGATGAAATAATAGGGATGCCTTCTTGTGTTAAAAAATTAGCTAGTAGCACTCCTTCTTTATTTCCTCGAACCAGAATACAAATGTCGGTGTAGGCGAATTTCTTTTCAGTAAGCTCGTGTATCGTTTTTATAACTGCACGACAGTATTGCTCATCTATGCTTTCGGAATCAGTATCGGCTATGAAGTCTAGTTGAACAAAACCATTTTTGAGGTCGTTGAATGTTTGTTGGTTACCATCTACATAAAGAGATTCATAAACGGGACTATTTAAAAACGAACTTGTAGCAGTGAAAAAGTCATTATTGAACCTTATTATTTCTTCATGACTTCTATAGTTGGCGGGCAGATTTTGTATTTGTGGGTCAGTTACAAAAGGATTTTTTACGGAACCGACCAAATTCAAAAATTGTTCGGCCTTACCCCCTCGCCATCGATAAATCGCCTGCTTTGCATCACCTACTAAAAAAAGCGACCCTAGCTCACTCGACAAGGCATTGTCAATTAGAGGAATCAAGTTGTTCCATTGCATTTCTGAAGTGTCTTGAAATTCATCAATAAAATAATGACGGTATTTCTCTCCTAACCGCTCATAGATGAATGGGGCAGGCTGATTTTTGATTTCATTTGATATGATGCTATTAAATTCAGAAATGGAAAGTTGATCGCGTTCATTTTGGAGTACTTTAACTTCTTGTTGAATGGCATTGAGAACAGTTAGAGGAACAATGTTTTTGTAGATATTCTTCGAGAGTGCTCTTGTATAAATTTGGGTCTTTAGTTCTAAAAATAAGTGTAGAATTTTTTTCGGCAACTCAGAATCTGTCAAGTTGATTCCTGCTTTTAAGATTTTACCTTCAATTAATTTTGCTTCTAAAGTATTGCTATAAAGTTTTGAGGGCTCGAAGAAGCCATCGATTATTTTTTTAAAATGATTAGGTAGTGTTTCCCTAGGAAAATCAGTTGTTTGTAAACCCGATTCATTGATTAAGATTAAAACTTGTCCAGCTATTGTTTGAGCGTTTTCTTCTAAAACCTTTATTTTAGTAAGAATAATTTTCTGTAAGTCCAAAAAATCAGGAATGCTTTTATTTTCAAACTTCTTGAGATGCTGTGCATCTGTTTCATTGAAAATTAAGTTTCCTACTTTATTCAAATCAAGAGCGATGTCCCAACTTTTGTCATCGTTAATTTTTTCCAAGGCGAAATCAATGAGAACTTTAGTAAGCTTTGAATTACTGCCGGCTTTATTGATCAGTCTAGAAACGGCTTCATCTAACAGTAAAGCCCTATCTAAAACCACTTCAAAATTCTGAGGAATTTTTAAATCTTTTGCAAAGGTTCGAATGAGGCGATGCGTGAATTTGTCAATAGTAGAGATATCAAAAAAAGCATAGTTATGAAGTATCTTTTTTAGTGCTGTCTTTGATTTTTGTTGCAGTTCGCCGCTATCATAGGGTAATTCTCTTAAGAGATCGGTAAATAGAGAGGGGGCCGATTCTTTGGTTGTGGTTTTGCTAAAAATAAAAAGGCTTTCAAGAATACGTTCCTTCATTTCATTTACCGCTTTATTGGTAAAGGTGATAGCTAGAATTTGGCGATAACCATCATTTGAAGAAAGAATAATTTTAAGATACTCTTTGGTAAGGGTGTAGGTCTTGCCTGAACCTGCGGAAGCATTATATATTTTGAAAGAATTCGTAAACACCTACTTTTTACTTGCAAATTACATAGAACTGCGCTATTTACAACACTCTTCTTAACAAAGATTTATGGAAATATGTTTGTTAAAATATGTAAATTTGAGGAAATCGAATTTTAAAAATAAAACATAAAAATTATGGCTTTTGAACTACCAAAATTATCTTATGCCTACGATGCATTAGAACCACATATTGATGCAAGAACTATGGAAATACACCATACCAAGCATCACAACGGATACACTTCTAAATTAAATGCAGCGATAGAAGGAACTGATTTAGCAGGAAAATCGATAGAAGATATTTTATCGAATTTAGATATGTCAAACGGAGCAGTTAGAAATAACGGAGGGGGCTTTTTCAATCACTCTTTATTCTGGAGTGTTATGTCACCCGATGGAGGAGGTTCTCCTTCAGGAGAATTAGCTGAGGCTATAAATGGCGCTTTTGGTTCGTTTGAAGAATTTAAAAGTAAGTTCAGTGCTGCTGCTGGAACTAGGTTTGGTTCAGGTTGGGCTTGGCTGTGTGTTCACCCAGGAGGTAAGGTAGAAGTTTGTTCTTCGCCAAATCAAGATAATTCTTTGATGCCCGGTGTTGGATGTGGTGGCCGCCCTATTTTAGGCTTAGATGTTTGGGAGCATGCATACTATCTTAATTATCAAAATAGACGGCCTGATTATGTAGCTGCGTTTTTCAATGTTATCAATTGGGACAAGGTTTCTGAATTGTACGCTGCACACAAATAAGACGTTTTAATTACCGGTTAAATAAGAAAAATCCCTTCTCTGAAATTTCAGAGAAGGGATTTTTTTAGGTCTTAATTAAAAATAGAAAAGGGCGGAGAAGTCTCCACCCTTTTCGTCCCAAATCTTACCATAAACTTAACCTACTTATGCTATGGCGAGACTAAATTAACGGTATTGGATTAAATAAAAAAGAATTTTCTCTGTTTTTTAAGAGCTTTGTTTTTGGTTAAAGTGTAAGAATTTACCTCAATGCGATGTGAGCCTTTATAAACACAGGGGGTTTCAAATAAAAAAGGCGGAGCATCGCTCCGCCTTTTTCCCCAAATCTTACCATGAACTTAACCTACTTATGCTATGGTCCTTCAAAAATATAGCGATTCTATTACTCTTTGAAAATTTTTAGATGAAATTACAAGAACTTGCGTTGAAATGCATTTCGTCGATTAGCGGCCTGTAAATCGATGAAAAGGAGGTGTGGGTTTCATGAATTTTCGCAAATAAAAAGGCGGAGCATTGCTCCGCCTTTTCCCCAAATCTTACCATGAACTTAACCTACTTATGCTATGGTTCTTCAAAAGTAAAGTAGACCCGTCAGTAGCGAAAACTTCTTTGTTGAAGTTCATATATTTCGGATGAAGTGTGATTTTATAACTTGTATAGCAGGTTTGATAAATCAAGATTTTGAAGACAACTAAGGTGACAGAAGCTGCAGTGAGTAGGTGGTTTATAAAATCTTTTAAAATAAAAAAGGTGGAGAAAAATCTCCACCTTTTTTGCCCCAAATCTTACCATGAACTTAACCTACTTATGTTATGGCAAATCTAAAATAGACGAGTCAGTACCATAGCGACCAAAAAGACGCTGAATAACGAAAATTATCGACGAAATGCATAAATTTATGTATTTCGTCGATAATTTTTTAATAGGCACGTTCGTTTTTGCCCTCATAAAAGTTAATGAATGCACGATTTACCACGCGATTACCGCCAGCCGTTGGGTAGTCTCCAGTAAAATACCAATCCCCTAAGTTCTTAGGGCAAGCTTGGTGCAGGTTCTCAATACTTTGATAAATTATTTCAACTTCCGCTTTGATGTCTTTGGAGCTTAATAATTCTCCGGTCTTCTCTGATATTTCATCTGGAGTAAAAGGAGCATAGAACTCCTTCACATAATTAATAACATCAGCATCTTTGCTATTGACCTGAGTAAGACATTTTTTGTATATGGCTTCAACAAGATGCATCGTGTCTTTGTCTTTATGTAATGCCAATGCTGCTCTAAAAGCAATAAAATCTTCTAGTTTTGCCATATCAATACCATAACAATCAGGGTATCGAATTTGCGGGGCAGAAGAGACTACGATTATTTTCTTGGGAGATAAACGATCTAGAATGCGCAGAATACTTTTCTTAAGCGTAGTACCTCTAACGATACTATCATCAATAATCACCAAGTTGTCACCCTTGTCAACAGAACCGTAAGAGATGTCGTAAACATGTGCTACCAGATCGTCACGACTGCTATCTTGCGTTATAAAAGTTCTCAGTTTTGCATCCTTAATAGCCACTTTTTCTATTCTTGGTCTGACGTCCAAGATCTCATGAAGTTCTTCGCTTGTAATTTTAGACCCAATAGAAAGAATTTGTTCTTCCTTTTTCTTATTCAAATAGTTCTGCGCCTCCTTCACCATTCCAAAGAAAGAAGTCTCTGCAGTATTAGGAATATATGAGAATACAGTCTTCTTGATATTATAATCAATTGCCGTCAAAATCTTAGGAAATATTAGTCTCCCTAATTCTTTACGCTCTTGATAAATTTCTTTATCGCTTCCGCGAGAAAAATAAATACGTTCAAATGAACATGCTTTTCTTTCGGTAGGTTCAAGAACTTGTTTTAAAGCAGTACTGCCGTCTTTTTTGATAATGAACGCATGACCAGGATCTAGTTCATGGACATCGTCATAGGAAACATTAAAAACCGTCTGAATTGCGGGTCTTTCAGATGCAACCACCGCCACTTCATCATCTTGGTAGTAATATGCTGGGCGAATACCTGCTGGGTCTCTTAATACGAAGGCATCTCCATGGCCTAATAAACCTGCCATTGCATATCCGCCATCAAAATTTTTGGCAGCCCTTCGTAGTATTTTTGCGACCTTAAGGCGTTCTGCAATCAAGGGAGACGCTTCCTGTTTGCTATAGCCCTCTTTTTTAATCTGTTTGTATAATTTGGCAACAGCATCATCTAAAAAATGACCAATTTTTTCCATGACAGTAACCGTATCGGCCATTTCTTTTGGGTGTTGACCCAATTGCACCAAATTGTCGAAAAGTTCATTTACGTTAGTCATGTTAAAGTTGCCTGCCATGACTAGGTTTCTGTGCATCCAATTGTTTTGCCGGATGAACGGATGTACACTTTCAATACTGTTCTTTCCAAAAGTGCCATAGCGAACATGCCCTAATAATAATTCCCCAATGTATGGAATATGTTTTTTCTGAAGTGCAACATCATCTGCATACTCAGGGTTTTGTTCCATTGAAGTATTAATGCGATCATTGATTTGAGCGAAAATATCTTGAATGGGTTGCTTTTCACTTGAGCGTACTCTGCTCATATATCTTTCACCAGCCTCCATGTCTAATTTGATGCTAGCAAAACCAGCGCCATCTTGACCACGATTGTGCTGCTTTTCCATCATTAAATACATTTTGTTAACCCCGTAAAAGGCGGTACCATATTTTTCTTTGTAGTACTCAAGAGGTTTTAACAATCGTATTACCGATATGCCACATTCATGTTTAATTGCGTCGCTCATTAGATATGTAAATTAAAAAAGCCCCGAATTAACAGGGCGCGTTTTTATTTTAGTTCGATGTCGAATTGTGTTAATGCTTTGAATTGATGCAAGCGTTTGTTGACTTCATTTTTTTCAAGATTTTCCATGCGTTCTGTGCCAAAACGTTCTACCGAGAACGATGCCAGGTTTGAACCATGAATCACCGCATTTTTCATGTTCTCAAAAGAGATATTATCAGTTGCTGCTAAATACCCTACAAACCCGCCTGCAAAAGTATCGCCAGCCCCAGTAGGATCAAAAACTTCTTCTAAAGGCAGTGCAGGTGCAAAGAATATGTTTTCGTCATGAAACAACAAAGCGCCGTGCTCCCCTTTTTTGATGACCACATACTTAGGCCCCATTGTGTGAATTTTTTGTGCCGCTTTCACCAAAGAATATTCGCCAGTTAATTGTCTGGCCTCTTCATCATTGATGGTAATAACGTCAATATGTTTGATGACTTCAAGTAAGTCTTCTAAAGCATTGTCCATCCAAAAGTTCATCGTGTCTAATACGATTAATTTCGGTCGTTTTGCCATTTGGTTGATTACACTTAATTGTACCATAGGGTGCAAATTACCCAACATAACAAAGTCAGCATCTTTGTAATCTTCAGGAACTACAGGGTTAAAATCTGCTAGTGTATTCAATTCTGTAACCAAAGTATCTCTTGAATTTAGGTCGTTGTGATATTTTCCTTTCCAGTAAAAGGTTTTGCCACCTTTAACGATTTCAATTCCTGAAATATCAATCCCCTTAGAAGTCAATAGATCTAAATAGGCTTGTGGCAGATCATCGCCAACGATAGATACTATGGTAGCGTCAACATTGAATTGAGATGCAGCGAGCCCAATAAAAGTTGCGGCACCACCCAATATTTTATCTGTTTTGCCGAAAGGACTTTCAATTTCATCGAAAGCTACTGTACCTACAATTACTAACTTACCCATATTCAATTTGTGGCGTAAAAATTAAGCCGCAAATATACGGTTTTGTAGAGGGAGTTTATAGGGGTATCTAGAGGAAATTATAAAAAACACTTATAAAGATGCTTTTCGTTACTTGCGCCCAAAATCAGCAGGAATCTCCCCCCAAGCCTTCGTTTCCCATTTAACAATTGGAGTAGGGTAAGAATTGCTTTTTAACCAATCAACAGCGCGACGGATTAAATCAAATACGGCCTTATTTTTAGTTGTTTCAGCAAGTTTGGTATTGCAGGTTTTTTTTCGAACCCAACTCATTGCAGTGCGTGAATCGGTATAAATAATGCGGTCACTCTTGCGTTCTTTGAGATAGGCCAGGCCGTGAACAAGCGCCAAAAATTCTCCAATATTATTAGTGCCTTGGGCAAATGGGCCTTGTTTGAAGAGTTTCTTTTTGGTTTTTGTGTCGACACCTTGATATTCCATAATTCCAGGGTTTCCACTAGAAGCAGCATCGACAGAAATGGAGTGATAGTTAGGTCGTCCTATTCTAAGAAGTTGCTCTTGTGATAGTGAAGCCTCCCCTTTTTTCTTGCCTTTGTACTCCTCATAGCTTCCGTTATAGGCTTTTTTTGCTAGTTGAAAAGTGTCGAATGATTTGTACTGTGCTCCTTTATAACCATCTATGGCAGCTTTACAATCTTTCCAGGCATCATAAATACCGGGTTTTTTACCTTGCCATACGGTGTAAAATTTTGCTTTTTTTGCCATTATTTTCTTTTGTTAGGCTCATCGTAATCGAAGAATTTCCTGACAGGCAGGCATTTCTGCTTCGTTCAATGTTGCCCTTTACTGTTATCTAGATAATAATTTCTCGATCACTTTAGGAAAGTGTTCATATTCTAGCGCTTGTACATTTTGAGCAATTTCAGTGACACTGTGTTCTGGCGACACTTCGATTTTTGACTGGTGAATTATCGCTCCTTCGTCATAATTTTTGTTCACATAATGGATAGTGATTCCCGTTTCTGCTTCTTTATTGTCTTTTACAGCTTGATGTACGTGATTTCCGTACATGCCTTTTCCTCCGTATTTAGGAAGCAAAGCAGGGTGGATATTTACAATTTTATTGGGGTAATTTTCAATCAGATTAGCGGGCATTTTCCATAGAAAACCAGCGAGTACTATTAAATCGGGCTGTAGGCTTTTAAGTATATTTAGAACGCAATCTGTCTCAAAGAAAGCTGCTCTATTGAAGTATAAACCACTGACTTTCAATTTATTACATCTGTCTAAAACTTTGGCATCCCTTTTGTTAGTTAGCACACTGGCTATAGTAACGTTAGGCTTGTCATGAAAATGATGTATGATGTTTTCAACATTTGAACCAGAACCGGAGGCAAATAATACGATATTTTTCATGAAAAGAATTAGCGTTACTGAAGACGAATAATTTCAAGCTAAATTAGTACACTTGCGTTTAAATTTCTTAAATTACGTGACATTTTAACGACAAAACGTGTTATTAATCTAAAGTTTTTTATTTTTGCCAACAATTTAAATTTTAAAACCAAATATTATTATGTCAGACATTGCATCAAGAGTTAAAGCTATCATCGTTGATAAATTAGGAGTTGATGAAAACGAAGTAGTTACTGAAGCTAGCTTTACGAACGATTTAGGAGCAGACTCTCTAGATACTGTTGAGTTGATTATGGAATTCGAAAAAGAATTCGATATTCAAATTCCAGACGATCAAGCTGAAAATATTGCAACAGTTGGCCAAGCCATAAGTTATATAGAAGAAGCGAAGTAATCTTTAAGATTTCTTGAACAAGATTTGAAATTATCCATGCGGTAACCATATCGCATGGATATTTTTTTTAATTTGCCTAGTAAGCGTGTAAAATTTGGTTCAATGCAGATAAAGCGAGTTGTGGTTACCGGATTAGGGGCACTTACCCCAATAGGAAACAACATTGAAGAATATTGGGACGGATTAGTAAACGGAAAAAGCGGTGCAGCTCCGGTTACTTATTACGATACCGAAAAATTTAAGGTCAAGTTCGCCTGCGAATTAAAGAACTACAATGCCGAGGATTTCTTCGATAGAAAGCAAGCCCGTAAACTAGATAAATTTGCCCAATATGCTATGGTAGCTTCAGATGAAGCTATTGAAGATTCTGGCTTAGATTTAGAGACTATCGATAAATTTCGAGTTGGTGTAATCTGGGGAGCTGGTATTGGCGGACTGGAAACCTTTCAGAACGAAGTCTTGAATTTTGCTGCAGGGGATGGAACACCGCGATTTAATCCTTTTTTTATTCCGAAAATGATAGCAGATATTGCCCCTGGTAATATCTCAATAAAACACGGATTTATGGGGCCGAACTATACAACGGTCTCCGCTTGTGCATCTTCCTCAAATGCTTTGATTGATGCTTTAAATTATATCCGATTAGGATACTGTGATGTTATTGTTTCTGGAGGAAGTGAAGCCGCAGTAACCATTGCAGGTATGGGAGGCTTTGGTGCGATGCACGCTCTTTCAACAAGAAACGAAAGTCCTGAAACAGCTTCAAGACCCTTTGATGCAACCCGAGACGGATTCGTTTTAGGCGAAGGTGCAGGAGCTTTGATTTTAGAAGAATACGAGCACGCGAAAGCACGTGGCGCAAACATATATGCCGAGGTCGTCGGTGGCGGATTGTCAAGTGATGCTTATCACATGACCGCACCGCACCCTGATGGAATAGGTGTTGTTCAAGTAATGAAAAATTGCTTGAAAGATGCAGGTTTAAAACCTGAAGATGTTGATGCCATCAATACACACGGTACATCTACCCCATTAGGAGATGTGGCCGAACTAAAAGCAATTTCTGAGGTCTTTGGTGATCATGCGCCGAATATCAATATAAACTCAACCAAGTCAATGACTGGACACTTATTAGGAGCTGCGGGAGCAATTGAAGCAATTGCCTCAATTTTAGCCATGAAGCATGGTATAGTGCCTCCGACGATAAATCATACAACGGTTGATGAAAATATAGACCCTAAATTAAACTTAACATTGAATAAGGCCCAAAAACGAGAAGTGAATGTTGCCTTAAGTAATACCTTCGGTTTTGGAGGTCACAATGCGTGTGTTATTTTTAAGAAACTCAGTTAATTAACAAATGAACTTCCCATCAAATTTATTCAATTCCCATTCTAAAGAAGATGGGAATTTTTTTTTGGGAATTACCAAAATCTTAGGTTTTAAGCCTAAGAAACTCAAAGTTTATCAGAAGGCGTTTTTACATCGATCAGCAAATAAGCGAGATAAAGACGGAAACCCAATGAATTATGAACGCTTAGAGTTTCTAGGCGACTCTATGCTTGGCACCATAATTTCAAAATACTTGTATGCTGAAGTTCCTTTAGGTGATGAAGGTTATTTGACTAAAATGAGGTCGAAAATAGTAAGTCGAGAACATTTGAATGAATTGGGAAAAGACCTAAATTTAATTGCTTATGTGGAGAGTCGAATTCCTAAATCACATTTTGGAGATAATATTCATGGCAATGTTTTTGAAGCTTTGGTAGGTGCCATATACGTTGATAGAGGCTATAAATATTGTGAAAAATTCATAAGGGAACGAGTTATTGCGCCTTATGTAGATATTGAACAACTAGAAGGTAAGGTAATTAGTTATAAAAGTTTGGTAATCGAGTGGTGCCAAAAACAGAAAAAAACTTTTAATTACAATGTGTATGAAGATACAGGTAATGACAGTTTGAAACACTTCGCAGTAAAACTATCCATAGGAAATCATGTCGTCGCAAAGGCGAGAGCCACTTCTAAAAAGAAGGCAGAAGAGCGTGCTTCAAAAAGGGCCTATTTTGCGCTTCAAGACAAGATGAATAAATCCTGAATATAAATTTAATGTAACTAAACTGTTATAGTTTGTCATTTAATGGCATTCTAACAGAGTACTCTAGGCTGTTTTCGTTTTTAGTTTTATATTTGAAGTTCGCACTTTCATGATGGCTATACATAAAATCACAGATGATTTTTATGAAGACTCTTTTACGCTGGTTGCTTTGCACAGCAGTTTGGAAGACTTCGCCATCGTATATGCGTTGAATTTGTGTTTAAAATCAAATTTTAAAAGAGCTATTCAAGATTTAGAGTTATCGAAAGATATTTCTTTTCCGATTTTTGAATGGCGAGATGAGCATAACGATAATTATTGGACACTGATAGCCAATAATAGCACACAGGAAGAAAGTTTAGTGAGAAACGACTTGTTTGCAAATGAGCCTTCTTTTACCAAGTATAATTTGGTACCAGAATATAGAGATGCTGATTATTTTTTAAAGATTGAACATGATGACAATAGTTTAGAAGAACAAGTGGTAAAGCAATTGCAAGCGACACCTAAAATAATAACAGCTTACATTTTAGAAGTGGAACAGCTAAAATCTAAGAACAACCTAATTTTTTAAAAATGCCGAACAATAAGAAAACGAAGATAGTAGCAACTCTAGGACCAGCTACAAGTAAGAAAGAGGTGCTAAAAAAAATGATTGAGGCGGGGGTAGATGTCTTTCGAATTAATTTTTCGCATGCTGATTATGAAGATGTAAAAGAACGAATTCAAATGATTCGTGAACTGAATGAAGAAATGCAGATTTATACTTCTATTCTTGCCGATTTACAAGGGCCGAAACTTCGAGTAGGTGTTATGGCTGGTGAAGTAGTAGTAGCCCCTGGTGATGAGATTACTTTTGTTACAGGAGAGCCTTTTGAAGGAACTGCCGAGAAGGTTTACATGAATTATCAGAACTTTCCGAAAGACGTAAATACAGGAGAACGTATTTTATTAGATGATGGCAAATTGATGTTTGAAGTGGTCTCCACAAATGGAAAAGATCAGGTCAAAGCCAAGGTAATTCAAGGAGGACCTTTGAAATCTAAAAAAGGGGTAAACTTACCCAACACAAACATTTCATTGCCTGCCTTAACCGAGAAGGATATTAAGGACGCTATTTTTGCTGTTTCTTTAGACGTTGATTGGATAGCCCTTTCGTTTGTTAGATTTAGTCAAGACCTTATTGATCTTCAGAATATTATTAAGGAACATTCAGAGCATAAAATTCCGATTATCGCGAAAATCGAAAAGCCAGAAGCTGTAGAGAACATCGATAAAATTATTGCTTATTGCGACGGCCTTATGGTAGCCCGTGGTGATTTAGGGGTTGAGGTGCCAGCGCAAGAAGTGCCGTTGATTCAAAAACAATTGGTATTACGAGCTAAGAAGGCCCGAATTCCGGTAATCATTGCTACCCAGATGATGGAAACTATGATTACAAGCCTTACGCCAACAAGAGCTGAGGTAAATGACGTAGCGAATTCAGTTATGGATGGCGCTGATGCTGTAATGCTTTCTGGGGAGACCTCAGTTGGTAATTACCCAGTGGAGGTTATTGAGAAAATGTCGAGTATTTTACAAAGTGTAGAGAGTTCGGATTTAATTAACGTGCCGCACGATCCGCCACATATTCGAACAAATAGGTATATTACAAAATCAGTTTGTTATCATGCAGCGATTATGGCCAATGAGATAAAAGCGAAAGCGATTTCAACATTAACCAACAGTGGCTATACTGCTTTTCAAATATCAGCATGGAGACCAAGCGCTCATATTTTAGTTTTCACCTCAAATAGAAGAATACTAACCCAGCTTAATTTGCTATGGGGTGTTAAAGCATTCTATTATGACAAGTATGTTTCTACTGATGAAACTATTGATGATGTGAATCAGATTGCTTGTAAAAAAGGATTTTTAGAGGTAGGTGATATGCTAATTAGCCTTGCAGCAATGCCAATGAAGGAAAAAGGTATGGTGAACACATTGCGAGTAACTGAAATTGAAACATGCAGTTTTTAACTAAAAACTGCGAAACATAAAAAAGAGCCAATTGATTTAATCAATTGGCTCTTTTTTATTTAAATAGCTAAGCTTTAGGCGACTTCTCTTTCATAAGCGATGAAGTTTACCAGTTCTCCAGATGTGTTTAAAATGGGCTCTCCTTTAATCCAACATTTATAGGTGCTACCATCTTTTCTGTAGTTTAGAACAACGGCTTCAAACGTTTTTTTGTTTTTAACGGCTTCCCCGATATTTTTTAATGTCTCTTTAGAGGTGTGTATACCTTGAAACATTTTTGGCTTCTTACCAAGAACTTCTTCAGGGGTATAACCATTCATGTGCAGCATATTCTGAGTGGCATGAACAATGGTTAGTTTAGCGTCTGTAATTAAGATCACATGTTCCTTTTGAAATAACTCCTCTTCAAAATTTTCATTATAAGACCACTTGTTGCTTTTCGCGAGATTTTGAAGCATGAAAACATCATTACTAGCATGACAAACTTTATCAAAAAATGTGGCGTAAAAGTCCCATGAATTTAAGGGCAAGCTTTTTATATCTAAACTGCTGTAGAATCTATTTGCAGCAATGTCGTAGTCTTTAATTTCCTTCATTCTTTAGGTCAAGATTTTTAAACAAATTTGGGAGAAATTTGTTTTTACAATTGATTGAAGAAATAAATTTCCTTCAATCATAGCAATTTTTTTAGTGAATTTAGAAAAAGCATGTAATATGTTAAAATTTTAAGCGATGATTAACAATGTTGTTTAATAAATAGCTGTTATTCAGCGCTTTTGTGTCTGTAATGATGAACAAAAAAAACAGATTTATTCTTTGTAATAGTACTTAAATTAAAGAAAGGAAACATTAAATATGAATTTGATGACCATACAGTGGCATCATTATTTACATTCGCTGATGACATTAAAACCAATGAAAAGCGTTTTTCTTCGATGACGAAAAATGTGATTGTTTTGCTCGTTTCAGGCTGCTCGAGGCTTGTATTGTTCTAGCGATTCAATGCCACCTTTTATGCGCTATAAGAGACAGTGAATAGTGAGAGTGCTACTAAGGCTATCAATTTTGATTTGTTTTATCAAACGTTCATGATACGGGGTATTAAAAGTGCTCTATTTAAAAATAAGAATGAGTTCTTTTGTACTAAACATAATAGATGAAAAACCACCGTATAGCTAAAGTTAGAATTTATAGGGCTTTTAAGCTAAAAGTCAAATTTTAGCTGAACTAGCACTTCTTTTTCGGCTTCTTTTATTTCAGTATTCAAGTTTGCTAAAGAAATACCTAACAAACGAACCGAATCTTCAAGACGGTCTTGGTATAATAAGTCTTTAGCGGTTTCTAAAATTAAATCTTTATCAGCTACAAAATAAGGAAGTGTTTTACTTCTTGTCTGAAGGGTGAAATCACTGTATTTAATTTTCAAAGTAATTGTTTTTCCTGCAATTTTAGACGTATTAAGGCGTCGCCCTAATTCTTCTGCTATGTGCTCTAAACGTTCTAACATAAATATTTCACTACTCAAGTTCTCGCTAAATGTACGTTCAGCTCCTACAGATTTTGGAATTCTATGTGGTTTTACTTCGCTATTGTGAATGCCTCGAACTACATGGTAATAATAACTTCCACTCTTTCCGAATTTTTCAGCTAAGAATTCTCGCGATTTTGTTTTTAAATCTTTACCCGTAAAAACACCAAGGCGATACATTTTCTCTGCCGTAACTTTTCCAACACCGTAGAATTTTCTAATTTCTAAGTCTTCTAAAAACTGCAGCACCTCTTCAGGGTTTACCGTTTTCTGACCGTTTGGTTTATGGTAATCACTCGCGACCTTGGCAATGAACTTATTTATAGAAATTCCTGCTGAAGCGGTCAAATGTAGCTCGTCAAAAATACGCTTGCGAATTTCTTGAGCGATAAGTGTGGCCGAAGGATTTCCTTTTTTGTTGATAGTAACATCTAAGTAGGCCTCATCTAAAGAAAGGGGCTCAACTAAATCGGTGTAGTCATAAAATATTTTTCTGATACCTTGTGAGACCTCTTTGTAGCGATCAAAGCGTGCCTTTACAAAAATTAACTCCGGACAGTTGCGTTTTGCAATTACGCTACTCATAGCACTACGAACACCAAATTTACGAGCTTCATAACTCGCAGCAGAAACCACTCCTCTTTGAGAACTTCCACCCACAGCAACAGGTTTACCTCGAAGGTCTGGATTATCAAGTTGCTCAACGGAAGCATAGAAAGCATCCATATCAACATGAATGATTTTTCGTAATGTGGAAATGGATTCCATATTGTAAATTTACTACAACTTGTTAGAGGGATTGAAATTCTGCAGGACTAAACTTTGTCAAACTTGATTGAAATAGAGCGTAAATTCTTGGTGTTATCTGATGCTTTTAAAAAGCAAGCTTCGTCTGCAGTACGAATTGTTCAAGGATTTCTCAATACTCATCCGGAGCGAACAGTGCGTGTTCGCATTAAGGGAGATTTAGGGTTTTTAACTATTAAGGGGAAGTCTAACGATTCAGGAACTTCTAGATTTGAGTGGGAAAAAGAAATCGATATTTCTGAAGCTGAGGCTCTTTTGCAATTATGTGAGGAAGGTATCTTGGAGAAAACTAGATATGAAATCCTCGCGGGCGAACATGTTTTCGAGGTAGATGAATTTTATGGAGAAAATCAAGGATTAATTGTTGCCGAAGTTGAATTGAATTTTGAAGATGAAACATTTGAAAAACCCGATTGGCTAGGTGAAGAAGTTACAGGTGACATCAAATATTATAATTCTCAGCTCAGTAAACAATCGTATAGAACTTGGTGAATAACAAAGATATTAATGCTGACTATTTAGCGAATATTCCTTTTTTCTCAAGTAATGGAATTTCTGAAAGACTATGCTCATTAACGCTGTTCTTTTCAAATAGAAAACGCTTTTCATAAATCTTACTGTCTGCGTAATACGTAACAAAAAATTCATTATCCAAACTAAGGACCTCCTCTTGAATCATTTCTATCTTTTGGAATGATTTAGCAGCAACAACACCAATAGCGTGTCTCATTACTGAAGTTTTTCGCTCGCCATCATATCCTTTGGAAACAATTAAAACCATATCAATTGGAGCGGTTCTATTGTTTATGACATAGGCGTTCCACTCCTTCGATAAGAACTCCTCGTTCCATTCGTGAATGGCTGCAACATGTACATCTTTAGCAATAGAAATCTCTATATCTTTTTTCATGGCCCGAAGCCCTTAGAGGGAAATAAAAGTTTTAGTTATCAAAAGCTATGGTGGTCATTGAACTATTATAAAGCGCTTCTAAATTGCTCTAAGAAACGAACATCATTCTCACTTAATAACCGAATATCTGAAATTTGGTGAAGCAAAAGGGCAATGCGATCTATGCCCATTCCAAAGGCAAAACCAGAGTATTCTTCAGGGTCAATACCACAATTTTTTAGCACATTAGGATCAACCATACCACAACCCATTATTTCGAGCCAACCTGTTCCTTTGGTCATTTTATAGTCAGCTTCAGTTTCAAGGCCCCAATAGACATCAACTTCTGCGCTAGGTTCTGTAAATGGAAAGTACGAAGGTCTTAGGCGTATTTTAGATTTTCCAAAAAGCTCTGTTGTAAAGAATTGTAAGGTTTGTTTTAAATCAGCAAATGAAACATTCTTGTCAATATACAAGCCTTCTACTTGGTGAAAGAAGCAATGTGAACGGGCTGAAATAGCTTCATTTCTATATACTCTTCCTGGAGAAATGGTTCGTATCGGAGGCTGATTGTTTTCCATATAACGAACCTGTACTGATGAAGTATGTGTTCGTAACAAGATATCAGGATTGGTTTGAATGAAAAATGTATCCTGCATGTCACGTGCCGGATGATATTCTGGAAGGTTTAGTGCTGTAAAATTATGCCAGTCATCTTCAATTTCAGGACCTTCCGAGACATTGAAACCAATTCTAGAAAAAATCTCAATGATTTGGTTTTTTACTATTGAAATGGGATGTCTTGCACCTAGTTCAAGTGGCTCTCCTGGTCGTGTAAGGTCTCCATAAATACCAGCAGCCTCTGAAGTATTTTCTAAACGATCTTTAAGTGTATTTACTTTTTCAGTAACTACTTGCTTTAGAGAATTAATAGCTTGACCAAAGTCTTTTTTCTGGTCATTGGCTACATTTTTGAATTCTGAGAAGAAGTCATTTAGCAATCCTTTTTTTCCTAAATATTTAACGCGAAAAGATTCTACAGCTTCTTTTGAATCTGCTGAAAACTGCTCTACTTCTGCAATATGCTCTTTTATCTTATCGATCATAGGTGTCAACTAAGCCAGCAAATTTAAAACTTTTAAGGGAGTACTGAATAAAATTGGCAAATCAAATCAGAAAACTATCTGTACAAAGCTTAGTTATGGCTAAACCTCGTCTTTGATATTAGCTTTTATCCAATCTAGACAGGCTTCAAAAGTAGGAAATATATGCTCTATAGGAATAAGATCAGGAATGATATCGACCCTTTCCATCATATATCTAGGCTGGCGTTGCACATCAACGAACAAAACATTGATATCAGATTTTCGTAAGTCAATAAGTACATCTTCTAGCGCATAGAGGCCAGATTGATCCATGTATGGCATGCGATCCATTCTGATAATTACGGTTGATGCTGTTTTAGGAATTTGATTGGCTAATTGTTGAAAATCGCTAGTTGTACCAAAAAACAAAGGCCCTTTCAAGTGCTTTATAAAAACTTCTTCTCGAAGGTTTTTTGGAAAATCTTTTTCATCAGCCCAAGCTTTTTCTTTTTCTAATGATTTAACATCGGAACCTTCTGCTGTAAGATCACCCATTTTTTTCATAAACATTAAGGAAGCAATAACCAAACCAACGCCCACGGCATAGACCAGATTCCACACGGAAGACAGCACCAGAACAACGAGCATTATCAGAACTTCTGAACTTAGTTTTAGCGGCCCTAATTTGATGTCTTTTGGCAAACTAGGAATAGCCTTTAGACCTTTATAATCCATTACACCAATACCAACGGTAACTAAAATTCCGGCAAGTACTGCGGCAGGAATTTGTGATGCAACGGGCGCTAGTGATAGCATGATCAGCAAAAGCATGATTCCTGCAACCATACCCGATAATTTTGTTTTTCCACCAGCATTGATATTTACTACAGTACGGATAGTTGCACCAGCTCCTGGAATACCTCCGAAGATAGCAGCGATACTATTTCCGATACCTTGACCTACCAACTCCTTATTTGGTTTGTGTTTGGTTTTGGTCATGTTATCTGCAACAACCGAGGTTAATAAAGAATCTATTGCGCCTAATAAAGCTAGGGTTAGGGCGGTAAAAATATAAGGTGAAATCGAACTCAATTTAAATTGAGTAAATATCCCGAAATTGGGAACAGGAAACCCACTTGGTATTTGTTCAATAGGTCTGTAGTCTAAACCAAAACCATAGGCTACACCAGAGACAACTACAAGGGCTACAAGTGCGCTGGGTATCAATGTTGTGATTCGTTTAAAGCCGTATATGATTAGTATGGTCGATAAAGCTAAAATTAGCTCAAGCCAATTGATGTTTTTTAGTGCTCTCGGTAAAACCTTAAATGCGCCTATAACGCCAGAAGCCTCTGTTTTTGCCAAAGTCTGCGCTTCCTTTAGCATTTCACCTTCGGTAATATTTTTGGCACGCTTTATGGTTTCCTCAAAATTTTCCAATACCAAAATACCTTCTCCAGCTTCTTCTTTTAAGATATTATCAAGAATAATCTCTTCAGCCATAGGCTTGAATTTATTCACAAAATCAGCGTCTTCCTTAGGATAATAACCAACTGCGGGTAATATTTGAGTTACTAAAATTATAACGCCAATTGCAGTCATAAAACCTGAAACCACAGGATAGGGAATATATCGAATATACCTTCCAATGCCTATGAGACCCAATCCTATTTGCATTAATCCAGCTAAGAAGAAAATAATTAAGATGGCCGGCAGGGCTTTCTCAATACTTCCATCATTTAGCGCAACTATTCCTGCAATGACCACCATACTAACTGCTGTCATCGGGGCAGTTGGGCCAGAAATTTGTGTTGCGGTTCCACCGAAAAGAGCTGCAAAAAAACTAATAAAAATCGCTCCGTACAATCCGGCACTTGGCCCCAAACCAGAGCTCACACCAAATGCTAGCGCAAGAGGAAGAGCTACTATGCCAGCAGTAATTCCACCAAAAAGATCGCCTTTAAGATTTGAGAATAAGTTTTTCATAGGACAGGGTAACTACTACGTTTAAGGTCAATATACTGTTTTTTAGGCCATAAATAAAGCCAATGCTTACACATTGGCTTTATTTATGGCCTAAAAAAATCTAGTACTAGATAAAGGTAACCTTTCCGGTATTAATATCATACATGGCACCAACTATTTTGATTTCGCCATTGTCTTCCATTTCTTTTAAAACCGGACTCATGCGGCGTGTATTGGAAATAGTCATATGAACATTTTTGATTGCAACTTCATTTACAAAGGCGCTATTTTTAGAATTTCGAAGATTTGTGTCAGAGGGTTCGGAAACAGCATTAACAGCTGGCTTTATTTTATCTAACAAAATCGTGAGGTTGCCCAACTTGGCATCGTCACATGCACCTTTTACAGCTCCGCACGCAGTATGCCCTAGTATCACGAATACTTTAGTACCAGCTAATTTACAGGCGAATTCAATACTTCCTAAGAGATCTTCGTTTACAATATTTCCGGCTACACGAGCGCTAAAAATATCACCAATTCCTTGATCAAAAATTAACTCTGCTGATACTCTTGAATCGATACAACTTAAAACTGTAGCAAAAGGATACTGACCAGAAGCGGTATCATTTACTTGATTCAATAAGTCACGATTCGCCATTTGACTCGCTACGAATCTTTGATTTCCTTCTTTTAAAAGCGCAACGGCCATGTTTGGCGAAATTGCTGCTTGGGTATCTTTTGTATGTGCTTTCATTTTAAAATGTTTTAATTTTTTGGTATAAATTATATTTTTTACTCTGCAGTCACTAAGAGTGTGACATTTAGCGTATTAATCAAACTCTTTATATCAGACTTCATCAAGTTCATCTTGTTATCTGTAAGCTTCTTCGTTCTATTTAAATACAATAGATTGACATTATTCTTAGCCAGATAGGCAGAGAGATTCTTTATTGAACTCTCATTATGTTCGAATACGTATGCTATCATTTCTTTACTTGCAGGTTTTGCCACCTCTTCTGTTGCTCTAGAATTTTTTACGATTTTATATGATATCAATGGTTTCGTAGCATTTGCCATTAAGTCTTTTGCAAATTTTAAGTCTACTAATGGCCCCAAATTATTAAGTGTTCCTAAAGATATTTTTTTGTTCGGCTCTAAGGCATTTTCGTCACTTACAATCATGATTTCTCCTTTAAAGGTATTAAAAACATACTGGGTAATACCATCGCCAATAAATTTTAAAGGAGTTAATTTTCGCTTACCAAGAACTAGAATGTCTGGCTGGCGTTTTTCGATAAAATTAGATATCTCGCTTTTTGTATTACCAAATACAAACGAATAAGTTATTGATATCCCATGTTCAGCAGCTATTGGATTGATAAGATTTTGCATTTTCTTATCAGTCTTTGTGTACTGAGTATTAATTGTACGCATAGCTGATAATTGATTTTCCGCAGTGATGATGTCATTGGGTTTTTTCACACTGAATACCTCGACATCGCCATCTATCATCTTTGCGAAACTAACCGCACTTTTAATCGCGGTCAGCGCAGAGTCATTTAAATCTGAAAGCACTACTATTTTGTATTTTTTCATGATGCTCTTTTTATGCAGATTTCGGTCTAAGTTTAAAGAACTCGATAAAACTATCAGGGTTTTCAACAACCCCGCGTTCTGAAGTTAATTTGATGTCAATGTTTCGCTCCTTAGCCTTGAATGCGAAATCGTCTAGAATTTCTATAATATCATTATCTAAGTACCTTGTTTTTCGAACATCTAGCTCTAAATATGTGTCTCGAGGTAAACTATCGAGCTCTTTTAAAATGGCCCCTTTATTAAAAAATGTCACCTCTTCAGCGAAGGTCATTTTAATGCGATGCATACCGTTACTTTGATCTTCGATGTGCAAGAAATGTGAGTTTTGGTAACTCTTAATTAGAATAACAACAATTCCCACGGCAAGGCCAAGACCTATACCGATAAGTAAATCGGTAAACACAATTCCGATAACAGTTACCGTAAAAGGAACAAATTGTTTCCAACCCATGTCATACATCTGTTTGAATAGCGCTGGTTTTGCCAATTTGAAACCAACAATAAATAGAATGGCTGCTAGAACTGACAACGGAATCATATTCAACAAAGTCGGAATTAGCATTACAGAAATCAATAAGAAAAAGCCATGAATTATTGCTGCGAGTTTAGTTTTTCCTCCAGACTGAATATTAGCTGAACTTCTTACAATTACTTGTGTGATAGGAAGACCGCCAATCAGACCTGAAATAATATTTCCGGTTCCTTGAGCTAACAATTCACGGTTTGTAGGGGTAACTCTTTTATCTGGATCTAGTTTGTCTGTTGCTTCAACACAAAGAAGCGTTTCTAAACTTGCCACAAGAGCAATTGTGAAAGCAGTAATCCATATTTGAGGATTGCCAATTGCTCCAAAATTAGGAAAACTAAATTGTGCCAAAAATGACGACGCATCTTTCGGTATTGGAACACTTACCATATGGTCAGAAGATATCCCCCACAAACTACTTTCTTTGGTTATATTAAAGAAAATAATACCAACAACAACAGCAACCAAAGGGCCTTGTATGAGCTTAAAGACTTTTCCTTTTTTTGATAGCACTTTATCCCATAGTATTAAAATAGCCAGTCCGATAACCGCAACTAAGGTTGCTCCGGGGCTTATATTATTAAAAGTTTCAATAATTTCAGAAAAAGTGTTTTTACCATCTACTTGAAAGAAGGCGAAATCACCTTCAGGATCGGGGTCGTAACCAAAGAAGTGCGGAATTTGTTTTAAAATAATAATAATTCCGATTCCTGTAAGCATACCTTTGATTACTGACGATGGAAAGTAATATGCAATAATTCCGGCCTTAAGGATACCGAAAACCAGTTGAATAACTCCCCCTAAAACTACAGCAAGAAGAAAATTTTCAAATCCCCCTAAGGTACCAATAGCAGTTAACACAATTGCAGCTAAACCAGCAGCGGGGCCACTAACTCCGATTTGAGACCCACTAGCGACACCTACTACAATGCCTCCGATAATTCCTGCTATTAGGCCAGAAAAAAGAGGAGCGCCACTTGCTAAGGCAATACCCAAACATAGGGGTAAAGCAACAAAAAACACAACGATACTTGCGGGTAAATCGTTTTTTAAATATTTAAACATATAAAATAGTTGATTTGTCTTCAAATTTAATTGAAGACTGGTTAGTTAATATATAAGGAATGAAACTTTACTAATTAATATGTTCGGGAGGTAGAAGAAAAATAGCTATTGAAGCATGGTAAGCAGTTTCAATATAGAAGCGAGAAATAGATGTTTTTTCACCTTGTAGTTCTGCTAATACACCATGGTTAGATCCAAGAAAAAAGTCTTTTTCTTTGGCTTCTTTTTTTTCTTCTTTCTTTTCTTCCTCATTGAAATCGACAGTAATACCCATTTCATCAATACTAGTCAATGTAATAACCGACGGAGCCAGAATGGCCGTAGCTAATAACAGTGCTAACGCGATAAGAACAGATGATTTCATAAAATATTAAGGTTAATATACGAATATAAGAGTATTGCTATTCATACGCTGTTAAAGAAATTTTAAAAATCCTTTAACAGTTTGATACTTGCTGAAGTTAACCATCCTGTTTGACCGTCTGCTAGCCTAATTTTTTTGTACTCGTTTAGTGTTTCGAGCACATTGAGTTTTGTGCCTTCGTGTAGTGTAAAAACTGCTTGACTTCTTTCGTTCGGCTCAGACCTTACTTTAACTTCGTTTTCAAAAACAATAGCCGGTTGATCGGTTTTAAAGTCGACATATTGAAGAAAAGCAAAAACAACTGAAACCACGGCTATGAGCAACGAGGCAATACTTGTGATAAAGGCAATTCGTTTTTGCGTGGCATATTTCAAATAATAGAAAGCAATATAAAAAAGCACAAAGAGCATCATAAATACCACAGCTGTATAAGCCCATTGATCAAAAGATAAGAAGCTCGTTAGGTCTTTGTAGATTTTCGAGAGCCCTGTTTCTGGCATTTGTTCTATGGCATCTAAGGTCATGTTTTGAGCATACGCCAAATTATTTTTTATTTCTGAGTCTTTTGGCTTTAGTAAAAGTGCTTTTTCATAATAGTAAATGCTCGGAGCAATCTGGTTTAACTTATAGTAGGAGTTACCTAGATTAAAATAAAGCTCAGGGGAGTGTTGCCCAGCTTCAATAATCTCCAAGTAACTTTCTATTGCTGTGTTGTAATCTCCTGTATTATAGGCGTCTGTGGCTTTGCCGAATAAGGCATCGCTCTGTGCTTGAGCAGAAAAAGAAAGGAGAATTAAAAGAAAAGTAAGTATGCTTTTCATAATTACAGTTGTTTGTCTAAATATGAAATAACTTCGCTAGCCTTGTCATAATCTTGTTGCATTTGAACATCTGAAAACGGGCTGTATCGTGCCATCTCACAATTTTTAAGAAGTTCTATAAACCCATCTTTGGTTGTCTCGTCTACTTGTTTTTCAGCTAATAGTACCGCAATTTTATCCTTGCTGAACTCCGAGGTTTCTATTTTTAGCTTTGCCTTTAAATAGTTGTGTAAGCCTTTTTCTAAGGCGATATAAAATGCTTCTTTATTGCCCAATCCTTTTTTTGCTGCGGATAGGTATTTACGTGCCAACTTATTTGCTCTTCTAATTTTGTTTCCGGCAATATCGCTTGTTATTGCATCGCGTTTTTTACCAAATATGATGGTTGCAGGAATTAATAGTAGGGGTAATAATAACCAAAGATAAAAAGAGGTGGACCCTAAGAAATAGTTAGAACCTATAGGGGTCAAATTTGGTTTTAACTTGATAAAATTGAACTGTTCTCCTATTGCAACTACGCTTTGCCTGTTTCCAGCAGTCGAGGCTGTAGTGCCGCTATTTGCACTCGTTGGGCCTTCTATAACCTGTATGAGAATTTCATCGGAAGAAAGGGTTTTGTACTTTTCTGCCTTTGGGTCGAAATAGCTAAAGGAAATGGGCTGAATAGGATATTTTCCGCGAAATGAAGGTACTATGGTATAACTATTAGCCACTTTTCCTTGCATACCTGATGCGGTAGTTCTTACTTTTTCATCAAATTCAGGCTCATATACTTCTAATGAACTAGGAAGGTTGGGTTCTGGTAGTTGAAATAATTTTAAATTTCCTTTTCCGCTAACTTCTACCTTTGCCTGTAACGATTCTGAAGCATTCAATCTTGTTTTGCTAGTGGTGACCGAAAAATCGAAATCACCAACAGCACCACCAAAATCAGTTGGCTTTCCTTCTAGGGGTAAGGCTTTTACAGTAATAGTTCGTTTACCGGCAGAGACGGTTTTATTGGTTTGGGAATAAATCTGCCCACCGAAAAAATCACGCTTGTTAGTTGGCACATCAACCGTAACATCTAACGAAAGCGGTTCAATGTCTAATTTCCCTGATTTTTGTGGATAAAGAACGACTCGTTTTAAAATAACATAGCGATATTGTTTGCCTTTATAGGTTCCGTTTTGAGCATTTCTAACAGAAACTGGAATATCTTGACTCCAGAAATTATTATACTTTGGATTGTCTAACGGACGATAATTAGATACACTTATAGACGGACTCACATAAAGCTTATACACTACACTTATTGCCTCATTCATAAAGGGGCTCGTTTTTGAAACTTCTGCTACGAGATGTAAGCTCTCATCTGCAAGGTCATCAACTGTCTTTTGACCGTTCGGTCGATCGACGGCAGCAGTAACTTCAATTTGTTTCGCTAGTGATTTATATGTTTTTCCGCCAATTACTATGGAAGATTGCTTAATGGTAACTTTACCTCGCGCGGTAGGAGCTAGGGTATATGAATACGTTTTTGAATAGCTACGTACGCCATTGACCCATGAAGAGCTAATAGATTGAGAAGGCCCCATAAGCACCCTAAAACCAGAAAAATCTGGAGGATTAAAATCGTCACCGTCTTTGTTCATGCTAAAATCAACACGAAGGCGCTCATTTATGCCTAACTTTTGTTTGCTCACCAACATTTCAAAAGTTACCTGTGCAGCATCTTGCCCCTTTGAAAAAAGTGACAGAAATAGTAAGGGCAATAAAAGTATGTGTCTTTTAAGCTTCATAGGGGCTACCAATCTTTTTCATTTTTTACTTTGACGCCTTTTACCTTCTTTGCATCAATTTTCTGCTGTACCTTTTTCTCTTCGTTTTGCATGGCTTCTAGCAAATTTTGAACCTGCTGTTTTGACAATTGATTAGGTCTAGGCTTTTGTTGCTCTCCTTTTTTATCATCTTCAGGCTTCTTTTCTTTCTTGTCTTTTTGATCACCTTCGCCTTCTTTGTTATCTTCTTTTTCTTCGTCGCCTTTATCCTTTTCGTCTTTTTTATCTCCGTCGTCGCCCTCTTTTTTATCTTCGTCTTCTTTCTTGTCCTCGTCCTTATTTTCTTTGTCGTCTTTATTCTCGTCATTCTTCTGCTCGTCTTGTTGTTTTTTGAGCAGTTCTTTTGCCAGCGCTAGGTTGTAACGCGTTTCTTCATCAGTTGAGTCATTTCGTAGGGCTTCTTTATATGCGTCAACTGCTTTCTGATATTCTTTGCGCTTCATAAATACATTACCCATATTGTGATACGCTTTGTGTTTACTCTTTTTGTCTGTAGCGGTTTCACCAGCTTCTTTAAAACGACCAAAAGCTTCACTATACGTTTCTTTGTTGTAGTAGGCATTTCCTAAATTAAAAGGAGCGGCGACATTTTCATCACTTTTGGCAATTGCTTTTCTATAATCAACTTCGGCAGCTATGAACTTAGATTCGGATAAAGATTTGTTTGCATTCCAAGTAAGATTTGTGGAAGCCTCTAAAGCTTTCGCTTTTTCCTTCGCCACATCTTGAGCTTGAGTGAAGCTTGTTATGAATAGCAACAATAATGAGGTTAGTACCTTCTTCATATGAAAATAATTTTCAACTAAAAAACATGAATACGGAGCGGAGAAAATAGACTTTTACTTAAGTCTGATGCCACAAGGCTTAAACTTTTTTAATTTTTTCTCTTCTCTTTTTTCGCTGCTTTATTATTTTTTCAACTTCTTTTTTCGTTAAACAGATTCAGTTTTCGCAACCATTTGGTCTTTTTATCCAGAACAAAGACATCTAATAGTAGAAATAATAAGCCTGCGCCTAAAAACCATTGAAACTGATCTTTGTATTCAGCGAATTGTTTGGCTTCAAATTCCTTTTTATCCATTTGATTTAGTTGTTCTTTAATATAGGCTACCGCAGTATCCGTATTAGTGCCATCAATATATTCACCATTTCCTTCATCGGCAATATCTCGAAGAACTTCTTCATTCAATTTTGTAATTACTACCTCGCCTTGCGAATCTTTTTTTAAACTTTCAACAACGCCTTTTCTTTTAATAGGTATGGGAGCACCCTTTTCTTTTCCGACCCCAATAGTAAAGATTCGAATTCCTGCTTCTTTAGCATCTTCAACGCTTTTTAATGTGCTTCCTTCAGAATGATCTTCACCATCGGAAATAATAAATAAAACCCGATTAGTTTGATCCTCATCGTCGTAATAAGTAGTTGCTAATTCAATGGCTTGATCAATCGCTGTACCTTGAGAAGTTAGCATATCAGTATTCATGCTTTGTAAGAACATTTTTGCTGCACCATAGTCAGTGGTAATAGGAAGTTGCGGAAATGCTTGGCCTGCATAGGCGATGATGCCGATTCTATCGCTAGCTAATTGGTTAATGATTTCCGAAACCAAGCGTTTTGATTTTTCCAATCGGTTAGGCGCAATGTCCTCTGCCAACATACTTTTAGAAACATCAACAGCGAATACGATGTCAACACCTTCGCGTTTTACGGTCTCTAATTTTGTGCCAATTTTAGGGTTTACCATGCCTAGTATTAAAAAAGCTAAGCCTAATAATACTAGAATCAATTTAAAACTTGATTTAAAGTCTGATTTATCTGGAGTTAACTGTTTTAATAGCGAAAGGTTCGCAAACTTTTTCTGTGTTCTTTTTTTCCAAATTTGAAGCAGCACGAAAAGGACAATCATTATAGGAATGATGCCTAACAAATAGAAATATATTTTTTCGTCGAACTGAATCATAATTTATATAAAACTTCTAAATATCGTATTTCGTAATATCCATTCGAGCAATAAAAGCATTCCTGCCAAAAGCACCCATGGCCTAAACTTTTCTTCGTACCTAGTGTATTTGAATTCCTCAATTTCTGTTTTCTCCAGCTTGTTTATTTCGTCATAAATCGCTCCCAGCTTTTCGTTGTTGGTCGCTCTAAAATATTTTCCACCAGTCGCGTTAGCAATGTCTTTTAACAACTCTTCATCGATTTCTACCTGACGCATTCCATACCTAAACGATCCGTCTGCGTTGTAAGCAACTGGAGACAATGCATTACCATTGGTTCCTAAACCAATCGTATAGGTCTTAATATCAAATTCAATGGCGAGGTCAGCAGCTGTTTGGGGTTCAATAAAGCCAGAATTGTTGACACCGTCCGTTAATAAAATGATAATCTTACTAATTGCTTTGCTTTCTTTGAGTCTATTCACAGAAGTCGCAAGCCCCATTCCGATCGCTGTACCATCATTCAATTGCCCGTATGTAATTTCACGTAAGGCAGTTAGAACAATAGATTTATCGCTTGTAATGGGCGTTTTTGTATACGCTTCTCCCGCATAAGCGACCAAACCTATTCGATCGTTAGGGCGTTTTTTGATGAAATCTGCAGCCACTTTTTTTAAGGCTGATAATCTATTTGGTTTCAAGTCACGGGCCAGCATACTTGACGACACATCAATCGCCATAACGATATCAATTCCTTTTGTTGTTTTGGTTCGCGTAGAAACTTCTTTGGTTTGTGGTCGAGCTATGGCAACAATAATTGCCGCTATAGCCAACAATCTTAAAAGAAATAAGATGGGTTTTAATTTTGGAAGAAACCCTTGAGAGGAAAATCCTTTTATAGTTGATATTTTAAGCGATGCGGTTTGTTCTTTGCGTTTAAAAAAGTACCATAGCGCAGCTAAAGGAAGCAGTAAGAGCAACCAAAAGAAATCAGGATTCGCGAATTGTACATTTGTAAACATTATAATTCCAATTTAACTTCTATGGTTTCTAAAATTCGTTTTGAGATTTCTTGAGCATAGGTATCATCAGCTAACCATGTCAAGAAAATTTGTTGCTGAAATCCTTTACCACCAAAGAGCAGTAGGCTGTATTGACCTCTCACCAATTCCTCTGAACCTTGATTTTTAAATTTTCCGCTTCCGAAAACTTTAACCCCTTTCACTCCGGTCAATGTTGTAAATTCTTCTTCTTTAGTAATTATATTTTTTGCGCCTTGTGCTTCTAAGGTTTTGATGAACTGTTCAACCGTTTGATCAAATACGGCCTCCTGCTCTGGGTTGGCAAGGGTAATAGAAGTGGTGCTAATCAATAAGGACCCTATTTTACTTTGATATTGAAAATTTTGAAGCTCTTTAATGTTGGCCATTGCTTCTGGTTCAAGCTTCGTTTCTTGTCGTATCAAGACTTTAGGGGTTTCTATAATAACAGGAGGAAACCCATATGAGCTTCGTACCCATTCTCCCTCAAGTAGCTCTTTTGTTGGGTGACCAAAAATAGTATCTTTCGTAAGTTTAAAGCCAAAATAAGCAGATACAGAAATTGCCGATATCAAGACTAATGCAACAAGACTAACGGATGCAATAATGATTCTTTTTTTCAGTTTTTTGCGCTCCCGTTCCTCTATATATTCTGCTTGCTCCATCAACTCTTCCTCAGTAGGCTCAGGAAGTGCATCGTGTGTTTTGACAACGATTTGTTCTATTGATTTTCTATCTTGTTCAGCAACTGAAGTATCTGGTTTTGACTTGGCAAATTTTACTAAATCAGCAGTTTGTAATATTCTTTTGAATTGTGAAATAGTGTCTTTGTCAAGTTCCAATTCACCAGCATCTGTCATCAACTCTAATTTGTCAATCAGCTGGTCTGTAGTGCTCTCCAAGGCAGATACATTAACGTCTTCTTCTAAATAAGAACGTACAATTTCTGTAAGTTCGGAGTAGTATTTTTTGTATTCGTCTTGAATAAGGTATCTTGAATTTTCTAATTTTTTTAGTTCCAAGAGAGCACGGTCATAAGGCGGTAATAATGCCACTTTCTCTTCTTCTGTTAAGGTTTTTTTGCGGAATACAAACCAATAGAGTAATCCTCCTATTACAATCAAGCTTAATAAAAGCCATACTGTAATTTTCCACCAACTTGACTGACTTTTGGCTACAACCATCAAATCTTTGATGTCGTACATTTTTTGGTTGAGCGTGTCTACAGGTACCGTTGCTACATTAATGCGCAATGAGTCAGTAAAAAACCCTTGTCCGTTAATAGCGATACGTTGGGTAGGTAGCTTGTATGAACCTGAGTCAAATTGCGTGAGCGCATATGATTTTTCAAGTGTAAAACGGTCCTTTTTTCTTGTGGTATCCGTTTTAAAGGCTTCGACAGTTTCTAAGGGAGAAAAGGTCTGTCCTTCAGGAAAAATGACCTGGGCAGTAGAATCGGTATCTACAGAAACCGTCCAAATAATCTGCTGACCAATTTTAATAAAAGTAGTGTCTACCTGAGAACTAATTTTTGGAGTTGTTTGGCTGTATCCGAAAAACGAAAAGTATAGAAAAAAGCATAGAAAAGAACTCCACTTTAGTAGCGAATTATAATTTTCAATTTTCAATTTTTCGTTCATCATCTATCCTCTTCGCTTAAAATATCCCAACAATTTTTTCACATAACTTTCGTCAACACGACAATCAAGAACACCAGAACCTGATTTGGTAAACGTTTCCTTGAAGTAATTCACTCTTTCTCGATGATATGCTCCATATGCATTTCGTACACTTTTTGATTGGGTGTTAACGAGCTGGATAGTTCCCGTTTCAAAATCTTGCATTTGTACCATTCCTAAGTTAGGAATTGATTCTTCACGTTCATCATAAACTCGAATACCCGTCACATCGTGTTTATTACCAATGATTTTCATAGTGCGTTCATAGTCCTCAGCCATAAAATCAGAAAGCACAAAAACAATTGCTTTCTTTTTCATCACATTGGTTAAATATTTTAATGCCCCTGCGATATCTGTTTTGTTGCTTTGCGGTTTGAACTCCAACAGTTCACGAATGATGCGAAGAACGTGACTTTTTCCTTTTTTGGGCGGAATAAAAAGTTCGACTTGATCTGAGAAAAGGATGAGACCTGCTTTGTCATTATTCTGAAGTGCAGAGAAAGCCAAGGTGGCCGATATTTCGGTGATAATTTCTTTTTTGACCTGATTGGTGGTTCCGAAGAGCCCTGAACCACTCACATCAACCATCAACATCATCGTCAATTCACGTTCTTCTTCAAAAACTTTTACGTAGGGTTCATTATAACGCGCAGTAACATTCCAATCAATACTGCGTATATCGTCACCAAACTGATACTGACGAACTTCACTAAAGGTCATACCTCGACCCTTAAAAGTAGAGTGGTATTCCCCACCAAAAATATGGTCGGAAAGACGACGTGTCTTTATCTCGATTTTACGAACTTTCTTAAGTAATTCTTTGGTATCCATCCTATTTATTGGCAGTGTTCAGTGGCGGTTGGCAGTACTACGCAATACAATACTCCTACAACTTGCTGAGAGCTTAGCTCTATGGTACTTCAATCTCGTTTACGATCTTATTAATGATTTCTTCTGAGGTGATATTTTCCGCTTCAGCTTCGTAGGTAATACCTATTCTATGCCGTAATACGTCATGTACAATAGCACGAACATCTTCTGGTACTACATACCCCCTTCGTTTGATAAAGGCATAACATTTGGCAGCAGTGCCAAGATTAATGCTTCCACGAGGAGAAGCTCCAAAACTGATAAGGGGCTTTAGGTGTTCAAGATTGTATTTTTCAGGATAACGTGTAGCAAAGACAATATCTAAAATGTATTTTTCTATTTTTTCATCCATGTAGACTTCTCGAACTGCTTTTTGGGCACTCAAGATTTGTTTTAAAGTCACTACAGGTTTAACCTCTTCATAATCGCCCTTAAGATTTTGGCGCATAATCAACTGCTCTTCATTCATCTTTGGATAATCAATAACCGTTTTTAACATAAAACGATCCACCTGCGCTTCTGGCAATGGGTAAGTTCCTTCTTGTTCTACTGGGTTTTGTGTGGCCATTACTAAGAAAGGCTTATCCAAAATAAAAGTTTCATCACCAATAGTCACCTGTTTTTCTTGCATTGCTTCAAGTAAAGCAGATTGAACCTTGGCAGGTGCGCGGTTGATCTCATCGGCCAAAACAAAATTGGCAAAAATTGGTCCCTTTTTAATAGAAAAATCATTGACTTTCATATTGTAGATCATCGTACCTGTAACATCAGCCGGAAGAAGATCGGGGGTAAACTGTATGCGACTGAAATCACCTTGAACAGCTTTTGCCAAGGTGTTTATTGCTAAAGTTTTAGCTAAACCAGGCACACCTTCCAATAAAATATGTCCTTGACCCAAAAGGCCAATCAGCAACCGTTCGATCATATGTTTTTGACCAACAATTACTTTATTCATTTCTAGAATTAATAAATCGATAAAAGCGCTTTCTTTTGCAATTTTTTCGTTTACAGCGCTAATGTCAACAGTAGTATTTTCTTCCATATATCCTTTTAAAATTTCGCTATTAATCGGTTTCTTTATAATTGGTTGTGCAAATTGAAAATTTATTTATTGAGTAGCTGTTAACGATTGGTTAAAAAATTCTTTAATCCCTTATTTTTATGAAGTTTTTAAGGTATTTGTAGCCTTAAGACGACATTTAATACCTTTCTCAAGAGGGAAGTGAATATTTGAATCAACATTTGTTTTTTAACAATTCAAAGAATAGGTTTTTCTAAAAAGGTGATGGCGAAAGATAGGAAAAATTCAGGAAGCTTAAAATCTTCATTGGTTGTCTTTTATTCTAAAGTATAGAATCAAAATTTGTACGATTCATCCTTTATATATTGGATAAAATTGTGAAAATCAATTTAAAAGGTATACCGGACATATTTATTTTTTAATTTCACCAACCTTTGCAAAACAAAAATTCATATTCAAAAATTATTGCAGGCACCATGACTTGGGGTAGTTGGGGTAAAAATCTCAACCAACAAGAAATGGCTGCGCTAATGCAGCATTGTTTCGAAGAAGGGGTCACAACCTTTGACCACGCCGATATTTATGGCGGATATTCTAACGAAGAATTTTTCGGTAAAGCTTTTACCGAAAGCAAAATAGCCAGAGAGAAGGTTCAGTTCATCACCAAATGCGGAATTCAACTGACAAACGATAAGAGAGCAAGTGTTGTAAAGCACTATAACTACACTAAGGAATACATCATCTGGTCTGCAGAACAATCCCTCAAAAGTTTGGAAACGGACTATATCGATTTTTTTCTATTACACCGGCCTAGCCCATTGATGCATCCTGAACCTATTGCAGAAGCTATTACAATGTTATTGAAGGAAGGAAAAATTAAATCGTTCGGCGTATCAAATTTTAATCCATCGCAAATAGCCTTGCTGGAAACAGTTATTCCGGTAGAAGGAAATCAAATGGAGTTTTCGTTGACGGCAAATGATGTGATGTATGATGGCGCCTTGGATGATTGTTTGGCGCGAAATCGAATGGCGATGTCTTGGAGCCCTTTAGGCTCATATTTCCGGGAGGATAACGCACAAACTAAACGTATTAAAAAAGCGATACAACCGATGCTTTCGAAATACAAAGCAACGGAAGATCAGTTACTTTTGGCATGGATTTTAAAGCACCCTTCAGGAGTGCACCCGGTTGTAGGTACAAGCTCAAAAGAACGGTTGAATGCCTCCATGAAGGCGGTAAAAATCGATTTAAAATTACAAGATTGGTTTATACTCTTAGAAGCAAGTAAGGGGCATGAAGTTCCATAAATAAAAATATAAAATGAATAAAATAGCATTAATTACAGGCGCTACAAGTGGAATAGGTAAAGCTACTGCCGAACTATTTGCGGATAACGGAATTCAAGTTATTTTATGCGGAAGAAGGCAAGAACGATTAGATGAGCTTCAAGCAAGGCTGGGCTCGAAAACAAAAATTCATAGCTTGAATTTTGATATTCGAGATAAAGAAGCGGTTTCGAGTGCTATCAATTCTTTGCCTGAGGATTTTGCAAAAATTGATATTTTGATTAATAACGCCGGAAACGCACATGGTATGGATACCATAGACGAAGGAAGCCTAGAAGATTGGGATGCCATGCTTGATATTAACGTAAAAGGCTTGCTTTATGTGTCAAAAGCAGTTATTCCGCAAATGGTGGCTAGAAAAGCTGGGCATATTATCAATATAGGCTCTACTGCAGGTAAAGAAGTGTATCCTCGAGGAAATGTTTACTGCGCAAGTAAACATGCCGTAGACGCTATTAATAAAGGTATGCGAATGGACTTAAATGCCCACGGTATTAGAGTAGGAGCTGTCAACCCCGGACTTGTAGAAACAGAATTTAGCGCTATTCGTTTTAAAGGAGATGAAGATCGAGCAGAAAACGTTTATAAAGGTTTTCAGGCATTGAAAGCAGAAGATATTGCAGATGTTATTCATTTTGTTGTTACACGGCCATACCATGTAAACATAGCTGACTTAACCGTTATGCCAACCGCCCAAGCTTCTTCTACCATGATTAATAAAAACTAATGATTAATAAACGCCTTTTGGTCAAAAACCTTCTCGCTCATAACGACGAGAACAGTTTTTATGATAAAAAGCGTTTTATAGCTATTGGGCAAAAAGAAGGAAAAGCAAAATTCTTGAAACATGTTTGCGCCTTGGCGAATAGCAATCCGAAGAACAATTCATTTATAGTTATTGGTGTTGAAGATGAGGATAACCAAATTGTTGGAGTTGACTTTTTTGATGATAGCAAGATTCAGAACCTTGTAAATGCTTATCTAGATAATCCGCCATTAATCTCGTATGAAAACATTCCTTTTCCGCATCTGGAAGAGGGTAAAGTAGTTGGTTTGGTTACCATAAAATCAAAAGGAAAAGTATGCGCTCTTCGCAAGAATATTTGGAAATATTATGGCGGTATGGTTTTCTTTCGAGAGGGTAGTATTAGTATGCCCAAAGCCTATGATATTGATCTAAAAGACAGCAATAGAGCAGCTGTTGCTACCATTGAATTACACGCTCGAAATAATATTGAATTGACTCTAGATGGCGTAATCGACTTTATTAATAACCGGCACAAGGACTTAGAGAGCAACTACAAAGTTTTTAAAGAACAGTTTGTGGTCTGCTGGGCAGGAAATCAAAAAAAGGTAAAGGATCAGATCTATTTTTCTAGAGTTGATATTGAGCTAATTAATGAGCAAGTCAAACTGTTTTATTCTACTTTAGATGAAATTACCATATCCTATGATGAACATTCTTTTAGCACCATAGAATATGTTCAATTGGGTTTGGGAGGGAAGCAAAAATACTATCCATTAGAAAAAGTGGTCATTACCTTTTCAGAGAATGGCACCTATCAAATTCAAAGTGATTTGATTTTTGAACCGCCTCAATATCATAAAAAAACAATTTATCATATTTTGAATGCAAACAATGCCCTACTGCGAAAATTGGATAAGAAAATTGTTTTAAATCAATCAGAACTTACTGACTTGAAACACCTTCCAGACACCTATTTGATTTCTTATTTAAACGGATTTGAAGAGGCAAAAGAGCAAATGGAAAAAGCACGGGCCTTGCTTAAAAAGTATGACAAAAAAATATATCAAAGCCTTAAAGAGTCTCTTCGAATTTTAAGGAAAGTAAAATATAATTAAAGATGAGGTTCGTGAGAACCAAAAACCGCCTCACGGGTAGGTAGCGAAGGTATTGCTCCGTAATTTGTCGTTGTTATTGCCCCAGCTTTATTCGCATTCTCAACCATTGTTAGCAACAAGGCTGTATTTTCTAATATTTCATTGGGGTTTTGAAGGCTACCAATTTGCTGCAATAAACAGCCAATAAAAGCATCTCCGGCACCAGTAGTATCTACGGGCTTTACAGAGATACTAGGAATAGTTTCCTTAATTTCTGAAGTACTAACGAAAGTACCGTCACCCCCAAGTGTGATCGTAATAATTTTTGCTCCAATCTCATGAAGAAAGTCGCTGGCTTCGTGAAGGTCTTTCTTTCCTGAAAGCAATTGCGCTTCTTCTAAACTAAATTTACATAAATGCGCTTTTTGAACAAAGGGCATACATTTTTTAATAAATGACTCTTCTTCATCACGCCAAAGGTCACCTCTAAAATTAGGGTCAAAACTAATAAAGGCATTCTGGGTAAGGGCGTCAAAAAAGTAGCGCCCATATGCTTTTTCTAAACCACCACCTAATAACGCTGTGGCTGCTCCTAGGTGAACTATACTATCTTTAAAGCTATTTTTTATTGAAGAATCATACTCCAATTTTTTATCTGCACCTCTACTGAAAACAAAATCGCGTTCACCCCCTTCTGCTAAAGAAACAAATGCAAGAGTTGTAAAGGTTTTAGAGCGTTGCGCTAAGGAGATATCCACGTTATTCTTTTCGAGAACACCTAGTAAAAAATCGCCAAATGGATCAATACCCACGCAGCCAATGAACTTGCTTTTACCGCCTAATTTGGCAATTGCACAAGCTACATTTGCAGGCGCTCCACCGGCTTTTTTAGTAAATTCATGTGCTTTAGAAAGATCACTGCCCTGCTTTTCGGCTACAAAATCAATGAGTAGCTCACCTATACAATATACATTTCGCATTTTACTTCAATTGCTTAAGAGTGGGCAAGATACTGACAAAAAGCATGTTTCTGTAAATTATGCAATTAAATAATGCAGCTATTTCCTAAGGTTACTACACTGCTTTTTGGACTCCTTCAAAGAAATTCATACCTTTTCCGAACTAACTAAAACGAAAAGTAATGGGCTTATTTGATGAAATAAAAAAGAAACTCAGTCATGAATTTATTGACATCGTTGAGTGGCTTGACAATACTAATGATACTATTGTTCACCGGTTTGAGCGTTATCAAAATGAGATTAAGAATAATGCGAAACTTATTGTTCGTGAAGGACAAGTTGCAGTTTTTATAAACGAAGGAACACTTGCCGATGTGTTTTCTCCTGGCACCTATGATTTAAACACACAAAACCTTCCGGTACTAACGACTTTAAAAGGATGGAAATATGGGTTTAATAGTCCATTTAAAGCTGAGGTGTATTTTGTAAATACGACTTTGTTTACCGATGAAAAATGGGGAACAAAAAATCCGTTTATATTAAGTGATGAGCGCTTTGGATTGGTAGAGCTTCGCGCCTTTGGAACCTATAGCTTTAGAATTAGTGATCCCGGTAAATTTGTTGTCGATGTCGTTGGAACAGATGGCAATTTTACGAACTATGAAGTCAATGAGCACTTAAAAAGTTTAATTGTAACTCGTTTTACAGATACCGTTGGAGAAGCGAATCTCCCTATTGAATTATATGCTGCCAATACGACAGAGCTTTCGGAAACTTGTCAGGAGGTAATGCAGCCTGAATTTGGCAGAGTTGGTATTGAATTGGAAAAATTCTATATCGAGAATGTTTCAATGCCAGAAGAACTTAAAAAAGAAATATTTGAATACAGCCGATTGGATAAGCTAGACATGACGAAATTGGCACAATTCAAAGCCGCCAAGGCTATGGAAGCAGCAGCCAAGAATGAAGGCGGCACAGCAGGTGCTGGTATGGGTATGGGTATGGGCTTTGTGCTAGCGCAACAAATGGGTGGCATGATGAATCCGCAAGCACCGCAACAAGCCTTTGGTGCTCCGCAGCACACAGCTACTCCACCACCAATGCCAACACAAGTGATGTACCATTATGCAAGTAATGGGCAGCAGATGGGTCCGGTTTCAATTGATAAGTTAAGAGAGCTGTTTGCTAGCAGAACCATCAATAAAGAGGCATTGGTTTGGAAACAGGGCATGCAAAACTGGATGGCTTTAAAAGATGTTGAAGAATTAAAATCATTTTTAGGGGGAAATACGCCACCGCCATTGCCTACAGTATAAATCAATGGAGGATCAAGAAACACTAAATTCAGAACATAAAAAGGACTGTGCTAGCTGTGGCGCAGAACTAAAGTTTAAACCCGGCTCACATCAATTAAAATGTGAGTATTGCGGCTATGAGGAATTTATTGAGCAAACCAAAAGTAGTTTTGAAGAGCTTGAATTACAGCATTACTTAAAGGTTGTTGGAGAGAATGCGTATACCAATACAATTGATTTATTGAACTGCAAACACTGTGGTGCCAATCAGCATGTAGAGGAGAATTATAAGTCTTTGAGCTGTGTGTATTGCGGGGAACCTTTGATTCGAGAAGATATTGAAAAGGAAGGATGGATTTTACCAGGAGCACTGGTGCCGTTTCAATTAGATGCTAAAAAGGCAAGAAGTATTTTCAAAAACTGGGTCAGCGGAATTTGGTTCGCACCCAATAATTTGAAAAGAGCAGCTCTAGATCCTGAAGGTTTGCACGGACTCTATGTTCCCTATTGGACCTTTGATGCCAACCTATATGCGGCCTATCAAGGTCAACGAGGAGATTATTATTACGAAAACAGACGCATACGAACAAAAAACGGGTACCGAAATCAGCGGGTACAAAAAACCCGTTGGTCACAAACATCTGGTTCCGTAAAGGGTTTTGTAGATGATATTTTGATTAATGCATCCCAGAAGAAAAGAAGGGATATTCCCCCTAAAATTGCATTTTGGGATACCAAGAAGTTAGTTGTTTTTAATTCCAAGTATCTATCCGGATTTGTAACGGAGAAATACACGGTTTCATTAAAAGAAGGCCATCATCAATCGTTTAAAGAAGCAAAACAGATAGCCCATAATTGGGTACGGCGTGATATTGGCGGTGATACTCAGCGTATATCACATTCTGATATCAAGTTGTCTGATGAGACCTTTAAACATATTTTACTACCCGTTTATATTAGCTCTTATCGGTTTAATGGAAAGGAGTATCATTTTTACATTAATGGCCAAACCGGCACCTTAAGTGGAACCCGACCATATTCTTTCTGGAAGATTTTATTTTTGGTCCTTTTTATCATTGTAATTATTACTCTAATTGCGATTTTTGCAGAATGAGCAAGAAAAGAACATTGGTAATTGGTGATATCCATTCCGGACTAAGAGCTTTGGAACAGGTCTTAGAAAAAGCTGAGGTCACATCAGAAGATCAGATTATCTTTTTAGGAGATTATGTAGATGGTTGGAGTACCGCTTTAGAAACTATAGATTTTTTACGAGCACTACATAAAACTCATAATTGTATATTCATTCGCGGAAACCATGATGAATTATGCTATGATTGGTTGAAAAAAGGAAAAGATAACCCATTGTGGTTTCAGCACGGTGGTGAAGCGACAACGATATCTTATGAGAAGGCAAATGCTAAGACTATAGCCGAACATTTGGATTTTTATGAAAGTCTTGAAAATTATTATTTAGATTCAGAGAACCGGCTTTTTTTACATGCGGGATTTACAAATCTGAAAGGTGTGAGGTATGAATATTTTACTAAAACTTTTTATTGGGATAGAACCCTTTGGGAGTTGGCACAATCTCTAAATCCTAACTTGTCGGAAGACGACGAGTTATACCCGAGTAGATTGAAGCATTATAACGAGATTTACATTGGGCATACGCCAATATCAAAAAAGCGTTCTGATGTTGTTCCTAAAATGGCGGCGAATGTTTGGAATTTAGATACTGGCGCAGCGTTTAAAGGGCCACTCTCTATGCTTGATATCGATACCAAAGAAATATGGCAGAGTGAGCCAGTGTGTACTTTATACCCCTCAGAAAGAGGAAGAAATTAAAATAGATAGATGGTTGGCGAAATAATACTGTATTATTTCCGAACTTTGAAAAAAATAAAGATGGTAGAAAAAAACATAAGGTTAGAGGTGATGCAGGCGATAGAGCACAAGGTCGGGGGCTTTATCGATTCTTTTCTTATTCCCATTGAAGACATATGGCAGCCGACAGATTTCTTGCCAGATTCTCAGAGTGATGGATTTCTAGATGCGGTTGAAACGCTCCGTGGAGAATCTAAAGAATTAGGATATGATTTTTGGGTAACCATGGTTGCGGATACAATTACCGAAGAAGCATTACCGACCTATGAATCTTGGCTAATGGATGTTGAAGGTGTCAATCAGCATGATGGTAAGGCAAACGGATGGTCAAAATGGGTAAGACAATGGACGGGTGAAGAAAACCGTCACGGAGATGTTCTAAATAAGTATTTATACCTTTCTGGAAGAGTGAATATGCGCGAAGTGGAAATAACAACGCAGCACTTAATTTCTGATGGATTTGATATTGGTACAGACAGAGATCCATATAAGAATTTTGTCTACACTTCTTTCCAAGAGCTAGCTACCAATATATCGCATAAGCGAGTAGGGCAAATGGCGAAGAAAAAAGGAAATGCATTACTTGGTAAAATGTGTACGATCATTGCAGGAGATGAAATGCGTCACCATTTAGCATATCGTGAATTTGTAAAAACTATTTTAGGAGAAGACCCATCAGGTATGATGTTGGCTTTTGCAGATATGATGAAAAAGAAAATAGTAATGCCAGCACACTTTCTTCGTGAATCTGGTGGTACTATTGGTTCTGCATTTGAAAACTTCTCTAATTGTGCACAACGTTTAGGAGTATATACTGCTCATGACTATATAGACATTTTGAGCAAATTGAATTCCTATTGGGAAATTGACGCCGTTAGAGGTTTAACTGATGAGGCCGAAAAAGCAAGAGATTACCTTATGAAATTACCATCAAGGTTATTGCGTATTTCTGAGCGCATGAAATACCCCGAAGATCAATATCGGTTCAAATGGGTAGAAGCTAACGGAATGATTTAATAATCAAAATAGCTTCAGCAAGTAAACCTGAAAATATGACTATAAAAAAGGTCCGCAATTGCGGACCTTTTTTTACTTAAAAATTATGCTATTATAATTTTCCGTGATCATGCTCATCTTGCCATTTTGACAACTCTGCCCATTTTCCTTCGGAAGCCATTTTAGACTGCATTGGCCAAGAAGCCGGATTGTGAACTTTATAACGGTCGCCACCGCCATTTAGAACCTCTTGACAACGGGCAACCGTAGTTTCAGAAAGAGCTTTCCATGTGGTAATTCCTGAATTATTAAACATTTCAGAAATTTTTGGTCCGATACCTTCCACTACTTTAAGATCATTTTCTTTAACGGTTTTTCCGAAAGCAGCTTTTGCTGCTGCCGCATCAAAAGGGTTTTTAGCCTCTGGGGTTACAGTCTTAGCTGTCAATGAAGCAGCAGTTGTTACCGCCCCAGCCACTGCTGCAGTAGCAGCAACTTTAAGCTTTCCGTTACAAGCATCAAGATCAGCTTGAAGTTTTGAGTTTTTATCTTTCCAAGTGTTAAGTTCACCTGTATTATCTATAGTAGTGCTTGAACTTTTACCGATTAGGTAGCCAAGAATTCCTGAAATGACACCTACTAAAGAAGGAATCAACCAGCACCAAATGTTTAAGTTTTCAAAATTCATTTTATATTATTTTATACGTTAATTATTTGTTTAATGTGACTACTGTTCTTCTATTCTTAGACCTACCCGCTTCCGTTGCGTTGCTTTCTGCTGGAAGATCAGGACCTTTGGAAGAGGCATTTATTTTAGAGGCAACAATACCATTTTTGGCTAAATATGCCTTAGCAAAATCCGCTCTGTCTTGAGCTAGTTTAATATTATCTGCGCGAGGACCAACATTGTCGGAATGACCAACAACGCTACCAGAAGCCCCTGTTACTTTATCAAGATACTTTGAAATATCAGCAACTTTTTGACGTTGTTCTGCGCTTAGGTTAATTGCAGCTTGATTTGTTTCAAAATAAAGAACCAAAGGGTCTGCAGTTATTTTAGCATACAAAGCACTCATTTCTTCTTCGGAAGTAGCTGACTTATCTCCAATGCCAAAAGAAATTGGGCCAAAGAACATTCCCTCTTTAGAAACCATGCCATCCATCAATTCGCCCATAGTGTTAATTTGCGTTGATGAGATACCGTTTTCTACCAAGTGGTTTTTCACGGTATTGGCTCGTGCTAAACCTAGATTAGGAAAGGCAGATCCATTTGTTTCATCACCTTTAAAATAACCGTTTAGGGTAATGACCTTATTTTCATTTTCTACTAAGAAAGTCTTTAAGCTAGCGATTCCCTCAGTTACTTTTTGAGAAACCGGTGTTGAAAAAGATGAAGAGGAGACATTGAAATTATAATTCTCGTTTTCATTGTAGGCATATGCTCCATCGCTAAAAGCGAAGGGATACAACGTTGCTTCTGGAGTTACTGGAGCTGTTACCTGTTCGGTTAGGGGTGCTGCGCTAGCAGAAACGCGGCATGAATTGCAACACATAATAAAGAAATACGTGCCTCCTAGAATGGTAATGAGCATCAGCAACAAATTTGTTGTTGTTTTTGTCATTGTTAAAAATGATTTAATGTTTAACCTACAATGTATTAAAAAAATCTATAAGATGTTAAAGTTGTGCTTATTAAATACTGAAACACAGTAAGTAAGCACTCTAATTTTGTTAAGGTGGCGTATTTCATATCTGCCATTGTTTTAAACAGACTGTTTTTAACTAGCCATATATTTGAATTATTTAATCTTAATTGGACCTTTGTGCTTGGTGTTTGAAACTTAGCCCTTTTATCAAAAAGCAAGTATGGCTACAAGACTTTGCATTTTCTTTTCTGTGTTTCGATACATGCCAGTAAATAGAGAGATATCTGCTTTTGAATCACAGGCTTATCCTTTTGTTTTTATACTGACAACAAACAATTATTAAGATATATGATTATAGAACAATTTTAAAAGCTGGCAGGGCCCCATATGTAGTTTGCTTCTACTTCTTAAAAGGAGGAGTAGGTAGGTATGTAAAAGCCATTACAGCGTCTAGCATAGTAGTAGGTCTAAACGGAAGCACTGGTTCTAAAGACTCTTTGAGACAAGTAACAGTAATTATTTACCATTCACACAAGAAAGGTACCCAACAATACAATCTTTAGTGTGGGTTGCGAGCCTTGACGTTATATTTGAAAAGGAGTAGAACACAAATGAAAACAGAGATTATAAAAATAATGACTTTTGCTTGTATGGTTCTAGTTCTTGGAGCACAGGCGCTTCTTCACGGAAGCTGGCGAGTTCAAGAAACGGAGACGCTAAAGTCAAAAAATGGAAGCAATTTGTAAGACTTTTATATAAAGCTCAGTATTTGAGTTAGTTTGGTTAATCCCGCTGTTATTTCAAGACTATCATTCGGGGGAACAGGTAGATTTTGAGTAACAGCGGGTTTTTTATGTTTTATAGAATTAACCATTTGATCTATCCTATATTGGTACGCAACAAAGAATTTTTACTAGAACGTATATAGAGCAACCGAAATACCTTCTTAAAATCTGTATAAAAAAGGCTTTGGAATTCTATTGAAAATAAAAACCCTGATCCTTTGCACAATCCATCAGTTAACGAAGGAGGGCGCGAAGGATTAGGGTTTTTTAATTTAAGCTACGCTCGATTTTATAAATCGAATTTGATTCCTTGTGCTAAAGGAAGCTCAGTGGTGTAGTTTATGGTGTTTGTTTGACGACGCATATATATTTTCCAAGCATCAGAACCGCTTTCGCGTCCACCGCCAGTCTCTTTTTCGCCTCCAAAAGCTCCACCAATTTCAGCGCCGGAAGTTCCAATATTCACATTGGCAATACCACAATCACTACCGTTTTGACTTAAAAAATGTTCTGCTTCACGCAAATTGTTTGTCATGATTGCTGATGAAAGTCCTTGAACTACACCATTTTGAATAGCAAGCGCATTTTCAACATCTCCCGAATATTTTAAAAGATACAATACAGGAGCAAAGGTTTCATGCTGAACGATTTCAAAATCATTTTTTGCTTCAGCGATAGCAGGTTTTACATAACATCCGCTTTCATAGCCTTCGCCTTCTAAAACGCCACCTTCAACAATAATTTTTCCGCCCTCAGCAACTACCTTTTCCAAGGCATGTTTATAATGACCGACAGCATCTGTATCTATTAATGGGCCTACATGGTTGTTTTCATCTAAAGGATTACCTATTCGAAGTTGACCATAAGCACCGACAACGGCATCTTTTACTTTGTCGTACATAGATTCGTGAATAATCAATCTTCGGGTAGAAGTACAACGTTGACCTGCGGTACCTACAGCCCCAAAGACCGCACCAATCACTGTCATTTTGATATCTGCGTCAGGAGTAACGATTATCGCATTGTTACCTCCTAATTCTAATAAAGACTTTCCTAATCTAGCGGCAACCGCTTGTGCAACGATTTTACCCATACGAATAGAACCCGTCGCAGAGACCAAAGGAACGCGACCGTCTTGAGTCATCATTTCTCCGACTTTATAATCTCCATTTATCAAACAAGAAATTCCTTCTTGTAAGCCGTTTTCTTTTAAAACTGCCGCCGCAATATTTTGACAGGCAATACCACATAAGGGTGTTTTTTCAGAGGGTTTCCAAACACATACATCGCCACATATCCAAGCTAAGGCCGTATTCCATGCCCAAACAGCTACAGGAAAGTTAAATGCGGAAATAATTCCAACAACACCTAATGGATGATACTGCTCATACATTCTATGGCCTGGACGTTCAGAATGCATCGTTAAACCATGCAATTGTCTTGAAAGGCCAACTGCAAAATCACAGATGTCAATCATTTCCTGTACCTCACCCAGACCTTCTTGGTAGCTTTTTCCCATTTCATAGGAAACTAATTTTCCTAAAGGTTCTTTCAATTCACGAAGTTTTTCACCAAACTGACGTACAACTTCTCCTCTAAGTGGGGCCGGTTTTTGACGCCAGGTTTGAAATGCTGAAGTAGCTGTAGAGAGTACCTTTTCGTAATCTGCTTTAGAAGTGCTTCTGACCTTTCCAATTAAAGCCCCATCAACAGGAGAATACGATTCTATAATTTCTCCAGAAGAAAAATTATCAGAACCCGTAGAAGTTCCTTCATTAATTTCTTTAATCCCTAGAGCTTTAAGCGCTTCAGTAATTCCAAATTCTGTTGCTATTTTTGACATTTTATAACTATTTGATCGTGAATTGTTAAATATCTTACAAAGCTACGAATAAAGTCCTGATTTATTCTTGCTTTCGGAGTACGGTAATTTTGGTAATTTTATGGTGATTCACTTCGTAAATCAAAACTAATTCGATGGGGGTATCACTTCCCTTTCTTCCTGTAATATATTCGTGGTCAATTACCTTATTATCGAATACAGTTCGGGTTATTATCTTGGAGTTAAGCTTTGGGGAAGCTGTAAATAAATCGGTATAGACTTTTTTGCAAAGCTCATATCCTTCTATAGTAACTGCTGAAGTTGAAAATTCATGAACAGTAATGTTTTTATCAATGACCGACATAAAACCATCAATATCTCGATTGTTATAAGCTTCTAGTTGTTTTTGTACTACTTTTTCTGGGGTCATTTGTGCAGATAAGGAGGCTATTGTTAGAAGTAAAGAAAGCGTTAATATACTATTCATTTAGAGAGTATAAGAAGAATAGTAATCAATGCGGGCATTGCTTGAATAAAAAATATCTTCTTGGTTACGGTCAATGCACCGTAAATTCCTGCTATGGCAACACAAGCCAAAAAGAACAGGGCAATATGATCACTCCAATTTACATCAGTAATAAAATAGGTCCAGATTAATCCTGCTGCTAAAAAGCCATTGTACAAGCCTTGATTGGCTGCCATAGATTTGGTTGGTTCAAACAAATCTGAGGGAAAGTTTCGGAATATTTTTTTCCCCAGAGTAGTCCAAGCAAACATTTCAAAGTATAGAAAGTAGAGATGAAGAAAGGCAACCAATCCGATTAAAATGTTACTAGTGATATTCATAGTATTTAGTTTTTTTCTGCTACGAAACGTTTATCGGCAGGCATAACCGTTTCACAATTAGTGCAAGTGCGTAAATCTTCAGAACCATAGAAATGTTTGAAATGACCTAGAAAATCTTTTTCGATATCGTTTAGTGTAAAATACGCTTCATACAACTTGTGATTACAATTGTCACAGAACCAGAGTAATCCGTCATCAATATTCATGTGCGAACGCTTTCGCTCTATCACTAAACCAATGCTGCCGGCATGGCGAACAGGAGAATGCGGTACTTTTGCAGGGTGTAAATACATATCACCGGCACCTAACTTCATTGTTTTCTTTTGCCCATCTTCTTGAATATGTACCTCGATATTTCCTTCTAACTGAAAGAAGAGTTCTTCGGTTTCATTGTAATGGTAATCTTTTCGAGCATTTGGACCCGCAACTATCATTACGATATAATCGCCTGCATCTTTGTACAAATTTTTATTGCCAACAGGTGGCTTTAGAGTATCACGATTTTCTTCAATCCATTTGTTGAGGTTAAACGGAGGTGCAATGGGCATCTTTGAAAGGTTTTTGCCTATCGTTTGGATTTGCATATCAAGTAATACCAAACAATAAACAGTTCATCCCAAATTTATAAAAAGAAAAGGAAATAGGAGATTGAAGCTTGAAATAACTCAGTGACCAGACGCAAAAGAGAGGGTTTTAGCATGTTTTAAATTTCCTCAGGGCTTGAAAAATAAAAACAAGACGTATTAAATTCAAAATCGTTTAAAAAACAATATTCTATCTGAAGAATATCTGCGTAAAGTAGAACGTACCTGCGGCATTCATTTTGACGCTAACCGCAGTATGAGAAAAGTCTCCTTCCATTGTTTTTTTATGGCTTGAGCTCTTTAACCAGCCTTGAAAGGCTTCAGCTGCGTTGCCGTAATCTTTAGCAACGTTTTCTGCTACAAATTCAGCACTTACACTTGAAGAGATTTTAGAGGCTCTTGAGCTGAAATTATCGTGGTTTATGGCTCCTTTAGAGATCATGTAATTCGTATGCTGATTTGCATATGCATAAGCAACTTCGCTAAACTCCAAAGCAGATTCACCTAATGAAATGCGATGTTCATTTACAACCGACAACAATTCTATTTCTACTTCTTTAGCGTTTTCAGCCTCAACAATACTTGTATTTTCTAAAGACTCTTTGGTACAAGAGGACAAAGTACATACAAATAAAAAGAGGACAACGTAGTGCGTTCTCATTTTCATACAACAGTTCTATTTGTAAGTAGGTGTTCTAAAAGTAAAGTAGGTAGGAGAGAAATGGGGTGTTCTCAAGTTCAAGAGCTAACAGGGGTTGTTAGCGTCTGTAATGATACGTAAAATAAGAACTTCATCTATGTATAAATCGATTTATTCGATGAATTACACTTTTTGTTAATAGTTCAAACCTTAGGACATTGACAGTGCTCGAATTCTAGTAACACAAAGTAATACAGTAACCTTCACTTTAATTTTAACAGCATATTCGTGTACGGGCATACGACTACTATACCTATGGATCTTCAGATAGAAATAGAGCAATGGCTTTAGAAACCTATGTAATAATGAAAGATAAAGTCAAGGCACAAGAATTGGCCAAAACTATTGCTAAAAATCTTTCAGATAAAAGATACATGAGTACACAAACTACTTCGTATAGCTTACTGGCCATGGCTAAGTTTGCCAAAATGATTGGTGGAAAAGGAATCAATACCAGCCTTACAGTCAGCGGAAAATCAGAAAACATTGTTACGGAGAAAACCTTGGCAAGTCGCCCGCTTCAAATTAATAATGGAAGCAATAGTATCACGATTAAAAACAAAGAAAGTAACACGGTTTATGTGAGTATAGTAACTAGTGGAATACTTGCAGCAGGTATGGAAAAAATGGTTCAGAAGAACCTTGCTACTACCTTGGTTTTTAAAGGAAGAGATGGTTCAATTCTAGATCCTAGCAAAATAAGTCAAGGAACAGATTTTATAGCCGAAGTAAGCCTGACTAATACAAGTTCAAACCGTTTAAACGATATGGCACTGACAGAAATCTTTCCTAGCGGATGGCAGATTGTAAACACGCGTTTCACAGACTTTGGAAGTTTTGCTCAAAATAAAGTTACCTATACTGATGTACGTGATGATCGAGCCAATTTCTATTTTGATATGAAGGCTAACGAAACCAAAACGTTTAGAACCTTATTAAATGCGTCGTATCTTGGAAGATACTATTTGCCAGGAGTTCAAGCTGAAGCGATGTATGATACTGATTATATGGTTAGAACGAAAGGTCAATGGGTTGAAGTCGTTCAGTAAAAGCAACACATTTAGGTTTTTAGAGCTGTACTGTTGTTTTCTCACTCCTCTTAAGCGGGCTAATCAAGTTGAGTTGTGTTCGTCTGGTAAAAAGAGTTCAATTATTCAGTACTATTTGGAGGTTAATTTCCATTTTTTTCTGTATCGACTTCTTGTAAAACTGCAGAAAAAACAAAAGCACCAATCTCCTTCACTGGCCCGTAAAGCTCAGAATTCTCTATAGTTTCGTTTTTGATAAGGCCAGTCGACGAATTCAGGCGTTCAAAGAATATAAGAAGTGCTCCAAGAATAACGGCTACTTTCAAAGCGCCGAAGAGGCCACCAGCAATTTTGTTTAGTAAGCCCAACATCGCAAAGTCAGCAATTTTTGTCAGAAACTTTCCAGCAATTTGAACGATGAAGACAATAGCAATAAAGGTGGCAACAAAAGCAGCAATTTTGATGTAACGTTCATTCCATTCCATATTTTCTGAGAGGTAATCTCCGGCGATATATGAAAAATGAATCGCACCAAAAATTCCAGCAATCAAAGCAATCAAAGAGGCTAACTCTACGAAAAGTCCGTTTTTCAGACCTTTATACAGCCCGTAGGCAAGCAATAATCCTAAAATAATATCTAAGAAGCTCATATATGAAGCGTTTCGACAAATATAGAACTTTGATTTGTACCTTTAGAGCCCCCTAACCGCCGAAGGAAAAATTCTTACTCAGACGGATAATAAATTTGTAAAGTACATGTCAAGAGATATACAATTAAAAGAACGTTGGAGTGATTTGGTAGTACAACTATCCAGTCAATTTGCTGATGGAGACCCGCTTGAGCTCGACGCTATAATTTATTTGGTGGGTATTCAAGAATTAGGACAATATCATAGAAAATATAAGAAAGATGATAAGCTAGATCTAATGCATATTGCTATCTGTCGTTTATTAGAACCCTATGGGTATTATGAGTTTTCACATTTTGATGAGGATAGTTGGCCGCATTATACGATTAAAGAAGAACTGCCTCCGCTTAAAGCGGGCGAACAGTCAGTACTAATGAAAGAGGCGATTGTGTCGTATTTTCTTGAAAAAGAGTATATTGTTTAAAACCTATTTACATGGAGACCCATATTCCGTACTACGCCGTAATCTTCACTTCAACTAGGGTTGAGGACGATAAGGGCTATGTAGAAATGGCACAACAAATGGAGGATTTGGCCAAACAGCAAGCTGGATATTTAGGTATTGAGAGTGCTAGTGGAGCAATTGGAATAACCGTTAGTTACTGGAAAAGTTTAGAAGCGATAGCCAATTGGAAAGCAAATACAGACCATCTATTTGCGCAACAACAGGGCGTTAAAGATTGGTACTCTTGGTATAAGGTTCGTATCTGTTTGGTAGAAAGGGAGTATGATTTTGAAAGATAGATTGCTTCACTTTCTAAAAAAACATCGCAAAAAGCTATTCATTTTTGGAATTCTTCTTATCGTTTACTATTTCTGCCTTCCGAAAGAACTTTTCAAAACACCAACAGCAACAGTAGTTGAGAGCCGCCAAGGCACCTTGTTAGGTGCAAAGATTGCAGACGACGGTCAATGGCGTTTTCCAGTTACTGATAGTGTGCCGATAAAGTTTGAAACCTGCTTGTTGCAGTTTGAAGATGGGTATTTTTACAAACACTTTGGGTTTAACCCTGTTTCAATGGCAAAGGCTATTGGATCTAATATCTCAGCGGGCGAAACAGTTCGCGGTGGTAGTACGTTGACACAACAAGTTATACGATTATCCCGAAATAAAAAGCGGTCATATTTCGAGAAATGTATTGAATTAATTTTAGCAACGCGGTTGGAGTTTCGACTTCCTAAAAAAGATATTTTAAAACTTTATGCAAGCCATGCTCCTTTTGGAGGTAATGTTGTCGGACTTGATGTGGCCGCTTGGCGCTATTTCGGATTACAAGCCTATCAATTATCATGGGCAGAATCAGCTACCCTCGCAGTTTTACCCAACGCTCCTAGTTTGATTTATCCCGGAAAAAATCAACAAAAATTACTAGACAAAAGAAATCGATTACTCAAAAAACTACTTGTAGAAAACATTATAGATAGCATAACTTATGACTTGGCGCTGCTTGAAGAACTTCCTCAGAAACCGTATCTATTGCCTAGAACTGCACCGCATCTTGTTCAGTATGCGGCAAAATTAGAAAAGGGAAAACGCACGAAAAGTACGATTGATGAAAATCTACAGGGCAATGTGAATTCTATTGTGCAAAAACACTATCAAAGTTTGAGGCAAAATCAAGTTCATAATGCCGCAGTTTTAGTTTTGGATGTAAACACAAGAGAAGTTTTAAGTTATGTCGGCAATACCCAAACCACTAAAGAGAACCAAAAAGATGTGGATATGGTGCATGCGAATAGAAGTACAGGCAGTACAATTAAGCCGCTCCTATATGCCGCCATGTTAGATGCTGGCGAATTGCTTCCTGACATGTTGGTGGCCGATGTGCCCACCCAAATTTCGGGCTATACTCCTGAGAATTTTAATGCCAATTATAGTGGCGCTGTAGAAGCTAAAAGTGCTTTGGCACGTTCTTTAAATATTCCGGCAGTACGACTTTTACAATCCTACGGATTGGCTAAATTTCGAGACCAATTAGACGTTTTTCAACTTGGAGGGTTAAATAAACCAGCAGACCATTACGGTCTTACTTTGATTTTAGGAGGTGCAGAAAGTAACCTTTGGGATCTTTGCAAGACCTATGCAAATTTAGCCTCTACCCTCAACCATTTTAATGAAACTTCTAGTGAATATTTCAGTTCAGAATTCGCAGATCCGATTCTTAAATTAGAACAAGCGGTCGGTTTTGGAAAAATATCTACTCAAAAAACCGTCTTTGATGCGGCCAGTATTTACCTCACTTTTGAAGCAATGAAAGAGGTGAATCGCCCTGAAGGTAATGAATCATGGGAGTTTTACGATAGCAGTAAAGAAATCGCTTGGAAAACGGGCACAAGTTTTGGAAATAAAGATGCCTGGGCAATTGGAGTTACAACAGACTATGTAGTCGGTATATGGGTTGGAAATGCTGATGGAGAAGGGCGACCAAATGTTACCGGAGTGACTAGTGCGGCACCCATTTTATTTGATGTTTTTGATGTGCTTCCGACCAGTAATTGGTTTCAAAAACCTTTTGATGAATTTGTTGATATTGAGGTTTGTTCTAAGAGCGGATATTTAGCTTTAGATATCTGCCCGAAGAAAAAGATAGCCATTCCGAACAAAGAAAACTATGTCAAAGCCTGTAACTATCATCAAATGATTCAGCTTGATTCTCAAAAACAATTTCGTGTAAATTCATCATGTGTAGACCTTTCCATGGCGGTTTCAGAATCTTGGTTTTCCTTGCCTCCCCTCATCGAATTCTATTATAAAAGAACGCATGCTATCTACAAAGTTTTACCTCCTTTTCGGAATGATTGCAGAAGTACTAACGCAGCTCCTATGGAATTTATTTATCCTAAAAATGAAAACAGAATTTCCTTAACAAAAAATTTTGAAGGCAAGCAAAATGAAGTGGTTTTGAAATTAGCACATACGAAACCTGAGACACAAGTCTATTGGTATTTAGATGATCTGTTTATTTCTCAAACTAAATACTTTCATGAAATTGGCCTTATTCCAGGTTTAGGAAAACATAAAATTACCGTTGTAGACGCCCTCGGAAATGAAGTTAATGTAAGGATAACGATAGAGTAATTTTAACTACTTTGTTCCTCATTTAGAAACCCCTATATTTATAATCAACACCTGTGCTACTATGTGCTACTAATGTAGTATTTTAGTAGTCTTAAAAATTTACATCCATGCAAAAATCATACATCATTTCTTTAGACCAAGGCACAACAAGTTCAAGAGCCTTGTTGGTCGATGAAGAAGGAGCCATTCAAGGGATGGTTCAAAAAGAATTCAAACAGATTTTTCCAAAATCAGGATGGGTAGAACACGACCCTAAAGAGATTTTAGAATCGCAATTAAGTGTACTTGCACAGCTTATAAAAGAACAGAATGTAAGCGCTTCAGATGTAAAAGCCATTGGAATTACCAATCAACGTGAAACCACTATTGTATGGGATAAAAACACAGGAGAACCGATTTATAACGCTATTGTTTGGCAAGATAAACGTACAGCCGATATCTGTGAAAACATGAAAAACAATGGTTTGACGGAGCACGTAAGGCAAACAACCGGACTCGTAATAGATTCTTATTTTTCTGGAACCAAAATAAAATGGATTCTCGACAATGTAGATGGAGCAAGGCAGAAAGCTAAAAACGGTGATTTGTTATTTGGTACTGTTGATTCATGGTTGGTTTGGAATATGACGAATCGAACTACGCATATAACGGATTATACCAATGCTTCTCGTACGTTGATTTACGATATTGTGAATCTAAAGTGGGATGATAAATTATTGGATGCCCTAGGAATTCCAAAAAGTATGCTACCTGAAGTAAAGCCATCTGCCCATCATTTTGGGGATTACGTATTGGATGGAGTTTCTATTCCCATTGCTGGCATTGCTGGTGACCAACAGGCAGCTTTATTTGGTCAGGCTTGTTTTGCTGAAGGAACAGCTAAAAACACCTACGGTACAGGTTGTTTTATGTTGATGAATACCGGTGAAAAACCAATGTTTTCCAAAAATGGACTGTTGACAACTATAGGGTATGGTTTAAATGGAAAAGTAATATACGCTCTTGAAGGAAGTATTTTCATAGCAGGTGCTGCCGTACAATGGTTAAGAGACGGATTAGAATTAATAAAAGACGCCAAAGAGACAGAAGCTTTAGCTGATTCTGTAGCGGGTGAAAACCCGGTATATGTCGTTCCTGCCTTTGCAGGTTTAGGAGCGCCCTACTGGGATATGTATGCACGTGGAGCGGTCTTCGGATTGACTCGCGATACGGGTAAAGCGCATTTAGCAAAAGCGACTTTAGAATCATTGGCTTATCAAACTAAAGATCTTTTAAAAGCCATGGAAGCTGATTCAGGAATTCAATTGGAAAATCTTCGTGTTGATGGTGGCGCTTGCGCAAATAACCACCTAATGCAGTTTCAAGCTGATATTTTAGACACCGAAGTGCATCGCCCTGAAGTAATTGAATCTACTGCGATGGGTGCTGCCTTTCTAGCAGGAATTCAAGTTGGGCTTTGGACACAAGAAGACCTTGACCAAAATAGACCTATGAATCGAATCTTCAAACCCACTTTTGACCGTGTAAAAAGAAAACGCTTATACGGTAAATGGCAACAAGCGGTCGAAAGAACAAAAGGTTGGGAGGAGCATTAGAAACTTCGTTGTGAGGAATAAGCTGATAGCCAAGTGACAAAACAATGCGTTTTTAAGCAAAACGAATGAACTAGGAGGATACAGATGGCCGCATCGCGAATAAAATCCTCACAATGACAATTAAAAAATAGCTGTGAAAAATATAAAATTCTCAAATCTAGAACGGGTAAAAACTGTCAGTAAACTTTCGACAGAAGAATTCGATTTGGTAGTAATTGGTGGCGGAATAACTGGTGGAGGCATCGCATTAGATGCTGCCTCTCGTGGACTGAAAGTGGCCCTTGTTGAAAAAAATGACTTTGCTTCAGGAACTAGTAGTAAATCAACGAAGCTGATACATGGGGGGCTCCGATACCTGAAACAATTTGATTTCTGGTTGGTAAAAGAAGTCGGTTCTGAACGGGCCATTGTGCATAGGTTAGCTCCTCACCTGGTGCTTCCTGAAAAGATGTTGCTTCCGTTGATTGAAAATGGTTCGTATGGCAAATGGCTAACATCCATCGGGCTAAAAGTGTATGATATTCTGGCGCAAGTTACTGGTGATGATAAGCGTAAGATGCTCGAGAAAAAGGCAGCTTTAAAGCTTGAGCCATTGCTTCCAAAGAAAATATTAAAAGGCGCTGGCTACTATGCAGAGTACCGTACGGATGATGCGCGATTGACGATTGAAAATATTAAGACCAGTTTGCAATTTGGGGCAACCGCCTTGAATTATGCATCAGTTGAAGATTTTCAATATACCGATGAACAGATTTCTGGTGTAGGTGTTATCGACGGAATTTCAGATGAAAATTTTATTATTAAAACAAAATATGTAATCAGTGCAGCTGGCCCATGGGTTGATGAACTTAGAAGTGTAAATAATTCTAAAAAGGGAAAACGATTGCATTTAACCAAGGGTGTGCATTTGGTATTTCCGTATGAAAAATTGCCTGTAAAACAGTCAGTGTATTTTGATATTCCTGATGGCAGAATGATGTTTGCTATTCCTCGTGGAAAAGTCACCTATGTGGGAACAACAGACACGAATTTTAATCACGATAAGGACAAAGTAACAACCGATTTGGCGGATGCTATTTATCTACTTTCTGCTGTTAATAATATGTTTCCGAAGATCAATCTAGAGATGGAGGATATTGTTTCTTCTTGGGCAGGATTGCGGCCTCTAATTCATGAAGAAGGAAAATCGGCTTCTGAACTATCTCGGAAAGATGAAATTTTTACTTCTGATACCGGCTTGATAAGTATTGCTGGAGGAAAACTTACGGGCTATCGTAAAATGGCCGAACGTGTAGTGGATCGAATTGCAAAAAAACTAGAAGAAGAAGGTGTCGCACTAAAGGAGTGCTTTACGGAGGAAATTCCATTAGCTGGAAATGTAGATTTCAAGAAGTTCAAGCATGTAAAAAAATATATTGCTGAAATTTATGATCGAATAAAACCGAATGGATTCACAGAACATGACGCTTGGTTTCTAGTTACCAATTATGGCAAACAGACAGAAACCATTTTAGAAACCTTTACTACTTTAAAAGATGCTGATATCTATGAGCGTATGGCGAAAGCCGAATTGCGTTTTGGTATCGATTACGAAATGGTGCAAAATCCGATGGATTTCTTTATTCGCCGAACAGGGCGTTTGTATTTTGATATTGATAGTGTTCGCAGCTTGATGAAACCCATTTTAGAAGAATTTAAAAGCATTTATAAGGTTGATGACGCACAGTTAGTAGCTTGGGAAGAAGCGTTGAATAGAGCGCTAGATGAGCATTCTAATTTTTCTATGGATCGGGTTTAGTTAAGTGAGTTTTACCAGAAGTAGAAAGGCGTAGTTTCTAAAAACTTTGGTTGGTATACCATTGTTTTTAACTTTTCACTTCTGGTAAAAACCTATCAATCTAACTTGTCTGTTAATTCCTTAAAAACCCGTTTCGCATTCCCGCGCTCATAAAGAACCTTATAAACGGCATCTATAATTGGAGTTTTGACCTTCGTACTAAATTTTGATTTTTGTTCAAAAGCAGTTTTGGCGGCATAATAACCTTCGGCCACCATCTTCATTTCCATTTGCGCACTTTTGACTGTGTAGCCTTTACCAATCATATTTCCGAACATGCGATTGCGACTGAAAGTTGAGTAGCCAGTAACTAGTAAATCTCCTAAATAGGCGGAGTTATTAATGTTCCGTTTCATTTTATGAACCCGCTTGATATAGCGTTTCATTTCACGAATAGCATTGCTCATCAATACACTTTGAAAATTATCTCCGTAGCCCAAACCATGACAAATACCTGCTGCCAGGGCATAAATATTTTTAAGCATTGCCGCATACTCCGTGCCTATAATATCGTCTGATATTTTAGTCTTGATATAATGACTTTTTAAGTTGTCGGCAACAAGCTGTGCTTTTTCTTGGTCGGCAGAAGCAATGGTTAAATATGATAAACGCTCAAGAGCCACCTCTTCAGCATGACAAGGGCCGGTAATAACACCTATGTTTTCAAACGGTATGTTATACTTTTCATGAAAATGTTCGCCAACAATCAATCCCGTTTCTGGTACGATTCCTTTGATAGCAGAAAAGATGATTTTATCTTTCAGAGAGACTGTTAATTTTTGTAATTCTCCCTCTAAGAAAGCGGAAGGAATGGCAAAAATAAGTACATCCGAAGAACTTATAATTTCATTTATATCATCGGTCAGGTGCAATTGTTTCGTATGAAACTCTACCGAACTAAGGTAATTTGGATTGTGTTTTTCTTCATTAATATAGGCGACAGCATCAGAATTTCGCATATACCAACCAACTTTATCCTGATTTTCGGTCAGCATCTTTACGATAGCTGTAGCCCAGCTTCCGCCTCCTAATACTGCAAATTTTATGTTTTTGTTCATTACTTTTTGTTTTTTTAGCACCTCCCTTTTTCTAAAGTAAGGCGCCGAAACTTTCTTGACCTCTACGCTTTGGCAAAACTAATCAAATAAAAAACCGAAACCTTAAGTGCTCATTGCGAGTAAGTTGAAAATAGTGGCATGGAGATTGGTTTGTATACTCTGAATTTAAATAACGCTATTATGAACGCAAAGCTACTTAGTACACTTATCGGTATCGGAACATTGATGACTTCGTGTTATACAGAGACTAGTATTCAAGATGACTTTATTGTAGAATCAGCTTTCAATACTGATCAAGTTTTACAATCATATGACTTATGGTATGTAGATATAAATGCTACTGAAGGAACCGGAGAGGTGCCTTTCTTGCAAGGTGCTTTCACAATTTCATTTAATAATGGCATTGTTTATGCAAACAATACTATTGTAGGTATTGGCAAAACAGGTAATGGTTTTGGAATAGAGGTCGGTAGCTACGCAACGCTTCAAGGTGTTGTTGAAATTAATCATGATACGGACGGACTGTGGCTATTTGATATTTTTGCGGTTAACGGAAATACTATTGAAGCAAGAGATCCGCGTTCTGGAACTTCGTACTTTTTAAATGGATATCAAATGGACAACTTTGATTATGACACCGTTTTTTATGATAATATCAAGCTCTTTTTACAGGAATATGATTCATGGGAAAAAACATATACAAGCGAAGAGGGAGCTTTGAATGAATTTGATGATGAATATTTCTTGCAGTTTAATTCAGATTTCTTTCGTTCTTCAATTGATAAGCCAGGAACGGCATTAAGTACGCTCCAATGGGATTTTGAAGGAGATTATCAGGTGTATGAGATAGAAAACGATAAAACGCTAAAAACTTTAACACTTGCTTACGATTTTATGAGCAATGATTACTTCGAATTATACGTTATAAATGATAGTACAATCGAGCTGTATCACCCTTCAAGTAAAACGGTATATGAGTTTAGAGGAAAAAGATATATGCGGAACCTAAAAGCGGGTAAAAGCGCGATTGTTAAGAAAAGAACAAAGACTTCGAACCCTACTATGAAAGTAAAAAGAAGTCGAATAAGATAAATATTAAAAGCTGTTACCCTGAATTCAGATAGCGGGCGAAGCAAAGATTTTTGGTTGGTTATTTAGTTAGAAAACCCCTCGACATTTCTGTTTGAGGGGTTTTTTCTTAAAGTCGAAGTAGTTGTAAATTAAACTATTCGTACGGTTTACCTTTTCATTTTGAATTGGTCTAACTTTATGTCATCCAAACCCTTTGCATCAAAAGGATATTCTAGGTCATCTTGTATATTGTAGAGTGAAATCAGAACAAATTCAGTTAATAGCACCAGAACATATGCTATAATGTGATTGGTGTCGATTCCAAGACTATGTATGATCGTTGGGGTATAAATAACGGGGAAGACGTAGATAAATATTTTACAGTAGGCTTTTAGGCTAATAGGGGTTCTATGTACGAGTATTGCGTTTAGGTTATCTACTGACTCATGTAAATCATTCAAGTATCTGAATATTTTAACCTTCAAACCTTTTCCTAAAACGGCCTCGTTGGAGCTAATAAAATGGTATACCTTATTGAGTTGGTCATCTAAATCTCTTATTGAATTTTTATGGTTTTTAAGATGTGTAATGGTTTTTTCACTAACCTCTTCAAGCACGCCCTCTATTTCCTTTTTCTCTTCAGCAGACAAGGAACTACTTGATACGAAATAATATAAAGTTTTGATGGCACTTCTAAATTGACTTAGGTGTTCTAGAGCTTTTTCTCTTCTTCTAAAAGAGCTTCTAATTGTAAAAACTAAGGGAAAAATAATAGCGATACTCAAAAGGGTAAGATCAACATCAAAACTCATGTTGAATCTATAGGCTAAGAAAACTGCAGCAGCGGCTATAATCAGAGCAATCAGCGTTTTACGATTTATTGAAGAAAGGTAGAGATTATTGCTAAAAATTTTATACATTACTATTAAAGATAGTAGAATATCGTGAAAAAGCAAACAATAGTATTGTTCCTTTTGTTTTATTTATCGCAAATTTCTTATGTTTTTTCTCAAGACCCGATAGTGGTTCAACCTGAAGAAAAAATTTCAAAGTTATTCCGAAGCTCAAAAATTTTCCCTATAAAACTAAATTACTCCAATAAGGAGATAAGGAAAAGCACCAACGATACCCTATATTTAAATGTATCACTTCAATATCTTTCAGAAAAAAAACTATGGACAGGCCTGCCGGCAAGGATACGTGCGCGGGGAAATTTCAGATTGAAAAATTGCTATTTCGCTCCTATTAAGATGAAGATTAAGAAAAAAGACAGAAAAGGCACTCCGTTTAAGGGTAATAAAGAGTTGAAATTGGTGCTTCCTTGTCTCATTCAAAAAGAGGCAAATGATCATGTTTTAAAGGAGTTTATGGCCTATAAATTATATGAATTTATTTCACCATACCATTTTAAAACAAGACTGCTTGAAATTGAACTTAGCGAACCAAAAAATAATAAAATAAGAGAGCACAATATAAAAGGTTTTTTTATTGAAGATATGGAAGTCGTTGCCAAACGATTTAATGGGAATGTTTTAAAAAGAAACATACACCCCCTGCAACAAGATGGTCTTAGTGCTGTTCAAAACGCTATTTTTCAATTCATGATAGGAAATACTGATTTTTCTACGGGGTATAGCCACAACGAAAAATTGTTATTTGTTGATGGTAAGAGTATTCCCATACCATATGATTTTGATATGTCTGGCTTGTGCAATACGAGTTATTCTGTAGTTTCTCAAATAGGTGATCAATCTTTGCCAATTGACCGCGTGACACAACGCCTTTATAGAGGGTTTAAAAGGGATGAAGAAATGGTGAAAGGTGTTAGGGATGAAATTCTGTCGAAAAAGGCAGAAATATTAGCCATGATGGACGAGCATTTGATCTATTTTGATGACCCAAAGGTATTTTTTGAATGTAGGAAGTTCATTCTCGAATTCTTTGGAATACTTTCCGATCCGATAAAATTTCAGAAACAAATTTTAAAGAAGGCAAGAACGAAATAACCTTATTCTTTATAAGTAGTATTAATTTTCTCTAAAAAATTCCTTTAAAGGCGCTCCCTGAACAGAACCTGGCATCTGTAGATTCAAAATCATAGCTAATGTTGGTGCAATATCTATAGTATGCACTTTTCTAACGGCTTCGCCTATTGGAATTCCTTTTCCCATCCAGATCAGAGGAACATGAGTGTCATAAGAATAGCCGGAGCCATGAACGGTGCCTTTAACTCTTTCAACAGTTATGTTTGGGTTTGGATGTATAATTGTACCAGGGGTATAGGTAACTATTACATCTCCAGACCTTTTGGCATAATACCCGTTTTGAATGGTTTTTCGCATACCGTCTTCGTATACTTTTGTTTTCAGGTCATCTGCGCTTAGGGCTACCGATACTTCAGGTAATGTCATTAAAAAATTCGCAGCTTCTTTCTGAACTACTGACATCGTTAAATTATTTTGATCAATTGTCGTTTTGTTAAGGTATAGGTTATTCCCATTTACTGTAGTTACCCAAGAGGCGTCAGCATATGTATCATCTAGAAAGGCTTCTAGCCGTCTTGCGTCTCCAGTAGTTCGAGCAATGGCTGTATGAACCCCGTTTTCTTTTAAAAAAGATACATTTTGTATAGCTCCGTGATCCGCGGTTAGGAATAAAGTATAATTGCCTTTTCCAATGTTCGTGTCCAATGCGTTAAAGAGTACTGCCAAATCTTTATCTAGCCTAAGATAAAGATCCTCCATTTCTACAGATTGTGGTCCAAAAGTGTGCCCTACCACATCCGGAACGGAATAACTAATATTCAGAAAGTCAGTTTCATCATCCATTCCTAATTTCTCCTCTCTTAAAGCGGTAATGGCGAATTCGGTAAGTAGGGTATTTCCTTTCGGGGAAATCCATAATAATTGAAATTCGGTTCCTTTCGCCTTATACTTTTCTCTCATAGCCTTAAAATTGTACGGAAATGTTGGACTGGTCTTTCCGCCTATTGAGTGCTCAAAAGGGTTATCGTCTGGCGCACTAGCGATATAGGTGTCAATAGGGTAGAGCGTATTCCAGGTTTCATTTAAATAGGTGTCGGATTTTTCCTTTCTATTGAATTTTTTCACCCAGTTTGGCACTTTTTTCATGTAATAGGTGCTACTAACAAAATAGCCCGGGCTAGATTCCCAATCGTGCCAATAAGCGGCATCCGCGGTTTTCCCGCCTGGCAGAATAGCCCCCCTGTCTTTTATAGAAATACTTATAACCTTAGCTTTAAAGTTACTCGCCTCTTTTAACGCATCGGTAATTGTTGAACTTATCATTTTTTTTGACGAAGCTCCATAGGGGTTCTCTGTTACTGAACCCACTAGTTGTTCATCGGTATCAGAAACATTTTCTATAATGGACTTGGTTTCTCTGTCATACCAAGAATTTCCAATAATTCCGTGATAGGCTGGTGTTGTACCTGTATAGATAGATGCATGACCCGGTGCGGTTTCAGAAGGAATATAATTCACATTGGCATTCTTAAAGTTAAACCCTTCCCTTAAGAGTCTTTTAAACCCATCTTCGCCATACCTACTTTGGTATTTGTATAAGTAATCTGCCCGCATTTGATCAACCACTATTCCTACCACAAGCTTAGGCTTGGTATCGGTTTGGGCGATACTTTTAAAGGTAAAGCCTGTGACTGAAAAAAGGAGTATGTAAAACAGTTTTCTCATGATGTTATTTTTAAGCGGTAAAATGTTTTTAATAGGTCTTATTTAAAGATCAAAACTTTCATCTATAAGATAGAAAAAGGAAGCTCATTTTTCATGCTTTGAAGCGGCTAATTTTTTCTTAAACACAGAGGGATTCTCTCCGGTAATTTTTTTGAAGCTTCTATTAAAATAAGAAAGACTTTCAAACCCACATTCATAACAAGTTTCGCTAACATTCTTTCCCATTAATAGTAATCGCTTCGCCTGACTGATGCGATATTGGTTCAAAAAATTTATAAATGTACTGCCTGTTGCTTTTTTGAAATAGCGGCAGAAGGCTGGTTTCGTCAAATTGCATAAAGCGGCAACTTGATCAAGCGTTATCTTATTCTGATATTGCTCGTCTACAAGCGCATAAATTTCACGAATTCGTTCTTGTTCCTTTTTGCTATACCTATTTATATAGGGTTTGGTGTGCAACAATTCAAATTCAGCGCTTTGTGCTAGTTTCTTTAAAATTGTAATGGATTGCATAAAAAACTCAAAGGGCGCTAACAAATGCAGTTGTTTCAATAATTCGCCCACTTCTTTTTTTGTAGTACCTGTAAATGCTAGTCCGTATTTAGAGAGTTCTAATAGTCTTTCTAGACTCAGCAATTCGGGCATTTGTGAGATGAAGTCCTCTTTAAATGAAGGTTTTATATGTAATACTTCTTTGCGATACGTATTCGTAACGCCGTGGTCGAAATTTAAATGTGGAATATTTGAACCAATCAGAACAAGATCACTATTTGTATATTGTGAAATATGATTTCCGACATGGCGCGTAGCACTGGCGCCTTCAATATAAACCAATTCAAACTCTGGATGAAAATGCCAGTAGAAGAGGTGATTTAGTTTGGGGTCATGTAAAAGTCGAAAAGGACTTTTAGAGGCAGGGTTGATACTTTCTAGTTCGATTTTCACTTCTAAATATAACTAAATTGACAATATTTTGAATGAATTTGATAAAAAATATCAATTTTGTTCAAATAGTAATCAATATTGGGGTGGGCTAGCGGAGTTTTCATTTCTAATTTTACCATGTCGATTTAATAGCAATCTCTGAAAATTAAATATTATGGATTCAAAAGAAAAAATAGAAATGGCCAATAAGGCCCATGAGGAAATTCCTGGAAATCCGTCTACCGCAACAAGTAGCAAACAGAAATTGAACGACCGATCGAATGGCAAGGCACTGCGTGTTTTGAGTGAAGAAGATTGGGCTTTTTGGATGCATAATGGATACATAGTAATTAAAAATGCGATCCCCAGAGAACAGGCAACAGCGACAGCTAATTTTATTTGGGAGTTTGATGAAAAAGACCCTAACGATTCGAGTACTTGGTATGCACCACCCCGAGCAGAAATGCAAATGAAGGAGTTGGAAGGCACCGGTATGGTTGAGGTCTACAATCAGCAATATTTATGGAATAATCGCCAAATGCAGCGCGTATATGACGCATTTGCTGATGTTTGGGGTACGGAAAAATTATGGGTAACTATTGATAGAGCAAATCTTAATTTTCCCTTACAACCAGGAGTCGATAAAAAAGGTTTCATTCATTGGGATTATGACCCAGAAACCCGACCCCAAAATGTTCAAGGGGTATTGGCATTGGCAGACCAAACCGATGAAAATATGGGTGGGTTTCAATGTATCCCATGGTTATATCGAAATTATGATAGCTGGAAATTAACACAACCAGAAGACCGTGACCATTTTCAACCTGACATTTCAGAACTAGGAGATAAGATTGTAAAAGTAAAAATGGAGGCTGGAGATTTACTCATTTTTAATAGCACTGAACCGCATGGTATTCGCCCGAATAAATCAGGAGATAAAGTACGTATAGCTCAGTATATTTCTATGATGCCTGCAGAAGAAGATAACAAGGAGCTTAGAAACTGGCGTATCAATTCATGGAAAAACCGAATTGCACCTGAAGGCTACGCTTTTCCAGGAGATCCTAGAAAGTGGGAACAAACCAAATATGAAACTGCCGAGCTTACAGATTTAGGAAAAAAACTCCTAGGCTTGAACGATTGGTAATTATGTAAATTCTTAAAAAACCACCAACCTATGAGTACTAGTCTTAGTTTTTGGGATATCGCTATTATCCTAATTTATTTCGGAATTATACTATGGATAGCCCAATGGGCTTCAAAAAGCAAATCTGAATCTGGTAGCGCCGTCGATTATTTTTTAGCTGGTAAGAGCTCTGGATGGTTGGTAATTGGAGCCTCTCTTTTTGCTTCGAATATAGGGTCAGAAATTATTCTTGGTGTTTCGGGTGCAGGTGCTCGTGGTAATATGCCAATGGCAAATTTTGAAATTATTGCTGCTCTTGTTTTGATACTTTTAGGCTGGGTTTTTGTGCCTTTTTACTTGCGTACAGGAGTGTATACGATGCCTGAATTTCTTGAAAAACGCTATTCGAAAGCCTGTAGAAGTTACCTTTCTGTAATTTCTATTCTAGCCTATGTCATTACTAAAATTTCACTCATCATATTTGCGGGTGCTCTGGTATTCGAAACCATTGGAGTGCCTTTTTGGACGGGCGCTATAGTTACTGTTGTCGCTACAGGCTTCTACACCGTCTTAGGTGGGCTTAAAGCGGTAATCTATACTGATATGGTGCAAGCTTTTATTTTGCTCTTGGGTACGATTGCAGTAACAGCATTCGGTTTACACGCGCTTGGCGGATGGGACCAAATGATTGACATACTAACAACGGCCTCTGCTCAAGAAGGCAATCCACCTACAGAGCAGTTTTTTAATTTATGGCGGCCTATGGCTGATACTGAATACCCATGGACAGGTATGCTTTTTGGAGCGCCGATATTGGGCGTGTGGTACTGGTGTACCGATCAATACATCGTGCAACGAACCCTTTCTGCAAAAGACGTTAATAACGCTAGAAAAGGAGCTTTATTTGCGGGGTATTTGAAACTGCTTCCAGTTTTTATCTTTTTTATCCCTGGCGTAATTGCGTATGCATTATTACAAGAAGGAGCGATTGATTTTTCTATGGAAAATGCGGATCAAGCTTTACCGGCAATGATAAACGGATTTCTACCCACAGGATTAAAAGGTTTAGCAATTGCAGGCTTATTAGCTGCATTAATGAGTTCACTTTCCTCAGCATTTAATTCTAGTTCGACTTTACTGACCATTGATTTCTATCAAAAATACAAACCCAATGCCACTCAGAAAGATTTGGTTGGCTTTGGCCGATTAGCAACAGTAGTTTTGGTGATTGTTAGCTTGGGGTGGATTCCCTTTATGAAGTCACTTATGGGTGGAGGTATCTTTCATTACCTTCAAAGTGTACAAGCGTATATTTCTCCTCCGATTGCAGCTGTTTTTCTTTTTGGATTGTTTTATAAATGGATCAACGCTCGTGGCGCTATTGTTTCATTATGGGTTGGTTTTATCATTGGAGTATTTAGACTAGTCGCTGAATTTATGGCTAATGAAGGAACTATTGTTGTTGCTAAAGATTCGCTTTTAGGAATGTTCTTAGGAATTAATTTCTTACACTTCGCCTTGTTCTTATTTCTATTCTGCGCCTTGGTATTAATGGTAGTTAGTAAAATGGGAAAACCTCAGCCCCCCGAAATATTGGAGCTGGTTACTTTTCAAAAACGTTCTGAACGACCCAAATTTAAATGGTCTTCAGATATGGTTTTAACAGTAGTCTTAATTGCCCTAGTATTAGGTTTATGGTGGTTATTTAGCGCATGGGGTATTGCAGGATAGTATAAAAAAAAACGAATGAATTTAGGACTTCAAGGAAAAACAGTATTTATAACGGGTTCTTCAGCGGGTATCGGTTTTGCTACAGCAAGAACCTTAGCGAGAGAAGGAGCAAGGATTATTCTTAACGGAAGAACTGAAAAAAAACTCAAGGAAGCTGTTTATAAATTACAGCAAGAATTTCCAAAAGTTTCGATTTCAAGTTTAAGGGCAGATTTTGGCATACTCAATGAGGTTGAAGAATTACTTGGAAACCTTCCAGAAATAGACATTCTTATCAATAATGTTGGTATCTATTCCTCTGGGTCTTTTTTCGAAACAGATGACGAAGATTGGTATCGCCAATTTGAGGTAAACGTGATGAGTGGCGTTCGTCTATCGAAAAAACTGCTTCCAAAAATGCTTTCCAAAGATTGGGGCCGTATACTATTCGTTTCTAGCGAATGCGCTACTTTGGTGCCGCCAGATATGATTCCCTATAGCATGACAAAGACTGCGATACATGCTATTTCTAGAGGGTTAGCACAATTAACAATAGGTACTGGGGTGACAGTGAATACTATAGTGCCAGGCTCTACCTTATCTGAAGGTGCGGCGCAATTTCTAGAAAACGCAGCACTAAAAGAAGGGAAGACAAAAGCAGCGGTCGAAGAAGCGTTTTTTACTGAAGTTCGCACATCATCACTTCTTCAACGTTTTGCAAAAGTGGAGGAAGTTGCCAATACTATTACGTATTTGGTGAGTGAACTTTCATCGGCTACTAACGGTGCG
>CALHGE010000046.1 GCA_938029725.1 uncultured Flavobacteriaceae bacterium
GCTGGTAAAACCACTATTTTTCGCATGATAATGGGAGAGGAGGCTCCTGATAAAGGAGAATTTGAAGTAGGGGAAACCGCAAAAATCGCTTATGTAGATCAAAGTCATTCCAATATTGATCTTGAAAAGACCATTTGGCAGAACTTTAGTGATGAGCAAGAGATGGTGATGATGGGTGGTCGTCAAGTAAATTCAAGAGCGTATTTAAGTCGCTTTAATTTTACCGGAAGCGAACAAAATAAAAAGGTAAGCATGCTTTCTGGAGGAGAGCGTAACCGTCTACATTTGGCAATGACCTTAAAAGAAGAAGGCAATGTGTTGCTTTTAGATGAGCCAACGAATGATTTAGATGTCAATACATTACGAGCGCTAGAAGAAGGTTTAGAGAACTTCGCAGGCTGCGCTGTAGTCATTTCGCATGATCGCTGGTTCTTAGATAGAATCTGTACGCATATATTGGCTTTTGAAGGCGATTCACAAGTCTATTTCTTTGAAGGTTCTTTTTCAGATTATGAGGAGAATAAGAAGAAACGTCTGGGTGGAGATTTGATTCCGAAGCGTATCAAGTACAAGAAATTGATTCGCTAGTAAAAAGGTGAAATCTATTTCGATGAAGTATACTGTAACCAGTGGAAAGCTCTCAAGAACATCTTGAGAGCTTTTTTAGTCATGTGGTTTTGGAGGTTGAAGCATAGTCTAAGTATTTCAATCATTTTACTGGCTTTTACTTGTCCTTGTCCGTGCTATTCGATTAAAAGGCGTCATTTGGGTACCAATCCAATTGTATAACCTCTACATCGGAATTTTCACCTACCATAGTTTTAAATTTTGAAACATCACTCACATCAGGCCTTCCTCTATAATGGTAGGGGTATACTTGCTTCGGTTTAAATGCTAAAACAGCATTAGCCGCGTTTTCTGGAGTCATCGTATAGGGCAGATTCATACAGATAAAAGCTTTATCTATATGTTGTAAAGCGCGCATTTCAGGAATGTCTTCTGTGTCACCAGAAAAGTAAATGCGCTGGCTACCGAAGTTAAGAATATAACCATTGCCTCTTCCTTTGGTGTGAAATTTTAAAGCTTCTTCTCTCAAATTATACATAGGTATGGCTTCAACGGTAATACCGTAGCGTTCTTTTGAATCTCCATTGTTTAGAATATCAAGCTGCGGCGCAAATTTTTCAGGTATTTTATCGGCGACCGCTTGCGGTACTATAATTTTTGCTTTTTGGGTATTCAAAGCGTCTAAGGTCTCCACGCTGAAATGATCGCCATGTACATCAGTAATAAGAATTAAATCAGGTTGTTTTCGTCCTTCAAAGGCTTTTGCACCGCCAACGGGGTCAATATATATCGTGATGTCTCTCCATTCTAAAACAGCCGTAGCGTGTTCTATGGGAATGATTTTGATATCAAAACCTGCCATTTCATTTTGGGAGACAGAAGCTTCTTGTTCAGCAATACCTATTGGCTTTGCGTATGGTTTCTCTTTACATGCATTAAGAAGGAGGCATCCGAGTAGTACAAAGGTTATTCTTTTCATATTTAAGTGTTTTTTAAATTCTTTCTTCATCTTAAAAAGTCAATTCCATTTTAACATCGCTACGAGCATAGGGTATGTCTTTTTCCAATACAACATCTTTAAAACCATATTTACGATAGATATGCAAAGCGGTAGGGAGTTTAGAACTTGAGTACAAGGTAATCCCTACCCAGTTGTTCTTTTTAGCAAAATCTATTGCAAAAGATAACAGTTGTTGCCCGATTTTCAACCCCTGATAGTCAGGGGCTACTGCCATTTTTCCTAATTCAAAATGATTTTCTAGATGCGGTATTAAAGAAAAACATCCGATGATGGAATTTTCATATTCTGCCATGAATATGTACCCGCCAATAGCCAATATAGAATTTTCGCAATCACTTAATAGAACATCGTCCTTCTGTTCAACGTAGAAGTATTTTTCAAGCCATGCGATGTTTAAATCCTTAAAATGACAGGCATGCTTCGATTCAAAAGGAATTATTTTTAAAGGCATGCTTTTTTTTGAGCTAATCGGTTTCATTGATAAAGTTAGGGTTTTCAGTGGATTAGAATTCACTGAACCTTAATTTTTTTTATCTAAAAAATCTAAATTTAAAATCCAGTCGTATATAGAGGGATACAAACAACTACGTGTTCAAATTTAAACCAGAATAACAAATTTTTTATATTATGACTGAAACAAAAAATAACAACGGATTAAAGGTATTAGCAGGCTTGCTTGGTGTAGTACTATTAGGTGTTATCATCTACACAGTGAGTCTTTATCAAGAAAAGAAAAAGAATGAAGCTGTTTTATCATCTGAAAAACAATTGGTTGTAGAAGACTTGAATAGTCTAAAGTCTGAATATGACAAAGCTATTTTAGAAAGCAATGCTACCAATGAAGAGTTGGTTTCAGCTAGAGATAATATCGCTAGATATCTTGATTCTGTTAAAACTATGAAAGCTGATATATCTTCTTTATCGAGATATAGAAGACAAGTAGGTGTATTAAAAGCGGAAAGAGCACAACTATTAAAGCAAGTTGATTCTTTAACGCAGTCAAACACTTTTATAGCTATGCAACGTGACTCTACGTATACTGAGTTAGAGAAGCAAACAGTTTTTAACGATTCTATAGTTGTTCAAAATACACAATTGGCTGACGCAGTTGAAAAAGGTTCTGCTTTGAATTTAACTACATTTAATGTTGATGCAGTAAAAGAACGTAATAGTGGAAAATTGGTTTCAACTAAAAGAGCTAGTTCTACTGATAAATTCAAAATCTGTTTTACCGTTGCAAACAACGTAATAGCAGGTGCTGGAGACAGAGAGTTTTTCTTAGAAGTTCTTGATCCTCAAGGAAACGTTTTAGGTGAAAGCTATTCTAAAACTAACGATGCTGGTGCTTCAGTAACGTATAGTAAAGGAACCAACTTCTACTACGAAAATAAAGCTTTAGATGTTTGTGATTATATCAGTAAGCCAGCAGGTGATTTCCAAAAAGGAAACTACATGGTGAACGTTTATGATGACGGATTAAAGTTATTGGGTACCTCTAAATTCGCATTGAAGTAAGATACACACACTATCCATTAATAAAAAAGGGGTCAATCTGTACAGATTGCCCCTTTTTTTATGCAGTGTATTTAATTTTATAATAGCCCCTAAAGGGGGTGAAAAGACGAGGGTTCTTGAACAAAAAGCACGCTCTTGTGCGCTACTTTACTTCTTCTTCTTCTTCCTTTACCTAAAGTTTTCTATTTCAAACTACCTACCATATCTTCTGGTTTTACCCATGCATCGTATTCATCAGCAGTTACATAGCCTAGGTTTACGGCTTCAGTTTTTAGGGTGGTTCCGTTTTTATGTGCGGTGTTCGCAATTTCAGCTGCCTTATAGTAGCCTATTTTTGTATTTAAAGCGGTAACGAGCATTAAAGAGTTGTTTAGGAGTTCTTTAATCACTTCACGATTGGGTTCTATACCTGTAGCACAGTTCAAATCAAAACTGACACAAGCATCGCCAATAAGTTCTGCAGATTGTAAAATATTTGCAGCCATCATTGGTTTAAATACATTCAATTCGTAATGCCCTTGGGTACCTCCAACACTTATGGCGACATCGTTACCCATTACTTGTGCGCAAACCATAGTTATTGCTTCGCATTGTGTAGGGTTTACTTTACCGGGCATAATAGAGCTTCCTGGTTCGTTTGCGGGTATGTTGATCTCACCAATGCCTGAACGGGGTCCTGATGCCATCATACGAATATCATTGGCTATTTTATTTAGCGATACCGCTAATAGTTTTAAAGCACCGTGACTCTCAACAATAGCATCATGCGCTGCCAAGGCTTCAAACTTGTTTTCGGCAGTTATAAAAGGCAAGCCAGTGAATTGTGCGATATATTTTGCGACCAAAACGTCGTAACCAGCAGGCGTGTTAAGTCCTGTGCCTACTGCGGTACCGCCTAGTGCTAATTCACTTAAATGATCTAAAGTGTTTTTTAACGCTTTTAATCCGTGGTCTAATTGTGATACATAGCCTGAAAATTCTTGACCTAAGGTTAGGGGAGTGGCGTCCATTAAATGCGTTCGGCCAATTTTAACTACATCCTTAAAGGCTTCAGATTTTTGGGCTAAGGTGTCTCGAAGCTGTTGAACGCCCGGAATGGTGGTCTCTACGATCTTCTTGTACGCTGCAATGTGCATTCCGGTAGGAAAGGTGTCATTTGAAGATTGTGATTTGTTTACGTCGTCATTAGGCTGAATAGTCTTCTCGCCTTCTCCTATTACTTTTCCTGCCATTTCATGAGCGCGATTAGCAATCACTTCATTCACATTCATATTGCTCTGTGTTCCTGAGCCTGTTTGCCAAATAACCAAAGGAAATTGGTCGTTGTGCTTTCTAGCTAATATCTCATCACAAACCGCTGCAATCATATCACGCTTTTCTTCGCTTAACGCCCCTAATTCACAGTTGGTATAAGCAGCTGCCTTTTTTAAATAAGCGAATCCGTACACGACATCTAAAGGCATAGAAGCTGATGGACCTATTTTAAAGTTATTTCGAGAACGTTCTGTTTGGGCTCCCCAATATTTATCCGAAGGTACTTCTACCTTGCCCATCGTATCTTTTTCTATTCTAAAACTCATGGTTTGATAATTTTCTTATGATCACAAAGTTAGCGGTTTGAAGTTTTATTTCTTGATGGGAATAAAATAAATTGATAATTTTTTCGATTTTGATTTGCAGTATTTGTCCTTTTCAAAGTATCTTTACAATATATATTTATACATATATTCATTATTATGTTCGATTTCGACCAGTATTTAGGATTTTTAGCATTTTTAACCATCCTTACCATAGGATTTTGGTTAATGATTTTTTTATTGACTTTTGTAGTTCCCTACTGGTTAATTGGAAATATCAGAGAACTTTTAAAAGAAAAGCGCGATAAGAAAAGAGCCGCGCGAGAAGCATAGAAAATAAAAAAACCGTTTGATAAGTATCAAACGGTTTTTTTATTTCTAGTGAACAGTGAACAAGTTGTAGTGTACGTTCACAGTGAGTTTAGCACCGTCAACAATATGTTACCCTTGCCCTTCAAATTCTCCTTCATCACCACCGCCATTGCGATTTCCGTTTCGTTTCTTCTTTTGATTAAAACGATAGGTAAAAGATAAATTAAGGCTACGAACACGTCGTTGAAATTCGCTATTGTTCTCAAAGAAAGGTGTGAATGTTTCACTAATTCGTTTGCCACTATTGAATACGTCACTAACATTTAGTGCTAATGAGGCCTTTTCCTTAAACAGGTCTTTACTGAATGCTAGGCTAACAGAGGCAATACCTTTACTTCTCGATTGTGCAGTCTCTCTTGGTCCGCGATAGAAAAACCGGGTTTGCCAGTCAATACTTTTAAATAATGTAATTTTATTATTTAAACGAACAAACCAACTTAAGTTCTCTGCGTCGAAATTTTGACCATTAAAATCACCTCTGGTGATAAGGTTGAACATATTAAAATTTCCGTTGATGTTCCATTTCTTACTAGGCCTATAGCTGGTAGTAAACTCAAAGCCATAGCGCTCACTTTTAGATAAATTCACAGGAGTTCTTCTTAAGATACTAACCTGCTGACCATCAAAGAAAGTGTCTTCACCGGTATCTTCAGTAATGAAGGTGATGACATCTGTTGCTCTTTGAAAGTAAATAGACGAATTTAAAGTTAGCTTTTCAAACCGATTGAGGTACCCGAGATCAACTTGATTACTGAAAGATGGCGTCAACTTAGGGTTTCCTTGAAATAAATTGGTGGGGCTAGATCTCGATGGAAAAGGGTTTAAAAAGAAAGATCTTGGTCTGCGAAGCCTTCTATTGTAGCCTAGAGAAAAGCTTTGTTTCTCGGTTAGCTCAAAGTTCAGGTTTACGGTTGGAAAAAAGCCATCGAAATTATTCCTGCTAAAATCATTACTTTCCACTTGATCAATAATCAACCTTGTAGATTCATATCGGAGTCCTGCCAAATAAGAGAATTTTTTAATTTTACTCCCAAATTGCGTATACACCGCATTTATAGTTTCTTTAAAGTCTAGAACGTTACTTGGGTTGCTAATGCCTAATTCATCAATTGTTGGCTGAATGAAGGCGACATCATAATCAGTTTCCAGTCGATTGAAATCACCGCGATAGCCAAATTCAAACTGACTACTTTCTCCAATTGGAAGCACATAATCGGTTTGCATAAAAATACGCCGCTGATCTTCTTCGGTGCGCACAGTTTCGCTATCAAAACCGTTTTGCTGTATGAGTGATTGCTCTATTTCGTCACTGGTTTCATATTGAAAAGCAAAAGTGAGTTTATGACCTGAATCGTTGATATTTTTATCATAATTAAATGAATACTGAAAGGTTTCATCTATTTCTGTTTCGCGATCAAACCTAAAGCCACTCGTCTGATTTAGATTACTGTCTTGTTGCGAGAAATTATTGGTAGTCTTGTTGCCATTATCAGAACTTCTAATGAACAAACTCTGCGTTATGGATGAGGTTTCAGTAACATACCATTCAATACCTACATTCGCGTTTAGTCCTTTTCTTAAGCGTTCACTTTCTCCGTCTTCAGTTATATTATTAGTGAAATTGCCGTTTTGGTCAAAGAAATTGGTGCTATTGAACGTATTACCTGGCGAGGTGCGATAGTTATAGCCTGTATTGGTGAAAATATTTACATCACCTGTTCTGTAGTTTAAATTTCCATTGAGTCCTAAACGATCAGGGTTGCCTATGTTGGCCGTCAATGCCCCGTTTAAGCCTAATAACTTACTTCTTCTAAGAATAATATTAATGATACCGCCAGAGCCTTCAGCATCATAACGAGCAGAAGGAGATGTAATTACTTCCACTTTTTCGATAGATTCAGCAGGTAGTTGCTGCAAGGCTTCAGTAGAGTTTAAGCCAGTGATTGCAGATGGTTTTCCATTAATTAAAATACGTACATCATCATTTCCACGAAGTTGAACATTTCCTTCAACATCAACTGAAACCGAGGGCACATTATCGAGAACGTCACTAACAGTACCTCCACTAACCGTTAAATCTTTACCAACATTGTATATTTTTTTATCCAAACGTATTTCAACGGTAGTTTTTTCAGCAATAACCTCAACCCCGTCTAACTGGGCAACATCTGGAGCTAGTTTTATAGTGCCAAGATCGGTTGAAGTACGGTAAACTTGTGCCTCTAATTTGTACGATTTAAATGATATATATTCGACGCTAACATGGTAGCGCCCAGACATTGTTTCCACTGAAAATTCACCTTTTTCATTGGTAATTCCGCCGGTAATCTTAGTGGAGTCTCGAAGGCTTTGCAAAACCAAAGTGGCGTATTCCAAAGGTTCGTTTGTTTCTTCGTCTAAAACAACTCCAGTAATTGTTATTGGGTTTGGTGCTTTTCCTCCTCGGCCTTGCGGTTTTTGAGCGTAGGTACTACATACAATAAGGAAAAATGTTGAGGCGAGGAGTTTCTTCATATTTATTCGTTGGATTTGTTCTTTTTCTTCTTTTTACGCTTTTCGTCTTTCTTCATTTGCTTATGCATTTTGGCAACACCATCTTTCTGCATTTTAACAAAAGCTTCATATTTTTCTAAGGGAAGTCCTGATTTGAGGTCTGCATCTTGGTTTTTAGTTATTTTTTGATATGCCTCCCTCATTTTTTCTCCAGGTAGTTTCAAAATCTGTAGTTCAATACGTTCTTGAACATATTTCTTAAGTGTGGTACTTAAAACTGCTTTTTCAAATTCATCTAAGCCCAGAGTTTCGGCAATTGTAGGCATTTCTGCATCTACGATCTGCGCAGCTGTTTTCGCTTCGGGTTCTTTAGTTGCAGTAGGCCCTTGCGGAATAGCAGTTCTGCCTCTTCCCATGCCACCTCTACCTAGGCCGCCACCGCCGCCCATACCGCCATAACCATAACCACCTCGGTTACCTAATTGTGCCTGTAGCTCTGATGCTCCTAACAAAATGATAAATAAAACGATGAGACTTTTAATATTTGTTTTCATATAACTGATCTTTATATTGATGTTAAAACGAGACGATGGTTTAACCGCCATTGGTTAAATATTTGTTAAAAAGAAATTAGCAACAAGCGTACCAAAAATTATCAAAGGCATAATTTACAAAATTGTATAGATGTTTTCAACAGGTCTTCCAATGACTGCTGTGTTACCGTTGATCACTATCGGGCGTTCAATTAACTTTGGGTTTAGAATCATTGCGTCTAGAAGATCCTCATCGGAAAGTAGCTTTCCGCGGTAATTTTCTTTCCAAACGGCTTCGTTTTTTCGGATTAAATTTTTTGGAGGAATTCCTAAACAACTAATTACAGCCCGTAATTCTTCTTTCGTAGGGATATCTTCTAAGTAATTGATCACTTTAAAATTTTTTCCTGATTTCTCAAGTAAATCTAACCCTTCGCGAGACTTTCTGCATCTTGGATTGTGGTATATAGTAATCATGCTTTGTCGCGTTTTAGGTTTTTAATTGTTTCAAATTTAAGGTTTGACTTCACTGTAGATCTGAGATTTAAAACAATATTTTTTTTTAATTGACAGCCTTATTCCTCCTCTTTCTGGCCCATAGCCATTAAATAGGCTTTTAGAAACCGGTCTATGTCGCCATCCATAACGGCATCTACATTGCCAGTTTCTTCAGCAGTGCGAACATCTTTTACTAATTTGTAAGGATGCATCACATAGTTGCGAATTTGAGAGCCCCATTCAATTTTCATTTTTGAAGACTCTATTTCCTGACGGGCTTCCATTTTTTTACGCAGTTCGATTTCATACAACTGTGATTTCAACATTTTCAAGGCAGTGGCCCTGTTATCATGTTGGCTTCTAGAGTCTGAACAAGAAATTTGTATGCCTGAAGGATGGTGTGTCAATTGCACCTTAGTCTCAACTTTATTTACATTTTGCCCACCTGCACCACTTGAACGTGCAGTAGTGATGGTGATATCTGCTGGATTTATAGCTACTTCAATACTATCATCAACTAGTGGATAAACATAAACGGAAACAAACGAAGTATGTCTTTTTGCATTACTGTCAAAAGGAGAGATGCGTACCAAGCGATGTACTCCATTCTCACCTTTAAGCCATCCGAAGGCAAATGCACCATCAATTTCTAGAGTAACCGTTTTAATTCCGGCAACATCACCTGATTGATAATTGAGTTCTTTTACCTTGAATTTATTTTTTTCTGCCCACATCATGTACATGCGCATGAGCATCGCTGCCCAGTCACAGCTTTCAGTACCCCCGGCACCGGCAGTGATCTGGAGTACGGCAGATAGTTCATCACCTTCCTCAGAAAGCATGTTTTTAAATTCCAGTTTTTCAAGATGACCTAAGGCTTTGTCATACTGCAAATTGACTTCTTCTTCTGTCACTTCGCCTTCTTGTTGAAATTCTATGAGCACCTCTAAGTCTCCTACTAAAGATTCACCTACATTGTAGTCGTCAACCCATTGTTTTTTGGATTGTATGAACTTCATATGTGCTTGCGCTTCTTGCGGGTTGTTCCAGAAATCAGGAGCTAGTGTTCTTTCTTGCTCGTTTTCTATTTCGATAAGTTTCGCATCGACGTCAAAGATACCTCCTTAACGCACCAAGGCGATCCAATAGACCTTTGTAATGGTCTGTAGTAATTGTCATTGTAAATTCTTTTTTTGTCAAAAATAGGCTTTAACTGTTGTTGTGCAATCAATTTTATTTAAATTTAGTGCAGACTAATACAAGAACATACGCCTATTATGAAAAACGATCTATGCCTAACATTTCTATTTGTTTTTACCACAGCACTTTTAAGTGCTCAGTTTGCTGAAAAAAGTAAGAATTTTCAAAAATTCAACGGATTTTTTAATTTTCAATATGACGAGAAAACCGATAAGGTATATTTAGAGGTTGCAGATTTGGAGAAAGAGTTTTTATATGTTTCTTCTTTAAGCAGTGGTATTGGAAGTAATGATATTGGTTTAGATAGGGGTCAGCTTGGAAGTACTCAAGTAGTTTTCTTTAGAAAAGCTGGTAACAAACTATTGCTGATTCAGCCCAATTTAAAGTTCAGAGCATTAACTGATAATGCTTTAGAGAAAAAATCTATTGAACAAGCCTTTGCGAAATCAATTTTATTCGGATTTAAAATTGAAGCGGAATCCAAGGGAAAATATATGATTGACATTACAGATTTTTTAATGCAAGATACCCATGGAGTTGTCGGCAGGTTAAAGCGAACGAAGCAAGGGTCATATAGCTTAGATAAATCAAAAAGTGCTATGGCTTTAGAGCGTACTAAAGCTTTTCCTAAAAATACTGAAATGGATATCACATTGACATTTAAAGGAGATGCAAAGGGTGCTAATATTAGATCGGTAGCTCCTAACGCTCGTTTGGTAACTGTTGCGCAACACCATTCTTTTATTGAATTGCCAGATAATGATTATCAAAAACGCGAATTTGACCCGCGTTCTGGGGCTTCCCCGTTTGCGTACTATGATTATGCTACTCCGGTAGAATCTTCAATACTTAAGCGATTCATTAGAAGACATCGTTTAGAGAAAAAAGACCCAAATGCAGCAATTAGTGAAGCCGTAGAACCGATCATATATTATCTTGACAACGGAACTCCTGAGCCGGTAAGGTCAGCTTTGTTAGAAGGTGGACGCTGGTGGAATCAAGCGTTTGAAGCGATTGGATACAAAGACGCTTTTCAAGTAAAAATATTGCCAGATGCTGCTGACCCGCTTGATGTACGCTACAATGTGATTCAATGGGTACATCGTTCTACAAGAGGGTGGAGTTATGGGGCAAGTGTCAGCGACCCAAGAACTGGAGAGATTATGAAGGGGCATGTAAGCTTAGGAAGTCTGCGTATTCGGCAAGATTTTTTAATAGCACAAGCTTTAATGAACAAGCCTTATGCGGAAAGAGATGATAATCACCAGCCTATGCTTGATATGGCTATCGCTCGAATACGTCAGCTCTCAGCGCATGAAATTGGGCATACCCTTGGTTTTGCCCATAATTATGCAGCAAGCACAACAAACAAAAGTTCGGTTATGGATTATCCGCATCCGCAGTTTTCTGTAAAAGATGGAGCCATTGATTTTTCAAACGCATATGCTGTGGGAATTGGTGATTGGGATAAGGTTTCTGTAGCGTATTCCTATGAGACTTTTGCAAAAGGAGTGAACGAAAAAGAAGGCTTAAATAAGATTTTATCCACCGCTAAAACAGATGGATTACGTTATATCACAGATCAAGATGCCAGACCGCTAGGAGGCGCCCATGTTCTAGCACATTTATGGGATAATGGCAAGAGTGTGAGTGCAGAATTAGATGCGATGCTAAATATTCGTAAAATAGCCATCAATAATTTTTCAATTGATAATATCCCCACCGGTCAGCCGAACTCCGTTTTGGAAGATGTTTTTGTGCCACTCTACTTCTTCCATAGATATCAAACTGAAGCTGTTGCAAAAGTTGTTGGCGGATTGGAATATAATTATGCGGTGAAAGGTGATGGACAAGAAACTGTTCGCGTCGCGGATAAAGCCATGCAAGAAAATGCTTTGAGCAGTATATTAAAAACCTTAGATGCTTCTGTAATTGCTATTCCGCAGGAAAAACTCAGCCTTTTTCCACCTAGAGCCTTCGGATACCCAAGAACTAGAGAATCTATAAATGGAAAGACTGGTGTTTCTTTTGATGCGCTGTCTGCTGCCGAAACGGCCGCTGATATGACCTTAGGCTTATTGTTGCATCCTGAGCGTGCATCACGATTGATTCAGCAAAAGGCAACCAATCCTAGCAATTTAGGCTTAGATGATGTTTTAAATTCACTAACTGCAAGCACCATCCAAAAAACAAACAAGGATTCTTATATTAGAGAAGTGCAGCACAGCATCAATTATAGGGTTTTATTTCACTTGATGAACCTAGCGGTTCACAATAAAGTACATCCTCAAGTAAATGCGATTGCAAACAAGGCGCTAAATGATTTGAAATCAAGCTTACTCACAAGCGGAAAGAATGCAACAACTATGGAAATGGTTCGCCGAATAAATGAGTTTAATGCACACCCTGATAAATTTGAAGTAATAGCGACACCTAAATTACCAGATGGTTCACCAATTGGCATGGGTTGTTTTCATTAAAATTGTCAATTAATGTGCGATCGGCTTAGTTAACTTAAGTGTTTTTTAAGGCCTTTAAAAACAGATAAACTTCAATTAAATAGTAAAGAACCTAATACCTCATACATCTCTTGGAAATAAATCTCATTAGTGATACCGTAACAAAACCGACAGCTGGTATGCTCGACGCTATATTGTCTGCCGAAGTAGGCGATGATGTTTTTAAAGCTGACCCAAGTGTAAACGCCTTAGAAAAGAAGCTTGCACTGATGTTTAACAAAGAAGCTGCTTTATTTTTTCCTTCAGGAACAATGACAAATCAGGCAGCAATTAAACTCCATACCAATCCAGGAGATCAATTGATTTGTGATAAATATGCTCATGTATATAATTATGAAGGGGGAGGGGTAAGTTTTAATAGCGGTGTTTCTTGCAAATTGGTCGATGGCCATCGCGGAATGATGACGGCCGAACAGGTTGAAGCAGCTATTAACCCTCCAGATTTCTATCACAGCCCCTTAACTACATTGGTTTGTATTGAAAACACAACCAATAAAGGTGGTGGCGCTTGTTGGGATTTTGAGGAATTGAAACGTATTAAGTCCGTTTGCGAAAAACATAAGCTAGCGTATCATTTAGATGGTGCTCGATTGTGGAATGCTTTAGTGGCAAAGAATGAAACTGCTGCACAATACGGCAATCTCTTTGATACCATTAGTATATGTTTAAGCAAGGGTTTAGGCTGCCCTGTGGGCTCGGTGTTGGTGGGTAGCGAAGAAGCTATTCATAAAGCACTTCGTATTCGAAAAGTATTTGGTGGTGGAATGCGACAAGCAGGTTTTTTAGCAGCAGCAGCTAGTTATGCCTTAGACAATCAACTAGACCGATTAGCAGAAGACCATAAAAAAGCGAAGGAGATTGGTGCAACTCTCGAGGGTTTATCATTTATAGAGAAAGTAGAGCCGATAGAAACGAACATCATCATTTTTGAGATTGACGAAGATAGAATGAAGAGCGAATTTTTTGTTGAAAAGCTAAAAGAGAAAAATGTTCATATCATCGGAATGGGTCAGGGTAAGCTTCGAATTGTCACCCATTTAGATTACACTAATCAAATGCATGGTGCCTTTTTAGATATTTTAAAAAAACTATAATTGGCTTAAATCAGCTAATGAGTTTATTCTATTGATTAAATTTTTAATTCCATTTTCCATTCCTGCCTCAGACTGATATAGTTGGCTATTGCCTATCAGACTTCCATTTTTACTTTTTAGACTAAAAAGAAATTCTCCTGTATGATTGGTCTTTCTTTCAATAGAAATCTGAGGGGTTTTACTACCATTCAGATTTTGTGCTGCTTCCTGCGCTTTTGCTTTATTTGTAAAGGAGATGCTATTTAAAAGCGTGGTGCCGCTTTCTGATTTTAAAACAAATTCGTAAGTTTTCTCTTTCTTTTTATATATTTCTATCATTATCCTATTTTCATTACGAATTAGATGAAAAATTACTGATTATATTTAATTGGCGCTCTTTTTATTGCTAAAAACGCCATTCTGATACTTAAAATTAGGGTTTTATTTTATCACTTCAACTTGTAATAATCAGTAATTTCTTAATATTTCGTTAAAAAAAATATACATTGCGATACATTTTTGAATAATTTAAACACTACCAACAATGAAAAAAGTTTTATTTTTATTTGCAGTACTTACTGCATCGATCACAATTGCACAAGATTTACCAGCCAACCCAGAACCGGGCAAATGCTATGTGCGTTGTACCACACCTGACGTTTATGTTAATGAAACAATGA
>CALHGE010000047.1 GCA_938029725.1 uncultured Flavobacteriaceae bacterium
TCTCGATAAAAAACACATCCGTTCGGTGAAGTGAAAATGGCTATGAATTAGTTCATCGAGACTTTTCTGCACTTTATCCGAAGTTCTGTCGATTACCGAAAATAGGGGGTTTTGAACGATTCATGACCCTTTGAAATACACTTGCGCGAGTTATTATTATAACAAAACGCAAGACATGAAAACTATACTTACTTTAATCTTTGTTCTTTTTATCGGAGTTGCTGCACAAGCACAGTCATCTACTGAAGAGGTTAAAGTAGACGCAATCGAAATGGGTATAGTTACTGAGTTTACTGAAGAAGTTACTATCGAAAAGAATACTGAAGTTGCACGTTTATACAAGCACAAAAATTCTAGAATCACTAAGGCATTAAAATTCACAACTAAAAAGAACAAGTCCAAAATGGCTTAATAGCTAGCGGCTATCAACTAGAGTATGTTTTTTAAAATAGCCCACACATTTTCTCTAACAAATTTTTGCCCCTCTGCAGTAGGGTGAATACCATCTGGTAGATTCAAATCTGGTATGCCCGATACGCCAGCTAATAAAAACGGAATCAATTGTATTTCATTCTTTTCAGCTAAGTCCGGAAAAATGGTTCTGAATTCTGTTGTATACGCTTGTCCCATGTTTGGAGGAATTTGCATTCCTGCCAAAATAATTTTCGTTTCGGGGTTCTTCTCACGAACCAAATCGATTATCGTTTGAAGGTTGGCACGAGTTTCTTTTAAAGGAATTCCTCGCAAGCCATCATTTGCTCCAAGTTCTAATACAAAAATATCAACCTTTTGTTTTAAGACCCAACTCAAACGGTTTTTACCGCCAGATGTGGTTTCTCCGCTTAAGCCCGCATTGATGACAGTATACTTCAAGTCTAAAGAGTCTAGTCTGTTTTGAATCAAAGAAGGAAACGATTCTTTGGTATCTAAACCATAGCCTGCTGTTAAACTGTTTCCGAAGAACAAAATGGTTTTTGAATAGGTCTTGCTAACTTCAGATTTCTCTTTCTTAACTTCTGTTTTCGCCTTTACTTGATTTTCACCTTCCTGACCTCGCTTTTTAGCGTTAGAATTCCCGCAGGAGATCATTCCAATAAAAATAAAAAAATAACTAAACTTTAAGAAATTGCGCATAATGCTAGGGTCTATTTATAAGAATCATTTCCTTATTTTGCAAATTGCTATTGGAAACTGAGAATTATGACAAAGATATTAAACGTTCGCAACCTAGGGAAGAGTTACATCAGTGGTTCGAAACGATTAACAGTGTTAGACGATATAACATTTGATGTAGAAGCTGGAGCAAGCTTTTCCATTGTTGGGCCTTCCGGCAGCGGCAAAACAACTTTACTTGGCCTCTGTGCTGGCCTAGATAAATCAGATACCGGAAGTGTGTCACTTTGTGGTACTGTTTTAGATAGCTTAAATGAAGACGAAAGAGCACTACTTCGAAATAAGAATATTGGTTTTGTTTTTCAAGACTTTCAATTATTACCTACTTTAACGGCTCTTGAAAATGTAAGTGTACCTCTTGAACTACAAGGAAATAAAGATGCAGCTCAGATAGCCAAAGAACTTTTACAGAAAGTAGGCTTAGGCGAACGAACGCATCATTACCCTTCGCAACTTTCAGGAGGAGAGCAGCAGCGTGTCGCGTTGGCAAGAGCCTTCTCGAATAAACCCGCTTTGCTTTTTGCTGACGAGCCTACGGGAAACTTGGATGAAGAAACTGGAGAAAAAGTAATACAGTTACTCTTCGACTTGAACAAAGAGGCCGGTACTACCCTAGTTATTGTTACCCATGATTTAGATTTAGCCAAAAGAACCCAACATATTCTCCATTTAAAAGGGGGCAAGATTTTAACTAACGAAACTACAACTGCATCGTGACTGGCCACCCAATAGTTTCAAAAGCAGGTTTTGGTTGGATTCTAAAAATGGCTTGGCGCGACGGCAAGGCTAGCGGTAAACGTTTATTGTTGTTTATGGCATCCATTATTTTGGGTATAGCGGCGGTTGTTTCAATACAGTCATTTAGCCAAAACCTCAAAGAAAATATAGCTTCCCAATCCAAAACATTGATGGGGGCTGATTACCGTATTGATAGCAATCAGCTTCCGACAGAAAAAGTTCAAAAAATCATTGATTCGCTGGGGCCGAGAGGTAGAGAGGTGAGCTTTGCTTCTATGGCTGCTTTTCCAAAAAACGGAGCGACAAAATTGGTTCAAATTCGAGGTATCGAAGGGGGGTTTCCTTTGTATGGAGAATTTGAAACAATACCGCCGACCGCAGCAGTAGATTATAAAACTAAAAACGGGGTTCTAGTAGATGCAACCTTAATGTTGCAATACAAATTGAACCTAGGTGATAGTGTAAAGGTAGGAGCGTTGACATTTCCTATTATTGGTTCTGTTATTTCGGCCCCCGGTAGCAACGCCATTTCAACTACTGTCGCTCCTCCAATAATCTTACCTTATAGGTTTATAGCGAATACGGGCCTGCTGCAAACGGGCAGTCGGTACAAATACAATTACTATTTTAAAGCAGCACCTAAGTTTGATATTGCTGCTTTAGATAAGGCAATTGATCCTATTTTAGATGCCGAAAATGCAGATTTTGATTCTCACATGTCAGTTAGCCAGCGTTTAGGTAAGCGCTATGAAAATTTTGCAAAGTTTTTGAACTTGGTGGCGTTTATTGCTCTTTTATTGGGTTGTGTAGGTATTGCCAGTTCGGTACATATTTATATTAAAGAAAAACTACGTGGTATTGCCATTCTTAAATGCTTGGGGGCTACGCGAAGACAGACTTTTTTGATTTATTTAATTCAAATTGCAGGATTAGGACTTTTGGGTGGCATTATCGGAACACTTTTAGGAGTAGGATTACAGCAAGCTTTTCCTTTAATTTTACAAGAGTTTCTTCCTTTTATGGTAGAAATTACCACAGCCGTTCAACCGATGGTTATAGGCTTGTTATTAGGCTTGTTTATGTCTGTTTTATTTGCCTTACTACCACTGTTATCTACTTGGTATGTTTCGCCATTAGAGGTGTTGCGTGTTCAAGAAAATAGTCCTAAAGAAATTAAAAGGGCTGCAATTTTTGTTTTGCTGGGCATCATAGTATTTATCTATTTCTTTGCCTTCTGGCTTCTAAAAAACAGCAGTTACGCAATAGCCTTTGTAGTTGGAATTTTACTAACCTTTTCTATCTTGGCAGGTGTTGCAAGTTTGTTTATGTGGCTCATTAAAAAATATTTTCCCTCCTCATGGGGTTTCACTGCGCGAATGAGTCTATTGAATTTGTACCGTCCGAATAATCAAACGATGGTATTGATATTGGCCATTGGCGTAGGTTCATTTTTGATAAGTACCTTATATTTTACGAAAGATATTTTACTCGCTAAAGCCACTTTAGAGGCGAATGCTGAGAATCCTAATATGATTTTGTTGGATGTGCAAACCAACCAAAGAGATGAAGTTACCAAAATAATTAGTCCTAAGGGATTACCTATCATAGATAATATTCCGATTATTACGATGCGAATGCATAGTATTAAAGGAGTTTCTGTGAACGATATGAGATTAGACACTACCTTAACCATGAATAAATGGATTCTCAACCACGAGTTTCGGGTAACCTATCGCGATACGATGATTGCTTCAGAGAAGTTGGCATCTGGCAAATTCAAAAATGATTTTCAGCATAACGGCGCGATTCCTATTTCTCTTTCAGACAATATAGCAAGAGATGCGTCAGTAGTTATTGGTGACACTCTAGTTTTTAATGTTCAGGGTGTTTTGATGCAAACCACGGTCGCAAGTATACGAGTCGTTGATTGGGGCCGTATGCAGTTGAATTTCTCTGTTGTATTTCCTGAGGGAGTTCTTGAAGATGCGCCTCAATTTCATATCATAAGTACAACAGCGCCAGATGAAAAAACATCAGCTGAATTACAACGAGAGTTAGTGACTAAATTTCCTAATGTTTCGGTAATTGATTTACGCCAAGTAATAACGCTGGTTCAAGGTATTCTCGACAAGATTTCTTGGATAATTAATTTTATGGCATTCTTTAGTATTCTTACAGGAATTATTGTGCTTGTAGGTTCGGTAAGAACAAGTAAATATCAGCGCATTAGAGAAAGTGTTCTTTTGCGAACTTTAGGAGCAAAAAGTAATCAAATACTTAAAATCACTGCACTAGAGTATTTGTATTTAGGAATTATGGGAAGCGGTATCGGCATTCTGTTATCCTTAATTAGTGCTCAATTATTGGCATGGTTAGTTTTTGATTCCCCTTTTATACCTTCTTGGGTGCCATTTGGTATCCTTCTGCCAGGCATAACTATTATGGTCTTGCTAATAGGGTTAGGAAATAGTAGGAGTATTTTGAATAGTCCTCCTTTAGAAGTTTTGCGTCAAGAAGGATAATTTCGTAACGAGTTGGTTGCTAATAAATTTAATCTATATTCCGTACCGATTGTCTTATTTTAGCGTCTTGTAGAAACAGTTAATTTGAATTTAATAATTACACTAGAAAATGAAACAAATGTATTTCTTAGTTGTTGCAATACTGTTCTTCGGACATGTAGCGGCACAAACTGCCCCTATTACTGATGGTGAGGCCTTACCGGGTATTAATTTAAAAAACATGAAACCTGAAATAAGTCCGAAAGATGACTTTTACAATTTTGTAAATGGTACTTGGATGGACGACACAGAAATACCAGCCGATAGATCAAGCTGGGGTGGGTTTTCCGTACTTCGCAAGTCAACAGACAACGATGTACTTGAAATATTAGCGAAAGCAAAAGCTAGTGGAAAATATGGTCCTGAGACAGATCAGGCAAAGGCTTTAGCAATTTTTGATACTAAATTAGATACTATAGCAAGAAATAAAGCAGGTTTAAAACCGCTACAACCTGCTCTTGATGCCATAGCTGGAATTAAGAATTTAAATGATTTACAGACCGTTTTGGCAAAGAATGATGCCGTGTCTTCTCCTTTTGTTGGATTTGGTATACAAGCAGATTTAAACAATAGTGCGATGAATGCCGTTTATCTTGGTGCTGCGGGTCTTGGTTTACCAGACCGCGATTTTTATTTAGAGCAAGATGAAAAATCTAAGGAAATTCGTGAGGAATATAAAAAACACACTTCTCGAATGTTACAAATGCTTGGTGATAGTGAAGCAGAAGCTACTGCCGCTGCTGAGAAGATTTTGGCGATGGAAACGAAGCTCGCTGAACCGCGCCTTGATAAGGTACAGAGTAGAGATGTTCGTAATTTTAATAACCCACGAACTATTGCAGAAGTAGATGCGATGTTAAGTAGTTTCGACTTGAATAAGATGATAACAGAACTAGGCATCACAAAAAGGTTTGACACAGTGATTGTAGTTCAGTTGAAATTTACAGAAGCTTTAGATACATTTTTAAAAGAAACACCTATTGAAGATATCAAGACTTTAGTGCGATGGGATACTTTTAATAGTGCATCAGGTCGACTTACTACAGCTACGGAAAAAGCTAATTGGGAATTTTATAGTAAATACTTAAGAGGTTCTGAGAAGCAACGGCCGGCTGATGAGCTTGCTTTGGCTACTGTTAATGGTTCTGTCGGCGAAGCCTTGGGTCAATTGTATGTGGATGCTAAGTTTCCGCCAGAAGCAAAAGCTAAGGCAGAATCAATGATTGCCAATGTAATTGAATCCTTTAAAGCACGTATCCAAAAATTAGATTGGATGGGAGATACAACCAAGTTAAAAGCCATTGAAAAGTTAGATAAGTTTACCGTTAAGATTGCATACCCTAATAAGTGGGAAGATTACGCGAAAATGGAGGTAAAGGCTGATAAATCGTATTTCGATAATCGTGCGGCAGTTAGTACTTGGCGTAGACATAAAAGTTACTCTAACATAGGGGAGCTTGTTGATAAAAAGAAATGGGGCATGTCTCCCCAAACGGTAAATGCCTATTTCAATCCATTAAACAATGAGATTGTTTTTCCTGCAGCGATTTTACAAGCTCCTTTCTACAACTACCAAGCTGATGAGGCGGTTAACTATGGAGGAATAGGGGCAGTAATCGGGCACGAAATTTCACATGCCTTTGATGATAGTGGTGCTCGATTCGATGCTGATGGAAATGTAAACAACTGGTGGACTGAAGAAGATTTAAAAGCTTTTACAGAGCGTGGTGATGCCTTGGCAGCGCAATATGATGGTATAGAAGTTTTGGATAGTGTACATGTAAACGGAAAGTTCACCTTAGGGGAGAATATCGGAGATTTAGGAGGTGTTTTAGGAGCCTATGATGGCTTGCAACGTTTTTACAAAGAAAACGGAAGACCTGATGATATTGATGGCTTTACAGCGGAGCAACGATTCTTTATGTCTTGGGCAACAGTTTGGAGAACAAAAAGCAGAGATGAAGCTTTACGAACCCAAATCAAAACCGATCCACATTCGCCAGGAAGAGTTAGAGCGATACAGCCTTTATTAAATATTCAATCATTCTATGATGCTTTTGATATTAAAGAAGGTGATGCAATGTATTTAGCTCCTGATAAAAGAGTGAGCATCTGGTAGGTAGGATTTCTTTAAAAATTTAAAACCGATTTCCTGTTTAAGGAAATCGGTTTTTTCTTACGCTATTTCTTCATGAGTTTTTCCAAAGCATCAGGTGTTCGCGGCAAGCCCTTGCTAAGCACTTCACAACCATTTTTAGTGACCAAAATAACATCTTCAGTAAAGACTGAAATTTGCTGATCGTGATTATAGTACCACGGCTCTACAGTGAATACCATTCCAGGTTGTAATAGTGCATCCGAAAGGTTTGGGTCTCCTGTTGATAGCCCTAAATGATGGCCAAAGAATAAACCAACTTGCATATATTTTTTTGCCTCCTGGGGAATTATTTGATCCGTCAATCCTTTGATGTCAGCAAAGGTAATTCCGGGTTTGATGAAATTGATGATTTGATCAGCTATACCAACTTCCATAGTTAATATTTCTTTTTGCTTTTCGGTAAAGGTTCCGGAAACAGGAAATGTTCTTCCCACATCACTAACATAATTTTTGTATTCGCATCCTACATCAAAAACAACCAATTCACCGTTTTCAAGGTTTCGATTTCTACGATTGTAATGCGTTGCCAAAATACGCCACGGCCACAACGAGTTGGGTCCAGATTTAATAATCGACCCAAATGCCAGTCGATGTGCCCCATTTACTTTATAATCACCTTCCAGTATTCCTTCTAAATAACGTTCGTCGATACCTGCTTTAATTGCCTTTGCAGCGTTTTTGATGCCCCTTACATTAATCGCTGTAGACTTTCGCATAATTTCTATTTCTGCTGCGGACTTAATCATTCGCACCTTCGCCAAGGATGTATACATATTTTCAAATTGCAAACCTTTTTGTTTGCTCTGCAAAGCATTTAATAGAATTTGAACAGGAGTAGGAGAGCTCATATAATCTTCAGAAGCAAAACGAATTTCACCAGGTCGCCCATTATCAATAAAAACAGTCGTTTCTTCAGCTGCTTTAGCATTCATAAGCACAGAGAACTCTGAAATAGCGGCTAATGATATGCCTGCTTGATTCGCAATCGCAGGGTCATTTAATAAAGGTCTACCAGGAAAATCATTGGGTCGCTTAGTACTTTCAAAACGTAAATCTCGTTGCGGTGTAAATATTTTTGCCGATGCGCCTGAAATATCTAAAACTAAAATACTGTTAGGAATTTCTAAACCCGTGAAGTAATAGAAGTTGTCTAATTGACGGAAGGTTTCTCCGAATGAAAATCCGTCTTTAGCAGGAATAACTACAATTCCTTTTTTACCTAGGTCTTGTAATTGCTTCATAAGTTTAGTGCGACGCTCGGCTAGTTCTTCTTTAGAAAAGGGCATTTCCGTCCATTCAAAATAGGCTTGCTCTGGAGTTTGCCCGAACATCGGAACTGATACGAGTACAAAACAAAAAAAAGGAAACAGCTTTTTAAACATGTAGTTTGATTTATTCAAACTACAATATACAGATAACTTGACTGATTCGGTTTTGAAATACCTTAAGACTGCAGTTTTACAAAATATCTTTAGGAAGTATTTTACGTGTCCAAGTTTTGATACGTTTTACTCGACTAACCTCTGAATCAGGATTGAATTCTAAGGTAGTCTCCCAAGCATTTTCGGGTTTGAATTCTTTTTCCATTCCTTCAAGAACAGTTTTAGCAACCTGTTCTGAATACATGATAGCCAAACATTCTGTGTTCAGGTTTGCGCTTCTAGGGTCCAAATTAAAGGTGCCGATTACGGTGGTTTCCCCGTCTACGATCATACTTTTGGCGTGTAAACCGAATATAGGCTGGTAGTCAATAGAAGCCTGTAATTCACCGGTCATAATTTGTTTGCGTTCCGCAGCATCAGGTCTGAATTCGAAAATACGTACACCTGTTTGCAATAGCGCCTTTCGGTCTTTTTGATAACCGCTAAAAGCCTCTAAATTATCAGTAGATGCGAGACTATTGGTCAGTATTCGGACTTTTACGCCTCGATCTGTTGCGTCTTGAAATAGTTGACGACTTAATTCAGAAGTGATCAAATACGGACTCTGAATATCGATTGTTTTTTTGGCATTCTTTACTAAACGGATGAGCCTACTTGTGGAAATTCCACCACCTCCAAGTCCGCTATTGCCATCATTTTTACCGGGCTCGTCAGATACAAATTCCACATCATCTACCCAGACTAAAGCTCCTGAGTTTTTTAAGATCGGAAATGCCGTGGGTAATTTTTTAATTTTTTCTCTTACCTGAGGCCAAAAATTATCAGGGTTACAGGCATATTCATGTAATTTGGCGAAACGATTTTCATCGCTAATATTATCAGGAACCGTAGCTATTAAATCTACTATAGCAACACTTAAGTCGGTATTCCAGAATTTTACAAAAGAACTATTGACCGCTTGAGTTTCTTTTCCTAAAAGTAAAACATCTCTATCTCTAAAATTGTATTCGTGGTCGTAATCGAAATATTCATCAGCTATATTTCTTCCTCCAGTAATAACCACTTTTCCATCTACAATAAAGGTTTTATTGTGCATACGTTGATTCGCTGAACGAAAATCGCTTGCGAATTTCCCTAGCTTGCTAAAAATGTTCTTCCCAAGGTTTACACCAGGGTTATAGACTTTAATTGTAATGTTTTCGTGAGAATCTAAAGTTAGAATATCTTGAATGTCAGCATCTACCATAATATCATCTACCAACAAGCGTATTTTTACGCCTCTATCCGCCGCACGTACGAGATAATCGCAAGCGATAAGGCCAACATTATCCGTAGAAAAAATAAAATATTGTATATCGATGGTTTGCTCGGCATATTCTGTTAACCAGGCTCTTGTGATCATTGCGCCACCACCATCTTCCAGTACGTAAACTCCGGTTTTTGTTTCCATCAATTCGGAAATATCTTCCAATTCTTTTGACAGACTTATTGAATCATTTCTATGAATGTTTTCACAGAAGTTGGTAGTCAGCATTCCTTCCAAATGATTTTTTTTATCCTTGCAACAGCTGAAAAGAAAGCATACCAGTAGAAAACTTAAAAAGTATATGGTGGGTTTTGCTAGGGTCATAAAGTTTGAAGTTCTATATAAATTTACTGAACTATTTCTATCTGTGAAGTCATCGGTCTTTGGTTGTCATCAGAACTTGAAACCTGAATATAATAATCGCTTGTCACCTCAACAATTTGACAGGTTAAAACCATTTTCGGAATATCTTTTTGTTCGGGTTTCGCTAAATTCACAACTGGTGTTAGGGTATAGGTACATTCGTCGACCCAATTCACTTTAAGTTTTAGTTTGTAGCCCAAGGCCTCATTTTCTTCGATCTGATAGTCTTGATTTCGCGCGATTTTGGTTACGCCGTCACGTAGACTTTCAATTTGGAAATTTCCAGTTTTTACATTCGAACAATTCTCGCATTGTCGGTTAAAATCGCTTAGGTATTCTTTTGTGATTGGTTGCCCGCCAAGTGCTCTAGTAGCTTGAAGGTATTTTTTGGCATTACTGCAATCTTGACTATTCAAATACACGATTGATAGTTTGTAGGCAGTATGAATATAACCAGGATCAATAGCATACGCGTCTAAAAGTTTCTCCTTGGCGGTTTTTAGATTTTTTTGAGCTTTCTTATAATTTGAACGTACATCAGCATAATATTCTCCCAAGTAGGTTGTGGCATAATCCGTTAGAATGGCAGCACTTTTGGGGTCAAGTTTTAGGCCCTCTTTATATTGACTTCTTGCTTCGTCATATGCTCCCATCGCGGTGTAAACCGCACCGTAGCCCCAATATACTCCTGAGTTTTTTGGATTTAAGAGATAGGCTTGATTAAAGCGATACATGGCGGTTTTTAAATCTCCCTTATACAAATAGTCAAAACCGATACGAATCATTTCGTGTGCCGCTTCAGATTTCGATTTTCCGGCATCAACAATAGCGTTGATAAATCTTGTGTTCGTAGCGATTTCCTCTTTCGTTTTTTCAGTAGTACCAAATTCAGGAAGCATACGAATATTTTTTTTCGCTTCCACTTGCCATGATTTGAAAGATGGCTGTTGGGCGTAAGCTCCTAAAGAGAATACAAAAGAAAGTGCTATGGTAATATATTTCATAGGTTGAATTTAACCCATTTATAACGGAAAGTGATTCGTTTTGTTGCTGTTAACCCGTTTTTAGCTTTTGATATAATGTGAATTTGTGCATAGGTTCCGCTTCGCGATACGCATAGGCTAAAGGGGAAATAATCTAGAATATAGTATGAGGGTAAAAAAAACCTGTTACGTTCCTTCTTGTGAATACTAGGAGAATGAATCTATTTTTTAATAGCCCCTTAGTATGATTGTACGTATTTGTGAAATGGTAGGTGCTTAGATCAAATTTACGGTCTTCATTCTTTCGAAATTGGCAGCTGAAATATCAAACCATCTGATTGCAATTGACATTGTCTTTTGCTTTATCGCTTCATCTTAGTACAAAGATATTTAATTAAAAACGAACCCTTATACGGTTGGTTTTTGATTCGCTCTTCTGATACTTTTTTAATAAAAACAGACTATTTAGACCCGTCGTAATTGTTGAAAGAAGGTAAAAAACCTTCGATTAAAAACCAGTTCAATCGCTAAGGTGTTCTGGCCCTTGAATTCACTGACCGAGCATTTTTAACACTTTATCCTAATTTTTGTCAAGTGCCGAAAAATAAGGCTTTTCAGCGATTGAAATCTAGTTGAGGCATCAGTCTGTTGTTATTTTGGGCTAACCCAAGTAAATAATAAACCTACTTATGAAGTCTCTTATAACTCTTCTTTTTACGCTTTCATGTAGCATTGCTGCTTTAGCAAACACAAACGAATATAGCTTAGAATTAAATTCCAACAGTGAAGGTTCTAATCAAATTCAATTTTCTCAAGCGGATGATTTTTTTGATACTGGCATTGTTGTTGCTATTGAGTATAGTGAAGTTGAAACAGTAACTGCAAGTAAGGTTGTTCGTTTATACAAGTTCAAAAATTCGAGAATAAAAAAAGCATTAGCTTTTAAGACAAAAAGAAACAAAGTCAAAATCGCTTAAGTTTTAACCCTAATAAAACATAAACCATGATTGTATTAGCATCTTTAATTCCTGCAGTAGTTCTTAGCATTTTGCTTTTAAAAACAAAAAAGCAAAATAAAAATTTAGAACCCATTAAAGTAAGGGTTCAAAACAATAGAAGACAGTTTTAGTTTTTACGATACAAAGTCCCACTCTTAATCTGCCTCTTTACAAAGTAGTTTGAGGGTTTTGTTCACCTATGAAACCATATTAATTAGGCATCAAACAATTCCTTGAGGAAACGTTTGGTGCTTTTTTTGTTCGAGCTATAATTGGGCAGTAATTATTTAGGAAGAAAACAGCCCTTGCTCAATAGAAAAAGACTGGTAAATTTCATTAGGCTATGAAGTTATTTTTATCCTTCATCGTAAAGAGGTCTATCTTTTCATTTCTACCCTTGAGTTCACATTCACCGATAGGTACGATATCATACTCCTCTGTACTATTCAAAACCGCAAGTAAATCTTTTGAAATTAGCATATCAATATTATGTTGCTTGCAAGTTGATTGTATTCTAGAGGTGGTATTCAAAACATCACCCGTAAAAAATATTTCTTTTTTTAATACTCCAATTTCCCCTGTAGTCACCTTTCCGAAATGGAAGCCAGCCCTATATGTTGGAACCACACCAAATCTTTTGATATATTCATCAGATGATTTTTGGAATATCGCTATTGTTTTAAAAAAGCATTCAATACAATTATTATCAGCTAATCCTTTCTTCATATTCCAGGAGACAATTACTTCGTCGCCCGCATATTGATAGACCTCACCTCCTGTTTGAACAATAGCTTCGGTTAAATCTGCGTAGTATTTTCTGAGCAGGTTAAAATATTCTTTATGGCCTAGTTTTTCAGCTATTGTGGTTGAAGCAGTCATATCAAGAAACATAAATATGCGTTCTTCTTCTATAGGGTGATGGTATTTTCCGGTAAAAAAATTATTAAAAACACCACTACCTAGGTAGTCAGATACTTCTGCAACGAATAGTGTTAAAATGGTAATAACGCTAGCAAAAATCAGGATGCTCCAAAAAGAAAAATTGGAAACGAATTGTAAGATTGAATCTATGACTTTTGAATCGAACATTGAAACAGCTAACCTTGAACTAAATAAAAGTAGCATTGAAACTAAAAGAAGGAAAACAATTAATGCTAGATAAAGCCCGGTTTTGAATATTATCTTTTGCCGAAAACTTCTTGTTTTGTCATATTTGGCGACTATTTTAGTCTCGAGAGCACCAATTAAGAGCCCTATAAGTAATGAGCTTAAAAACGAGGATAGAATCGAAGTCTCAAAGTCATACAAATTATTAGTAGCCGGATAGGTTTTTGAATTGCCTAAGATTCCGTATTCGATAAGACTATAAAGAATTCCGCCCATTGACCAAATGAGACCAAATTGAATGATTTTATAGAGATCTCTTCTTTGATCTGGAGCAATCTTCATTGAACTTGTTTTGATAATCATGAATCTATTTCGCCATTCAGTTTTTTGAAATGAGAAATACGTTAATTTAAAGTACGATATTCTGAAGGAGTATTACCTGTTTTTGATTTGAATAATTTGCTAAAGTGTTGCGGGTATTGGAAACCTAAATTGAAAGCAATTTGGCCCACTGAGTCTTGAGAATTTAATAGCGAATTCTTCGCTTTATTGATAAGAAATGAATGAATGTGGTCTTTTGCACTTTTTCCAGTTTCGAGTTTCAGCAAATCACTTAGGTAGGAGCCAGACATGTTTAAAGCTTCTCCGCATTGTTTAATTGTCGGAATTCCTTTAGTTACGATTTCATTTGAGGAAAAGTACATTTTTAAAAACGCTTCGAATTTAGTAGCGAAGTCTTTGTTCAAGTTCGTTCGAGTATAAAACTGCCTATCATAATATCGATTACTATATTTTAGTATGGTTTCGAGGTTTTGAACGATTAAGTCTTGCGAATATTTATCTGTGTTTTGGTGTATTTCTACTTCGATTTTATCGACTAATTCTACTAAAGATATTTTTTCTTTTTCAGAAAGATGTAGTGCTTCGTTTATATCGTAATTAAAAAAATTATAATGATTAATCGTTCTACCCAATTCAGATTTTAGTATCAAATCTGGATGAAAAAATATACTCCAGCCGGTACCAGCACTTTCGTCTAGAGAACTGTCAAAAGAAACCACCTGATTTGGCGCTATAGATACTAGAGTTCCTTCTTCAAAGTCGTAGGTGTTCTTTCCGTATTGAAATGAATTGCCGTTTAGTTTTCCTTTCATTGAAATAAGATACAAGTCGCTGGTAAGTTTGATATTACTAAAATTGAAATCAGTTTTCGGCCATTTTCTGATGATAGCAATTAAAGGATGAACAGGCTTTGCTAAACCAAACATTTGATGAAGCTGAGAAATACTAGAAATGTTTATAAAATCAGACATTCATTTTGTTGTTTTTTAATTCATTAGCGCTTAAGTAACCAAATATCATAGTTAATAAGCCTCTAATGCTATCTCCAATCAAACCATCGGTTCGACCCAATTGAAAAAAGGTAAACAATCCGAAAGTAAGTAAAAAAGCACCTATTACTACCCCCAATGTAGTTCCTGAAGTTTTTCCTTTTATCGTCCACACCATACTCAAAATCATTAGCGCTGTTAAAAGTAATAAATAGAGCCCTAATGCGATGCCGAGAATATCTAATTGGCTACTGTATTTGATGCCAAAAGCGCTAACTAAGGTGGTTTGAAAGTCAAATAATAACATACTTCCGAGACCTAATTCGATGATTGCTTGGATGGCTAATAGTACTATAAAAATTCGTGTAATTACTTTGCTTTTTTTCATAAAGGATAGGTTTTAGTATTTGATTTTTGTTAGCTGTTCAGAGCGTGTCCAAAGTTTTTTTGCGTTCTCTAGGTTATGCGACATCGTATTAGAACTAACGACTTTAGGAAAACCTTTCGCTTCCATAAAGCCTGAAGGGCCAAAAAAGTCTCCTGATTTTGCACCTTCATCTACTGCAGCTCTCAAGGTTGGTAATACCCCTTTTTCTACGTTTTGAGAAAATAAGGGAGTTGTTATTCTCCAAAAGAGAGAATGTTTTTGGAGCTCCGTAGCAGTCCATCCTGGGTGTGCAGCGGTTGCCATCGGGTAGGTGGCATCCTCTTTATGTTTTCGTGCTAATTCATAGGTGAAATACAGGTTTGCTAATTTGCTGTCACCATAGGCATTCGAGGTTTTATATGCTCTCTTTTCCCAATGGAGGTCATCAAAGTTGATGTTTCCTGATTTATGACCAACACTGCTTGTAGCTACTACTCTTGAGCCTTTAGTTTTTATTAATAATGGCATTAACAAACCGGTTAATGCAAAATGACCTAAATGATTAACACCCATTTGTATTTCAAAACCGTCTTTTGTTTTTGAATAGGGGCACATCATAAGGCCTGCATTATTGATTAAAATATGTAACTGTCTGTAATCATTTGTAAATTCCTTTGCAAAAGAATGTATTGATTCTAAACTGTTCAACTCAAGATGTCTGATATCAATTTTTACATTTGGAAACGCTTCGCGAATTTCCTTAACAACGAATTCCGCTTTTTTGGTGTTTCTAACAGCCATTACTACAGTTGCATTTTTACTCGCTAGTACTTTTGCGGCTTCTTTACCCAAACCGCTAGTGGCTCCAGTAATTACGATTACTTTATTTTTCTGATTGGGTATATCAGCGCTGTTCCATCTTGATTTCGTCATATTGTTTTGCTTTTCCAAATATTGATAGCGCAAGCTTATGACTATTTTAAGTATGAATTCTATCGATTTCGCAGAAGCTTGAATACATATCGCAGTTTTGTTGTTATTGAGCTAGTGTCGAGCCTCTGTCGCGCAGCCGGTAATGTACTTCACTTTCTATAAAGATTAAAGCTTGTGTCGCCTATCGGTTTTGTTGTATGCTCCACTTATTGGCTTACCAAGGCCCATTCTGGTTAACCTTATAAAAAGAAATACCATCATAACGAAAGAGGCCCATATACCCACCTAGCCATAACCTTCCTTGGTTGTCTTCAAAAATACATTGTATAGCACCGCTAGCAAGACCATCTTTTTTATCAAAATTGATAAGTGATGTTGGAGTGTACCGGTACACTCCAAAGCTTTCAATCGGAAACCATATTTGACCAGATTTGTCTTCATATAGGCTCCAAACTTCAGTGCCACTAGCCCGTTCTTTTGTAGCTATCCGTGTGAAAGATTTTCCATCCCAATAACAGACTCCTTTATAATGCGTGGCAAACCAAATATTTCCATCCTTATCTTCTAAAATATCATTCACGGCATTATTACACAAACCATCTTTTTCTGAAATATGGGTTAAGGATTTTCCATCGTAGCTATAAGCGCCTGCGTTGGTGCCAAACCATAGGTCTCCTTTACGGTCTTGCAGTATACGGTGAACAATTTTTGCACTAGTTACACCTCTATTATGATCAGGTTCTGCTTCTGGCAATTCAAAGTGAGTAAACTCCGCTCCATTAAATTTACTTACGCCCTGCAAGGTACCTATCCATATTATTCCGACAGTATCAATAGCGATACTCCAAACATCATTATTTATGAGACCGTCTATTTCGGTATAATTGGTAAAAGATTTGCCGTCATGTTTCGTTATTCCTCCATTTGTGCCAAACCAAACATTACCTTCTTTGTCTTCTACAATTCCTCTTACTGCATTACCACCAAGACCTTCATTAATAGTGAAATACTCAAGGGAAACTCCATTGTACCGTGCTACTCCATCTCCATTGGTGCCAAACCATAGATTACCACTTTTATCTTGAAATATTCTTCTTACGAATTCACTTATTTTTAAAGAAGGCTCAGGAGCTGGGTAGATATATGGAACCTGGTATTTTTTTTGCTTGTTTTGATTTGCTTCTTTAAGGCTGTCGCTGTTCATTACTTTTGCTTGTGCAGTGCCCTCATTTGGTGCGGTTTTATTGTCTTGACCATTACAGGAAATGATACAAACGAAAAGGATTAAAAATAAATAGTTTAATCTAGCTATTTGAAAAAAAAATAGTCCCATTAGTTTCTTTTTTAGGATTCATATTTTATTAATCTGATTTAATACCTTATTGCTTACATTTCAAATGCGTTACAAGGGTGACGAATAGGGCAGCGAGGAGGAGAGAAAAGAAGCAAGACGGTACCAGCACTTTTTTTATTTTAAGTTTTTACAATTTACATTTTTAAAAGCTCAAACAAAAATAGGGTAAGACAGCAATAGGGCGATTAGTTTCGGTTAAGAAAACAATCGCCCTATCTTTAATTTAAAATACTAGTGGTCGTGTTTTATTCCGCTGTTTTTTTATAGTAGGTAATGATACTTGCTTTTGCTAAAGTATTGTTCCATAAATAATACCCTACCACGGCTGGGTTGGTGCTTTCATCTAGCCCTAGTTTTTCTGTTTTTAAAGCATGAACAGTGATGATATACTGATGTAATCCGTGACCTTCAGGAGGGCAAGGTCCACCATATCCATTTGCTCCATAATCCGTTAGGCTTTGAATTGCTCCTTTTGGGCTTAGGTTTAGTTTCATGTTTCCGGCACCTGATGCCAATTCATTACTGTTTGATGGAATATCAAATACAACCCAGTGCCACCAACCACTGCCTGTTGGTGCATCTGGGTCATACATTGTTATTGCAAAACTCTTTGTTCCTTCAGGGGCATTTTTCCAAGAAAGTTGAGGAGATTGATTTTTTCCAGTACAACCAAAACCATCAAATTCTTCATTGATGGTTGCTTCTCCACCAAGATCATTACTGGATAAAGTAAAGGTGTTTTGAGCAAATATTGTGCTTGTTACAGTTAATAGTATTCCTAAAATAAAAATTGATTTTTTCATAATATATGTATTTAAGTATACCTGCAAAATTATGAGAAAATATAGAAGACCTTGTGTTTGATTTGGGCCAAAAAGTAGTGCTAAAAGCTCAATCTAACTGATATTGCTTTGGAGTCATTCCAAATTTGGTCTTAAAGGCCTGTATGAAATTTGAAAGATTTTCATAGCCAATCTCTTCAAATATATCAGATGGTCGGCACGATTTATTTTTTAATAGGAAAGCAGAATGCTCAAGTCTTTTCTCTTGAAACCACTTGCTTGGTGAGCTATGAAAATGTTTTTCGAATTCTCGTTTGAATTTAGATAAACTCATATTTGATAAGAATGAAAGTTCTTTTAAGGTAAGCTTGTTAAGGTTATTTGTTTCAATAATCTCCATAAAGTTCTGAAGTTGGCTATCCACATTGGAAATTATAGAAAATATAAAATCAGCTCCTTGGGTTTCTTTTAAATAGATTATTAATTCTTCAAATTTCACCTCCAATAGTTTTGCTTGAATTTCTGGATCGAGCGTACTTATGTTAATAAGTCCGTTAACGAATGTTTTTAAAAAATCATCATAATGAAATGAATGAATAGACTTTTGATTGTGTTGCTTTAAAGTGTCAATTTTGTGCTTTTGTATGAAGTCTAAAAGCGATTTATTAGAAAAGAAAAACAGCATACTCCTATAATTATCTTTGGTATCAGGAAGCCGTTCTGTCATTAGACAATGTCCTCGCTTCATTAATAAGAAACTTTTTTTCTCAATTGAAACCGCTGTTTTATCTGAAAAGACCTGTTTGCTGCCTTCAAGTAAAAAACTAAATGTATTCTGTTGAAGCGATACCATTTGTTTGAAACATTCTTCAGAGGTGCGATAATCGAAAATTTTAAAGGAGGAAGAATTTTTAATATTTAGGTCATCAGGTAAATTAATTACTTCCATTTTTAAATTCTCTCTAAGGTTTTAACGAGCAGTAACAGCACTTTGCTTTAATTTTTTTTTGTCTAAAGTGAAAAATCAATAGGTCGCTCGTGGTAATTGTTAATTTTCCACTTCCTGAAAATATAAAGGCTTTTTCGTAAAGCTCGAAAAATTTTTGATGTATCGCTCGTTTTTGTTATTTAATTAGGCGTATTAAATTGGGATAAGAATTGAAATCACTTTTCTTTTTAATCTTAAATGCAATTGTAATTGCCATTCCGACATTGATGATATGTAAGCTTACGAATACATACAGCAGTAGGTTTGAAAAATATAAATTTTTAGGCCCCGTTAATTTAAGCGCAGCTGTGAACAACATAGCGAAGAAAGTAATTGATGTTAAAATGGTCCAGAGTATCTGAAAATTTAGTAGCCGAGTTCCTGTTTCATCTAGTTTGATGATTTTATCTTTTTTAGAAAGCCAAATAACCAAAGGAATTAGGATATTCCCAATTGGAATAAAAAAATAGCTAATGACTGATAAATGCATTATAACCAAGAGTTTTGAATCCTCTTTTTTACCATACTCAATGATCTTTTCAGGTACGGTTTCTAATGCTTCGCAAATAAGCTTTATCGAAGTGCCACTTGGTTTATTCACCCCATTCTCTATTCGCTGAATGGTTCTCAAGTTTACTTTTGCTTTTTCCGCTAATTTTTCTTGTGTATAGCCTTTTAACTTTCTTAAGGCAATGATTTTTTGACCAATGTTTTCCATTTCGTTTAGGTAGTATTATTTGGTCAAAACTAGCTTAGAAATTTGCATATTGATAACGGTATGTTTCCGACAATTTTACGACATTGTTGTCAACTCGTTGATTTATAGTTACTTCTTGTGTCAACTTTTAAATCAAAACAGAAATATACTTTACAATAAAAAGCAGAACCGCTGGAAGGTCATTAAGATCAGTAAAGGTATCGGTTGAAAATTAAAATCGATAACCTAAGTGAATTCCACCTTTGCCAATAATTGTAAAATTCCTATCGTTTTTGAAAAGATTTCTTCCAATGCCTAAGTCTATTTCGATTACAAAACCTCGGTTCGTGAAGAACTTAAAACCAGTGCCTAAACCTAATGCGAAATCTACGATATCTTCTTGGTATCCACCGTTATTGAAGTAGGTGTCTGTGTTTGGGTCATAGGAAGAATCATAGCTATAATCATCTACAGAATTTAACATTCCAAAACCTTCAACAAAAAAACCAGAGGCATATTTTTTGCCGAAATATTGCCGGTAATAAGGAGCGATATGATAGTTTATATCTAAATTTTCATCATCATAGGCGTATAAGACATCTACCCCAACGCCCGATTCACTATTAATTAAATATTGATAATCTACCTCTATGGCACCTAAAATGAAAAAAAGACCGTTTATCTTAAGTTCACTTCTATCTTCCGAAATATTGGTTTGCTCTTCGTCAGATTGTGAATGGGCAAAAATGCTGCATATCATAAAGCTAAGTGCGATTAAGTTTTTGGTCATAGGGTTTAGTTTAAATTAATTATTAAAAAAATTTACAGTAGTTACTGGCCAAAGTCACCTCAACTTTTGTGCCATTAAACTTACAATTTTCAATTAATTTTACGATCTCATTTTTTTTATTTTTAATAATAGCATTAACATTTTTATAGGTGTTGCTGTTGGCCCCGTTTTTAATGGTATACATCTCAATTCAAGAATTTTGATCTTGAATCACAAAGTACAGTTCTACTTTTTTGCCTTTACCAGTTATTTTCACTCTTTGTAAAGCTGTCTATAGGGTGGAGCCAGAAGTAATGCCTCCAAATATGCCTTCCATTCTGGCTAAGTCGCTAACTGTTTCATATGCATCTTCATCTTTTACAGAAATGAGTTCTTTTGGTCAATTAAGTTTGGCGTTAAATTGGTCTCTTGTCATATTAAAAGTAGTTCAAATTGTATTTGCCCATCTTTTTTGTGGGGCAGGATCACTCCGGCGGTTTTAAATGCACCGAGTTTATAATCTAATGGTTCTGCGTAGTTTTTTTATCTCTCATTAGTTAACTGTAGGATCCATATTACTAGTATAGGCATACAAATAGGTACATGCAAGCAAAATTTTATTTGTAAGAATACGGCGATACTTTAGTTTCAAGTTAATGAGTAGGCAATTTACTCTTTAACCCCAGGTTGTAAAATTTTGTACCCGGTTTTTGCTTTCTCAGCAGCAACCAGATCCTTTACTTCTTGTAGCAGTGCTTTTGAATCGTAAATGATACCATCTTTAATGGTGTATTTTACGCCTCCTTCACGAATAACCTCATTATCATCTGTAAGTTTTACAGCACCGGTGCCGTACAGCACTTTTAAGTTAGCCAAAGGGTTGGCATCAACCACTACAAAATCTGCTAGTTTACCAATGGAAACCGAGCCTAGTTTATCATCCATACCTAGGGCTTCAGCACCATTTAAGGTAGCTGAACGAATCACTTCTAGCGGATGAAACCCAGCTTCACGGAGCAATTCTAACTCCCGTATGAAGGCAAAACCGTAGAGTTGAAATATGAATCCCGAATCGGACCCTGCGGTTACACGCCCTCCTCTGTTTTTGTATTCGTTTATAAAAGTCATCCATAGTTGAAAATTCTTTCTCCAAGCTACTTCTTGTTCTGTACCCCAATCATGCCAGTAGCTTCCATGAGAAATCTTGCTTGGTTGATAGAAATCCCATAGTGAAGGCAAGGTGTAGTCTTCATGCCATTCAGCTCGTCTGGCCCGTTGCAAATCACGACTGGCTTCATAAATATTAAAAGTAGGGTCAAGGGTAAAATCAAGGTCTAGTAATTCAGTCATTACCTTTTCCCAATGCTCCGAATAGGGTTCTGCAGCTTGTGCCCAAAGGTTTCCTGCATTTTCAAAACGGTGTTGCTCGTTTTGATAGTTATAATCTAATGGATAGTTCTGAACGGTTCTATCATCGAATAAAGCTTCCGGAAGCCCATACCAGTGTTCCATCGAAGTTAATCCCGCTCTAGCGGAATGCAAGACATTCCATCTCGCAACACTTAATTGCGCATGGTGGCAGGCAGAACCTAGTCCGAGTTTTTTATTTTCATCTAAGGCAGCGGCCATGATTTCTGGTTCTGCTCCAAAGAACTTAATACCATCTGCACCTTCTTTAGCATTCGCTCGCACCCAAGCTCGCGCTTGCTCAGGAGTGGAAATTGGAATGTCATTTAGTGGGTTAAAATTTTCGCTAGTCTGACCAAAACCTGTGTAGCTAAAGATGCGAGGGGCTACGATTTCGTTCGCCGCACTTTTTCGTTTCAGCTCTAGAGACCAATCAGGGCCCCTTCCTCCAACTTCGCGGGCGGTAGTTACCCCATGCGCCATCCATAGTTTAAAAACGTAATCGGGTTCTGCACCTTGATTTATTCCACCGATATGTGTATGCATATCAATAAAACCAGGCATCAAATACATGCCATTACAGTCTAGTTCTTTACCGCCGGCTTTGAGTATGGGCCTTTTAGACTCATCAATTGGTACGCCGTCATAGCCAACTACCTGAATTTTTTTAATGATATTCTTTTCAACTACAATGTCAATCGGGCCTTGCGGTGGAGCCCCATTTCCGTTCACCAACATGACACCACGAATGATGAGTTGTGAATGCGGACCGTCACCTTGTGCCGATTGTGAAGCAGCTTGAAAGACGCCTGCCAGAATTAGGATTAGCGTGAATAGGATAGACTTTTTTTTCATTTTCTTTGGAGTATTAGTCAGTTCAATTTCTAGATTAGTATCTTTTTATAGCTCTGATGTGCATAAAGCTAGGGAATGCATTTAGTTCTTTAAAACGGCGTTGGTCATATTTTTCGAATTCAGGTATTGGTTTTGGCTCTATAAGTTGGTCTATATAAAAGCCGTTGTCCGTAATTGGTTGTATGCATTCAACCAAGGGTCTTCTGTAGCTCGGCATTTTAATGCGTTTGCCAAATCCACTCCAAGTGGCTTTTACAGCTTCCACTTCAAAATACTTTTTTGATTTAAAGTATAGGTGTTCGAAAAAGGGGTGTTCGATAGAAATAACTAAAGATCCATTTGGTTTTAGTAGCCTACAAAACTCTTGCATACTGGGGTTCCAATCTTTCAAATAATGCATGGCCAATGCGCAAAATACGGTATCGAACGATTCATCTTTAAACCTATGGATTGGTTGTGACAAATCATGTACAAAGAAATCTCCATCCGCTTTGTTGCGTTGTTTGGCCAATTCCACCATTCTGGGGCTAATATCAAAGCCGGTTACATTTGCACCTTGTGCCAATAATATTTCTGCGTATTTTCCGGGTCCACAAGCGGCGTCTAGGACAGTTTTTCCTTGCACATTTCCAATCAATTTTAGCGTGTTCGGACGATCATAATAGGCATTATGAGGCTTGTGGTCAATACGTGCATCATAGCGATCTGCTAAGGCCTCATATGCTGCTATTATTTTTTCTTTCATTAATTAGGCAATTGAATTACGCGATGTTTGGGTTCTTAAATCTTGAGTCTAAAAAAAATTTAGCTGTACTTAGTTCGGAGATCATCTTTGCAGAATAGGCTAAAGACATTAATTGAATATCAATTTCTCGATGGAATAGTGATCTTATCTCCTAAAAAGAGAGCGTTTAAGAAAAGGCGATTCGTACCGTACCAACTGCCTCTAAAATTAGGATTGTCAGCAAATAGAATCACTCTGCCACTTCCTAGTTTGCTTACAATCAAAGAAGCTGAGGGCTTTAGGTTTTCCTCCATATTCTTTTTAGTAATGAATCCGTCGATATGTGGGTTTTTAGCATATTTGACTACGGTTGCATATTCGTTTTTACTTGGTGCTAACCAAACGGAATTGTTTTTATAAACCGGAATCGAACTATCGCGATAGCCAAAAGCTAGGGGATGGGTAGTGTCTAAATCAGCTCTAATGATAATACCTCCTACACTTTCCTTCCCTAAATTCTCACTAGCATCGATGTATGGTTTTCTAGTGACTACTTTGATAGAATCTTTTCGAAGTGAATCTCTTTCTGTGTTTGTTAAATTTTCTTTGACCAGTTTTTTGTCAATAACCCATTTGCTTGCAGTTCCAATTGTAATCAAGGTATTTCCTTTGCTAACCCATGCTTTGATTTTTGCTTGCTGCTTTTTGGTCAAATTATAGCGTCCAGAAACCATTACTAAAGTGGTATACTCGTCAAAATTAGTTCGGTCGAAATTACGCAACGGTATCTTGCTTATTGGCATGTGCATGCGCGTGTCTAACAAATGCCAAACTTCACCAGCCTCATACGAACGCGTACCATTACCAATCAGTATCGCAGCTTTTACTTTTTTAACCGGTTTGATATGGCGACTTCCTAAATCAACCCCTTTCAAGCTGTATCCAGAATGTACTGCGAACATGGGTACCTGATATTTCTTTTGGGCCTTTTGAACCAAATCATAAACTTCTGCGGCATTTTTCTTTTGAAGTGAAACGGGTACAACAAGAGACCCATAATTAAATGATCTTGTATCCTTGCCTGTTTTTACGGTAAAAGGTTTAAAGGCTGAAGAAACTACTAGGCCATTTGTCTGCAAGTAATTTAGCACAGCAGGAGCATTATAATCGTCCCAATCTATCGCATAGGCGTACTTAGATTTTTGCACTGCGCTAAGGTTGATTAGCTTGTCTGTGTTTTCCACTTTCTCACCCATTTTAAGGCTTGTGACTACTTTGTACTTCATATTGTAGAAGTTTGCCACTGACCAGGCAGAAGCATCGTAATAGACACTGTCACGATATTTTGAATAGGTTTCAAACATGGTTTGTACCATGCGATATTGCTTCTGTTTCGTCGGTACTACATAGTGATCTCCTGATTCGTAGACGTCTATGTCGTGCACTAGAAGCTTATCGATAAAAGCTTTGGTACGATTCTGATCATAATCATCACCAAAAGTATATCCGCGAACTTTACTTTTAGCGGAATTCGTGAGGGCACTTTTAAAGAAATCTTGTTGATACTTTCGCATATAGGCTTTATTGGCCACTGCGGTTTTTACGGTAGTTAAACTCGAGGTGTATTGATTGCGAATGGTAAAGGGAAATGTAATTTTTCCAAAAGCAGTGGTTTGTTCATGTCCGCGTGAACTCGCCTGTTCGAACAATAGCGCCAGAGCACCATGCAAATCAGGGTAGGATGAACCGTACCCTGGGTAGGTGCCATCAAATACTTCTTTGGTAAAGTAAAAAGAACCAATACTGTCTAAGGCCTTTGCAAACGCAGTACCAAACATATTGTTTAGGTCTACATAGTTTTCTTTTGGCATAATAGGGTCGTAAGACGCATTAGTCTTCATCGGCTCGAAGAAGTAGCTCGCTTGGCTCCCCATTTCATGAAAATCAGTTACTACATTGGGCATCCATTCGTGAAACCATTTTAGTTTGCCGCGACTCTCAGGGTTTATGGCTAACAACCAATCTCGATTCAAATCAAACCAGTAGTGATTGGTTCGTCCACCAGGCCAATATTCATTATGTTCTGCATCTTGTGGGTCTGATACATTGGGTGTGCCCTGGTAACTGTTGGCCCATTGTGTATGACGGTCACGCCCATCGGGGTTTATAGTCGGGTCAATCATGATTACCGCGTTATCGATGTATTTTAAGACCTCAGAACTGTTTGATGCTGCAAAAGTATAGGCCGCTAGTAAAGCAGCTTCAGAACTCGAAGGTTCGTTACCATGAACGTTGTATGCTAAATTGATAAAAAGAGGCACATCGCCATAATTAGTAACATTCTTTGAAGGGTCAGCAAAAGCAAGATGCTGCTCTTTTAAAGTAGCTAAATTCGATAAATTCTCAGGGCTGGTAATGGTCAGGATCACTAACTTACGCCCTTCATGGGTTTTTCCATATTGATAGATGGAAGCCCTATCGGAGGTTTCTGCCAATTTCGTTAAATAGGCAACAATTAGATCGTGACGTGTGTGGTGTTCACCGATACCATATCCTAAAAATTCTTCAGGACTGGGAACAGTTTCATTAAAGGGTTGAAAGCTCTTAAAAAAGTAATCTTGTGCTTGAACTGTGGTGCTAAAACATAGCACCAAGAGAAGTAATTTTCTTAGCATTGAAAGGCATTTTAATTAGTCGTATTAAATATAAGCATAATACGGATAAATAAAAGTTCTTCTGCGCTTTCTAATTATGTGCTTGGCAGCATTGGAGGAAGTTGTGGCTTAATCTCTTTAAATTTTACAATGTAATGCGTGCCTTTTCGTGTGATATCACGAACAATAGAGCCGCGTAACTGCCGGGCTAAATTGTGAATCAACTTAAGGCCTAAAGATTTCGTTGTCTTGTGGTTTATGGTTTCAGAATACCCAATTCCCGTATCACCGATATTTAATAGATACTCGTCAGAATCTCCTTTGCGTAATTTGATAAAAATATGCCCCTGACTGTCATCGACAATTCCATATTTCAAGGCATTGGTTATCGCTTCGTTAATTAGCAGGCCTAAAGGAATAGCGGTATCAATATTTAGTTTTACATCAGGAATATCAATATCCAAGGTAATATTACTACTTGTGCCTTTAATAGAACGTACCAAATACTCTGCAAGTTCTTGAACATAAGATTTGTATCCTATTTTCGAAATATCTTCGCGCATATATAGCATTTCATGAACCATAGCCATAGAAATAACCCTGTTCTGACTGCTTTTTAAAAGGCTTTTAGTGTCTTGATCTGAAACATTCCTAGATTGCAGGCTTAAAAGACTTGATACCGTTTGTAAATTATTTTTAACCCTATGGTGAACTTCTTTAAGTAAGGTTTCCTTCTCATTGATTTTACGCTCAAGTGCATCTTTGGTTTTATACAAGTTGTGGTGGGCGTTGAGTAAATTCTTTCCGAAGACACCGCCTAAAAGGTAAACAGAAAATAATACGCTCAGTAATGCAAAGATGTTTTTGGATTTTTCTGGAACCAGATTGCTGGCAAAACTAAAATCAGCTATGCTTTGAGAATAGATAAGTACCACAATTAGTAAGCATAGATTTAGGTATAAAGAGCCGTATGATTTAGTAGTTACGTAACCAGCAATTACAATAATAGCCAGTACAAAGATGAACGGACTGTTTATACCGCCGCTAAATAAGGTGATAATACTTGCGCCAGCCAAAGTCATTACAGACACAATATTATAGGTGATGGTAATGTTTTTATGATAATAATAAAGAATGGTATTGATGAGATTGACTATGCCAAAACCTAAAAAAACAAAGGGAATAACCTCGGTAATATCTAGAAGAAACAGGCATATACAGGAAAATAGTATAGAAAATGCAGAGGTAAAATAATTTACTCTAAGAACTAGTTGCGCTTTATCTTTTAGACGGCCTTCTAGTTTATTATTCTCTTCCATGAGTATTGGTTTAGAAATAGGAGTAATCTCAAAATTACTAAGGTAATTTTTTTTGTAAAGCTAAATATGTTTTCGCTTATAATGTAACTTATCGCTTTTTTTATATCACAGCATCTAATTCTTGTTGAATATCTTTAAATCTGATGTTATAGCATGTGCCCATCTTTGTCTCATCTTTGATTGCAGAACCATGAAGTTGTCGGGCTAGATTGTATATTAATTTCAGACCCAATGATTTTGATGCTTTTGGAGGAGTATCTTGTGAGAATCCAATACCATTGTCAGCGATGGTCAGCATATAGCTATTTGTACGGTCTTCTTCTTTTCGAAGTTTGATTTCTATCAGGCCTTCAGTGCTATCTTCGAAGCCATATTTTAATGAATTGGTAATAGTTTCGTTGATTAATAGACCTAGAGGAATAGCGGTGTCGATGCCTAATTTTATATCAAGAATATCAATATTTAAAACGATGGTATGACTAGAGTCAACAACAGATTTGATAAGAAAAGCGGTAAGCTCTTCTACATAAGGTTTGAATGCTATCTCTGAAAGGTTATCATTCGTATATAGCATTTCATGAATAATAGCCATTGATATCACCCGATTTTGACTGCTCTTGATGATTTTTTTAATTTGCTCGTTAGTCGTGTTTCTGCCTTGCATACTCAGTAAACTTGAAACGGTTTGTAAGTTGTTTTTTACCCTATGGTGTATTTCTTTAAATAGGGTTTCTTTTTCGAGAATTTGCTGCTCTATCTCTATTTTAGAGTTGTACAAACGACGATGTGTTTTGAGTAAGTTTTTTCCAAAAATCACATATAGTAGATATATGGAAAACAAAGTACTTAACAGGGCAAAAAACTTTCTTGATTCTTCTGGAATTTCATTTGTGAAGAACTGAAAATCAGATGTTCCAAGGAGATAAATTAGGCAAATAATACTTAGTATGGCATACAGATATATTTTACCGAAAAGGCGATTTACAACATATCCGGCAAGAACAATGAGTGCGAATACAAAGAGAAAAGGGCTGTTGATACCACCGCTATACAAAACTATGAGGAGAGAAGAGAATAAAGCCAGCAATGAGGTGATCACTGCCATCAGTATCAATATATCATGACGTTTGAAGGCGGCTAGGTTTAAAAGATTTAAAATAGAGTAGGTGAAAAAAGCATGCGGAACTATAGTCTTAACCTGAAGAAAATACAAGCAGATCACGGCAAAGACTATACTTAGAAAAGATGAGGTATAGTTGAACTTTAAGAGCAACTCGGTCTTATCAGTAAGTCTACTGTTTTTTTTAGTTGAATTTTGCATCACCAATTCCTTAAAAAGTAGGGGACGTCTAATAATCAGGTAAAAAAGGGACAATACTAGTAAAGCTAACTTAAAAACTCGGTAGTGTTATCAAAATGTGGTAAAAACGGCAAATGCTGTGGTGAAAATATGAAGTAGCACCAAAATAGAATTGCTTTTGCCTCTATTAAGAATTTTATCCAATAAAAACGACGACCGATTGGGCCGCCGTTATATGCGCTATTATATTAAATTTAGTCTTCCGTCAATACCCATTCCCCTTTGCTGATTAAGGGTTCGGCTTGCTTATACTTCACTACCTTACTTTCTCCAGACATAATATTTTTGATCGTCACACGGTCGTTTCTACCAATTTTTTTATGTTCTCTGATAATGGTTTCTGTTACTGCGGGTCTTCCTCCTTGATTTTGACCAATAGCTCTGCTTTGCGCAGCGCGTTCATCATTGTTCGGAATTTCTTCTTTACTAGTTTGTAGATTTTCCTTTGGCCTACGAACGCTATCAGCTTGTTGAATATCATCAGGGTTGCCACTGGGTAATTCCCCTTTGAATAAGAAAGAAACCACTTCTTTGTTCACTTTTTCAATCATGCCTTTGAAAAGTTCAAAAGCTTCGAATTTATAAATTAACAAAGGGTCTTTTTGTTCGTGAACTGCTAATTGCACTGACTGCTTCAATTCGTCCATCTTACGAAGATGAGTTTTCCAAGAATCATCGATAATCGCTAGCGAAATATTTTTTTCAAAATCTGTTACCAACTGCGCTCCATTACTGTCGTAGGCATCTTGAAGGTTCGTAACCACATTCAAAGTTTTTATTCCATCGGTAAAAGGAACAACGATGCGTTCAAAACTATTGCCTTTGTCCTCATACACATTTTTAATTACGGGAAATGCACTAGCAGCATTTCTTTCAATCTTCTCTTTATAGTGGTCATAAGCCGCTTTGTAAAGCGCACTTGAAATCTCTTGAATACTTTTTTTCTCAAATTCACTTTCAGAAATAGGAGAAGTGATAGAGAAATATTTAATCAATTCGAATTCAAAATTCTTATAATCACTAGCGCCTTTATTTTGTTCCGTTATTACCTCACAAGTATCATAGACCATATTGGCAATATCTACCTGCAGCCTTTCACCTTGTAATGCGTGACGTCTTCTTTTGTAAACAACTTCACGTTGCGCATTCATTACATCATCATATTCTAACAAACGTTTACGTACTCCGAAGTTATTTTCCTCTACTTTTTTCTGCGCACGTTCAATAGATTTGGTCATCATAGAATGCTGAATAACTTCACCATCTTCGAGTCCCATTTTATCCATCATCTTAGCTACTCGGTCAGAACCAAATAAACGCATTAGATTATCTTCAAGAGACACATAGAACTGCGAGCTTCCTGGATCACCCTGACGTCCTGAACGGCCACGTAGTTGTCTATCAACACGACGTGAATCATGACGTTCTGTACCTACAATTGCCAACCCACCAGATGCTTTTACTTCATTTGAGAGCTTAATATCTGTACCACGACCAGCCATGTTGGTTGCAATGGTTACAATACCCGCATTACCAGCTTCGGCAACTACATCAGCTTCTTTCTTGTGAAGCTTTGCGTTCAATACATTATGCGGAACTTTACGAATGTTTAACATTCGAGAAAGTAGTTCGGAAATTTCAACAGAAGTTGTACCAATCAAAACAGGTCTTCCTTGTTGCGATAGTTTAGTAACCTCGTCAATTATAGCATTGTATTTTTCACGCTTGGTCTTATAGATCAAATCGTTTCTATCATCACGTGCGATAGGCCTGTTGGTTGGTATTTCCATAACATCCAACTTGTAGATCTCCCATAACTCACCCGCCTCTGTAATCGCTGTACCGGTCATACCAGCTAACTTGCTGTACATTCTAAAGAAGTTCTGTAGGGTAACGGTTGCGAAGGTTTGCGTGAGTGCTTCGATTTTCACACTCTCTTTCGCTTCAATGGCTTGGTGCAATCCGTCAGAGTAGCGACGGCCGTCCATAATACGACCTGTTTGCTCATCTACAATCATTACTTTATTTTCCATAACCACATACTCCACATCTTTTTCGAAGAGCGTATAGGCCTTTAATAATTGGCTCATGGTATGGATGCGTTCACTCTTTATGGTGAAATTTTTGAAGAGTTCATCTTTGAGTTCAGCCTCCTTTTCAATTTCCAAATTTTGATTTTCAATCAAAGCAATTTCACCGCCAATATCTGGCATGACAAAGAAATCTTTATCATTTTCTCCAGAGATATAATCAACGCCTTTATCGGTCAGTTCAATTTGATTGTTCTTTTCCTCGATTACAAATAATAAATCTTCATCAACCTTAGGCATTTCACGGTTGTTGTCTTGCATGTAGAAGTTCTCTGTCTTCTGTAGTAACTGTTTTACACCTTCTTCACTTAAAAACTTAATGAGAGCTTTGTTTTTAGGTAAGCCTCTGTGCACTCGAAGTAATAAAAAGCCACCTTCTTTGGTGTCTCCTTCGGAAATCAATTTTTTAGCTTCGGCTAATACGCCTGTTAAATGCTGTCTTTGTTTTTGAACGATTTCATTCACCTTAGGTTTCAGTTCGTTGAATTCGTGCCGATCTCCCTCAGGAACCGGACCTGATATAATCAAAGGGGTACGCGCGTCATCTACTAAAACAGAATCGACTTCATCAACAATAGAATAGTTATGTGGACGCTGTACCAAATCTTTCGGTGTATGCGCCATATTATCTCTTAGGTAATCAAAACCGAATTCATTATTCGTTCCGTAAGTAATATCGGCATTGTAAGCAGCACGTCTGCCATCAGAATTTGGTTTGTGATAATCAATACAGTCTATTGAAAGTCCGTGAAATTGAAATATCGGTGCCATCCACGCGCTATCACGTTTGGCTAAGTAATCATTTACGGTTACCAAATGCGCGCCATTTCCGGTAAGGGCATTTAGGTAGAGTGGAAGGGTGGCGACAAGTGTCTTACCTTCCCCTGTTTGCATCTCTGCAATTTTACCTTGGTGGAGTGCAATTCCCCCGATCAATTGAACATCGTAATGAACCATATCCCAAGTCACTTCTTTTCCTGCAGCATCCCAAGAATTTTTCCAAACGGCATTATCTCCTTCTAAAGTTACATAGTCCTTATCTCCTGAAAGCTCTCTGTCAAATTCAGATGCTGTCACCGAAAGTGTGGTGTTATTTGCAAAACGTTTTGCCGTTTCCTTTACCACTGCAAAAGCTTCTGGTAAAATCTCGTTTAAGGTGTCTTCAGATATCTGATAAGAATCTACTTTCAGTTTGTCGATTTCAGCATAGATGTCTTCGTTTTTGTCAATGTCAGTAGATGCCTTTACTTCTTCTTTTAAAGCTTCGATTTGATCATCTAAAACCTTACGGTCTTCTTTGATTTTACTTTTGAATTCCGCTGTTTTTGCTCGAAGTTCGTCGTGACTTAATCCTTCTAGGATAGCTTCAAAAGATCTAATCTGTTCAACCATAGGTTGTAACTGCTTCACATCTTTCTGAGACTTATCGCCCACAAACGCTTTTAGAACTGAATTTATAAAACTCATAAATATATTTTATATGGTGAGCCGCTATTTAACTAATCGCGGTGCTAAGTATTTTAATTGCTATTGCCTTGGTTTGAACAAAAGGTATTCCAGTTTCCGATTCAATAGAAAATTAGGTAGATACCTGACAAAATTACCGAGAACTTCGCTTCGGTTTCTAATCTAACTGCGAATTTAGCATTTTGTCCTCTAATTTCTTTACTTTTTATTTCAATAGCTAAGGCTAGTTATAGAAAAATAATTTTACCGCCGAACAAAATTCAGAGGGGTACTGTGAAATGGATAGTAGAGAAAAGGGCATAAAAAAAAAGCCTCAAATGAGACTTTTTTATTTCAATTAACTTGAAATTTTATTAATATTCATCCTCATTCCAGAGGTAATCTTCTTCTGTAGGATAATCTGGCCAAATCTCTTCGATAGACTCATATATCTCTCCACCTTCTTCTTCCATCGACTGTAGGTTTTCAACAACCTCTAATGGCGCTCCTGTTCGAATTGAATAATCTATTAATTCGTCTTTGGTAGCTGGCCAAGGCGCATCACTTAAATAAGATGCTAATTCTAATGTCCAATACATGGTAATAGTTTGATTTTAATTTTTTGCAAAAATAATTTTTAAAAGCAAACAGCCAAGTTTTTTAGCCTTTATTCTTAAAAATTTATGCTTTAATAGTTTGATAACGAAGAAAAAACGAATTTATTAGTCATTTTTCGTTGGAATCCATTTTATTTCTTCCGCTTTCAAATCTAGAGACAATTTTCGTGCCAACACAAAAAGATAATCAGAAAGTCTGTTGATGTACATCAAAACGCGTTCATCATAAGGTTCATTTTCGTTAAGAAATGATGCCATTCTTTCTCCACGACGGCAAACCGTACGCGCAATGTGACAGTATGACACAGTGGTATGCCCACCCGGAAGGATGAAATGTGTCATTTGAGGAAGTTTAGCCTCCATGGTATCCATTTCTTTTTCGAGAAACTCGATATCTGTTGCTTCGATTTTCGGAATGTTCAAACGTTCTTTTCCGCTCTTTAAAATCGCCTTTTCAGGGTCTGTTGCTAAAATAGCACCAATGGTAAAGAGCTTGTTTTGAATTAGGGCAATTACTTTTTTTGAATGTGTGTCAATTGCTTGATCGCGAATTAATCCGAGCCAAGAATTTAATTCATCAATACTGCCATAGCTTTCGATGCGCATATGATGTTTAGGAACTCGAGTGCCCCCAAATAGGGCAGTGGTTCCTTTGTCGCCTGTCTTAGTGTATATTTTCATGTGAAAAGTTCAATTTGACTATGGTTCTGAATTTGGTCGAAGTACATTTTAGCGATATAGCCTGTCGTCTGTGCTCAGAATGACCTATTTGCGCCTTCTAGTGCTAAAATAATGAGGTGTCTATTTGTTTACGAGTTTAAAAACAACTGCTACTTGTGAACTGCCTACCGCTCATTTTTTTTATTCTCTCGGGTATAATCTTCCATAAATTTTCGAGATTTTCGCGCTTTAGACTTGCTTCTTGAAGCTAATGATATGACGAGGTATAGCATAATTACGCCCCCTAAAATTAGATAAATAGTATTATTGCTCATGGTACAAATTCTGAGATAAAATTACACGATTAAATCCGAATCTTAAAATGTTCCTTCACTTGTTCTTTGCGAACGAAAAGTACGCCGCAATGAAACAGGTCTAGTGATACCGTTACCGTTTCATTCTTCCTTGTTGTCTGCCAAAGTGCGCTTGTTTCTTTCGTACTATGGATATTTGACACAAGAATCATGCTGTCATTATGTATTTTTCCTTTATACATGGCTAGCATATCTTCCATCGGGGTATCGTGGTAGATAAAATCAAAAGGAGTTTTATGTGTGTCTTTTTGCTTAAATTCCTTTTGTATTCTATGCTCGATTCGAGAATCTTTAGCGCTAATTTTAAATCTTTGAATAGAAAAATAAGCCATGCTTTTTAGTACTACATTTTCACTCTTTGAAGCACTAAAATTTGGTTTGGCATATAAGCATCTCGTCAGGTAATTATAAACAAAAGGAGAATGAACACCATACTGATTGTTGGCGCTTAGAAGGTGTTTGAAATATGCGATAAGTTTATACAAATGTAAAAAGGTTTCTTGTGATGCATCTAGTCCTCCCTGGTGTTTCAAAGAAAAATGTAGGCCCTCTTCGTTTTACAGTTAATTCGCGTTTATGCGAAGAGCACTTTGGTCTGGGTGCGCATTTCCTAAGCTTTTCAGGTAGTTGCGGTTACTCAATTAATGCTGAAAGTGCAAACCATCTTTCCGTTTTTGATTCTAACCCATCATTGATTTCTTTCAAATTTTTTGAAAGTTCCGCGATGTCATCGCCAGAAAGATCGCCTGTTAGAAATTGCTGCTCGATTTCTCCTTTTTTGAACTCCAACTTCTGAATTTCTTTCTCTAGCTGCTTGTATTCTTTTTGTTCAGAATAGGATAATTTCTTTCCTTTTTCTTCTGTTTTCCAAGAATTCTTAGTCGCGTTGTTTTCTTTGCTCTTCTCTTTACTCTTCTCCTTACTCTTTACTTTGGCCTTCTCTTTTCCTGCTCTGATTTCTAAAGCGGTGCTATCTTCATAGGTTCTATAATCAGAATAGTTTCCAGGGAAATCTTCAATAACTGCATCGCCTCTAAAGACAAAAAGGTGATCTACGATTTTATCCATAAAATACCGATCATGCGAAACAACGATCAAACAACCTGGAAAATCTAATAAAAAGCTTTCCAATACATTCAGTGTGACAATATCTAAATCGTTCGTAGGCTCATCTAGAATTAAGAAATTCGGATTCTGAATCAAAACAGTACATAAGTACAATCGTTTTCGTTCACCACCACTTAGTTTGTCAACAAAATCATATTGCTTTTTGCGGTCAAACATAAAGCGCTCTAGTAGCTGCTGCGCCGATATTTGATTTCCTTTTGCCAGAGGAATATAGTCTCCAAACTCTTTAATTACTTCGATAACTTTTTGGCCCGGTTTTATTTTAATTCCTTTTTGAGTATAGTAGCCAAATTTGATGGTGTCACCTTTTACTACTTTTCCTGAATCAGGCTGATCGCTGCCAGTTAGAATGTTTAAGAATGTAGATTTGCCTGTGCCGTTTTTTCCAATAATACCAATACGTTCACCTTTAACAAAATTATACTCAAATTGGTCTAGAATTGGTTTGTCTGGGTAGGCTTTTGAGATTTTATGGAGTTCGAGGATTTTGCTTCCCATGCGTTCCATGTTAATTTCCAACTGTACTTCATGATCATTACGACGCTGGCTAGCTTTCTCTTTTATCTGATTAAAATCTTCAATTCGTGATTTTGATTTGGTAGTTCTTGCTTTTGGTTGCTTTCGCATCCATGACAATTCTTTTTTGAAAAGTAATTTGGTTTTGTGGTGTTCAACAGCTTCTTGTTCAATTCGAGCTTCTTTCTTTTCTAAGTAGTAGGAGTAATTACCTTTGTATGGATATAATTTTCCGTTATCCAATTCTATGATCTCGGTGCATACACGTTCTAAAAAATAGCGATCGTGAGTGACCATGAAAAGGGTCATGTTTTCTTTCGCGAAATACTCCTCTAACCATTCAATCATCTCTAAATCTAGATGGTTGGTAGGCTCATCTAAAATCAAAAGTTCAGGCTTATTTATAAGCGCATTGGCTAATGCTAAGCGCTTTTTCTGCCCGCCTGATAGTAGGCCTACTTTTACTTCAAAATCTTCTAATTTTAGCTTAAACAGTATTTGTTTGTACTGGGTTTCAAAATCCCAGGCTTGGTGGTGTTCCATTCCTTCAAAAGCTTCTTGATAGGCATCTTGGTCATCAGGGTTTTCTAAGGCTTTTTCATAGTTGGCTATTGCTCTAAGTACTTCATTATCAGAAGCGAAAATAGTTTCCTCAATCGTTAAGTCAGGATCCAAATCAGGTTCTTGTTCTAAAAACGAGACCCGAATACCTTTTCGATAACTGACTTGCCCAGTATCTGGAGCATCTACACCAGAAAGCATTCTTAAAATAGATGTTTTTCCTGTGCCGTTTTTGGCGATAAAGGCTATTTTTTGGTCTTTGTTTACGCCGAAAGAAAGGTTTTCGAAGAGCACTAATTCGCCAAAAGATTTGGATATATTTTCTACTGTGAGTAGGTTCATTTTAGATTATTGGATGGTTGTAGATTCGGATTTTTTGAACATTTGCACTAAAAAGAGATAGCGCAAAGCTAGGGCTAATAGAACAAAAATGATCAGGGGAGAAAAGACTTGAATTTTAAATAGCCAAAGTATCGTTGTTATTACAATTCCTATTAATAGAACCCAAAGATATTTTTCTACCCAATTTTTTGGGGCCTTATTCTTGGCTATTATAAATGCAAGAACCAAATTTAATGGAAACGCCCAAAGCAGATTGAAATTAGCTTTCGTAAAAACATGGTCGGTCATAAACCATAGGAAGAATATTAATAGTCCCGCGGCCCCAGTAATAAAGAACAGACCAAAATCTAACCATCTTGTTCGTTTTTTATTTTTGTGATCAAAGTAGGTAATAAGAACAACCGACACCATGAGTACAATTAACCAGAATAGGGGAGTGAGTAGAAAAAATGCTTTTTTATCAACGGGTTTTTCTTCAACCAGCACTTCTTCCTTGACTACAAATGCTTCTCCGTTTATGGTCGTATTCGGCATTTGTTGATAAACATATAACGGCAAAAACTGATGCTCCCAAGGGGTTGCCTTTCGATCGATGATAGAACCCAATGCCAAATCTATTCCGAAGGTAGCCCAAGCATTTTCATCCAAACTTTGGTGAATAAGTTGTCTAAATGTAAAAGTATCTTCTAAGTGAGGATAGTCGAATTTTAGTTTATTACCTAAGCCGTTCTTTAAAACCTCAGGAATTTTTGTGGCACAATTGTCAAAAAGAAAGTCGTACAAATAATAGCGATTTTCTTTCTTGATGTTATTTTGTAAAAAGGCGAAAACTTCGTTTCTCTCAGCTTGTGATAAGTTTAAAGTCTGCTCTTTTACCCATCTATTTTCTTGTTTGTAGGCTTCAATAAAACCATCTGTGTTATAGACTGACATTCTATAATTGAGCTTGCCACGGGCAAATTTCACATAGAAGCCTGGAGGGTCAAAATCAAAGCCACCATAATCGTAGATTCGATCAAAACCTAGTGTCGGATCTTGAATGCGGAAGCCACTATGTCCAAATTTTGAGTACAATTCATCCCCGGTACCTACGGTGAGCAAACTGACTTTCGATAATGGAGAAAGCAGCATTTCTTGGCAAAATCCTATGGATGAAAAAGTAACGAAAAGGATAAAAGCTATTTTTTTAAGCCTCATTTTTGATCGTGAAATGTTAGGAATACAAATATCCGAATAATAATGGACTAAAGCGATTACTCGAAAATTGTATTATTTTTACGTAAACCTGTCCAATAATGAAAAGACACATTCCTAATCTTATAACGCTCTTAAATGTTTTTTGCGGATGTGTGGCGACCATATTTGCTGTTCTCAACCAATTAGAACTGGCAGCTGTTTTCGTTTTTCTAGGGATTATTTTTGACTTTTTCGATGGTTTAGCCGCCCGTGTATTAGATGTGAAAAGTGAATTGGGATTACAACTCGATTCTTTGGCGGATATGATTACGAGTGGTCTGGTGCCTGGTATTGTAATGTTTCAGTTATTGGGAATGTCCATGTCAGGTGGATGGAATGTGGATTTGTCCTCTCAGGCTGCTAATTCCACATTCTGGGTAGGATTGAAAGTTGCGCCA
>CALHGE010000048.1 GCA_938029725.1 uncultured Flavobacteriaceae bacterium
ACTTTAGAGCTCATGGTCGATTGGTAAATGACAAGGGTTATTTTCGATTTGAAGGTTCTGAGGAGTATTGGATAAAAGGAGGAGCTGACAGTCCTGAAAATCTGCTAGCTTTTGAAGATTTTGATGGTACCTACCGGATGCAAAGTGCTAATAGCGATGGAGAAGCGAAAACCAATGAAATCATACATAGTTACGAGCCGCATATAAAGGACTGGCAAGAGGGAGACCCAATTTGGAAAAGCGGAAAGGGAAAAGGATTGATAGGCGCTTTAAATTATTTGGCTTCCAAACAAATGAATGTTGCCTACTTTTTAACAATGAACATTAAGGGTGATGGCAAAGATGTTTGGCCATATTCAGGTCCTGATGATTTTACCCGTTTTGATGTGAGTAAGTTGGCGCAATGGGAAATTGTTTTTCAACACATGCAATCGAAAGGAATATTATTACATATGGTTTTGCAGGAAACGGAAAATGAAATTATGCTTGATAATGGTGATACAGGCCCAATGCGGCAATTGTATTTGAGAGAATTGGTTGCTCGTTTTGGACATCATTTAGGAATGAATTTTAATCTTGGAGAGGAAAACGGTTATGCTGAGTTTACGCCTATTTCTCAGAATAACGCGCAGCGTATTGCGATGACTGATTTCATTACAAAAATCGACCCTTATAATCACCCGATATTATTACACACCCATTCACATGAACCGCACCGAACAAATGTCTTAGATTCAATTTTAGGAATTTCAGCTTTAGATGGTCTTTCACTACAGGTGGATAAAAGAGAAGAAGCGGCTGATGTGATGAAGACTTGGAAAACTAAAGCGCGTAATTCAGGACATGAGTGGATGATTACCATGGATGAAATCGGAATGTGGCACACAGGGGCTCAATCAGATTCCTTAACACCAAACCATGATAGTTTAAGAGGACAAGTGCTTTGGGGAACATTATTATCAGGAGCGGCAGGAGTAGAGTGGTATTTCGGGGCAAATAATCGCTACCATGACTTGAATACAGAAGATTGGCGTTCACGTGACAGACTTTGGGAATTGACAGGTTATGCGTTGAGCTTTTTTCAAGAACATTTGCCGTATTGGGAGATGCAGCCAAACCATGATCTAATTGATATTGAAGGTGCTTATTGTTATCAAAAACCGGGAGAAATATATGCTGTTTATCTTCCAGAAAAGAATCAGAAGGATTCTTCAAAACCAGTAGCTGCAAGTATTGACTTAAGTGCTACACAAAATACGTTTCAAGTGCAATGGTTTGATCCTCTAAAGGGCGGCAAAATGCAAGATGGCTCTGTAAAAACTATAAAAGGCGGAGGTGAAATATCTTTAGGCTTTCCTCCATTTGCTAATCAAGATTGTGTGGTACTTTTAACAGCAATTGAAAATTAGAACAGTCATTTTCAAAGTAGACAACCTTAAGATAAGATACACCCAACAACTTAATAGGCTTTCACAACAAATTTTATTCAAAAAGTAAGACAAATCTTACCTTTGTATTCTAAATAAAGAATACTTTTTTGAGCTATGCCTGAATCCCCCAGTCTTACTTATGTACATGAAATTGCCGGTGAAGATTATGAATTTGTAAATCGATTTATGACAATTTTCAAAGAAGAGTTTTCTTGGGAAGTGGGCATGTATTTGCGACACATAAAACGAAAAGAACCTCGTGAAGCTTCTGAAATTGTTGCGCAATCTAAATATAAGCTGAGTATGTTAGGGCTCAAGAAGTCTTATATGTTTGCTATTGCTTATGAAAAAAATCTGCGTGATGGTGATTTCAGTAAAGATGCTGAATTCACTAAAATACTGGAAAAGGTAAATGCTTTTTTATCGAAAGTTTAGATCAAATTACAACTCGCTAGATAATTATAGACTTTTTACCTGCATGTCATGAAAAGCATCAGCTTGTAATCTTAAAAGTTCTTCAGCTTTCTTCTTTTTATAGGCGTACACATCTTCTTCTTCTTTTATTTCTCCGTAAATTTTATCGTTTAATGCAGCATCTGTTGCAAGTACTTGTTCTCGCTGCTCTACTTTTTGTGCCACCCATGTTTTTATAGCACTCTCCTCATCCTCTAATTTCAAATCATATTCGCCTTTTGAGGCCAATAATTTGGCAATAATTGGTGAGGTCTCAATAGCAAGAAACAATAGAAAGATAAAGAATGAAGGCAGCCAGGGTAATTTGTCAAGTGCAGTTATACGGGCCATGAGTCCGTCAAAACCATCAATCACAGGTTGTGAATTTTTGACTACGTCGGCGTATTCTTTGTTTAAGACTGCAATTTGAGTTTCGATACCCGTAATTTTATCTGCGTTGGTAGTTTTTAATTGCTGAAGCTCTGCAAGGGCAGCATCATGTTTATCTCTTTTTTCTTCATAAACAGGTCCTTTACCTAAAAGCAGAGTGCCTGCGGTACCTTCTGCTTCTGTGATATATGTATCGTATAGCGCATTGGTTTCTGCTTCCTGAGTTGTTATTTCAGCCTTCAAACTACTAATATATTGATTCAATTTTTCAACTGCTGGGGTGTATTGTAATGCCAATTGTTCTTTGTTGGCGAGTGTCATTGTGTTTTTTTCTTCTAAAAGCACTTGATTAATTTCCTTTTCGAAAATCTTCATTTCAAGCGGTTTTGAAATAACAATCGCGATAATTACAGCTAGAATGATTCTAGGTAATGCTTGAATAAATTCGCTGCTAAAGCTGTTTCTTTTTTTTATAGTAGAAACAATGAACCTATCGAGATTGAAAATTAAGAGTCCCCAAATCAATCCGAAGAAAATAGAAGTAAATAGATTGTCGAAAACAGTAAATAAGGCATAACTGCTTGCAATGAATGCCATAACTGCCGTAAAGAATACGGTTGCACCAATACCGGCATATTTGTTTTGTTCGCCTTCCGAACATGTTTTTAAAATAGTGGAGTCTGCCCCAGAGCAGAGAATGAAGAAATTTTGCAACATGATGATTGATTTGATTGATGAATTACCCAAGGGGTATGTAACAGT
>CALHGE010000049.1 GCA_938029725.1 uncultured Flavobacteriaceae bacterium
AAATCGCACCTTTTGTAAAGAGTTCATTCTTCGTATTTATGTTAGATAAAAAAATTACTTAAGTTTTTAAAAGCCCCTTCGCCTCCCTATGAATCCGCTCAAAATTCTCTTGAAGCTCATCTTTTAGATTCCGATCTGGCGAGGGCAATTGCCTTTCAATCTTGGGCACTTTAAACTGCACCTTTTTATCCTTCCCATCAGCCAATACTACAAAAGCACCTTGTTTCAACCCATAGAATACATCTGCACGAGTCTTTGCTACTTCTCGCTCCCCTTTGGTCACACGAGTATCAAAGTCCAAGTTATAGCCTTTATTCTCGCTTCTGGTCTCTCGCTTCACAATTTCAAAAAAACGTTCATAGTATTTGGCGGTGTCAGGGTCGTTAGCCTTCCCAAAAAACTGATAGGATAGGTTACTCAAAATAGCCTTACTTCCCATTGGCCCATACATCATATCGTTTTGAATTTTATCTTGTAATACATATACTGTCGCAATATCATAGCTCCGTAAGGTAGCGGGAATTCGATGCATGTTTAGGAGTCGTAGTGTTGCAGCTTCTTCCATCAACAGAAAAGAATGATTGCGTTTGCGAACACTCATTTGTTTGGTAATCGTATGTATGATAGTTGCGATAACGGGAGAAAGTGAGGTTTCGATTTTTGGATTATTGACGACTGCAACCACCGCCAAACTATTGGGGTCGTTGATATTCAAATTGATTTCATCTTCGGATAGCGCCATAAAGATACGCTGCGTACTGATCTTCTTAAAAGCATTGGCAAGGGTGCTTTTTACACCAGCCGTTTGACGCTCCGACCCTATACCGCTAATAAAAGCATCCGCCATCGCTTTAGAGGTCGTATTCTCAGATAGAAATTTAATAAGCGACTTGGTATCTAAATGCTGATATAGCGCTATTAGATGTGGTAAAGTACAGGCATCTTCAAAATCCGTTTTCAGACGCCAAATCATTCCGCCTATCAAACCTTCTACCACATCGTTAAAAAAACGAGTCGTTGCATTCATATTATTATCCTTTTGTTCCAGTAAATTTTCAACAAGTACACGAGAAACCTCATTGACACTTTCTTCATCAGGGAGGTATCTCGGAGCAATCGGATTGACCTTGTTATAAATGGTATCAAAAGAAATAATTTGAAAAGGAACTTCCCCTTTACTAAATAATGGATAAGCCATTTCGGTTATTTCAAAGTCCTTATAGTCGTAGATGACTCCACTAAAATTCCATTGACTGAAATGGTTTAACAAGGGGTGCACGACACTTTCTGTTTTACCGCTTCCCGCAGCCCCAATAATAGCAATACCTCTTCGAATATTTTCCAAAATCACCTTTCCTTTGGACACTTGTAGTCTGACTTTATATTTACTTGTGGTTTTTGCAGCCTCATTTTTTGGAAAGAACACATAACAAAGGATATTGATAAATTGCAAGGGCAATCCGATTTGCAAAAGTACCAGCAGAAACTGTTCTTCATGGGGTGCCTTAGACCATGCCCAAATAAGACCAAGCATAATCAAGACGATATTCGCAAAGAATCCTCCTTTGATAAAACGCACCAATAAAAGGCAGAGACCACTTCCAAAAAAAAGACTTAAAGCGACTACTATGACTTTCATCTTTTCCATAACTTAATTTTAAATTCCTATTGAACCTGCTTCCATAGCCTTCTGAATTCCTCTTCTCAGGCGATGAAAAACTTTTAGGGCTAATTGTACTTTATTGGTTGGTATCGAAGGAACACGCATTCCAGTTTTAGAAAGTAGTTTCAATGCCAAAGCCTTTTCAGAAGTTGGAAGATTTCCTAAAAGCATCCGAAACAACATCGGGTTCTTGACCAAAGATTTTTTAGCGGTATAGGTTTCTACAAAGTTGCGTTCGTATTTAAATAATCTATCGAAGATCTTTTCCGATTTCTCATAAAATTCATCGCGATGAAATCCCCGTTGTACTTTCTTTCCGTGCATTTCTACTTCGGAAGCTTTGTACTTAGATCCAGGAGAAAGACTAAAGGTATTGGTCATATCTTTTCGACTAACGATGATATGGATATGGGATTGATTCCCTTCCTTCTTCATTCCTGCTACTATCATCTTAGCATTAATTTGATGTGGAGCTTCATTTTGTAATTGTTTGATTTCCGCTTTGAGTTTTTTGATGTTTCCAACCAATTCTCCACGCATCACTTTTCGGATATCGTTCTCTAGTTTGGCGATACGTTTTCGATATGGGGCGTTCTCGACTACTTCTTTTTCAAAACCACGATAAGTGCGTTCGTGTTCTATTTTGGCATAGTATTTTATTTGATCAACAGTAATGGGTTTATCTCGATAAAAGGAGTCCGCATAGCACTTCATCAACTCACGGGTATAAGCTTTTAATGCCACAGGATTGTTTGCTATTTTTTTAAGTTCTCGCTGGCTCGGACTGATCACGATGGAATAAAATTTAGGCTCTCTTTTTTTTAGTTTAGCGGTATTGGAATCGATTTCAGAAATGACTTTTTCAGAAGAAATTTGGTCCTCTGATTGGTTAAAAAAGGACTCTTGATTTTCTTGTTCCAAACCTTCATTTTCCTTATTCAAATAGGCGACATAATCGGACACGCTATTCGAGTAGCCTTGCCCTAATTTCTGTGGTGTAATTGCGATGTACATTTATTAATCTTTTAATGCTTGTTTGAAACGTGCAAGTTCCTCCGAGGTAATTTCTATTTTTAGAAAGCCCTTCCCAAATCGGTTGTTGACCGGTTCAACTTTGTCTAATACATATTGGAAACGGTCTTTAGTTTCCCTTAATTTTCGATTCGCCCTATCGTACTTTATTCTCGAAACACTTGTGTTTTCCTTCCTGAATTTGGCGGAATCTGAATCTGGTTTTTCAGCTTCTAACAACTTGGGCTGGTATGTTTTGTTTTCCTCTTCAAATAGTGACCTGAGCATCGTTTCGATATTGGTCAAGGGAATATACTGTGCCTTTTCTATGGACTTTGAAATTGCAATCGAAGCCTCAATCCGCTTTCGATTTACCTCTTGCCCTGCACTCAGGTCTTTGGAAAAACGTTGGTGTGGAGAATAGTTGTGCCATTCAAAAAAGTCTATCATTACTGTCATAGCTTCCGCATGAGAACGTGCTATTTTTTTGGAAAAGACGCGAAACCTTCTGGCTACTTCTGTCCTTACATTGATGTTCGCATAATCGTATGTGTACTTCTTCTTTCTCATGTTTTTGTGCCAAATATTTTCTATGTTTTCAGAGGTCTTAGCGTTTTTTAAGCCAAACTATTTTGACTTTTCGGTTTCAAAACAGTTTCGAAAATAATTCAAGTCACTCATTTTCAATAGTTTGAATTAAAAATTAAATAACATAACATCGCTTTAGCGTGTTATCCTCTTGCTATTCCTTTTTCCCCCGCAGGGGAAAAAATAAATACCTTTCCCTCAAGGTAAAGGCTCTTTCAAACGCAACCCTTTAAAACCATTATTTTAAGAATCTAAATAGCGAGCTTTTACCGATTATTCAGTCATTCTTAAAAAGGCTTGAATTATCCCCAAAAGAAAAAGTGCAACTTTTACAAGTCGCCCTTTTTCTAAAATTCTAGTTTTGTTTTATATATTAAAAATGAATTTGTATAGATTTCTAATAGCTTCTTCCTCTAAAAGCGCATCGTATTCCATTTGATTATGGACCGCATACATACGAAGTTCTTTTCCATGACGCTCTTCAATTTCGATTATAGATTGTTTCAAAAGTTGTTCTTGGGTTTCCCCATCCAAGTTGTTATAATTTAGGTATACCATGATTTTCGGATTTGAATTTACAAGATGCCTTCATCTGCAAAACTGTAGTAGTTTCCATCGGGTACAATAATCAAATGGTCGAGTACTTTAATGTCTAAAAGCTCGGCAGCCTTTTTAATTTTTTGTGTTATTAGCCTGTCTGCTTCACTAGCTTTCAATGTTCCGCTCGGGTGATTATGGGTTAAGATTATCGCCACAGAAAGGGACTTTAAAACAACCGCAAAAAGAATTCGTAAATCAACCAAAGTTCCTGTTAGCCCCCCTTTAGATAATTGATAAATACCTTTTACCTTATTGTTATTATTCAGCAGGACAATCTTAAAAGATTCATGTACTTGTATGGTCTGTTTGTCCCAATGCTCAAACAACATTTGTGCAGCATCTTTAGAGGACGATATCTTTTGCCAAAAAGGCGAAGGTATGCGTTCAGTGTAGCTTATTCGTATTTCGTTAACTTTGTCTTTCATTGCGTATTAATTTATGTTAGTAGTAATGAAAAAGAGGGCAGAACTTTTGCGAGAGATGCCCTCTTTAATTTTAAATAATTAAGACATTAGGCTGCTTTGTTTTCGTTCTTAGCACCTAGCAATAAAACTTCGCTTACAATCACTTCCGTGATGTATCGTTTCTCACCTTCTTTAGTCTCATAACTTCGAGAAGTCAATTTACCTTCGATGGCAATCTCCTTTCCTTTGCCTGTATATTTTTCGATAATCTCGGCGGTCTTATTCCATGCTACTAAATTATGCCAGTCCGTACTTTGCACTTTCTCGCCACTTGCATTCTTGTAGTTCTCATTGGTAGCCAATGAAAAACGGATTACTTTTTTACCGCTTTCTAAAACGGTCATTTCAGGATCGTTTCCCACGTTGCCAATCAATTGTACTTTGTTTTTTAGATTACTCATAATTGAAATATTTAAAGGATTTATAATTGTATCACCCGAACCCTTCGAGTGATTTTTGAATGATTTACTTATTATATCTAGAGCGTTTTTCCCTTTTTTTGTTTTTAACTTTTGTTCCGCTTCTTTTTTGTTGATTCTGTATGATTTCATGATTTCTGTTTTTGATTTACTTCCCATAGTGCCGTCGCGATTCCCTTTTTTGATGCTGTACTTGATTCAATATCCGAGGTTGGTAAGACGTATAAAAAAGAGACCCGACAGGGCCTGATTTATGCCGTTATCCAAGAACGGATATTGTTATTTTGCTATCAGAAAAAAGGGGGTTAGGCGGGACGGTAAGGGAATCTAAAAGGGGGAGTGGGAGTACAGACTCAACAGGAAGTGGAATAAAATGCAAATACGAATTACAGAAAGGTAGTTGCGCCCTATTCTATTTTTGTTTTACGCTTATCTTTCCGAACGCTACAAAAATGGAACAGGGACCACGCGCAGTTAAGCTATGGTAAGATTTGGGGATTTAACTCTTCACTTTGAAAATCTATAAAAGATTTATTACTCGATTTCTAATACTATTTGGGGGTAAAAGAAGCTATTTGGAGATTGAAATGTTAAAGTTTGCTAAAAAAACGAAAAGTGTGCAAAAAGTGTGCAATTTTTAAAACGTAAAAAGCCTTCACTTTCGTGAAGGCTTATGTTTACTGGGTGGGCCCTGAAGGATTCGAACCTTCGACCCCCTGCTTGTAAGGCAGGTGCTCTGAACCAACTGAGCTAAGAGCCCTAAATTAGGGATTGCAAATATAGAATAGTTTTGCATACTCCAAAAGAAAAATCAATAAAAAATACAGCTTTATTTCATTTGGTTCTGTAGCTCCTAAATTGAGGTAAAAAATAGTTTCATAGGCCCTAAGCGGCATTTTTTAATAATTGATTTCATATTTATTTCTATTCGCCTAAACTAGAGGTCTTTGTGTGCAGTTTTGGCTGTGAGTGAGTTTTTATTTGGGTCAGCAATACAGCGCTATAAAACCTGAAGAGGGCCTGAAATAAGTTTTTATAACACTAAATAAGTTCTACCTTAGCGCTCTTCTAGGGTCATTAGCTCAGTTGGTTTAGAGCGCTGCCTTGACAGGGCAGAGGTCGTTGGTTCGAATCCAATATGACCCACAACAATTTTTCTTCTTAAGAGACTATAGCAGGTCTAAAATTCGTTCTAAGGCCATTCCTCTCGAACCTTTAATTAATAGCGTTCCTTTGCCCTTCAAGGGGTTATTTTCAAGGTAATTCGCGACCGCATCGAACGATTTGAATGTTTTATTAGAAGTGATAATACTATTAAAATTCTCTCCAATTAAATAGACATCCGAAAAGTTAAGTTCCGCTGCTAGATTTGCTATGTTCGCATGCTCCAGAGGGGCAGTTTCGCCCAACTCAAACATATCTCCTAAGAAAGCAATTTTTTGTTCTCCTTCAATAGCGTTAAGATTTTTAAGTGCTGCCTCCATACTGGTTGGGTTCGCATTGTAGGCATCTAAAATTATTCGATATCCGTTTTTTTCTATAATCTGCGAACGATTATTTTCAGGAACATATGACTCGATGGCAGCTTTTATATCTTGTATAGGAACCCCAAAATATTTGCCTATAAGTACCGCAATGGCGCAATTTGTAAAATTATAACTTCCTATTAATTGCGAGTTTATAGTACTACCTTCTACTTTGATTGCTACAAAAGGATTGGCTCCTAAAAATTCTATTTTGTAGAACTGCTGCTTTTCTGTGCTGAAGCCGAACTTCTTGATATAGCTTCCTAGTTTCTCTATTTGAATAGGATCATCTGCGTTTAAGAAAACGTTTTGTTTATTGGATAGTAAATAATCGTACAATTCACTTTTCCCTTTAATAACGCCCTGTTCACTTCCAAAGCCTTCAAGATGTGCTTTTCCGAAATTAGTGATATAGCCAAAATCTGGTTGAGCAATTTCACTTAAGAACTCGATTTCTTTTTGATGATTAGCGCCCATTTCTACGACGGCGATCTCGGTATCTGCTTGTATCGATAACAAGGTAAGAGGAACGCCAATATGGTTGTTGAGGTTGCCGACCGTGGCTATGGTTTTATACTTTTTTAAAAGTACGGTATTGATTAATTCTTTGCTTGTGGTTTTGCCATTGCTACCGGTCAGGCCGATAACTTTTGCCCTGCTCTGATTGCGGTGGTAGGTGGCTAATTCTTGAAGTGTTTTTAGCACATCGTCTACAAGAATATAGGAAGCTGATTCAACATGCGCTTTTTCATCGATTATGGCATACTTGGCCCCCTGATGTAGTGCCTGTGAAGCGAACTTATTTCCATTAAAATTCTCGCCTTTGAGGGCGAAAAAAATACACCCTTTAGTTATATTTCGGGTGTCTGTACAAACCTTTGGGAACGCTAAAAATATAGAATGTAGATCGGCTATTTTCATAAAACAAAAGTATAAAAAAAGCCCCGACATAACTGTCGAGGCTTTTTATCTTTTATCAAGCAATTTTTATTTTGCTTTTTTACCTCTAGGGGTTTTGTTCTTTGTTTTTGACTTCGAACCTACTCTAGACATTGCACATCTAAAGCCGATGTAGTCTGTCGCCATATATTGTGGTAGGTATCGGCGTTGCGCAGGGTCTAACCAGTACGCTCTATCTCGCCATGAGCCTCCTTTGAAAACACGAACTTCATCGTTAATCAAAGTTGTTCTGTTATTCGATTTGTCATACTGACGTGTAATTACACCAGCAGAATCGGTTTGCACAGAGTGATTAGGAGAATCATACATTTTTCTTTGATCTTCTTCATCATCTTCTTCATTAAATTGATCGAAGAATCTTGAGGAGCTTGCATCGCCATCACGGTACCCTCTATTGTCACTAGAATCGAAGTTAGTTCTTAAGTACGTTTCGTTTTCATCAACTGGAATCATCTCTATTTCGCCAGGAAGATTTACAGCAACAACTTTACCATTTGGTAGCGTGTCATATTTTACAGAATCTCTTAAGATGTTTACTTTGCCATCTTCTCCAATAGCCGTTTTCATGTAAATGTTTCCTCTGTAGTAGTTAAAATCACTGATTTCATCATCAACAATTGGGCGATAAACATCCGCTACCCATTCGGCAACATTACCTGCCATATCGTACAGGCCAAGATCGTTAGGCTTATAAGACATTACTTCAGCAGTAATATCGGCGCCGTCATCAGACCATCCTGCAATTCCGCCGTAATCACCTTTGCCTTGCTTGAAGTTGGCTAATTGATCACCTCTACCAACACGTTGACCATTTCTGGTGTAGTCTCCTTCCCAAGGGTATTTTTTTCTACCTCTGTAGTTGTTATACTCACGAGTACCTTGATTTGCTTGCGCGGCATATTCCCATTCCGTTTCAGTAGGTAGGCGATATGCAGGTGAAATAATCCCCGTGCTTCTATTCGCGAAGTTATTTACACTATCTTTTTTCATCTTTCCTTGAAGAGAATCTATTTGACCATTGTAAACAGATTCAGGTCTGTTCAGATATGCTTCAGTACTAAACGTTCCTTGTACTTCGCCAGATGCTGCTTTATATTTAGCTCCTTCAGATAAGTATCCTTCTTTTTCGAGCAATACCTCATTGACACGGTCAGTTCTCCACTCAGCGAACTGCGTAGCTTGAATCCAGTTTATGCCAACCACAGGGTATTCTGCATACGCTGGGTGACGTAAATAATTATTTGTCATTGTCTCATTAAAACCTAAACGGTTTCTCCATACCAAGGTATCAGGTAAGGCTCCTCTATATATATTTGTATATTTTGGATTCTCCGGAGGATATACACTCTTTAGGTAATCTAAATATTCAAGGTACATCACGTTGGTAACCTCAGTCTCATCCATGTAAAAAGATTGAACGTGCTGCGACGTTGGCGTATTGTTCCATTCATGCATGACATCATCTTGCACTTTACCTTTTGTAAAAGTACCTCCCTCAATAAATACTAAGCCAGGAGAAGTCTCCTGTTCTTTAAAGTCAGTATTAAATTGGAAACCACCTTCTTTGTCATTTATTTTCCAACCTGTAGCTCTTGAGACACTCTTAGAGGAAGACGATTTTTTACAGCTGGTAACTGTAAAACCTCCCGCTATTACGACACAAGAAAGTACAACTTTGATAAACTGTTTTTTCATAATTAGGACTTGAGATTCAAATAAGTAAACTACTTTTATCGGTAGTTTGTGATTTGGATTTTGATTAAACTACGTATCACTTTCGGCTTTTAAAACGATGATTTGAGTATAATATTTCATTGCTTCTAAAAATATTTTTTTCCGCAAAGGCCTTACAGCCTAATCAAGTGATGCTATTTAAAGTGATAACGGCATTATTATCTTAATAGTATGGTTACCCTTATATTTTATTGAAGTATTAAGGTTTGATTGCGTATTGCGACTGTACCTGTTTATTAGGATGTTTTAATGAAGTTTAGGATTTTTGGAGAAGATGGCTTGAAAATCTTAAAAATAATCATGTTTACATATAAGATATCATTAAAATCCCCGTTTACGTGTCATACAACCCGTATATTTTTCTTATCGGGCTTATTTAATGATTTTTACCAACAAACCTATTCCTTGAAAGAAATGAAAAAATTATCAATACTACTTTTACTTGCCTTCGTATGTGAGTTATCGGCCCAAGACAATAACAGGGTGATTACAACCGCAGTTCCTTTTTTAACTATTGCAGCTGATGCAAGATCCGCAGGTATGGGTGATATGGGGGTGGCAACATCTGCAGATGCTTTCTCACAACAATGGAACCCCGCAAAATTTGCATTCGCAGAACGAAAAATGGGTATTGGAGTTAGTTATACACCTTATTTAGAGAGTATCATTACTGATATTTCTTTATTGAATGCAACATTTTTTAATAAAATCAATGACCAAAGTGCTTTTGGTATAGGTTTGCGTTATTTCACACTCGGAGAAATCGAATTGCGACAGTTTGCAAATGACCCTGGTACAATAGCGAAGCCAAACGAATTGGCTCTTGATGGTTCATACGCTTTGAAATTAAGTGAGACCTTCTCTATGTCAGTTGGTGGTCGTTACATTCGTTCTAATTTAAGATTACCACAAGATACCAATGTGGACTCACAGGCAGCCACTTCATTTGCGGTAGACGTCTCTGGTTACTATCTTTCTAGAGAGAAGGCCTACAATAGCTTTGATGGGCGATGGAGAGCTGGGTTCAATTTTTCTAACCTAGGTGGAAAAATACAATATGACGAAGGTGGTCAAGAGAATTTTTTACCATCAAACTTGAAAGCAGGTGTAGGATTTGATTTTATTCTTGATCAAGACAATGTCATAGGAATTACTACGGAGCTGAACAAATTATTAGTGCCAACGCCTCAAGATTTTAACGGTGATGGTGTATTAGATAGAGCAGATAATGATGAGTACCAGTCTATTGGTTTTTTCGAAGGTATCGGTAAATCATTTGGCGATGCACCTGATGGTTTCGGTGAAGAGTTGAAAGAATTTACATGGGCACTTGGTGCTGAATATACGTATCAAGATTCTTTTATGCTGCGCACAGGATACTTTAATGAAAGCGAAGAGAAAGGATCAAGAAAGTATTTTACACTTGGGGCTGGGTTTGCTTTCAAATCAGCACAGATTGATTTGTCTTATTTATTCTCAACGTCTCAAGTAAGAAATCCGTTAGAGAATACATTGCGCTTTTCACTTACATTTAATCTAGGCGAAGAGTATTTTAACTAGTACTTCAGCTATTATAATGATAATACAAAACCTGCTTTCGAGCGGGTTTTGTTGTTTTTAGGAACTAGTTGTTTAAATTCGGCCCATGAGAAAACGTAATATAGCTTTTGAACTTGAGATTTATGAATCGAGGGAAGAACTCCATGACGAGGCCCACGAGTTAATGCTTAAGGCTGTTGAGGCCCGAAAAAATGCGTACGCACCTTATTCGAACTTTCAAGTAGGTGCCGCTTTGCTTTTAGAAAACGGGGTGTCTGTTATCGGTAATAACCAGGAAAACGCTTGTTATCCAGTGGGGCTTTGTGCTGAGCGAGTGGCTATTTTTCAGGCAGGAGCTAAATACCCTGGTATGGCTATTAAATCGATTGCAATTTCTGCAACTTCAATGAATCATATCGTGGCAACGCCCGCTGCCCCCTGTGGTAGCTGTAGGCAAGCTATTTCAGAATATGAGCTAAGACAAAAGCAATCCATTCAAATCTTTATGATGGGTGAGATAGGGGAAGTGCTGAAATGTAATTCTGTTGGTGATATCCTTCCGCTTGCGTTCACGAATTCCTTCCTGTAATACGCTAAAATCGTATCGAAATCTACAATTTTCCATGTCTTTGTTACAGGAGTAATTTTCAATAAACCTTTTTCTTCAAACTTTTCCCACTATTGATTTAATATGTATTTTTGTTTCTTGTTTTTACAGAAATTATACAAATATATTAGGTAATGGAAAAAATCACCAAAGAGGTCTACTTAAAGTGGTACGAAGACATGTTTTTTTGGCGAAAGTTTGAAGATAAACTTGCGGCAGTATACATTCAACAAAAAGTTCGAGGATTCTTGCATTTGTATAACGGTCAGGAAGCTGTTTTGGCTGGGGCTTTACATGCAATGGACTTGACGAAAGATCGAATGATAACGGCATATAGAAATCATGTTCAGCCAATTGGTATGGGTGTAGACCCTAAAAAAGTAATGGCTGAATTATACGGAAAGGTTACTGGAACTTCTCAAGGAATGGGAGGTTCAATGCATATCTTTTCAAAGGAGCATCGTTTTCATGGTGGTCACGGTATCGTTGGAGGGCAAATTCCTTTAGGCGCTGGAATGGCTTTCGGGGATAAATATGCAGGTAGAGACAATGTCACGCTATGCTATATGGGTGATGGAGCAGTTCGTCAAGGCGCTTTTCATGAAGCCCTTAACTTAGCAATGCTTTGGCAATTACCAGTGGTTTTTGTTTGTGAGAACAACGGCTATGCGATGGGAACATCTGTAGAAAGAACCTCATATTCAACTGATATTTGGAAACTCGGATTAGGCTATGAAATGCCTTGCGGACCAGTAGACGGAATGAACCCCGTGATTGTTGCGGAAGAAATGAGTAAAGCGATTGAACGTGCTCGAAGTGGGGGTGGACCAACTTTCTTGGAAATGAAAACCTACCGTTATAGAGGGCATTCCATGTCAGATGCACAGCATTATAGAACCAAAGCAGAAGTAGAGGAGTACAAGAAAATTGACCCTATTTCACAGGTTTTAGATATTATAAAGGAAAATAAGTACGCCACAGATGAGGAAATCAAAGCGATCGACAAACGTATAAAGGCACGCGTTGCTGAATGTGAAAAATTTGCGGAAGAATCAGATTACCCACCAGTGCAGCAATTGTACGACATGGTATACGAGCAAGAAGATTTTCCATTTGTAGAACATAAATAAGAGATAGATGGCTATAGTTGTAAATATGCCCCGTTTGAGTGATACCATGGAAGAAGGCACCGTTGCCGCCTGGTTGAAAAATGTGGGTGATAAAATTGAAGAAGGAGATATTTTGGCCGAAATCGAAACCGATAAGGCTACGATGGAATTTGAATCTTTTAACGAGGGAACCTTATTACACATCGGTGTTGCCGAAGGCGATACCGCTCCGGTAGATGTTTTGTTGGCTATTATTGGCGATGAAGGAGAGGATATTTCAGCATTACTCAATGGAGGTGCTGCACCTGCTGAGCTAAAAGAAGAAGTTTCTCAAACCGAGGCTGCTTCAGAATCGGTTGCTGCAAGTTCAGGTGCTGCTGAAATTCCTGAGGGAGTTGAGGTGATTACAATGCCCCGCTTAAGTGATACCATGGAAGAAGGCACCGTTGCCGCTTGGTTAAAAAAAGTTGGTGATACGGTAGAAGAAGGAGATATTTTGGCCGAAATCGAAACCGATAAGGCGACGATGGAGTTTGAGTCTTTTTATTCAGGTGTTTTATTGTATATCGGAATTCAAGAAGGAGAGTCTTCACTCGTTGATGCGGTATTAGCAGTAATAGGGCCAGAAGGAACTGATGTTGATGCCGTATTAAAAGGAAGTACTTCTGCAACAGCTGCAAGTGCTCCAGTTGAAGAAAAAAAATCAGAAAAACCCGCAGAAATTAAAACGGAAGCTGCTACAGCAACCGTTTCTGCAAATGACGGACAACGCATATTTGTATCTCCCTTGGCAAAGAAAATAGCCAAAGAAAAAGGGGTTAATCTAGCTGATGTAAAGGGTTCAGGAGATCACGGTAGAATTGTAAAGAAGGATATTGAAAACTATCAGCCTTCTGTGCAAACAGCAGCTTCAGCTTCAGCTCCAGTTCTAGCTTCTAAAGAAGCGTCGACTAGTAAGGCTATTTCTTCCACACCCATTATAAACCTTCCTGTTGGGGAAGAAGGAAGCGAAGAAGTGAAAAATTCACAAATGCGCAAAGTGATTGCTAAGCGACTTTCTGAATCAAAGTTCTCAGCACCACATTATTACTTGAATATCGAAGTTGATATGAGTAATGCGATTGCCTCAAGAAAAAAAATCAATGACTTGCCAGAAACTAAAGTTTCTTTTAATGATTTGGTCGTGAAAGCTTGTGCTATGGCATTAAAAAAACACCCACAAGTAAATACAACATGGGGTGATGCGGCAATGGTATACCACCAGCATATTCATATTGGGGTTGCTGTAGCGGTACCTGACGGATTGATGGTGCCTGTGCTAAAGTTTGCGGATCAAATGACTTTGACGCAAATTGGCGCCTCTGTAAAAGATTTGGCAGGTAAGGCTAGAAATAAGAAGCTGACACCAGCTGAAATGGAAGGCAGTACCTTTACGGTTTCTAACTTAGGTATGTTTGGTATTGTTGACTTTACCTCAATTATCAATCAACCTAATTCAGCAATTTTATCAGTAGGTGCAATTGTTGAAAAGCCGGTAGTTCGTGATGGAGAAATCGTTGTAGGTAATACCATGAAAGTTACCCTAGCTTGCGACCATAGAACAGTAGATGGTGCAACAGGAGCCCAATTTTTATTGACACTAAGAGCGTTCCTAGAGAACCCAGTTACTATGTTAGCGTAAATTTAGAACAGTAGGGTTTTGTCTTAATTGGGCAGAATTTAGAGGTCTTCTTACAGAATGCTTTTAAGAACGAGATGCTTACTACATCTTATAAACGTTTTAATTAATAGATAAATTCAAAAAGCATCCGTCATTTGGCGGATGCTTTTTTTATCTTTAAAATCTAATATTGAAAACAATGAAAAAATTAAGCACGCTGGTAATTTTCCTGTTCTTAGTTAGCTGTGGAACAACAAAGATGAAAGAAACCAATACAGCTGATGTGCAGCCTGTATCTGAAGCTGTTAAAATAAGCCTGGTTGATTCGGAAGAAATAGCAGAGGCAAATAAAGAGGAGACGCTGACAGAAAATAGGGTAATGGCTGCCATTCCAAATTTCTCAACTAGCGAAGGCATTGGTGAGATTATGAATTTTCTTGCTTCAGATGAATTACAGGGAAGAGATTCTGGTAGTGAAGGTATCGCAAAAGCTGCTGATTACATCGCCGAGATATTCGAGGTAAATGGAATCAAACCGTATTTCGAAAATTTCAGAGATACGCTTTCAAATTTCAATCAGCCTGCTTATAATATGGTTGGAATGATTGAAGGAACTCACCCTGAATTAAAAAAAGAATTTGTAATTCTAGGCGCGCATTACGACCATATTGGGCGTATAGCTGCCAAGAATGGTGATGCTATTGCCAATGGCGCAAACGACAACGCTTCAGGTACAACGACAGTTTTAGAATTAGCACGCTATTTTGGAAAAGCCAAAGCGAATAAGCGGAGTATTATTTTTGCGTTATTTAGTGCCGAAGAACAAGGGCTTTTAGGATCGAAGCATTTAGCGAAAAAGCTAAAAGCATCAGGGCTGAATTTATACGCCATGCTCAATTTTGAAATGGTAGGTGTTCCTTTGCAAAATAAAGACTATTTGATGTATTTAACAGGTTTCAATTTGTCAAACTTGGCTTCTGTTAGCAACAGCTACACGGAAAAAAATGTTGCAGGTTTTCTTCCAAAAGCAAAAGAATTCAATCTTTTTAATCGCTCTGACAATGCGCCATTCCATGAAATATACAAGGTGCCTTCACATACGTACAGTACTTTTGACTTTACGAATTTTGATCACTACCATCAGGTAGGTGACGAGGCCGACCTTATGGATTTTGACCATATGGCAAATATTGTCAATGTATTAATTCCGGTAATGGAAGGCATTATCGATTCTCCAGAACAAGAAATCAGATACAACTAATGGCACATATTATTATTACAGGCTCAAGTAGAGGAATTGGTTTTGAACTAGCTAAACTTTTTGCAGATGAGGGGCATCAAGTTTTGGCTTTGTCTAGGAATGACAAGCCTGTTTCAGACTTAAATCATGAGAATATCACTTCATTTCCATTTGACCTTTCAAAGGATTCTGATTTAGAAAAACTAACTAGGTTTCTTCAAGATTGGAAATCAGTTGACATACTTATCAATAATGCCGGTAAGTTATTGAATAAACCATTTCAAAAAACTACTGCCTTGGAATTTGAAGAGGTATATAAGGTTAACGTATTTGGAGTGGCAAGTGTTACCCGGGTGGTTTTACCAAAGATGCCAAAAAACGGTCATGTAGTTACCATAAGCTCTATGGGTGGTGTTCAAGGAAGTATGAAATTTCCAGGCCTTTCAGCCTACAGCTCAAGTAAGGCTGCTGTAATTACCTTAACAGAATTATGGGCGGAAGAATTTAAAGAAACGGGACCATCTTTCAATGTACTGGCCCTAGGGGCTGTTCAAACGGAAATGTTAGAAGAGGCTTTTCCAGGGTATCAGGCGCCTACTACTGCTTTAGAAATGGCGCGCTATATTAAAGGTTTTGCTCTTACTGGAAATAAGATGTACAATGGAAAACTATTGCAGGTTTCAAGCAGTACGCCATAGTAGAACAAACCCGTTTAAAAAAGGGATAGATGTACATTAGTTCATCATGTAATGCGTGTTTTTCAAACTGGCAAAGCAGTATGTGAATTTTGCATAAGCAAAGTAGTACGCTGATATTGAAGGTGTATGTTGTTAAGTTGATGACTTAGCTTAAATCAATAGGATGCTTTTTTAGCCTCTATATACGAAGCAATATGTACACGTTCGTATGATGGGCTATTTCTGTTGGTTCCTGTCGGCAATTCTTTATGTGGTTTTAAAAAGTGTTTAGTATTGTGTTTATTCTTTGAGGAAGTAAACTTTTTGAATCAGGTCTAGTTTTGGAAATTCTTCAAGGTATTTGACCCTATCAGAATACATAAGGTTAAGTTTTTTTGCTGACGCTGCTTCATAGCCTGAATAGATTTGGAGCACCACGTCCATGCCTTTTATGACTTTTCCGAAGGCAGGAAACCCAACAACATCATTATAGTTCAAAGTGTCTAATCTAGAGTTATTTTCAAGGTTAATATAGAGGTCGGTTCCTCTAGTTTCTTTTGTAGAACGGGCAAAACTTAAGGTGCCTTTGGTGTTTTCAAGAAGTACATTTTCGTCAAGAATTTTATAGCTCTTCCAAGCACGTTGTTTTCTAAGGTCACTGCTTCCGAATTGCGCAACAAATTTTGGAAGTACTCTATAAAAAATACTATCATCAAAATAGTTGTAGGTCACTAATTGGTGAAAACGATCTGCTGCTTTCGGGCTCCATTCGCGCTTTACCTTAATATCAAAATCACCTTTTGTAGTTTCAAACCGAACAAGGTATGTTGCAGGTGCAACTTCTTTTGTCCATTTTGATTTGAAAATAGTTGGGCTACAGCCCATGCATAGGCTTAAGATAAACGCAATACCTAATTTTTTCATTTGTAAACTATATGCTGTTAATAAGTCCGTATTGAAGATAGTATTTTCTAAATATAATTTGTGCTAGTTCGAGAGTATTAACAAATGCGTTATTTTTGTATGCGATGGATGATGTTCTAAAAAAATACTTGCCAGAACGTGCGGTAGCCGCTTGTTTAGAATTGATTCAAAGTACCGGTGTGCATCTGAAAATTGTAAATGAACGGGTTACACGGCATGGAGATTATCGCAGAATGCAAGATGGAAGACATCAAATCACGGTGAATTCAAGTTTGAATAAGTACCGTTTTCTAATGACTTTGGTTCACGAAATTGCGCACCTTGTGGCTTTTGAGAAATATGGTAGAGCTATCAAACCTCATGGCTTGGAATGGAAGCAAACCTTTCAACATTTGATGCTTCCCTTTATAAGGCCTGAAATATTTCCATCAAAACTTCTACCGCTTTTGGCGAAACACTTTAGAAACCCCAAGGCAAGCAGTAGTACCGATGCAAGATTATCTGTAGCGTTGAAACAGTATGACATGCAACAATCAGAGAATTCCTACGTTTTTGAATTGCCATTAGGAAGTATTTTTCGATTGTACAATGGTAAAATTTATAAAAAAGGGAATCGACGAGTAAAGCGCTATGAATGTGTTGAAATGACTAGCGGTAAAATGTACCTGTTTCAACCAAATGCAGAAGTTGAATTAATAAAGGGTTGAAATTAGTTTCATCTTTTGAGTAGTCAAATCTTGTGCTTGAGTTTATAAAGAGTTGAATTTAAAAAAATAAGCAATGAATAAAAATTATTATGCAGTTTTAATGGCTGGTGGTGTTGGATCGCGATTTTGGCCAATTAGTACTTCTGAAAATCCGAAGCAATTTCACGATATGTTAGGCACGGGTGACACCTTAATTCAAAAAACTTTTAAGCGATTGAATAAATTTGTGCCAACTGAAAATATTTTGATTCTAACTAATGAACGTTATAATGACCTGGTTTTAGAACAACTTCCTTTAGTTAAACAAGCGCAAGTGGTCTTGGAACCAGCGATGCGTAATACAGCTCCTTGTATTTTGTATGCTGCCATGAAGATTCAGAAGATGAATCCTGATGGGGTGATGATTGTTGCGCCAAGTGACCACTGGATTGAGGATGAAGCAGCTTTTGCGAAAGATGTTACCACTTGTTTTGAAAAATGTGAAAAGGAAGAAGTTTTGTGCACATTGGGTATAAAACCTTCTTTTCCTAATACAGGTTTCGGGTATATAGAATATGAAAAGGATGGTGGTGCAGGACTAAAAAAGGTGAGTCAATTCAGAGAAAAGCCGGACTATGAAACGGCAAAAGAGTTTTTAGCTCAAGGTAATTTTCTATGGAATGCGGGCATCTTTATGTGGAGTGTAAAAACTATTGTAAACGCATTTAAAAATTACCAAAAAGAACAATATGATTTGTTCGAGTCCGGAATGTCTTCTTATAATACAAGCGCTGAAGCTGCTTTTATAAAGGAAAACTATCCTAAGGCTGAGAACATTTCTATTGATTATGCTATTCTGGAAAACTCTAAATCGATTTTCGTGCTTCCTGCAACTTTCGATTGGAATGATTTGGGTACTTGGGGTTCGCTCTACGATAAAATGAATGATGGTACTGACGGAAACGCGGTAGTAGGTGCTCAAGTTTTGGCAGAAGATGCTTCTGGAAATATGATTCGCACTCCGAAAGGCAAAGTTGTGGTCGTAGACGGATTAAATGATTATATTATTGTTGATAAGGAAGAAGTACTCCTTATTTATCCAAAATCAAAAGAACAAGATATCAAACAAGTCCTGAATAAGGTAAAAGACACCTTCGGAGATCAATACGCCTAAGTATGAGTGAAAACTTAGAAAAAGAAAACCAAGAGCACTTAGAGGAGCCTGTTGAAAGTAAAGCAGAGGTAAAGAAAGACTTTCAAGGTCTTCTAGGAAGTACCAAAAAGTTTCTTATTGAACTTCTAGATATCCGTAGTAATACGGATCAAGAAGCAACCAAGGAAGCTATTATTGCAGATATTCCGTTTAAAGGCCATACGTCTTGGATTTTAATTTGCTCTATTTTTATTGCTTCCGTTGGGCTAAATGCAAATTCTACCGCAGTTGTTATTGGTGCGATGTTAATTTCTCCATTGATGGGGCCTATTCTAGGAATGGGCATGTCTTTGGCTATTAATGATATCGATACCCTTAGAAGATCGCTAAAAAATTTGGCGGTAATGGTTGTTTTGAGTGTGTTAACGGCATTTTTGTTTTTCTATTTTTTCCCCTTAAAAACAGAGTCTTCAGAATTATTAGCACGAGTGAAGCCTGATATTAGAGATGTCTTAATTGCGTTTTTTGGTGGCTTGGCTTTGGTAATTGCAAGAGCAAAAAAAGGCACTGTTGCTAGTGTTATTTTCGGTGTAGCCATTGCAACAGCTTTGATGCCGCCATTGTGTACCGTAGGCTACGGCTTGGCAATTAATAACTGGGAATATGTGTGGGGAGCGCTATTGCTTTTTGGCATAAATACTATTTTTATAGCTCTAGCTACTTTTCTAGTACTAAAGATATTGCGCTTTCCAATGGTTCGCTATGCAAACTCAGCAAGGCGAAGGTTGATAGCGCGTTTGGTATCACTTACTGCTTTGGCCGTGATGATTCCTGCGGGATGGATTTTTTGGGGAGTTTATCAAGAGTTTAAATTCAAGAGTGATGCAACTTCATTTATCGAGCAAAATGTCATACCCTATAAATTTACGAAAGACGGTCGATTTTTAAGGGACTTGTCGGTATTGAACTTTAGTCGTGAAGAGCCTTCAACAATTGAACTCATTTTTATGGGTAATGAAGGAATTCCGGATGGTGTGCTTGCCACTTGGGAAGCTAATATGAGCGTATTTGATCATTTAGATACGTGTGAGTTAAAAATAATTCAAGGCTCTCAAAGTGATCAGGGCAATCAACTGAAATATGTTGAAGAACTTTATCAATCACAAAAAAAGGATATTCTAGGAAAAGATGAGAAAATACGCTTACTAGAGTCTGAATTAAAACGCTTGAATAAGTTAAATGCCAGACAAATTCCATTTCAAGAAATTAGCAACGAGGCTCAAACGAACTATGATAACCTAGAGTATTTGGCATTTTCAAATGCGATAAGAACCGATTTTAAAAAGTTGGATACGGTCTCTGTTTTTGAAGCTAAATGGAAACGAGATGCCAAAAGAGTTGAAGTTGTTAAGGAGTCAAAGAAACTACATAATTGGCTTAAGGTAAGATTAAAAGACAGTACAATTCTTTTAACTGAAATAATTCAAGATTGATTTTCTAATGGGCGCAACTCTTAGTTGCGCTCTTCAATATACATCTGACGAACTTTCTTAAAAAGCTCTGAAGAATAGACGAAATCGGTAACGGCCTTATTATCAGTTTTGAAAATTTCGTGTTTGGTACCTTCCCATTCTTTGAGTCCGTCTTTGAGGAAGAGTATTTTTTCACCAATCTCCATCACCGAATTCATATCATGGGTATTGATGACGGTGGTAATTTCGTATTCTTCTGTAATCTCTTTAATGAGGTTGTCAATCACAATAGCTGTTCTGGGATCTAAGCCCGAATTGGGTTCATCGCAAAATAGGTATTTCGGATTCATTACAATTGCCCTAGCAATAGCAACTCTCTTCTGCATTCCTCCCGATATTTCCGACGGAAACTTATGATTTGCATCGACAAGATTCACACGTTTTAATACCATATCTACGCGATCTTGCATTTCTGATTTAGACTGCTTCGTAAACATTTCTAAAGGAAACATCACATTGCCTTCAACAGTTTTTCCATCAAAAAGTGCGCTTCCTTGAAATACCATGCCCATTTCTTGGCGCAAATCTCGCTGCTCGGCTGCCGTAAGTTCGCTATATCTTTTTCCATCGTAGCAAATGGTTCCTTCTGTAGGTTTGAATAGCCCTAATAAACATTTTAGAAAAACGGTTTTTCCAGATCCACTTTGTCCAATAATAAGATTTGTTTTTCCGGTGTCAAAAGTGGTGGTGACCCCCTTTAAAATATGAGCGTCATCAAAAGACTTGTGTATGTTATCTACTTCAATCATTAGGTGAGTAATAGTTGCGTTAGAATATAGTTGGTGATGATGATGACCACACTCGTCCATACGAACGAGGTAGTACTTGCCTTTCCTACTTCTAAGGCGCCACCTTTCATGTAAAACCCATGATAGGATGGGATGGTTGCCAAAAGAAATGCAAATACAAAGGTTTTAATAAAGGAATAGGTGATATGAAACGGAATGAAATCTAAAGTTACGCCTTCTACAAAATCAGCACTAGTAATGAAGCCACCGAATACTCCTGCAAACCATCCCCCAAAAATACCCACATACATCGCGACTGCGATAATGAACGGATACAACATCATGGCAATAATTTTTGGAAAGACAAGATAATTGAGAGCGTTTACCCCCATAACTTCAAGTGCGTCAATCTGCTCGGTCACGCGCATCGTGCCGATGCTAGAAGTAATAAAAGAACCCACTTTACCTGCCATAATTACGGAACAAAAAGTAGGTGCAAATTCGAGAATGATAGATTGACGAGTAGCGAAACCAATTAGATTTTTAGGGATTAAATCACTGGTGAGATTCATGGCAGTTTGTATAGAAACTACAGCGCCAATAAAAAAAGATATAAAAACAACAATACCTAAAGAGCCGAAAATAAGTTCATCTATCTCTTTGAGAATCAGATCTTTCATGATTCTCCATTTGGTAGGCTTTTTAAATAAATCGACCACCATTATAGCGTAGCCACCAATGTCAGTTAAATACTTCATCAAATGGAATTAGATATCCTTTTGTAAAAATAAGAATAAAACATTCTCTTCACTCTGATTTAAACTTTAAATGGGTATTTTATTTACTTTTACGCTTTCAATAAATAGCTTTATGCAAAAGAAAAATTCGCCGCTTGTACTCGTTTTAATTTTTGTCCTTTTTGGAACTTTGTTTGTGTCTGCGCAAAAGAAGTCAAAAGATGACCAGAATGCCAATTTAAGAACTACGCCTAAGTTGGTTGTAGGTATTGTGGTAGATCAAATGCGCTACGATTATCTCGTAAGGTTTTGGAACCATTATGATGAAGGTGGATTTAAGCGTTTGGTTAATGAAGGTTATAATTGCAAGAACAATCACTTCAATTATGCGCCCACAAGTACTGGTCCAGGGCATACATCTGTATATACTGGGGCGACTCCTTCAACACATGGTGTGATTGGTAATAATTGGTATGATAAGGAATCGGGACTTAGCGTATACTGTGCTTCAGATGATAGGTATGCTTCAGTTGGCACCAGTTCAATGGCAGGAAAAATGTCTCCTCATAGAATGAATGTTACCACGATTACTGATGAATTGCGTTTGCATACGCAAATGCGTGGAAAGACGATCGCGATTGCGCTGAAAGATAGAGGAGCGGTATTGCCTGGCGGACATACTGCGAATGCTGCATACTGGTTTTATGGTGCGGATGAAGGCAATTGGATTACCAGTACATTTTATAGGAATACTTTACCAAAGTGGGTAACTGATTTTAATGCTTCAGGAGCAGTTGAAAGTTATAAAAAACCATGGAAAACCCTAAAAAGTATGACCACTTATTTGGAAAGTGGAAGTGATAATAATACCTATGAAGGTGTGTTTGCTGGTGAGGCTACACCTACTTTTCCACACGATCTTCCAAAGTTGTGGCAAGCCAATGGAGAATTTGATATTTTAAAGGTTACCCCCTATGGAAATAGTATTACGACTGATTTTGCGATTGCAGCATTAAACGGAGAAGGTCTTGGAAAAGATAGGGATACAGATTTCTTAGCGGTCAGTTACTCAAGTACAGATTATGTTGGGCATAAGTATGGCGTTAACTCTAAGGAAGTTCAAGATACTTATATTCGATTAGACGCTGATTTAGAACGTCTTTTTGATGCTTTAGATAAGAAAGTTGGTAAAAATGAATATACCGTTTTTCTTACAGCAGATCATGGTGCTGTTGATGTTCCTGCGTATCTAAGTGATTTAAAAATTCCTGCGGATTACTTTTCGTACAGTGAAATCAAGCCGCAGTTTGAAGAGTTTTTACAATATAAATTTGGAACAACTGATGTCGTTAAGAATTTTTCAAACTACCAGTTTTTTCTTGACCATAAAGTGCTTGATAACTTGGAAATTCGATTAGTTGAAGCGCAAGAAATCATAGCTAAAGAAATACTTAACTATAAGGGAATTGATCGGGTGTATACAGGGCAACAAATGTGGCAAAATCAGTATGTAAAAGGTATTCCATACATCTTACAAAATGGTTATAATCAGAAGCGCTCTGGAGATGTTTTGGTGGTTCTGAAACCAGGAACGATTAGCTATCCAAAAACCGGTTCAACTCATGGTTCGCCTCAAATTTATGATACGCATGTGCCTTTGTTGTTCTATGGAAAAGGTATTCAAAAAGGAAGCACTTCAGTGCGAACTGAAATTCCGGATATTGCCCCAACGATTGCTACCTTATTAGGCATTTCATTTCCAAATGGTACTACGGGTAAGCCTATAGTTGAGGTTTTAGATGAAGAGAATGAATACTAAGGCTATAGGTATTTTTGATTCAGGTATTGGCGGTACTTCCATTTGGAGGGAAATCAATTCACTTTTGCCTTACGAGGATGCTATTTATTTGGCTGACAGTAAGAATGCGCCTTATGGAGAAAAATCGAAAGAACAAATTCTTGAATTAAGCATTAAGAATACGGAACTCTTATTGAGTAAAGGCTGCAAACTAATTGTAGTTGCCTGCAATACGGCGACAACAAATGCGATAGCTTACTTGAGAAAAAATTACGACGTACCCTTTATAGGCATAGAGCCGGCAATCAAACCGGCAGCCTTGCAATCGGAATCAAAAAAGGTGGGAGTTTTAGCAACCAAAGGCACCTTGGCCAGCGCTCTTTTTCACAGTACTTCAGAAAATCATGCTACCGGTATTCAGATTTTGGAACAAGAAGGTACAGGCTTAGTAGCTTTGATTGAACAAGGTAAAGTGAAGTCTACAGAAACTAAAGAACTCTTGTTGAAATACCTACAGCCGATGTTAGCACATGGTATTGATTACTTGGTCTTAGGCTGTACCCATTATCCGTACTTGATTCCAGTGTTAAAAGAGATGCTTCCTGAAAATGTAAAAATCATTGATTCAGGCGAAGCAGTCGCTCGTCAAACTAAGGCAATCTTAAAACAGTATGCTTTGAGTAGCTCATCTGAAGAAAAAGGAAAGCATCAATTTTACACAAATGCAGAAGTAAAGATTTTAGATGTTTTTTTGCGCGATATAAGCAGCCAAAAAGAAGTGAAGTATTTAGATTTTTAAAATTAGAATTTGAAACAGCTTTGTTGCTGAGAAGAGTTTAAAAAATCATTAAAAGAAAATAGCGGTACTAAGTTCAGTTATTTTTAAGCTTTTACCCGCTTTCTACTTCCGAACATAAGTTAAATAGGTGAAATCATATTTGTGTTTCTCATCCCTTGGGTGATACTCTTCTTCAATAAGTTCCCAATCATTTAAATCGACCTCGGGAAAAAAAGTATCTGCGTCAAAGGCTTTGTGAACTCTTGTGAGTTCAATTTTGGTGGCGAATTTTTCGCATTGCCTATAGATTTCGCCTCCACCAATGATATAAGAGACTTCATCATTTTCAACTAATTTCAAGGCAGCTTCGATAGAATAAACAACTATACATTCTTCAAAATCTACATGGTAGTCTTTGTCTCTTGTAATTATGATATGGGTTCGATTAGGTAGTGGCTTTGGAAAGCTCTCAAAGGTTTTTCTGCCCATTATGATGTTATGACCCGTAGTCAGTCTTTTAAAACGCTTGAAATCGTCGGGTAAATGCCAAAGTAAATCATTGTCTTTTCCTAAGGCATTGTTTTTTGAAGCAGCAGCTATTAGGGTAATCGTATTCACAGTTTTGTATTGGTTTTTGGTTTGTAGTATTTCAATAAGCAGACCAATTTAATTTGCTGGTAAGGCCTCGTCTGAATTGATAGTAAATTTAATCTTTTTTATTGATTTGCGATATGGGAAAATCAGTCTCTATTTCTTTTTGCAGTTCGTTGATTCTCTCTTTTTGTTTGGCCACCAATTTTTCGCGTTGAGAGCGCTCCCAATCCTTTCCCATAATTTTTTGGGTAATCGATACATTGAATGCGTGTATGGTTAAGAGAAATGCCCAAAATGTAATTAACCAAATAGACCAATCGTAGGTATTTCCATAGTTCAGTATTTTATTAACAAGAACAAGAAATACGCTACCAATCAAAAAAACCACGACGTGCGAAAAAAGGCGCTTCTTTTGTTTGATACGCTTTTGGGCTGTTTCAAGCAGCTCGTGAGACTCGAGGTCTATTAGCTTTTTATTTTTATTTTTGGAGAACATTCTATTGGCTAACTTTAGCTACTAAAGATACTATAAAACACTTTTATTTTTTTTATGGAAAAAATCAGAAAGCAATTTCCCATCCTAAGACAGTATATTTATGCCAATACACCTGTTTTTGGCCCTTTTTATGATGATTTATTGGAGTGGCGTCAAGAGCGTGACCTTGATGTATTAATTCATGCGACTGAAATGGCTAAAAAACGTGGACATCTCTTAGATGAAACTCGCGCTACAATCGGTGAATTTTTCAATTGTAAGCGAGAAAATATAGCATTGATTACAAATTTTTCTACAGGAATGAATTTCTTGCTTGAAGGTTTAAATACATCTTCTAAAGTCTTGGTTTTAGAAAAAGATTATGCTTCCGTAAATTGGCCCTTTGAGCGACGTGAATTTGAAATGCACTACGCGACAATTGATGAAAATGTGGAAGATACAATTGCTCAGATTGTGGAAAAAGAAGGCATAAATGTGCTTGCATTTGCTATGGTTCATTGGCAGAATGGAATAAAAATTGATTTGGAGTTTATAAAGCAACTGAAGTCAAAATATCCTGAACTTTTGATAATTGCTGATGGCACCCAATTTATGGGTAGCCAAGAGTTTAGTTTTGAAAATTCAGGTATTGATGTGCTAGCCACGAGTGGTTATAAATGGTTGCTTGGCGGCTATGGAAATGGCTTTATGCTATTTAGTGATTTTGCGGAACAATGTGTAGCGGTAAAATCGATTGGTGATAACACAGCTACTGTCACTCAGGAGAGGGAAGGAACCATACCCTTTGCAAAGTATTTTGAACCTGGTCATTTGTCTGATCATAGTTTTGGTAGTCTACAATTCTCTTTAAATTTTCTTCAGAAAATAGGAATGTCAGCGATAACTACTCAAAATACTATTTTGAGTGAAAAAGCGATGACGGTTCTGGGTGAGCTGAATTTATTAGAGGCTAAAGTAACTAGGCGAAAATCACATAGTACAATTTTTAATATCAAGGGCGATGATGCTCTTTTTCAATACCTCTCAAATAATGGCGTACTATGCGCTAAGCGCGGAAACGGAATTCGGTTGGGTTTTCACTTCTATAACACGACGGATGAGATCGATGAAATTTCTAAGCTTATCAAAAAAAGATAAAGCTTAGATTTCAAAAGTGATTTAATTTTTCAATTTTGAAAGAGGCCTACAAAGGAGTCTGAAATATCTAAAATAGTAAAATAGTATTTGCTTACTAAAGAATTTATGCCCTGCTTTTTTGATGAGAAGGTGTTAAATGATACCAAAATTTTATCATATTGATAAAAGTGATGTTAGTCATTGTAAATGAGTATTTTAATGCTGTAGATTTGCTCCGAACTTAATGGCGATTTCGTCGAAAAATTTAAAATTAGTCAGTCATGTCAATAGCAAAACAATATTTAAAAACAAAGCCGGTTTGTAAGGTAACTTTTACAGTGCCTGCAGAAGACGCAAAAAAAGTAGCAGTAGTTGGTGATTTCAATAATTGGAAAGCTAATAAAGCAAGCGCTTTGAAAAAATTAAAAAATGGAAACTTCAAAGGAACGATAGAGCTTCCTAAAGAATCATCTTTTGAATTTAAGTATATTATCGACGGTAACTACGTTAATGATGATAGCGCAGATCGTTACCAATGGAATGAATTTGCAGGTTCTGAAAATGCAGTTCTAGAATTGTAGTACATACTTCAAAAAATTAAAAAAAAAGCCGAAATGTTATAACATTTCGGCTTTTTTTATACGATCGTTGCGAGGGGGTTGACACTTTAGTTTGGTATGTTTTTTTTGTTATTTAAAAAATTCCTTCATGGTGAAAACTGGTACGTGAAACGATTTATTTTTCCACGGTAACCCCTTTCCAAAAAGCTACTCTTCCTTTAATGCCCTTGGCAAGTTCACTTACTTCAGGATAATACCAGGCAGCATCTGTATTTTCTTTTCCGTTGACTACTAAAGAATAGTAATGTGCCTGTCCCTTCCACGGGCAAGAGGTATGTGTATCAGTGCTTTTGAAAAATTCTTTCTTGATGCTATCTGCAGGAAAGTAATGGTTGTTTTCAACCACAAGAGTTTCATTGCTTTCTGCTATTACGGTGTTATTCCAAATTGCTTTCATAAATAGATGTTTTGTTGTCATTTCTGCATCGGCAGAAATCTTTTAGTATGCTTTTTTAAAGGCGTAGTTTTTGTATTGATTTTTAGAATCGGTGAATTGAGTATCTATTTGAAGTCCAGATTTTTCAGCTAGCCAAGCAACTGTTCTGTCATCATATTTTTGGGAGATTTCAGTGTGAATAGTTTCCCAATAAGCAAAGTCTATTTTCAAGTCTAGTTTTTCCACAACAACTGATTGTTGCTCTTTTGAGACCAAATAGCTTTTGGCGGTTCCTGATTCCGGATCGTAAACTTCCCAATGTAGAAACTTGTCCAAATCGAAATTTCCACCCAGTTCTGTATTAATTCTTGCTAAAACGTTTTTGTTGAATGCTGCTGTAATGCCTTTAGGGTCATTATATGCATTTAAAATGCTTTGTGGATTTTTCTTTTGGTCGAACCCAACAAAGAATAAATCACCCTTGCTCATTAGTTCTTGAACTTTCGTTAAAAATTCAATGGCCTGAGAATGTAACAAGTTTCCAATGTTGGAGCCTAAAAAGAGAATAACTTTTTTGTCATCAGTTAGGGAGGCGATGTTCTTCAGAGCTTCGAAATAGGTGCCTTGTTGTGTTTTGACCGAAACTTTCGGAATTTCTTTTTTAAGGGAATCCGATAATTGATCTAAAACATGCTGGCTAATATCAATCGGAAGGTACTTAAATGGAATGTTGTTGTTTATCAGATTTTGTAATAGAATTTTAGTCTTCTTCCCGTCACCAGCGCCGAGTTCAATCAGATTGAAGTGCCTCGAATCTTTCGCGAAAAGTTGAGTTATTTCATCAGTGTGGGTTGTGAAAATATCGAACTCGGCATTGGTAAGATAGTATTCAGGCATATTCATAATGTCCTGAAAAAGTTTATCCCCTTTTTCGTCGTAAAAGTATTTTGAGGAAAGATGTTTGGGGTAATCGGTGAGTCCGGTATAAACGTCTTCTTCAAATTGAGTTTCAAAAATGGTTTCTGTTCGTTCTTGCATAAAATGTATGTCGTTCTTTGAGCTAAAACTATACGTCGGGGATTGAAAATTATTTAACTAATCGTAAACCAGTATACTGCCACCGTAAATTAGTTTGAAAAAAGTTACGATAGGTGGGCCTAGTGTGTTTTATGGGTGTTGCTACTGAACCGCCACGGAGTACTTTTTGATTGACCATAAACTTGCCATTATATTCTCCTAAGGCGCCAGCAGCTTTAGTATAGTTGGGGTAGGGCAGGTAGGAGCTCTCTGTCCATTCCCATCGTTTGCCCCATGAAAAATAGCTTTGTGCAGCTTCCCACTCAAATTCAGTTGGTAATCTGCAGCCTTTCCACTGAGCAAAAGCAAAAGCTTCGAAATAAGAAATATGAGTTAGAGGCGCATTCAAATCAACTTTCTCTAGTCCTTTTAATGAATAATAATACCACTCTCCACCAATCTTATGCCAGTATAAGGGGGCTTTAATGTTGTTTGTTAACACCCAATCCCAGCCTTCTGCATGCCAAAGGTCAAATTTTTCATATCCACCAATAGAGATAAAATCGATGTATTCTTGATTAGTGACCAGCTTGTTTGCTATTTCAAACGAATGTAAATAGACCTTATGTCTTCCTAATTCATTATCGTAACAAAAGGATTCTGAATCATGGCCGATTTCATAGATACCTTCTTCAATAGAAACCCATTCTGAAGGGTGTTTTTCTGTGGAATGTTCTTTGAAATCAGTGGAGTATACAGGAAGTATAGGGTTGTTTCCTAAAATATATTTGATATCTGTTAGTAGTAATTCTTGATGTTGCTTTTCATGATGGATACCAATTTCAAAGAGATCAATAAGCGCTTGATTTTGACGCTCAGCAAACAGTTCTTTTATCGCAGAAGTCACATAATGCCGGTAATCGTAAACTTTCTGAACAGATGGTCTAGAAAGATTGCCGCGGTCAGAGCGCACAACGCGTTTACCTATAGTTTCATAATAGCTATTAAAAACAAAGGAAAAGTCTTCATGGAATACCTGGTAGTCTTTTGCATGTGGTTTGAGAATAAATTCCTCAAAGAACCAGGTGGTATGACCTAAATGCCATTTAGGTGGAGAAACATCGATTATAGGTTGCACCACATAATCTTCAATTTCTAAAGGTTTGCAAAGTTGTTCTGTATATGTTCTAGTTTCTAGAAAAAAATCTAGAATGGTATCGGTAAGAATCATAGGGAATGATTTATACTATAAAGATAGGGAATCTGTAAATGTTTAATTCGAAGAAATATAATTAGGAAAACTTTTATTGAAGTCTAAAAGTTATCGGTATTGAGAAAGGCACTCTTACTAGTTTCTCTCTTTGTTTGCCTGGCGTCATGCGCGGAAGAAGACTAATTATTCTGCGGGCTTCAGTCATAAGAAGTTGATCAGCGCCAAACGTTCGAATTTTAGTTATTTTTCCTTTTTTATCTATGATAAACATGACATTGACTCGACCAGATATTTTTTTACGCTGTGCTTTTTTCGGGTATCTAAAATTTCGCCTGATATGCGCTATCATTTGTTCGTTAAAACATTTTCTATGTTTGTTTTTTGCTTGTAGTTCACAACCTGGAAATATAGGAACATTCTCTATTATGGCAAACCCAACGTTTTCTGTAGCATAATCTCCACCATAAGGCAGCGGTGAAATGTTTTGCAAGCCATTCGTATGGTCAAGAGTGAAAAATAATCGTGTGAATACAAGTTCGGAAAGCGGATTTCCTGAGTTGTCTTTCGTTACAATAAAAGAATCTAGATGCTGTAATATCTTGGTGTTTATCTCATCGATGTAGTTATCATATGAAGAAATATTTGAGTTCATTAGATCGATATTTCCATCTACATTAATCGCTAAACTAGTGTTAATAGTAATGGTGTCTCTGGTGGCTTCTTTAAAAATTATGTCAATTGCTTTGCTATCATAAAAAGCGAGAATTTTTTGCTGCAGTTTAGTATAGATGCATTTGTCTTTGTCATATTCTCCTTGACAAAGTGAATATGTAGAATAGGTTTTTCTTTTTTCTTGAGAAAATCCATTTAGAAAACATAAAAGCAAAAAGAATGATAAATACCTTTTCATAAAACGATTTTAAACTGCAACGGCCCCCTTAATATGAGGATGTGGATCATAGTCAACCAAAGAAAAATCTTCAAATTTAAAATCAAAGATGTCTTTCACTTCAGGGTTGAGAACCATCTTAGGTAGTGGTCTGCACTCACGACTCAATTGTAATTCGACCTGCTCCATATGATTGTCATAGATGTGAGCGTCACCGAATGTATGAATGAATTCACCGGCCTCATAACCACAAACTTGAGCCATCATCATGGTGAATAATGCATAGGAAGCAATATTAAATGGAACGCCTAAAAAGATATCAGCACTGCGCTGGTATAATTGACAAGAGAGCTTTCCGTCAGCAACATAAAATTGAAAAAAAGCATGACATGGGGGTAATGCTACTTTTCCATTAGAAATATTCTCAGCAAATGATTTTGACGTATCAGGCAGTACACTAGGGTTCCAAGCCGAAACCATAATGCGTCTGCTGTTAGGGTTGTTTTTTAGAGCGTGAACTACATCTTTAATCTGATCAACTTCATCATCATTCCAGTTGCGCCATTGATGACCGTATACTGGCCCTAAATCTCCATTTTCATCGGCCCAATCATTCCAGATGCGTACCCCGTTTTCTTGAAGGTATTTTATATTAGTATCTCCTTTAAGAAACCATAACAATTCATGTACTATAGACTTCAAGTGCAGCTTCTTCGTTGTAACCATGGGAAAACCTTCGCTTAAATCAAAACGCATTTGGTATCCAAAAACACTTTTAGTGCCTGTTCCTGTTCTGTCTCCTTTTTGGTTGCCTTCCGCCAACACATGCTTTAATAAATCGTGATATTGTTTCATAAATAGATGTTCGCCTATGATTTAATTCTAAAAATCAGCTTTTGTAATTATATTTTGATATTGTAAAAATAGAATTTTGGGATGAGGAAAGTGATTGAATTCCGAAACGGTTATAAAATTTTATTAACTACCATTTCTGATTATTGTTTGCTGATTTTTTGATAGCCAAGAATTTTATTATCGCTACTAATTGCTACATAATATAATCCTGAAGCTAATGACATTAAACTCAGGTTTATGGTACGTGTATTGGTAAATGATGCTGTCTTGATCAATTGTCCTGATGCGTTAACGAGCGTTATGTCAACTTGACTAAGAAGTTTTCCAAAATCTAGATCAACACTGTTTTGAGTGGGGTTTGGGTAAAGTTGGATTTCAATAGTATCAGCAAAAGGGGTAAGCTTGGCCGTGGTATAATCTATTCCTGGACTTTCGCATGAGATTATAAATTCTACTGTATCTGCAATGGAATCATTATTTGCATCTAAATACCAAAGTGTCTCAGGGTTTAGCTCAGCATCGGTATCATCGCAATCTGTTGTTGGGAGTGCTGTTTTTGTATAACCAGTTCCCGGACTGTTACAGCTTTCTACAGTTGCTGTTACCGCAAAGCCATCTCCGTCTGCATCAAGATACCAAGTAGCTATTTCAAAAACGTTTGCATTGGTATCATCACAATCTGTGGTTGGTAATACAGTTTTTGTATACCCCGTTCCCGGACTATTACAACTTTCAACGGTTGCTGTTACCGCAAAGCCATCCCCATCTGCATCAAGATACCAAGTAGCTACTTCAAAAACTGCGGCATCGGTATCATCGCAATCTGTTTTTGGTAATACGGTTTTTGTATACCCCGTTCCTGGACTATTACAACTTTCAACGGTTGCTGTTACCGCAAAGCCATCCCCATCTACATCAAGATACCAAGTAGCTACTTCAAAAACGGTTGCATCGGTATCATCACAGTCAGTTAATGGAAGAACAGTCGTGGTATAGCCTTGTCCTGGACTAGTTGCGCTAAGCACTGAAGGGGAAACTGCATATCCATCTCCATCTGCATCCAGATACCAAACCATTTCTGAGCTTAGTCCTAAGTTTTCTTTTAATGCGATGACAATAGTGGTTGACTTGTCGAATGCTACTTTAATGTTTGCAGCATCAGTTTGAGTCGTAACAGCATTTCCGTTACTTGGATGTTGTATAGACATAAAAAGAAACCGATTGTCTGGAGAAAATGTTATGCCTGTTGGTTCAGACCCAGTTGGAACGATTCCAAATAATTCTACATTTGGGTTTGCTTGAGAATGCCCATTTCTAACCACCCATATATAGTTGTCGTCACCATCTTGTAAAACCCAAAGATTTCCCTCTAAATCAAAGGCTAAATTATCATTACCATATCCCCAATTAATAGGGTGGAGCCATTTGCGTGCGCAATAGAATAACTAGCGTTCCCCACATAGGTTTCCATATTAGTTACGGTGATTCCGTTTATTGCGTCAGAATCTTGAAATCGATATACGCGGTCTTCATTCTTTACGGCAAAATAAATACTTCCATTTGGCCCAATTTCAACATCTTCTATTCCTTCAAAATTGGTAGCCCCTGCCGCTGTACTTTGTTCTTTTGTTGAATTCCGTTCTTCCTTTGTGGTATTATTCAATAAAATCCAATCTCCATTACCGTCTTTTGGCCCCTTGTAAACGTAAAGCTTTCCACTACTCAAATCTTGAGCTACATCAGCTACGAATTTGTAGAGAAAGCCAAAACCTGTAAAATTATCGGTGCCTTGGTAGGCAGTGCGTTCATTTGGATGTATCGCTAAATTCTCATGTTTAAAATTTCCAAGAGCCCAACGTTTGTCAATCACCATCTTTGTTGAAGGGTCAATTTCAACTGCCCAGCCTAAGTCGTCATAACCGTCATTATTCATATCTAAATCTGTTATGATACCGTTCGTAACCAATTCCTTAGAAGTATATTCTTCGCAACTTATAATAGTATTCCATGGCGTTACTGTACCCGAACAGTTGGCAGCAGTGCCCACAACAGCCGTAAAATCTATGGCTTGTGATAAAGTAGTATCCCACAACTTTGTGGTATTGTTGTAATTTATATCCAATACGGAAACACCTCCTGGTAAGGTTTCTGCGTTGATGCTTAAAAAGCCATTAGTGCTACTGCCGTTTATAGGAACATATCCTGTAAAATCAGTATTGCCCATTAATACGCCGCCAGCAGATAGCGGGTCGCCTTGCGCTATAATTTTCTGGAATGTATGAGAGCTTGGGAATATGAATTCTGTGGTCTGACTTGTAGGTACAACAGATTGAAAATCTCCAATATTTTGGCCGAATAAAAAAGAGCTATAAAGGAAACATAGGAGGTACCTGAGTTTCATAAATATTTAAATTGAAAGAGCTTAACATAAGCTCAATATTAAACTATATCGGGATTTTGTAAAATAGGTATTTTGAAATGAGATAAAGGTAAATTTCGTTTAACGGATTGATAATTAGATTAAAACGAATGTTAGCGAAGAAATAATTAAATTATCGAAAAATATAAAATCTATGAATTAACCCAATATCATTCCAGCAATGGTAGCCGATAGTAAAGAGGCCAAAGAGCCTCCAAGCACAGCTTTCATTCCGAATTTTGATAAGGTTTTTCTCTGACCCGGCGCAAGTGAGCCGATACCCCCAATTTGAATTCCGATAGACGCGAAATTGGCAAAGCCGCAGAGCATGTAAGTAGCCATAATGATGGACTTATTAAACTTAAAATGAGGGCTAGTAGCCATGTCTTTAAGCTCAGCTAATTGTATATACCCGATAAATTCACTTGCTGCTAACTTGATTCCCAATAATTGTCCCATGAGCATGACATCTTCTTTGGCTACTCCAATGAGCCACATCAGCGGTGCAAAGACGGTTCCTAAAATGGCCTCAAGAGAGAATTTGTCGTAGGCCGTGTTTTCTGCGATCCAACTATTTAGTGAAGTCCATTCGCCAAGTCCTCCTAAAATACCGTTGATCATAGCAATAAAGGCAACAAAAACTAAAAGCATGGCACCAACATTCACAGCTAGTTTTAGACCTTCAGTCGTACCATTAGCAATCGCATCTAAAATATTTGCACCAATTTTATCTTGCGATACTTTCACTTCGGTATTTATAGTTTCCGTTTGCGGATATAAAATTTTTGAGATTACGATTGCTCCTGGCGCAGCCATAACGGATGCCGCTAGAAGATGTTTGGCGAAAATAAGCTGCAAGACTTGGTCGTCTCCTCCTAAAAAGCCAATGTAGGCAGCAAGAACTGCTCCTGCAACAGTAGCCATTCCTCCAATCATAACAAGAAGAATTTCAGACTTGTTCATTTTTTCTAGATAGGCTTTAATCAGAAGGGGTGCTTCTGTTTGACCTAAAAAAATATTTCCTGCGATTGATAAGCTTTCCGCTCCTGAAATTCCTAATGATTTAGTAAGTAACCAGGCTAAGGCTTTTACAACTTTTTGAATGACTCCTAAATAGAATAATACTGATGTAAGTGCTGAAAAGAAAATGATTGTGGGTAGCACTTGGAATGCGAAAATATACCCGAAGGTATCCATATCGACTACTAATCCTTCAAACAGAAATTTACTACCTGCCTTTGTGAACTCTAAAAGATCTATAAAGCGCCTACCAATCCATTCAAAAATAATTTGAACAAAACGTACTTTTAAAACACCTATCGCTATAATTAGTTGGAGGCCCAACCCAATACCAACTGTTTTCCAATTGATGGCTTTTCTATTGGCGCTAAAAAGAAATGCGATAAGTAGTAGCGCGCCCATACCTAAAATACCGCGCCATAGACTATGAACTGAAAACCCGTCATTTGGGATTATTTGTTCTAAAGAATTACTAGTTGTGGGTTGAAGCGATGGAAGCATCTCTGCTGCAATACTATCTTGAGCAAGAGAAGGAAAGCAAACAAATAAGGCAAGTAGAAGAATCCATAATGGGGTTTTCATAAAACACTTGCTATTTAGTTTCGTTTTGAGATTTCGTCTCTCAGTTTGACAGCCTTTTCATAATCTTCATTGGCTACAGCCTTTTCCAGTTCTTTGTTGAGGTCATCTATTGTAAGCTCAGTGTAACCGTCAGTAGCACCTTGCTCGATTTCGACAGTTTCACCTTCTTGTACTATTTCATCAACCATGATACTGTCATCATTTTCACTCTTTTCCTTATCCTTGGATGAAAATTTCAAGAAGATTCCGGCTTTATCTAAAATTGTTTTATAGGTAAAAATAGGAGCACTGAAACGCAAAGCCAATGCTATAGCGTCACTGGTACGCGCATCGATTATTTCTTCAATCTTATCACGCTCGCAAATAATACTGGAATAGAAGACGCCGTCTACTAGCTTGTGAATAATCACTTGCTTGATGACAATGTCAAATCGATCTGAGAAATTTTTAAACAAATCATGAGTTAGCGGACGCGGAGGTTTGATTTCCTTTTCCAAGGCGATTGCTATGGATTGTGCTTCAAAAGCCCCGATTACAATCGGCAGCTTGCGGTCACCATCAACTTCATTCAAAATCAGGGCGTATGCACCGTTTTGTGTTTGGCTGTAGGATATTCCTTTTATTTTTAATCGTACTAAGCTCATAGATGTTTTAAACTAAAAAAGGCTGTTCAAACAAAAAGGGTTGACCAATTTATTTGAACAGCCCCTCTTTATAAGGGCAAATTAACAAAATTTAAGCGTTTTGAGCTTTAAATTCCTTTAATTTTTCGATAAGCTGCGGGATAACTTCGAAGGCATCACCAACAATACCGTAGTCAGCAGCTTTAAAGAAAGGCGCTTCTGGATCTGTATTAATGACAACTTTCGTTTTTGAAGAACTAACTCCGGCTAAATGTTGTATTGCCCCTGAAATTCCAATCGCTATGTAAAGGTTACTTGCTACTGGTTTTCCGGTTTGGCCAACGTGCTCTCCATGTGGTCTCCAGCCTAAGTCAGAAACTGGTTTTGAACATGCAGTTGCCGCTCCTAAAACCTCTGCTAATTCTTCAATCATTCCCCAGTTTTCCGGACCTTTCATTCCTCTTCCTGCAGAAACAACAATATCAGCATCGGCAATGGTAGCCTTTCCAACTACTTTATCAATTTCAATAGATTTTGTTGAAAAATCAGCCTCACTCAATGAAGGACTAAAATCTTCTACCGCAGCAGAAGTTGCATTTTCATGCACTCCATAAGCATTGTTTGAAACACCAATGATTTTAACGTCAGAGCTGATTTCAGTATAAGCAAAACCCTTATTACTGAAAGAGCTACGCTTGACCATAAAAGGACTAGTGCCTTGAGGTGCTGCAACTACATTAGGAACATAGCCTGCGTTCAATTTTCCTGCTACTAAAGGAATAAGAAATTTTGTATCTGTGCTTGAGCTTACTATTAAGGTAGTAGCGTTTTCTTTTGCAATCGCTTGACCAATTGTATTTGCAAATGCTTTCGCATTAAAAGTTTTTAAACGATCATCTGAAACATTTAAAACCTTTGAAACTCCGTAAGCCCCAAGATGGTCATTCTCTAGTGCATTGATAGAAATTGCGGTAACAGAAGTGCCGAGTTGGTCGGCTACTGCTTTTGCATAAGAAGCAACTTCAAAAGCATTCTTTTTGAATTTTCCGTTTTCTGATTCTGTATATACTAATACTGACATAATTCTTTTTTTAAATTGCTTTCGCCTCGTTATGAAGAAGGTTAATTAAATCATCGACATTGTCAACCAATTTTACTGCGCCTTTTGCTTCTGGTTTTTCAAATTTGGTGTCTTGAGTTGCTTTGCTTGCATCAACGGGTTCGACAACATTCAAGGCTTTTTTTCTAGCCATCATAATGCCACGCATGTTTGGAATTCTTAAATCACTTTCTTCAACCAAACCTTTTTGTCCGCCAATGATTAAAGGTAGACTTGTAGCTATTTTTTCTTTACCACCATCTATTTCTCGCATTGCGGTAGCGTTTGTTCCATCAACTTCTAGACTAACACATGTGTTTACAAAGTTCATATCTAATAAAGTTGCCAATATACCTGGTACCATACCGCCATTATAATCGATTGATTCTCTACCAGCAATTACGAGGTCATATCCACCGTTTTTTACAACTTCTGCTAATTGTTGAGCAACAAAAAAGCCATCAGTTGGTTCTGCATTGATACGAATAGCTTCATCAGCGCCAATTGCCAACGCTTTTCTTATGGTAGGTTCTGTTGTAGCCAAGCCAACATTCGCCACATGAACTGTAGCGCCTTGTTTTTCTTTAAACCACATTGCGCGTGTTAAACCAAATTCATCATTTGGGTTGATAACAAACTGCACTCCGTTGGAGTCAAATTTAGTATCACCGTCGGTAAAATTTATTTTGGATGTGGTATCCGGCACATTACTTATGCAAACTAATATTTTCATCTATTAAGGTCTTTAAAATGACTTCGTAAAGATAAGTATTAAATTTCGAATTTACTATGCATGCATAGTAAATTTTATAACTTATTTTGATTTAAGGCAGCAGTTATTTGATATATAATTTCATATTTTTGCATGCGTTTTTGATGTAATAAAGAAACATACAATATGAAGACATTACAGTTTAGACAAGCCATTTGTGAGGCGATGTCAGAAGAGATGAGAAATGATGAGTCTATTTATTTAATGGGCGAAGAGGTTGCGGAATATAATGGTGCTTACAAAGCTTCTAAAGGAATGTTGGATGAGTTTGGGGCGGAACGGGTGATAGATACCCCGATCTCTGAATTAGGTTTTTCGGGTATCGGTGTAGGTTCTGCCATGTTGGGAAACCGACCTATTATTGAGTTTATGACCTTTAACTTCTCTTTGGTAGGTATAGATCAAATTATAAACAACGCAGCTAAA